>NZ_JBKBQG010000021.1:0-81657 GCF_046292825.1 Salinarimonas sp. | reverse complement strand
CTAGGACGACGCCCCTTCGCGCCTGCGGCGCGAATGACCCCATCCGCCCCGTCGGCTTCGCCGCCGGGCCACCTTCCCCTGAGGGGAAGGAGAGCGGCGGCTTCATCCTGCGAGCGTCGGGCCCCACCCGACCTCCTTCGGCTTCGCCTCGGAGGCCACCCTCCCCTACGGGGAGGGAAGGGGAGCGGCCGCGACGCGTACGAAAAAGCCCCGGCCTCGCGGCCGGGGCTCGACGTTCCAGACGGCGGGGGTCTCGGTCCGCCGCCTTCTCGCTCACTCGCGATTGCCGAGGAGAGCGAGGAGGAACTGGAACATGTTGATGAAGTTCAGGTACAGCGACAGCGCACCCATGATCGACACCTTGCTCGCGGTCGCGGTGTCGAAATTGTTGAACAGGTACATCTCCTTGAGGCGCTGCGTGTCCCACGCGGTGAGGCCCGCGAAGATCAGCACGCCGAGGATCGACACGGCGAAGCCGATGGCGCTCGACTGGATGAAGATGTTCGCGACCATGGCGATCAGCAGGCCGATCACGCCCATGATCAGGAACGAACCCCAAGCGGAGAGGCTCTTCTTCGTGGTGTAGCCCCACAGGCTCAGACCGCCGAAGGCGGCCGCCGTGATGAAGAACACCTGCACGATCGACTCGCCCGTGAAGACGAAGAAGATCGTCGACAGGGACAGGCCCATCAGCGCCGCGAAGGCCATGAACATGCCCTGGGCGGCGGAGACGCTCATCTTCTCGATGCGGAACGAGAAGAGGAAGATGAAGGCGAGCGGCGCGAGCATGATCACCCAGCGCAGCGGGCTCAGATAGAGGGTCGCGAACAGCGTCTCGCTGGCGCTCGCGGCCATGAAGGTGCCCATGGCGACGACGCCGGTGACGCCGAGGCCGAGCACCATGTAATTGTAGACGCCGAGCATGAACGTCCGCAGGCCCTGGTCGATCTCGGCTTGCGGACGCGCCACGCCGGTGCCGTAGGCGAAGCGGTTCTGATCGTTCACTTGCATCCCAGTCCTCTCGAGAACGTCTAGCGAAGCGCGTGGCGGGCTGGGGGCACGCTCCCCGCGCCGATCGTGCGGCGTTGGCTGCAATATGGGAACATAAGCGGCGCAGCGCAAGGGGATTCGGCGGACGCGGCGTCGCATTCGAAGTCTAGTCGCGACACGGTCTCGTGAAGCGCGCCGGCAGCAGAACAGAAGCTCAGATTACCCGCGCCTCGCGTGTTGTTTAAACATGGATAAGACTTTCCGCTCGCGAGTCGACGGGGGCTCGACCGGCGAGCGGCGTCGCGGCGGGTCTCAGCGCGCGAGACGTTCTGCCGCCCGGCCCGCTTCGCGGGTTTCCTCGGCCACGCGCGAGACCTCGTGCGACATGGCCGCGACCGCCTCGGCGATCGAGGCGATCGCGCTCGACGTCGACTGGAGCGTCCGGGACATCTCGCGGGTCGCCCCCTCCTGCTGTTCAAGGGAGGCGGCCGTCGCCGCCACGTGCTCGCGCATCTCGGTGACGCAATCGCGAATTCCGTCGAGCGCGCCGACGACGTCGCCCGAGATCGCCTGGACGGCGTCGATCTCGGCGCCGATCTGCTGCGTCGCCCGCGCCGCCTGTCCCGCGAGGTTCTTCACCTCCTGGGCGACGACGGCGAAGCCCCGCCCGGCCTCGCCGGCCCGCGCCGCCTCGATCGCCGCGTTGAGGGCGAGGAGGTTGATCTGTCCGGCGATGTCGCCGATCAGCGACACGATGCCGCTCATCTGCGAGACCGCGGTCGCGAGGCGCGCCGTCGAATCGCCCGCGGCGTTCGCGCGGGAGAAGGCGGATTCGTTGACCGTGCGCGCCTTGGACATCATCGACGCGATCTCGCCGACCGATGCGGCGAGTTCCTCCGACGTGGCGGCCGTGGCCCGCACGTGGCCCGACGTCTCCCCGGTCCCCCGCGTGGCATCGGCCGCCTGCGCATCCGAGCGCGAGATCGCGGCCTCGATCTCGACGATGCGCCGCCGCAGGTCGGCGAGGGCGTCCATCTGCTCGGTGACGTCGACGGCGTATTTCACGACCTTGCAGATCCGGCCCTCGTCGTCGAAGATCGGGTTGTAGCTCGCCTGGATCCAGATCTCGCGCCCGCCCTTGGCAATGCGCTTGAACCGGGCGGCGAGGGGCTCGCCCCGGGCGAGCCCGCTCCAGAAGGCGCGGTAGGCGGCGCTCTCCCGCTCGGCGGGATCGACGAACAGCGCGTGATGGCGGCCGCGGATCTCGTCCAGGCGATAGCCGACCGCCGCCAGGAAATTCTCGTTGGCGTCCAGGACGACGCCGTCGGGCGTGAAGGCGATCACCGCGTTGGTGCGGCCGATCGCCACGACCTGACCCTTCGCGTCGAGCTCCTCGTGCCTGCGCGCGGTCACGTCCGTGGCGAAGGCGACGACGCGGAAGGGCTTGCCGGAGGCGTCGCGCATGAGGTCGTAGGAGGCCTCGAGGAACACGTCGCGACCGTCCTTCGCGACGCGGCGGAAGACGCCCGCGCGACGCTCTCCGCCCCGCAAGGCGGCCCAGAACGCCGCATCGGTCCCGCTCGCCTTCCCCCGACCGTCGACGAAGATCGCGTGAGGGCGCCCGACGACCTCCTGGAGATCGTATCCGAGCACGCGAAGCGCGTTGTCGTTCGCCGAGAGCACCGTCCCGTCGAGATCGAACGTCATGATCGCCTGGGCGCGGTCGAGCGCTGCGAGCATCGCGGCGTTCGGGTCATGAGGCTGCTTGAAGAAGTCGAACACGATTACCCCCCGACTGCATCCGGTCTCACGTCCGCGCCGGATCTGCGGCCGTCCGCGATCCGCGATGCCGTCCCTTCCTATACGGAACGCATCCTGTCCTTTGTTAACGCGACGCGAAGCGCCCGCGCGGAATTCGCGAGGCGCGGCAGGGAAAATTCCCATACGTCACCCTCGCGCGTGGCACGGATCCGGCAGGGGCGAGGATCACAGGCTGCGCAGGTAGGGCGCCGGCTTCTGGCCGAGGATGCGCCAGGTGCCGACGAGGCCGAGCCCCACCGTCACCACCACCGCGAGGCTGGCGGCCGCCAGCGGCCCGCTCCAGACCATGGCGAAGCCGAGATTCATGACCCGGCTCACGATCACCGCGCCCGCGAGCGTCCCCGCGATCAGCCCGAACAGGGCGGCGGCGAGGCCGAGCGCGCCGTATTCGAGCGTGTAGGCGAGCACCAGCTTGCGGCGGGTGGCGCCGAGGGTCTTGAGCACGACCGCATCGTAGAGCCGCGCCCGATGGCCGGCCGCGAGCGCGCCGGCGAGCACGAGCACGCTCGCCGCGAGCGCGATCGAGGAGGCGCCGCGGATCGCAAGGAGGAGCTGCTCGACGACGGTGTTGACCGCCTCGAGCGCGTCCTTCACGCGCACGCTCGTGACGTTCGGATAGGCCTGGGCGAGCTGGCGCAGCAGCGCGCCCTCGCGCGCGGGGTCGGCCGCGCCGGGCAGCGCCAGCGTCGCGAGATGGGTGTGCGGTGCGCCTGCGAAGGTGGCGGGCGAGAACACCATCACGAAATTGATGCCGAGCGAGCGCCACTCGACGCGGCGCAGATTGACGATGCGCGCCGAGACGTCGCGGCCGAGCACGTTGACGACCACCTCGTCGCCCACCGCCAGCCCGAGCCCCTGGGCGATCTCCTGATCGAAGGAGACGAGCCGCTCGCTCGTGCCCTCCTCCCACCACTCGCCTTCGACGATGCGCGAGCCCTCTGGGATCTCGGCCGAATAGGTGATGCCGCGATCGCCGTCGAGCACCCAGGCGGCGTTCGGCGCGGCCTCGATCTCGCCCACCGGCACGCCGCGCAGGGAGACGAGACGCCCGCGCATCATCGGCACGCGCTCGATCTCGCCGTCCGGCGCCGCCTCCCGGAGGAAGCCGGTGAACGCCTCGACCTCGGCGGCGGGGATGTCGACGAAGAAGAAGCTCGGCGCCTCCCCCGGCAGCGTCTCGGTGAGCTGGCGGCGCATGTTGCCGTCGATCACCGCGATGACGACGAGGAGCGTGATGCCGAGCCCGAGCGAGAGGACGAGGGCGGGGGTGAGCGCGCCCGGCCGGTGGATGTTCGACAAAGCGAGCCGGGGTGCCGCCGCGCGCGGACGCGGCAGCCGCCGCGCGAGCGCCATCAGCCCGATCGCGACGACGCGCAGGAGCACGAAGGCGGCGAGCGCGGCGCCGATGAAGACGAGCGCGATGCGTCGGTCGAACGCGGCGAAGACCGCGAGCGCGAGGAGCGCGGCCACCGCGAGCGCGACGCCCGCGACGTAGCGCTTACGCGGAAAGCGCCGGTCCGGCTCGATCTGGTCGCGGAACAGCCCCGAGACCTGGATGTCGTGGGCGCGCCCGAGCGGGGCGAGGGAGAAGGCCAGCGCGGTGAGGATGCCGTAGAGCGCCGAGAGCCCGAGCTCGGCCGGCGCGAGCGTCGGCGCGATGGGGATCGGCAGGAGGTCGGAGAGGGCGGCCGCGAGGGCGAAGGGCAGCGCCGCGCCGATCGCGAGCCCGATCGCGACGGCGATCGCCGCGATCGCCATCACCTGGGTGAGATAGATCGCCACCACCTGCCCGCCCGGCGCGCCGAGGCTCTTGAGGGTCGCGATCGAATCCCGCTTGCGGTCGACGAAGCCGCGCACGGCGTTGGCGACGCCCACGCCGCCCACCGCGAGCGCGGTCAGCCCGACGAGGGTGAGGAATTGGGCGAAGCGCGCGATGTTGCGCTCGAGCTCGGGATTGGCCGCGAGACGCGAGCGCGTCTCCCAGCCCGCCTCCGGCACGGAAGCCGCGATCGCCGCCTGGGCGCGGGCGAGCGCCTCGTCGTCGTCGGCCGGGCCGGGGAGGCTCACGCGGTAGGTGTGGCGCACGAGGCTGCCGGGTTGGAGGAGGCCCGTCTGCGCGAGCGCCTCCCGCGCGATCATCAGGCGCGGCCCGAAGCCGATGCCGACCGCGATCTTGTCCGGCTCCGAGCGGATCGCGGCGCGCATCTCGAAACGCTGCGAGCCGACGGTCACGACGTCGCCGAGCGCGAGGTCGAGCCGCGACAGGAGGACCGGGTCGACCGCCGCCCCGTGCACGCCCTCGCGCGGCGCGAGCACCTCTGCGAGCGGCATGTCGGGTTCGAGCACGAGCCGGCCCGCGGTCGGATAGAGGCTGTCGACCGCCTTGATCTCGACGAGCGCCGAGCCCTGCTCGCCCGCATGCGCCATGCCGCGCATGGTCGAGATCGCGGCGACGGTGCCCTGCGCCTCGAGCGCGGCGAACTCCTGCGGGCTCGCCTCGCGGTGGATCAGGGTATAGGCGAGATCGCCGCCGATCAGCGTGCGACCCTCGCGCGCAATGCCCTCGGACAGCGCCCGCGATACGGAGGAGACCCCCGCGATCGCGGCGACGCCGAGCGCGATGCAGGCGAGGAAGATGCCGAAGCCGCGCAGACCCGAGCGCAATTCGCGCAGGGCGAGCCGCGGCACGAGCGGCAGGCGCGAGCGGCGCGGCAGCGGCGCCTCGCGCGAGGGTTCGGGGGAGGGCTCGGAGGCGGGAGAGGGGAGGGTGCCGTGCATGGTCTCTCGCGCTCCCGCTCAGGCCGCGTCCGAGGCGGCGTCCGCCTCGATCCGCCCGGAGCGCAGCCGCACCGTGCGGTCGCAGGCGCGGGCGAGCGCGAGATCGTGGGTGACGAGAACGAGCGTCGCCCCGCGCTCGCGCTTCATCGCGAACAGGAGATCGACGATCGAGCCGCCGGTCGTCTCGTCGAGATTGCCGGTCGGCTCGTCGGCGACGAGGATCGCGGGGTCGGGGGCGAGAGCGCGGGCGATGGCGACGCGCTGCTGCTCGCCGCCCGAGAGCTGGGCGGGATAATGCGACAGGCGTGCGCCGAGCCCCACCGCGCGCAATTCGGCGGCGGCGCGCTCGAAGGCGTCGCCCGCCCCCGCGAGCTCGAGGGGCAGCGCGACGTTCTCGAGCGCGGTCATGGTCGGCACGAGGTGGAAGCTCTGGAAGACGATGCCGATGCGCCGGCCCCGGAAGCGCGCGAGCGCGTCCTCGTCGAGCCCGGTGAGCTCGGTCCCCTCGACGATCACCCGCCCGGAATCCGGCCGCTCGAGGCCCGCCATCGTCATGAGGAGCGTCGACTTGCCGGAGCCCGAGGGCCCCACGAGGCCGATCGCCTCGCCCCGCCCGACCGACAGGCTCACGCCCTTGAGGATGTGCACCCGCGCCGCTCCGCGCCCGAGGCTCAGATCGACGTTCTCGAGGACGATGGTCTTGTCGGTCATGAAATCGGTCCGATCTGTACCCTACAGGGGGAGCGAAGCAGGCTCGGCGCTGCCGCGCCGTGTATATGGGGTTTACGTCGCGATGCGCCACACCGGGTCACATGTCTCGCCGATCTTCGCCGCCCTCGCGGTGGCGCTCGCCGCCGCCCTCTCGCTCGGCCCGACGCCGGCGCGGGCGATGGACCACGAGACGCTCACCCTCGTCGCGCTCGGCGACAGCCTGACCGCCGGTTACGATCTGCCGGCGCGCGCCGCCTTTCCGGCGGTGCTCGAGCGGGCTCTGCGCGAGCGCGGCCACGACGTGCGGGTGATCAATGCCGGCGTCTCCGGCGACACCGCCGCGGGCGGGCTCGCGCGGCTCGACTGGTCGGTGCCGGAGGAGGCGGACGGGGTGATCCTCGCGCTCGGCGCCAACGACATGCTGCGCGGGCTCGACCCGGAGGCGACCGAGCGCACGCTGCGCGAGATCGTCGAGCGGCTCGAGCGCCGCTCGGTCTCCGTCATGATGGTCGGCATGGTCGCGGCGCCGAACATGGGCGAGGCCTATCGGGCGCGCTTCGACCGGATCTTCCCCGACATCGCGCGCGACCACGATCTCCTCCTCTACCCCTTCTTCCTCGACGGCGTGATCCAACAGCCGGGCCTGATGCTGCGCGACGGCATCCATCCCAACGAGGCGGGCGTCGAGCGCATGGTCGCGCAGATCCTGCCCGTCGTGGAGGATTTCATCGCCCGCATCGACGGCCCCTGAAAGTTCTGAAATCTTTCTTCTAGAACCTCCACGCCGTCATTCCGGGGCGCGAAGCGAGCCCGGAATCCAGATCCTCGACGTCGGAGGAGCAGCCTATAGGCTGCGTCCTTCGACGGATCGGCGGGTCTGAATTGCGCAACGAGCGCGCATGCGCGCTCGAACGAAAGTCGGGGTTCTGGGTTCCGGGCTCGCTTCGCGCCCCGGAATGACGGCAGGGGAAAGGTTTTTCGAACTCCGAGGGCCGCAGGTTTTCTCTGCGCCGCGGCCGGTTTTTTCGGTCGCCGCGGCGCTCGGACGCGCAAGGAACTTTCGCGCTCGCATCCGCGGCGGCGAGGGGCTATACAGGCGCCTCCCCGCGGGCGGAGCCCGTCGGTCGCGCTGCGCGGGGTGGACACGAGGACGCATTCGGAGCCTGAGGACGATGAGCGAGCGCTGGAGCCCGTCGAGCTGGAGGAACAAGCCCATCCAGCAGGTGCCCGCCTACGAGGATGCCGAGCATCTCGCCGAGGTGGAGCGGCAGCTCTCGGGCTTTCCGCCCCTCGTCTTCGCGGGCGAGGCGCGCAAGCTCAAGAAGCATCTCGCGGCGGTCGCGGCCGGGGAGGCTTTCCTCCTGCAGGGCGGCGATTGCGCGGAGAGCTTCGCGGAGCATTCCGCCGACACGATCCGCGATTTCTTCCGCGTCTTCCTCCAGATGGCGGTGGTGCTCACCTTCGCGGGCTCCTGCCCGGTGGTGAAGGTCGGGCGCATCGCCGGCCAGTTCGCCAAGCCCCGCTCGGCTCCCAACGAGGTCGTCGACGGCGTCGAGCTGCCGAGCTATCGCGGCGACATCGTCAACGACATCGCCTTCACGCCGCAGGCGCGCCGGCCCGATCCGCATCGCCAGCTGATGGCCTATCGCCAGTCGGCGGCGACGCTCAACCTGATCCGCGCCTTCGCCACCGGCGGCTACGCCAATCTCGAGAACGCGCATCGCTGGATGCTCGGCTTCGTCAAGGACAGCCCGCAGAGCGCGCGCTACGCCGAGCTCGCCGAGCGCATCACCGACGCGCTCGACTTCATGCGCGCGATCGGCGTGAGCCCGGAATCGCATCAGGAGATGCGCACGACCGATTTCTTCACGAGCCACGAGGCGCTGCTGCTCGGCTACGAGGAGGCGCTCACCCGCATCGACTCGACGAGCGGCGACCCTTACGCCACCTCCGGCCACATGATCTGGATCGGCGACCGCACCCGCCAGCCGGACCATGCGCATGTCGAATATGCCCGCGGCATCAAGAACCCGATCGGGCTCAAATGCGGCCCTTCGCTCGCGCCCGACGAGCTGATCCGGCTCATCGACATCCTGAACCCGCACGACGAGCCCGGCCGCCTCACCCTGATCTGCCGCTTCGGCGCGGACAAGGTGATCGACCATCTGCCGGGGCTGATCCGCGCGGTCAAGCGCGAGGGCCGGACCGTCGTGTGGTCCTGCGATCCGATGCACGGCAACACGATCAAGTCGCCGTCCGGCTACAAGACGCGGCCGTTCGAGCAGGTCATGGCCGAGGTGCGCAACTTCTTCGCCGTCCATCGGGCGGAGGGGACCCATGCGGGCGGCGTGCATCTCGAGATGACCGGCAAGAACGTGACCGAGTGCACCGGCGGCGCCCGCGCGCTCACCGATGCCGACCTCTCGGACCGCTATCACACCTATTGCGACCCGCGTCTCAACGCGGACCAGGCGCTCGAGATCGCCTTCCTGACGTCAGAGCTGATCAAGCGCGAGCGGCAGGGGCGCGAGCGTCCCCAGCACGAAGCGGCGGAGTGATCGCGCGCGCGCGATCGCACGCATCCCGATCGCACGCATGCGGGCACGCTCCGGAGCCCTGGGGCTCGGAGCGTGCGTCGCCGTCGAACGTGTCCGCGTCGGCGCTCAGGCCGGCTGCGAGCGGTTGACCGTGGAGGATTGACCTCCCTTGCGTCCCGCCGCGGACGCGAGCTCGCGGTTTTGCGAGAACGAGCGTTTCGATGCCGGAACGCTCTGACCGCCCTTGCTGGCGATCTCCCGCTGCTTTTCCGGGCTCATCGAAGCGAAACCGCGCTTCGACGGAGTCCTGCTTGTGGCCATGGTTCCCTCCTCGGGCCTCGTTCAGACGGGTGTTCAACCGATAGGCTAGATGCGAGTTCCGCCCCGGCGGCGCCGACCGATGCCGGCTATGCTCGTGCGCGTTCGTTCTTTGCGGTTCTTCGCAGGCGATCCGTGCGTGCTCGCGCACGAAACCGAGCTCGATCGCAGTGCAGAACGCGCGCGCGACGCAGGTCGAGCGATCTCGCGCACGGAACATCGGGCGAATTCCCGCGTTTGCCGCGCTATACCCGCCAGTCGCGTGTTGTGCGCGTCGCGATTTCCAGGAGACGACCGGCATGTATTCGACGAGAGTTCCCGCCCTCATCCGCCGCACGCCGATCGCGAAAGCGTTCGCCGTCGTGCTTCTCGCCGGCTCGCTCGGCGCCTGCGTCGGCTTCGGCCCCGAAGCCACGACCGGCGCTATCGTCGGCGGGACGACGGGAGCCGCGGTCGGCAACCTCACCACCGGCACCACCGAGGGCACCCTCGTCGGCGCCGCGATCGGCGCGGGCACCGGCGCCGCGGTCGGCGGCGCGGTGGCGCGGGACCGCAGCACGGTCCGCTGCGGCTTCGATCCGCGCTACGGCCGCGAGGTCTGCTTCTACCGCTGAGGCGCAGGCGCCCTCGGCACCGCAGACGGCCCCCCGGCAAAGCCGCCGCGGGGGCCGTTCGCGTTCTCGGCGCCGGCAGATCGCAGGAGGATCCGCGATGACGAACAAGGACATGGTCAAGCAGGTCGACCCGCAGAAGGCGAAATCGCCGGGCGCACAGACCGCCGCCGCCGAGCGCGCCCGCACGGAGCCGCGCGCGGGCCCCGCGGGCGCAGAGCAATTCCCGCCCGATCTCGACCCGGCCGATTCCCCGCAGCTGAAGCCGATGATCAACGCGCGCGAGAAGCCGGGTCTGAAGAAGGGCTGAGGATATCGGCCTCAGGCGGCCGCCCGCGCCTGCGTCCGCCGCTGCTCGATGCGGCGGGCGGCGAGGCAGGCGAGAAAGCCGCCCGACGCGCAGCCGAGCATGATCACGACGAGCGCGGGCGGCCACACGCTCACCGCGCTGCCGACCGCGAAGGCGATCAGCGCGCCGAAGCCGAGCTGGGCGGCCCCCGCGAGACCCGCCGCCGTTCCCGCGAGTTCGGGCCGCACCGACAAGGAGGCCGCGGTCGCGCCGGGGATGGTCAGCCCGTTGGCGACCGCGTTCAGCATCAGGGGCAGGAACAGGGTCGCGGGCGTCCACGGACCCGCGAGCGCGAAGCCGAGGGCGAGGACCACCGAGAGCGCCGAGGCGGCCGTGCCGAAGAGGACGAGCCGCTCGCTCCCCACGCGCCGACCGAAGCGCCCCGTGAGGAAGTTGCCCGCCATGTAGCCGCCGGCCGAGAGCACGAAATAGGCCCCGTACACGTCCGCCGAGCGCCCCATCACCTCCACGACGACGTAAGGCGCGCCCGCGATGAAGCCGAAGAACGCCGCCGAGGTCGAGGACAAGGCGATCACGTAGGCGACGAACAGCCGGTCCGAGAGGAGGGCCGGGAAGCCGCGCAGCATGCCGACGAGGCTCGCCGTGCCGTTGCGCGGCGCCGTCTCGCGCAGGAGGAGCACCGCCGCGAGCCCGACGCCGGTCGCGAGGATCGCGGTCGCCGCGAAGATCGCCCGCCAGCCGTAGGCCGCCTCGAGGAAGCCGCCGACGAGCGGCGCGACCATCGGCGAGACCACCATCGCCATCGTGATGTAGCCGATGAGGCTCGCGGATTCGTCCTTGTCCGCCGTGTCGCGGACGATCGCGCGGGCGAGCGCGAAGCAGGTGCCTCCGCCCATCGCCTGGATCGCGCGGGCGACGAGCAGGACCTCGATCGTCTCGGCGAGCGCGCCGACGACCGAGCCCGCGAGAAAGAGCGCCGCGCCCGCCAGGATGCAGGGCCGCCGCCCGATCCGATCCGAGATCGGCCCGACGAAGATCTGCGTCACCGCGACCGCGAGCAGGTAGAAGGTCAAGGTCAGCTGCACCGTCGCGTAATCGACCGCGAGCGCGCGGGCGAGCGAGGGCGTCGCGGGCGCGAGCACGTTGAGCGCGAAAGGCTGCAGCGCCGAGATCGCGACGAGGATCGCGAGCGGCGGGCGTCTCGCCAGCGCGCTCACGGGGCGGCTCCGGTGCCGGCGGCGGGCGCGTGCGCCGCCGCGATCGCGCGCCGACGGACCCGCTCGCGATGGACGCTGTAGAGGCCCGCGCCGACGACGAGGACGAAGCCGAGGATCGCGATCGCGTCGGGCACGTCGCCGAAGACCACGACGCCGATCGCGAGCGCGAGCAGGACGGAGGCGTAGCGGAAGGGCGAGACGACGGAGATGTCGGCGCGGCGAAAGGCCATCACGAGCGCGATGTTGGCGCTCACCACGAGCACCGCCGCGGCGACGAGGTAGAGGCTCTCGAGGCGCCCGAGCCCCTGCCAGTCCTCGCCGCCGAGGAGCCCGATCAGGACGCCCGCGAGCCCGACCGAGATCGTCGTGCCGAAGGCGATCACGATCGAGGGGACTTCCGCGCGGATCATGCGCGTCACGAGGTCGCGCACCGCGACGAGCACGGCCGAGGCGAGCGCGAGGAGGAAGGCGGGCTCGATGCCCGCGCCGCCCGGACGCAGGATCAGCACCACGCCGACGAAGCCGGTCAGGATCGCGAGGAAGCGCCGCCAGCCGACGCGCTCGAGCCCGAAGGCGACGAGGATCGCGGTGAGGATCAGCGGCGTCGCCTGGAGGATCGCGGTCGCGTCGGCGAGCGGGATCACGGCGAGCGCGGTGATGAAGAGGAAGGCGATCACCGCCTCGAGCAGCCCGCGCAGGCCGACGAGCGGCTGAGCGAGGAGCCGCAGGCGCTTGCGCTCCCCCATCGCGTGGACGATGGCGAGGGCGAGCATGGCCGCCATCAGCCCGCGCACCGCCATCATCTGCCCGACGGGGAAGACGGCGGAGGCGAGCTTGATGAGGGCGTCGTTGGCCACGAAGAGGGCCACGGCAGTGAGCATGGCGAGAATGCCGCGGGCATTCTCGGCCGGTGTGGAGGGGGTGAGCACGCGCTCTCGTCCGGTCGGGCGTTTCCTGTCGAGGCAAGCCTAGGGCGGGAGGGGGCGTGCGTCGAGGTGCGGCCGCGCACAGAAGACATGCGCCGGACGAAGGGCGCCGCCGCCGAAGCCCCGCCCGCTCCGACGGTGCGGAAAATTGATAAATTCGCAAACTGATTGTTCATTTTCGCACGGCAATGTCGGGGAGCAAACCCAAACGAAGATTCGGGGGAACGGCTCTTGCTCGGACGATTGAACGCCGCGATCGGTGCCCGCATGGGCGCTCCCGAAAGCCCCGCCCCCGCCGACCGGCCGGAGCCGGGGGACGCGAACGCGCCCGCGGCCGCCGGGCTCGACGGCGAGATCGTCGACGTGGTCGAGGCCGACGTCCTGCGCGCGATCGGCGCCGTCGGCAGCGCGGTCGCGGGCGCCTCGAGCGAGATCGCCGCCGCCAAGGGCGATCTCGGCCGCATCGGCGCGCAGATGCATGAATTCGCGGAAGCCGGCGACGTCGCGCTCACCGAGACGGGCGCCCTCGCCGACGCGGCGAAGGGCCTCTCGACGACGGTCGCCGCGATCGACCGCGCCATGGCCGACGCCAGCGGGCGCATCGACGGCGCCGTCGGCCACGCGGAAGAAGCGAACGCGCTGATCGCGGCGCTCGCCCAGGCGACCGAGGAGATCGTCTCGATCGTCGACACCATCTCCGCGGTCGCGCGCCAGACCAATCTCCTCGCGCTCAACGCGACCATCGAGGCCGCCCGCGCGGGCGCCGCCGGGCGCGGCTTCGCGGTCGTCGCCGCCGAGGTGAAGAGCCTCTCGATCGAGACCGGCAACGCCGCCGCGGACATCCGCGCGCGCATCTCCGCCTTGCGCGAGAGCGCCCAATCCTCGATCGGCGCCGTCGAGCGGGTCTCCGGCGCGATCGGCGAGCTCGCGCCCGTCTTCGACACGGTGCGCGGCGCCGTCGAGGACCAGAACCAAGCCATCGCCGAGGTCGCCGCGCGTGCGGCGCGGGCGACGGGCTTCGTCGGCGCCGTCGGCGAGCGCGCCCGCGGCATCGAGGCCGCCGCCGCCGACGCGTCGCGGCGCACCGACGAGGCGCAGAAGAGCGCATCCCACGCCGACGCCCTCGCCAGGGGGCTCGGCAGCCGCTTCACCGCCGTCATCCGCCAGAGCGAGATCGGCGACCGCCGCCGCTTCGACCGCTTCCCCGTCGAGCGCCGCGTGCGCATCTCGGGCGCGGGCTGCGAGGCGGTGACGGCGAGCGTCGACGTGTCGGAGGGCGGCGCGCTGATCGTCGCCCCGGCCGAGCGCGCCCCGCAGCCCGGCGCCCGCATCGTCCTCGACGTCGAGGGTCTCGGCACCGTGCCCGCGCGCGTCTCCGCGTCGAGCCCGATGGGCCTGCACTGCGCCTTCGACGGCCTCGACGAGCCGACCCGGGCGCGCGTCGCGCGCTTCGTCGAGAGCGTCGCGACCGAGTATCGCCCCCTGATCGACCGCGCCCAGGACGCGGCCGCGCGGGTGTCCGCCGCCATGGAGGAGGCGATCGCCCGCGGCCGGCTCACCCGCGAGGCTCTGTTCGACGTCGATTACCGGCCGATCCCCGGCTCCGACCCGCAGCAATTCGAGACGCGCGCGCGCCCGGTTTTGTCGGAGATCCTGCCCGGCATCCTCGAGCCGCTCCTCCAGAGCGACCCGCGCATGGTGTTCTGCCTCGCGATCGATCGCAACGGCTACATCCCGGTGCACAACCGCGTCTATTCGCAGCCCCAGCGCCCCGGCGATCCGGTCTGGAACGCCGCCAATTGCCGCGACCGGCGCATCTTCGACGACCGCGCCGGCATCGCCGCCGCCCGCTCGACGCGCCCCTTCCTCGTTCAGGCCTACAAGCGCGACATGGGCGGCGGCAAGCTCGTGATGATGCGCGAGGTCGACGCCCCCATCCGCGTCGCCGGCCGCCATTGGGGCGGGTTCCGGACGGCGTACAAGCTGTGAGGGATCAACTCATCTCCACGTGCTCCACCCCCGGCACCGCGCGCAGCGCGCCCGCGATCTGGGGGGTGGCGAGGTAGCGGCCGGGGAGCTTGACCTCGACCTCCTGGGCGCCGCCGTCGAGGATGAGGACGAGCGAGACCTCGCCTTCGCCGCGCTGGCGCAGGCGCTCCTGGACGGAGGCGATCGAGCGGTCGTCGCGCAGGAAGATGCGCATGCCCTTCTGGTGCTTGGCGATCGCGGCGTCGAGCGGCTCGACCGCGTTGATGCGCACCCGCACGTCCTCGCCCTCGACCCCCGCCTGCACGATGAGGACGACGACCGAGCCCGGCTCCAGGATGTCGCGGAAGCGCTGCAGCCCTTCCGAGAAGACGATCGCCTCGAAATGCCCGCTCTGATCGGAGAGCTGCAGGATGCCCATCTTCGAGCCGGATTTGGTGCGCCGCTCCTGACGGTCGAGCACGGTCGCGGCGAGGCGTCCGACGCTCGCGCCCGCGCGCACCGAGCGGGCGAAGTCGGAGAAGCGCTGGACGCGCAGCTTGCCCAGGAGTTCGTCGTATTCGTCGAGCGGGTGGCCCGAGAGGAAGAAGCCGACGGCGTCGTATTCGCGCTGCAGCCGGTCCGCCGCCGTCCAGGGCTCGTAGGCGGGGATCCGCAAGGAGACCTCGGCCGCCGCGAGCCCGCCGAACATGTCGACGATGCCGGTCTCCTCGGCTTGAGCCGCCTGCGCGGCGAAGGAGAGCATCGCCTCGATCGCGGCGAAGGCGCGGGCGCGATCGGGCTCCAATTCGTCGAAGGCGCCGGCGCAGACGAGGTTCTCCAGGATGCGCTTGTTGACGGCCTTCGGCGGCAGCCGACGGGCGAAATCGGCGAGGTCCCGGAAGGGGGTCTCCCCGCGCGCCTGGACGATCGCCTCCATCGCCTGGCGCCCCACGCCCTTGACGGCGGCGAGCGCGTAGCGGATCGCGCCCTCGTGCACCGAGAAGCGCACCGCCGAGCGGTTGATCGAGGGCGGCTCGACGCGGATGCCGAGACGCTGCGCCTCGCGGCGGAATTCGGAGAGCTTGTCGGTGTTGTCGATGTCCTGGTTCATCGACGCGGCCAGGAACTCGACGGGGTAATTCGCCTTCAGATAGGCCGTCTGATAGGAGACGACCGCGTAGGCCGCCGCGTGCGATTTGTTGAAGCCGTAATCGGCGAATTTGGCGAGAAGATCGAAGATCTCGTCGGCCTTCGCCTTGTCGAGCCCGCGCTCGGTCGCGCCGTCGCAGAAGCGGGCGCGCTGCTTGTCCATCTCCGCCTTGATCTTCTTGCCCATGGCGCGGCGCAGGAGGTCGGCGTCGCCGAGCGAATAGCCCGCGAGCACCTTCGCCACCTCCATCACCTGCTCCTGGTACACGATGATCCCGTAGGTCTCGCGCAGGATGGGGGCGAGCTTGGGGTGCGGGTACCATTTCTCCTCGGCCTCGCCGCGGCCCAGCTTGCGCTCGCAATAGACGGGGATGTTCGCCATCGGGCCCGGACGGTAGAGCGCGACGAGCGCGATCAGGTCCTCGATGCGGTCGGCCTGCATCTCGACGAGCGCCTTGCGCATGCCCGCCGATTCCACCTGGAACACGCCGACCGTCTCGCCGCGCCCGAGCATCGTGTAGGTCTTCTCGTCGCCGAGCGGCAGGGCCGAGAGGTCGACGCTCACGCCCCTCTGCGCGAGGAGATCGACCGCGCCGCGCAGGACCGTCAGCGTCTTCAGGCCGAGGAAGTCGAACTTGACGAGGCCCGCCTGCTCGACCCACTTCATGTTGTATTGCGTGACCCGCATGCCCGTCTTCGGGTCTCGGTAGAGCGGGACGAGCTCCTGGAGCGGGCGGTCGCCGATCACGACGCCGGCGGCGTGGGTCGAGGCGTGTCGGTGAAGGCCCTCGAGCTTCTGGGCGATGGCCAGGAGCCGGCGCACGACCGGCTCCTCGTCGGCCGCCGCTTGCAGCCGCGGCTCGTCCTTCACCGCCTGTTCGAGGGTGACCGGGTTGGCGGGGTTCTGCGGCACGAGCTTGCAGAGCTTGTCCACCTGTCCGAACGGCATCGCGAGCGCGCGGCCGACGTCGCGCAGCACGCCGCGGGCGAGCAGCGTGCCGAAGGTGATGATCTGCGCGACGTTCGCCTCGCCGTAGCGGCGCTGCACGTAGGCGATCACGTCCTCGCGCCCGTCGACGCAGAAATCGATGTCGAAATCCGGCATCGAGACGCGCTCGGGATTGAGGAAGCGCTCGAAGAGAAGCCCGAAGCGCAACGGGTCGATGTCGGTGACGGTGAGCGAATAGGCGACGAGCGAGCCCGCGCCCGAGCCGCGGCCCGGCCCGACGGGAATGTCGTGGTCCTTGGCCCATTTGATGAAGTCGGCGACGATGAGGAAGTAGCCGGGGAACTTCATCCGCTCGATGATCGAGAGCTCGTAATCGAGCCGGTCCTCGTAATCCTTCTCCGTCAACCCCTCCGCCGGCCCGTGCGCGGCGAGCCGCCGGGCCAGGCCCTCGCGCGCCTGCCGGGCGAGCTCGCGCGCCTCCGCCGCCTCGCCGTCGTCGTCCGCCGTGAAGCGCGGCAGGATGGGCTTGCGCGTCTCGACGCGATAGGCGCAGCGCATCGCGATCTCGACGCTCGACGCCAGCGCGTCCGGCATGTCGGCGAAGAGCGCCTGCATCTCCGCGCGCGTCTTGAAGCGGTGCTCGGGCGTGACCTGGCGCCGGTTCTCGTTGGCGACGATCTGGCCCTCGGCGACCGCGAGGAGCGCGTCGTGCGCCTCGTGATCGGCGGCGGCCGCGAAGAAGGGCTCGTTCGCCGCCACCAAGGGCACGCCGCGCGCATCCGCCATGGCGACGAGGGCGGCCTCGATCGCGCGCTCGTCGGCGCGGCCGTGGCGCTGGAGCTCGAGATAGAGCCGGTCGCCGAAGATCGCTTCGAGCCGCGCGAGCCGCTTTTCGGCGAGCTCCGCGCGGCCGGTGCGCAAGGCCGTATCGAGCGGACCCGACGGCCCGCCGGTGAGCGCGATCACGCCCTCCGCGTGCTCGGCGATCGCGGCGAGCGCGACCATCGGATCGGCGCCGAGCGGCCCGTCGAAATAGGCGCGGCTGACGAGCCGCATGAGGTTGCGATAGCCCTCCTCGCTCTTGGCCAGCAGCACGAGATTGCCGAGATGGCCAGCCGCGCCGGGCCGCGCGTTCGGATCGGGCGCCTCGAAGGCGGTGACGAGCTGCACGCCCGCGATCGGCTGGATGCCGGAGCCCGCGAGCTTCTCGGAGAATTCGAGCGCGCCGAAGAGGTTGTTCGTGTCGGTCAGCGCGAGCGCCGGCTGCCTGTCCGCCGCCGCGAGCTTGGCGATCTTCGCGATCGGCAGCGCGCCCTCGAGCAGCGAATAGGAGGAATGCACGTGCAGATGCACGAAGCCGACTTCGCTCAGTACCGCCATCGCCCCCTCGCTTCCGTCCCTCCCTTATCCGCACCCGCGGGGACCTTGTCGAGAGGAGGGCGCGAGAGGGATGTGGATGGGATTCCCTCCCCGTAGGGGAGGGTGGCCCCTGCGCGCAGCGACGGGGTCGGGTGGGGCCCGACGCATGCAGGATAATCACCACCCGGGCCCCACCCGGCCGCGGTCGCTCCGCTCCCACGTCCACCCTCCCCTACGGGGAGGGGGGCCTGGCGAGCGTCAGCGAGAGAGGTCGGGTGGGGCCCGACGCATACAGCATAATCACCACCCGGGCCCCACCCGGCCGCGGTCGCTTGCGCTCCCGCGTCCACCCTCCCCTCCGGGGAGGGATGCCGACCTCACCGCTGCCCGGGATGCAGCTGGTAGAAGATGTGGCGGCCGATCGTGTCCTTGTGGATGAGGCGGCTCGCCCAGCGGGGGTTCACGTAATCGGCGTGGTAATGGGTCGCCAAGCCGACGCTCGCGAGGAAGGTCTCGCCTTCGAGCACGGAATCGGCGATGCGCTGCGCGCGGCGCCAGGCGGCGGGCTCGTTGATGCGCAAGGCCCGGCCCTCGCAGGCGAAGGTGAATTGGCAGGCGAGATGGCGGTGGCGGTTCTGGTAGACGACGCCGCAGATCGTGTTCGGGTAGAGCCGGCTCTTGACCCGGTTGAGCACAACCTGCGCGACCGCCGCCTGGCCCGCCTCCGGCTCGCTGCGCGATTCGAAATAGACCGCCTCCGCGAGGCAGCGGCGCTCGCGCGCCATGCGCCCGCGATCGATCAGCGAGAGGTAGTTCGGCCCGATCCCGAGCGCGACCGCAGCGGCGATGCGCATCGTCACGGGCGCGGCGGCGACGACGACGGGCGACCAGGCCGAGGGCGGCGTCGCGGTGGCGAGCGAGGCGGCGCGGCCGACGAGGGGCGTTCCGCCCTCCTCGCCGGGCGCGCCGTGGGCGATGCCGATGCCCGACGAGCCCTGGGCGATCGCCTCGGGCGTGCGCTCGGTCGTCGCGATCTGGGCGGCCGCGTCGAAATCGAAGGTCGGCTCGAAGGTGCCGGCGACGCCGACCTCGAGCGGCAGCGCCTCCCCGTGCAGGATCGGCGCGGGCGGCAGCCAGGTCTCGCTCGGCGCGAGCAGCGAGGGTGCGAGCCCGCTCTCGCCGAGCCCGTGGCCGAGCCGGGACAGCGAGATCGGAACGCGGCCCGCCGCATCGCCCCGTCCGGCGCGGCTCGGCAGAGGCGCGCGCGCGTCCGAGCCGCTCTTGCGCTCGTCGCGCGGCGCGAGGCCGGGATCGAGCGCGGCGAAGGGGCTTGCGTGGACGGGCTCCGAGAAGCCGAGGCCGGCGGCGTCGATGCGCTCGGCGAGCCGGCCGAGACGATCGCGCGGCAGCGGCGCGACGAGGCCCGACTCGTCGAGGGCGCGCGCGAGCGGCGAGGGGGTCTCGATCGACTGGCCGACGTCGAGATTGACGCCCGCCGTCGCCGTGAAGGACACGACGAGCCCCGCGCCGAGCGCCCAGGGGGCGACGGTGGCGCACAGCCAGCGCATCCTTCCGAACCGACGACGACGAGGCCGCAGACGCATCCCACACTCCGCGAGCCGGGCGACGAGGCGCCTGGCGATCGGGGTAAGATTCGCGCGATAGGGTTTAGGGAGGGTTAAGGATGCGGGCGAGGCTCGGACCCCACCCGACCTCCGTCGGCTTCGCCTCGGAGGCCACCCTCCCCTACGGGGAGGGAGTTCGCGACCGATCGCATCCCTCGCCGTAGGGGAGGGTGGACCCTGGAGCGTAGCGACAGGGGCCGGGTGGGGCCCGAGCGCCGCCGAGCCGACGCCCTCCCGCAACGACGAGGGTACCCACCTGCGCGCTCGCGCGTTATACTTCCTCCCCGTTCATCCAAGGGGCCGTCGGGCCCCGTTTTCGTCGGATCGCATGACAGCTCCCTTCCCGCCGCTCTCCCGCATTCCCGCAGCGCCCGCCCATTTCGTGGCGCCGGACGCGCGCGGGTTCGGCCATGTGCGCACCTGGATCTTCGATCTCGACAACACGCTCTACTCGCACGAATCCGGCGTGTGGCCGCAGATCGACGATCGGATCACGCTCTACGTCTCGAACCTGATGGGGATCGATCTCCTCTCGGCGCGGGCGCTGCAGAAATACTACTATCATCGCTACGGCACGACGCTGCGCGCCTTGATGAGCGAGCACGGCATCGACCCCTACGACTTCATGGACTTCGTGCACGACATCGACCATGCCGGCATCGAGCTGAACGAGGCGCTCGGCACGGCGATCGCGCGTCTGCCGGGGCGCCGGCTCATCCTGACGAACGGCTCGCGCCGGCACGCCGAGGCCATCGCCGGCAAGATCGGCATCCTCGACCATTTCGAGGACGTGTTCGATCTCGCGGACGCGAATTTCACGCCAAAACCCGATCGCGGCGCCTACGAGGCCTTCCTGCGTCGCCACACGGTCGTGCCGCAGGAGGCGGCGATGTTCGAGGACATCGCCAAGAACCTCGTCGTGCCCCACGACATCGGCATGACCACGACGCTCGTGATCCCCAAGAGCCTCGATCCGGGCCGCGAGCGTTTCGAGCAGGAGGCGGTGGCGGAGCCGCACGTGGACTACATCACGAACGACCTCGCCTCCTTCCTGGCGACGATGGTGGGGGTCTGAAGGCGGCATGTTCGTCGTGGAGCCCGCAGACCTGCAGGAGCGCTTCCGGTGTCCGGAAGGCTTCTCCTTCGACGTGCTCGCGCTCGCCGACGGTACGCCGATCCGCCACGGATTCGCGGTGCCGGCGGGCGGCGCACGCGGCACGATCGTCCTCGCGACGGGCTTCACGGAATTCGTCGAGCTCTATTTCGAGACGATCCGCGATCTCCTCGCCGCGGGCTTTCGCGTCCACGCCTTCGACTGGCCGGGGCAGGGCGCCTCGGGACGCCCGCTCGCCGATCGCGAGAAGGCCCATTCGCGCGGCGGCTTCGCGCGCTATCTCGAGGCGCTCGCCCGCGTGATCGACACGCTACCGGCGGACGCGCCGCGGCCGGTCACCCTCGTCGGCCACTCGCTCGGCGGCCATCTCGCTCTGCGCTACGTGCAGGACGTGCCGGGCCAGTTCGATGCGCTCGCCCTCTCGGCTCCGGCGCTCGAGGTGGGCGTCGACAGCCCGGTGCCGCCGCACGTCACCCGCATCGTGGTGCGGATCATGGACGCGCTCGGCTTCTCGGAGCGCTACGCGCTCGGTGCCGGCCCCTGGGAAGGCGGGCGGGAGCGGCGCGAGAAACTCCTCCCCCACCTCACGAGCGACCCCGAGCGCGGCGCGCTCCTGTCGCTGTGGACGCAGGCGAACCCGATCCTGCGCGTCGGCGGGCCGACCTGGGGGTTCGGCGCGAGCTTCGTCGCGTCGCAAGCTCTCGTCCTCGACGATCTGCGGCTCGGCGGGATCGGCATCCCGGTGCTGATCGGCTCGCCGCGGCGCGAGATCTTCACGGATGCGCGCCTGCACGACGTCGTCGTGGGCAAGATGCCGCGCGCGCACCTGATGCGTTTCGAGGAGGCGCACCATTGCCTCTTCCTCGAGGCCGACGCGTTCCGCGCCCCCTGGATGGAGGCGCTCGTCGCGCTCGCCGGCAGCTCTCGGCTGCCGGGAGCGTAAGCGAGGGGGCCGACCTCAGGCGGCCTTGACGCCGTCGAGGAAGGTCGAGACCTCCTGGCGCAGGCCGCTCGAGCGCTGGGCGAGGTCGGTCGCGGCGGCGAGCACCTCGTCGGCGGCGCTGCGGGTGAAGCCGGCGCCTTCCTTCACGCGCTCGATCGAGCCCGTCACGTCCTCGGTGCCGCGCGCGGCCTCCTGGACGTTGCGGGCGATCTCGCTCGTCGCCGAGCCCTGCTGCTCCATGGCCGCCGCGATCGCGCCGGAGATCTCGTTCATCCGGCCGATCACGTCGCCGATCCCGGAGATCGCGGTGACGACCTCGTCGGTGACGCCCTGGATCTGCGCGACGTGGCTCGCGATCTCGTCGGTCGCCTTCGCGGTCTGATCGGCGAGCGACTTCACCTCGGCGGCGACGACGGCGAAGCCGCGTCCCGCCTCGCCCGCGCGCGCCGCCTCGATGGTGGCGTTGAGCGCGAGGAGGTTCGTCTGCCCGGCGATGCCGTTGATGAGCGAGACGATCTCGCCGATCTTCTGCGCGCCGCTCGCGAGGCTGCGGGTGATCTCGTCGGTCCGGCGCACCTGGACGACGGCGTTGCCGGCGATCTGCGCGGATTGCGCGACCTGCCGGGCGATCTCGCGCACGGAGGCGGCGAGCTCCTCGGTCGCGGTCGCGACCGCCTGGACGTTGGCGGAGGTCTGCTCGGCGGCGGAGGCGACGGTCAGCGCGCGCTCGCTCGTCTCGTCGGCCGTGCCGGTCATGCCGGCGGCGGTCGACTTCATGGTCTCGGCGGCGACCGTCAGATCCCGGCCGAGGCGCGAGACGCTCTCCTCGAAGCCGCGCACGAGGCGATCGAGCTCCTGGGCGCGGCGGGTCTTCTCGTCGGCCTCGGCGGCGGCGCGCGCATCGGCCTCGCGCTTGGCGACCAGCGCCTCGCGGAAGACCTCGACCGAGCCCGCCATCATGCCGATCTCGTCGCGGCGCGTGCGCCCGGGGATCTGCGTCTCGAGGCGGCCGGCGGCGAGCGCCTTCATGCCCTCGGCCAGCGCGCCGAGGGCGCGGGCGACGTCGCGGGCGAAGAAGAAGCCGAGCCCGAGGAGGGCGATGCCGGAGAGGGCGGCGATGGCGAGGAAGAGGATGCGGCTCGCCGAGACGCCCGCCTGGACGTCGTCGACGAACACGCCCGTGCCGAGCATCCACCGCCAGGGATCGTGGCCCATCACGTAGGCGAGCTTCGTCGCCTGCTCATCGCTGCCCGTCACGCGCGGCCAACCGTACTCGAAGAAGCCGCCGCCGCCGCGGGCGAGGGCGACGAGCTCCGTGATGATCGAGCGCCCGTCGGCGAGCCGCAGCCCGCTCTGATCGCGGCCCTCCATCGCCGGATTGACCGGGTGCATGACCGTGATCGAGTCGTAATCGTGGATGAAGAAGTACTCGTTGCCGGCATAGCGGATCGCCCGCAGCGCATCGGCGGCGCGCGCCTTCGCCTCCGCCTCCGGCAGCTCGCCCGCGAGCGCCTTGCGGTGGAAATCGACCACGATGGAGTGAGCGGCCTGCGTCAGGTGGATCAGCTCGGCCTCCTTGGCGGCCCAGACCGCGCGGGAGAATTGCCAGGCGCCGATCGAGGCGAGGGCGACGAGCATCGCGAAGGCGAGGCCGATGACGAGGTAGAACCGCGCGCCGACGCCGACGAGCCGGCTCGGACGGGTGGATTCGCGGGAAAAAGCGGGCGTGGACATGGCTGCTGCAACTCCTGTTGCGCCGCACACTGTCCGAGCCGACTTAACAATGGGTCAGCGAGTTCCGTAACGAGACTTGCGCTCGCCGCATGCCCGCCATGCGCGCCGCGCTCACCGCCCCGCGCCTCGTTTCGCCGAGCGGCGGGCGGCGATGACGGCGCCGTTGAGCTCGCCGCCGAAGATGAAGATCACCGCGATGAGATAGAGGAAGATCAGCGCCATCATCGCGGTCGCGAGCCCCCCATAGGTGGAGGCGTAGGCGGCCGGGTACTGGGCGAGATAGGTGCCGAACACGAAGCCGCCGACGAACCAGAGGCCGAAGGTCGTGAACACGCCGGGCAGGACGGCGCCGAAGGTCCGCCGTCCCGCGGCGAGGAATTTGTGGGTGAGGAGGAGCGCGATCAGCACGAGCACCGTTGTCACCCCGAGCCGCAGGACGTCGATCGTCTGGCCGAAGGGCGCGAGCGCGGGGAAGAACCCCGTCGCCGCCCGCCACAGGAGCGGCCCGAGCACGATGGCGAAGGAATAGACGAGCATCACGATCGCCACGACGATCACGAAGCCGATCGATTCGAGCCGCGTCAGCCACCAAGGCCGCGTCTCGCGCACCCCGTAGGCGCGGTTGAGGCCGACCCGGAGGCTCTCGATCCCGTTCGAGGAGAAATACAGCGCGAGCGCCGCGCCGATCGTCAGGAGGTCGCCGCGCCATTCGGTGAGGACGGAATGCACCTCGCGCGCGAGCGGCACCGCGATCTCGGCCGGGAACAGCTCGAGGATGATCTCGGCCGCGTTGTCGGCGAGCGTGCCGTAGGCGAAGGGGCTCGCGAGGGCGGTCAGCAGGATCAGGAACGGGAAGAACGAGAACAGGGCCGAGAGCGCGATATGGCTCGCGATCGCCCAGCCGTCGTGCAGGTTGAAGCGATCGTAGGCCAGCACCAGGATCGCGACCGTCTTGCGCACGACGGGCACCCGCTCGCCTCCCTGCCGAGGATATCGTCCTCTCCGCAGATGGCGCATTTGGCACGAGCGCGCAAGCGCGCGAGCGTGTAGAAGCCGCCTGTCCGGCGCGACGACCCGCCAGAGGGCCCGAGGATTGAGCACGACGACACCATCGCGAGACCCGGTGGCCCTGTTCGCGCCGCCGCTCTTCGTCCTCCTGTGGGCGACGGGCTTCGTCCTCGCGCGGCTCGTCGCGCCCCATGCCGAGCCGTTCTCCTTCCTCCTCCTGCGCTACGTCGTCGCCGGCGCGATTCTCGCCGGCTTCGCGCTCGCGGTCGGCGCCGCCTGGCCGCGCGACGGGAGGGAATGGCGCGACGGGCTCGTCGCTGGCGCGCTCCTGCACGGGCTCTATCTCGGGGGGATCTTCTGGTCGGTGGGCAACGGCCTGCCGGCCGGCATCGCCGCGCTCGTCGCGGGTCTGCAGCCGCTCCTCACGGGGCTCCTCGTCGGGCCGCTGATCGGCGAGCGGGTCTCGGCTCTTCGCTGGACGGGCATCCTCGTCGGCTTCGCCGGGGCGCTCGTCGTGATCGCGCCGCGGCTCGGCGTGGCCGCGGGCATCCCGCCTCTGCCGCTCCTCGCGGCGTTTCTCGGCGTGGTCGCGATCACGTTCGGCACGATCTGGCAGAAGCGCACCGGCGGCGGGCTCGATCTGCGCACCAACACGGCGGTGCAATATGCCGGCGCGGCGCTCGTGACGCTGCCCTTCGTCCTCCTGCTCGAGGAGGGGCGCATCGATTTCGTGACGGATGTCTGGATCGGCCTCGCCTGGGCGGTGTTCGGCCTCTCGATCGGGGCGATCGCGCTCCTCCTCGTGCTGATCCGCCGCGGCGCGGTCGCGGGCGTCGCCTCGCTCCTGTTCCTGGTGCCGCCGGTCTCCGCTTTGATGGCCTACGGCCTCTTCGGCGAGACGCTCACCCTCGTGCAGATGGTGGGGATGGGCATCGCCGCGCTCGGCGTGGCGCTCGCGAGCCGCGGGTGACGCGCGCCTTCGCAGGAATACGCAATTGCGTGCCGCACGCACGCGCGCTTAACCTCGGCTCCTCGACCCGTTTCGGACGCGCGCCATGGATCTCTCGGTTCCCGTCATGTCGATCTACGTGCGCGATCTCGAGGAGGCGCTCGGCTTCTATTGCGGAACGCTCGGCTTCGCCGTCAAGCAACGCTACGGCGCCTGCATCGCGACGCTCGACAATGCCGGGGCGATGATCGTGCTCGAGGAGATCGAGGACGGCAAGGAGCCGCGGGTCGTCCCCGCGATCGCGGTCGCGGATGTGCGTGCCGAATGCGCGCGCCTCGCAGCCGCCGGCGCGACGCTCCTCACCCCCGAGCCGCACCCCTTCCCCGCCGGCACGATGATCTCGATCCTCGACACGTCCGGCAATCAGCTCGACATCGTGCAGTTCGGCGGGTGAGCCCCGCGCGGCATCGCGACCCCGAGATGCCGCGCCACCATCTCCCCGATGGCCGAAAAGCTCTCCGCGCGGCCGAGGTCGCGCGGCGCGATGCCCGGTCCGAAGGCGAGAACGGGGACGTGCTCGCGGGTGTGGTCGGTGCCCGGTGCGGTGGGGTCGTTGCCGTGGTCGGCGGTGATCACGACGAGATCGCCGGGGGATAGCCGCGCCTCGATCTCGGGCAGCGCGCGGTCGAAGGTCTCGAGGGCTGCTGCATAGCCCGGCACGTCGCGGCGATGGCCGTATTCCTGGTCGAAATCGACGAGATTGACGAAGACGAGCCCGCCGTCCGGCAAGGCGTCGAAGGCGTCGAGCGCGAGCGCGAGGTTGGCGGCGTTGCCGTGGCCCTTCACCTCGCGGCCGGTCCCGCGATGGGCGAAGATGTCGCCGATCTTGCCGACGCTGACGACCGCCCGCCCCTCACGGGCGAGCACGTCGAGGAGCGTGTCGGCGGGCGGGGGCGTGGAATAGTCCTTGCGGTTGCCGGTGCGCCTGTAGCCGCTCGTCGCATCGCCCACGAAGGGGCGGGCGATGACGCGGCCGATCTTGTACTCGTCGCAGATCTCGCGCGCGATCGCGCAGACGCGGTAGAGCCGCTCGAGGCCGAAATGCTCCTCGTGCGCGGCGATCTGGAAGACGGAATCGGCGGAGGTGTAGGCGATCGGCTTGCCCGTCGCGATGTGGGCGGCCGCGCATTCCTCGATGATCGCCATGCCGTTGGCGTGCTTGTCGCCGAGGATGCCCGGCAGATCCGCGCGCGCGACGAGCGCCTCGACGAGGGCGGGCGGGAAGGCGGGCTGCGTGTCGGGGAAATAGCCCCAATCGAAGGCGACGGGGCAGCCCATGATCTCCCAATGGCCCGACGGCGTGTCCTTGCCCTTCGAGGTCTCGACCGCATGGCCGTAGGCCCCCGTCGGTCCGCCGGGCGGCGGGGCGAGATCCGGATCGGGCGCGCGCGCGCCGATCGAGGCGGCATGGGCGAGCCCGATCCCGAGGCGCGCGAGGTTCGGCAGCGCGAGCGGCCCCGCGCGGAGGCCCTCGCGACGCCCGCGCCCCTCGCGGCAGGCGATCGCGATATGGCCGAGCGTGTCCGCGCCCGCATCGCCGTAGGCGCCCGCATCCGCGGCGCCGCCGATGCCGACCGAATCGAGGACGATCAGGAGCGCGCGGGGCATGGGCCTTCCTCTTCGAGCGAACGGGATCACTCCCGCACCACCTCCCCGGCCGCCTCGAGATCGAAGGCGGCGGAGAAGAGCGCGCGGGTATAGGCGGTCTTGGGGCCCGAGAAGATCTCCTCGGCCGGCCCCTCCTCCACCACCACGCCGTTCTGCATCACGAGGAGGTGATTGGCCAGAGCGCGCACGACCTTCAGATCGTGGCTGATGAACATGTAGGCGAGGCCACGCTTCGTCTGAAGATCGCGCAGGAGGTCGACGATCTGCGCCTGGACCGACATGTCGAGCGCCGAGGTCGGCTCGTCGAGCACGACGAAGCGGGGCTCGAGCGCCATGGCGCGGGCGATCGCGATGCGCTGGCGCTGGCCGCCGGAGAATTCGTGCGGATAGCGGTCCATCGCCTGCGGATCGAGGCCGACGTCGAGGAGCGCGCGGGCGACGATCTCGCGCCGATCCTCGAGGGAGAGCCCCTTCTGCAGGACGAGGAGCCCCTCCTCGACGATCTGCGAGACGGACAGGCGCGGCGAGAGCGAGCCGTAGGGGTCCTGGAAGACGACCTGCATGTCGCGCCGGAAGGGGCGGATGTCGTTGGATTTCAGGCCGTCGATGCGGTTGCCGAGGAAGACCACAGGCCCCTGCGAGGAGATGAGCCGCAGGATGGCGAGCCCGAGCGTCGTCTTGCCCGACCCCGATTCGCCCACCACCCCGACGGTCTCGCCCTCGCGGATGCGGATCGAGACGCCGTCGACCGCCTTCACGTGCGAGACGGTGCGGCCGAAGAAGCCCCGCTTGATCGGGAAATGCACCTTGATCGGCCCCGCCTCGACGATCGGCTGCGCGGAAGCCGGGATCGGCTGCGGGCGCCCCTTCGGCTCGGCGGAGAGGAGGCGGCGGGTGTATTCGTGCTGCGGATTCTCGAAGACCTCGGCCACGGGCCCGTGCTCGACGATTCTGCCGCGCAGCATCACGCAGACGCGGTCGGCGACCTTGCGGACGATGCCGAGATCGTGGGTGATGAACAGCATACCCATGCCGGTATCGCGCTTGAGCTCGGCGAGCAGGCCCAGGATCTGCGCCTGGACGGTGACGTCGAGCGCCGTCGTCGGCTCGTCGGCGATGAGGAGATCGGGATTGTTGGCGAGCGCCATCGCGATCATCACGCGCTGGCGCTGCCCGCCCGAGAGCTGGTGGGGATAGGCGTCGAGGCGGTTGGCGGCCTCGCGGATGCCGACCCGCTCGAGCAGCGCGAGGGTACGCGCGCGCGCGTCCTTCTCCGAGATCGGCTGGTGCAGACGCAGGATTTCCCCGATCTGCCGCGAGATCACGTGCAGCGGGTTGAGCGAGGTCATCGGCTCCTGGAACACCATCGTGATGTCGTTGCCGCGCACCTGCATCATCTCGAGCTCGCTTGCGGCGGTGAGATTCTTGCCCTTGAACCAGATCTCTCCGGAGGGGTGCGAGGCCGGCGGGTAGTTGAGGAGCTTGAGGATCGAGAGCGCCGTCACCGACTTGCCCGACCCGGATTCGCCGACGAGCGCCACCGTCTCGCCCTTGGCGATATCGAAGGAGACGCGATCGACCGCGAGCGTCTCCCGCCCGCCCTGCGCGAAGGCGACGGAGAGATCGCGGATGGAGAGGAGGGGGGTGGGGGTCATGGCGTATCCGGAATGTCGTCGATACCGATGCGGATCATCGGCTTTCTTGTCTTGATCCGTCGGTCCGACGAGAGGAACACAGCACAATTCGAAGCTTCGGCGGTAGCGACGTGAATCGAGTCTGCCAACTTCCCGCCTTCCTCAGCGCGAATCGTACAACTCAATTCGAGCACCTCACGCGCAACTGGGACGCACTCGATGACTTGAGGGCGCGAGAATAGGTCCCGATAAATTGCGGATAGGTTCTGGTCACCATCACGAAGGGGGCGCACCAGAACTTCCGCAAGCGTCAGTTCGCTGGTGACGAGTCGAAGTCGTCCGACCATCGCCCGTTCGAGCACGCGAGCGAGGCGAGTGTCGGCGATCTCGACGAGAGTTATGACGATGTTCGCGTCAAGGTAAACGCGGCTGCCGTCCAGCTTTTCGTAGGCAGGCGAAGACATGCGCCGTCAGTCGTCTTGATCGCGCAATTCGCGGATCCGCGTGACTGCGTCCCGAACGGTCGTTCTCCCATCCGCGGCGGCTCCGAAAAAGCGACCGAACAAGGCTGCACGGTGCGCGACCTCCTCCGGCGCGAGGTCCGGAGCCGGCGCTCGATCGACCGCGCGCAGATAGTCCTCCAGACTCGGATGCGCCCATTCCTCGCGCAGCGCTCTCACGTGCGCGTCGACCTCGTCCAGCGATCGGAAATTCTCCTGTTCGAACGCCAGGATCTCCTCCAGCGTCATCGGCGCCTCTCCCTCGGCGGCGGCGGCGGTCTCCACCGTCACCTCCACCGTCGCGAGCGCGCCCGGGTCGAGCCCTTCGCGAAGGCTCTCGGGCAATTCGCTCACCGGCACGTGATGCCGCACGATCCTGTTCATGCCGAAGCCCTCCTTGTGCCCATCATAGCCCACCCTCACGTGAAGGTCTTGCGCGGGTCGAAGGCGTCGCGGACGGCTTCGCCGACGAAGATGAGCAGCGAGAGCATCAGCGCGATCACGAAGAAGCCGGTGAGCCCGAGCCAGGGCGCCTGCAGGTTCGCCTTGCCCTGCGCGAGGAGCTCGCCGAGCGAGGGCGAGCCGGGCGGCAGGCCGAAGCCGAGGAAGTCGAGCGAGGTCAGCGTCGTGATCGAGCCGTTGAGGATGAAGGGCAGGAAGGTCAGCGTCGCGACCATGGCGTTGGGCAGGACGTGCTTCCACATGATCGTCGCGTCGGCGACGCCGAGCGCGCGCGCGGCGCGGACATATTCGAAATTGCGCGCGCGCAGAAATTCGGCGCGCACCACGCCCACCAGCGACACCCACGAGAACAGGAGCAGGATGAAGAGCAGGATCCAGAATGTCGGCGTGATCACCGAGGCGAGGATGATCAGGAGGTAGAGCGAGGGGATCGCCGTCCACACCTCGATCACGCGCTGGAAGGCGAGATCCGTCCAGCCGCCGAAATAGCCCTGCACCGCGCCGGCGAAGACGCCGATCACCGAGGAGAAGGCCGCGAGCACGAGGCCGAACAGGACCGAGATCCGGAAGCCGTAGATGAGCCGCGCGAGCACGTCGCGGCCCTGGTCGTCGGTGCCGAGCCAGTTCGTCTCGAGATCCGCGCAGCCGCCGAGCCCGAGCCGCGCGGCCGCGCTCTCGCACACCTCCTCGTCGAGCATCCAGGTCGGCGGCGCCGGCGCGGGGACGGGGAGGTTCAGGTTGTGGGTGGTGAAGTGGAAGCGGATCGGCGGCCACAGCATCCAGCCATGCGCCTCGATCTCCTCCTGGATCATCGGATCGCGGTAATCCGTCACCGCCAGGAAGCCGCCGAACTTCTCCTCCGGATAGTCGACGAGCACGGGCACGAGCAGCTCGCCGCGATACATCGCCAGGATCGGACGATCGTTGGCGATGAACTCGGCGAACATCGTCAGGACGAAGAGCACCAGGAAGATCCAGAACGACCAATAGCCGCGCTTGTTCTTCTTGAAATTGTCCAGCCTGCGCCGGTTGATCGGCGAGAGGTTGACGAGCCCGCGCTTGGCGAGCGGCGGCGCCAGACGCTCGCCGTCGAGCGGCTTGCGGAGATCGAGGGGCGCGTTCATCGATCAGACCTCCCGCGTCTCGAAATCGATCCGCGGATCGATCCAGACATAGGTCAGATCCGAGATCAGGTTCACCACGAGGCCCAGGAGCGAGAAGATGTACAGCGTCGCGAACACGACGGGGTAGTCCCGGTTGACGATCGATTCGAAGGAGAGGAGCCCGAGCCCGTCGAGCGAGAAGATCGTCTCGATGAGGAGCGAGCCCGCGAAGAAGGCGCCGATGAAGGCCCCGGGGAAGCCGGCGATCACGATCAGCATCGCGTTGCGGAAGACGTGGCCGTAGAGCACCTGCCGCTCGGAGAGGCCCTTCATCCGCGCGGTCATGACGTATTGCTTGCGGATCTCGTCGAGGAACGAGTTCTTGGTGAGCAGCGTCGCGGTCGCAAAGGCGCCGAGCGCCATGGCGGTCACCGGCAGCGTGATGTGCCACAGATAGTCGAGCACCTTGCCCGCGAGCGACAATTGCTCCCAATTGTCCGATGTGAGCCCCCGCAAGGGGAAGATCTGCCAGAACGAGCCGCCGGCGAAGAGCACGATCAGGAGCACCGCGAACAGGAAGCTCGGGATGGCGTAGCCGACGATGACGACCGCGGAGGTCCACCAGTCGAAGGGCGTGCCGTCGCGCACCGCCTTCTTGATCCCGAGCGGGATCGAGATGGCGTAGGACAGGACCGTCATCCACAGGCCGAGCGTGATCGAGACGGGCAGCTTCTCGACGATGAGGTCGATCACCGCCACGTCTCGAAAGTAGCTGTTGCCGAAATCGAAGCGGATGTAGTTCCACATCATCATGAAGAAGCGCTCGTGCGCCGGCCGGTCGAAGCCGAATTGCCGCTCGAGCTCGGCGATGAAGGCCGGGTCGAGCCCCTGCGCGCCGCGATAGGTCGAGGTCGGCTCGGCGCCGCCGCCGAGCTGCTGGCCGCCGAAATCGCCCCCGCCGCCGGAGATGCGCGCGGTCGCGCCGACATCGGTGCCCTGAAGCTGCGCGAGCACGCGCTCGACGGGCCCGCCCGGCGCGAACTGGATGATGACGAAGGAGATCAGCATGATCCCGATCAGGGTCGGGATCATGAGCAGGAGGCGGCGGGCGACATAGGCGAACATCGCTGTCCTCGGACTTTCTCGGGGCCGCACAGGGCCTGCAACGCGTACCGCACGGAGGAGCCCGCGCGGAATAGGGACCGCTCAGACGCGCCGCGCGCGGGCGGCCTTCTCCGGATCGAACCACCAGGTGTCGAGCACGCCGAGCGCGAAGTTCGGCCGCCGCTCGGGCCACGAGAACTCGTCCCAGAAGGCGAGCCAGCTCGTGGTGCGATACCAGTGGAAGACGATGTAGCGGCCCGCGCGCAGGACGCGATCGAGCGCGGAGGCGGCGACGTGGATCTCCTCGCGCGTCGTCGCCGAGGCGATCGCCTCGATCAGCGCGTCGACGGCCGCGTCCTGGATGCCGGCGAGATTGGCCGAGCCGGGCGTCGCCGCCGCCTCCGATCCGTAGACGACCCTCAGGCCCGCTCCGGGCGTGAGGGAGGCGCCGAAGGCGCGCGAGGTCATGTCGAAATCGAACTCGTTCATCCGCCGCTCGTATTGGGCGGGGTCGACGATGCGCGAGGTGGCGTTGATTCCGAGCCGGCCGAGATTGGCCTGGAAGGGCTGCGTGTGCGGCTGCAGCGCCTGGGAGAAGTCGAGGAACTCGATCGTGAAGGGCTCGCCCGAGGGCAGATGCAGCGTGCCGCCCCGGCGCTCGCAGCCCGCCGCCAGCAGGAGCTCGTTGGCGCGGCGCATGAGCTGGCGGTCCTGGCCCGACCCGTCGGCGAGCGGCACTTCGTAGGGCTCGCCGAACACCTCCTCGGGCAGCCCCGCGCGGAAGGGCTCGAGCAGCGCGAGCTCGGCGGGAGAGGGCAGCCCCTGCGCCTGCATCGGCGAGTTCTGGAAGAACGAGGTCAGCCGCTGGAGCAATCCGAACATGATGTTCTGGTTCGTCCAGGGGAAATCGAAGGCGAGCGAGATCGCCTCGCGGATGCGCGGGTCGGCGAACTTGGCGCGGCGCGTGTTGAACCACCAGCCCTGCGGGCCGCGCGGCAGGCCGAGCTCGACCTCGTCCTGGACGACGCGTCCCTCGCGGCGGGCCGGAAAGTCGTAGCCCCGCGCCCAATCGCGGGAGGTGAATTCCTCGCGCCAGGAGAACTGCCCTGCGCGGAAGGCCTCGAAGGCGACCTGGCGATCGCGGAAATACTCGTAGCGGATCTCGTCGAAATTCCACTGGCCGACATTCACGGGCAGGTCCGCCGCCCAGTAATCGGGCACGCGTTGGAAGGCGATCCAGCGCCCAACCTCGAAGCGCCCGACCCGGTAGGGCCCCGAGCCGAGCGGCGCCTCGAGCGTCGAGGCCTGGAAATCGCGCCCCTCCCAATAGGCGCGCGAGAAGATCGGCAGGCCGGCGACCACGAGGGGGATGTCGCGCGTGCGTTGGGGGATGAAGCGCACCTCGACGAGCCGCTCCTCGAGCGCCTCGACGCCCTCGACCTCGCGCAGCACCTGGACGAGCCGCGGGTGGCCTTGCGTGCGCAGGATTTCGATCGTGAAGGCGACGTCGTCGGCCGTGATCGGCGTCCCGTCGTGGAAGCGCGCCTCCGGACGCAGCCGGAAGCGGAAGGCGAGCCCGTCGGCGGAGCGCGAGACCGATTGCGCGACGAGGCCGTACATCGCGTCCGGCTCGTCGCCGGAGCCGCGCATCAGGCTGTCGAAGGTCAGCCCCATGCCCGCCGCGCCGTCGCCCTGGAGGACGAAGATGTTGAGCGTGTTGAAGGTGCTGAAGTTCTGATTGTAGGCGGCGGAGGACAATTGCAGCGAGATGCGCCCGCCCTTCGGCGCGGCCGGATTCACGTAGTCGAAGCGCTCGAAATCCGGCCCGTGCTTCAGGTCGCCGAACAGCGACAGCCCGTGGCGCTCGACGAAATCCTCGTCGACGGGGCCGTAGGCGGCGACCGCGTGATCGTGGGCGCGCGCGGCGCGCGGCAGGCCGATCGCCGCGGCGACGCCGATCGCGCCCGCTCCCATCAGGAGCCCGCGGCGGGTGGGATGCAGAAGTCTCGTGCGATCGATCATTGCGCCCTCCCCGCGCGCCGCGCCTTCTCCTCGTCGAACCACCACACGGTGGGGAACGCCGAGGCCCCGTATTCCGGCAGCTCGTCGGGCCGCGAGAAGCGGTCCCACCGGGCGATGCGCTGCTCGCGCAGCGTCCATTGCGGAACGACGAGCTCCTTGTGCAACAACACCCTGTCGAGCGCACGCGTCGCCGCGACGAGCTCCTCGCGGTCGCGCGCGAAGATCACCCGCTCGATCAGCGCGTCGATCGCGGGATCCTGCACGCCGATGTGATTGTCCGAGCCCGGCCGGTTCGCCGCCTCCGAGCCCCAGTAATTGCGCTGCTCGTTGCCCGGCGAAAGCGATTGCGCCCACAGAGAGGTGATCATGTCGAAATCGAAGCTGCGCAGGCGGTTCTGGTATTGCGCCGGGTCGACGATGCGCACGTTCATGGTCACGCCGATCCGCGCGAGTGCCTGGGAATACGGCAGCGCGTGGCGCTCGTCCGTGGACTGGAAGCCTAGGAATTCGAGGGTGAGCGGGCGGCCCGTGCGCGTGTCGACCATCTGCCGGCCGCGCAGCTCGTAGCCCGCTTCCTGCAGGAGGCGCACGGCCTCGCGCAGGTTGTCGCGCTTGGCCTGCGGCGTCGTGTGGTCGGGATTGCGGTATTCCACCTCGAAGACGCTGTCGGGGATCTGCCCGCGGAATTCCTCGAGGATCTCGAGCTCCAACCCCTCCGGCAGGCCCGACGACGCGAGCTCGGTGCCGTGGAAGAAGGACGACACGCGCTCGTAGGCGGAGAAGAAGATCGTCCGGTTGATGTCGTCGAAATCGAAGGCGAGATTGAAGGCGCGGCGCACCCGCGGGTCCTGGAAGCGCTCCTGGCGCAGGTTCAGGACGTAGGCCTGCATGATCCCCGTGCTGTTGATCGGAAAGCTCTCGAGCACCACCCGCCCCTCGGCGCGGGCGGGGAAGTCGTAGGCGGTGGCCCAATTGCGCGCGACGTTCTCGTTGCGGAAATCGACCTGGTCGGCCTTGAAGGCCTCGAGCAGGACCGTCGCGTCGCGGAAATACTCGTAGCGGATCGTGCCGAAATTGTTCTTGCCGACATTCACGTTGAGATCGTTCGCCCAGGCGTCGGGCACGCGCTCGTAGACGACGCTGCGCCCGGCGACGTGCGTCGCGAGCCGATAGGGCCCGGAGCCGAGCGGCGGCTCGAGCGTCGTCGCGGACGGGGAGCGGCCCGGCGCCGTCCACCAATGCTCGGGCAGGACGAGGAGCTGGCCCATGATCTTCGGCAGCTCGCGATTGTTCGCCTGGTCGAAGCGGAAGGTCACCTCGCGCTCGCCGGTCTCCTCCGCGCCCACCACGTTGCGGTAGTAGAAGGCGTACATCGGGTTCGCCTCCTTCTGCACCTCGAAGGACCAGATCACGTCGGACACCCTGATCGGCTCGCCGTCGTGCCAGCGCGCGTTCGGGTTCAGGCGGAAGGTGACGGAGGAATAATCCTCCGGATAATGCATCGCCTCCGCGATCAGCCCGTATTCCGTCGCCGGCTCGTCGAGCGCGGAGGTGGTCAGCGTCTCGTAGACGAGCCCGATCCCGGCCGCGAGGTCGCCGCGGATGCCGGCCACGATCGGGTTGAAATTGTCGAAGGAGCCGAGCGCGCCGAGCCGCAGGAGGCCGCCCTTCGGCGCATCGGGGTTCACGTAGTCGAAATGCGGGAAGCCCGGCTCGTAGCGCGGCTCGCCCATCAAGGCCGCGCCGTGGCGCCAGGCCGGCCCCTCTTCGGCGGCGAGAGCGGCGGCTCCCGGCGCGACGAGCGCGAGCGGGAGAGCGACGGCGAAGGCGAGAGCGGCGAAGCGTGGCTGCAAGCGGGTTCCTCGCGTTTGGTTCCCAGGGTGAAGAACAGAATATGGAGAGAGCCGACCGGCGTGTCCACATTAGGGACGGAACGTGTCGCCATACAGTCGAAATCGTCGCACCCGTAGACGAACGGCCGAGCCGGCGATTGCATCGGGGCCGTGCCTCCGCCACATCTTCTGGGCAGGCCGAGCGACGCAGAGAAGAATCCAGAGGCGAACGCGAGTAGAACGAGATGACCGACGAGAAGAAGCGCGACGCTGTCGCCCGCCCCTCGACGACGGCCCGTCCGCGCCCGGACCACGCGCCACCGGCGACGAGCGGAGCCTCGGCGATCGACGCGTTTGTCGCCAAGGCCTCGGCGCTCGGGCCGGCGAGCGCTTCGGGGGCGCGGCGCGGGCGGCTCGTCTTCGCGCTCGATGCGACCATGAGCCGCCAGCCGACCTGGGATCTCGCCTGCTCGCTGCAGGCGCAGATGTTCGAGACGACGGCGCAGATCGGCGGGCTCGCGGTCCAGCTCGTCTATTTCCGCGGCTTCTCGGAATGCCGCGCGTCGCGCTGGGTCGTCGATCCGGCCGCGCTCACCGCGATGATGGTCAAGATCGATTGCCGCGGCGGCCACACCCAGATCGGCCGCGTGCTCTCCCATGTCCGCAACGAGGCGCGGGGGGAGGGGGTCGACGCGTTCGTCCTCGTCGGCGACGCCTTCGAGGAGGACATCGACGCGGTCTGCGCCAAGGCGGGCGAGCTCGGCCTCCTCAACGCCAAAGGCTTCTTCTTCCAGGAGGGCGGGGAGCCGAATGCCGAGCGCGCCTTCCGCGAGATGGCGCGCCTGACGGGGGGCGCCTATGCCCGGTTCGACGCGGGCGCCCCCGGCGCGCTCGCCGGCCTCTTGCGCGCGGCCGCGACCTATGCGAGCGCCGGTGCGAACGGGCTCGAGCGTCTCGCGGCCCACGAGCCGCAGGCGCAGGCCCTGCTGACGGCCATGCGGCGCAAGGGGTGATCGGCGGATGGTTTCGCTTCTCTACGGGATCGCGGCGGTTTTCGCCTTCTGGTGGCTGATGCGCGCCTTCCAGCGCGCCAACCCGGCCGACGTCGCCAAGCTCGTCAAGCGCGTCGGCGGCTTCGCGCTGATCGGCCTCGCGGCGCTCCTCGCGGTGCGCGGGCGCATCGACATGGCGCTCCTCCTCGGCTGCGCCGGCGCCTGGCTGCTCGGCTGGTCGACGCCCTTCGCGCGCATCCCCGGCTTCGGCGGCGCGAAATCGCCGGGGCAGGTCTCGCGCGTGCGCTCCGCGATGATCGAGATGGAGCTCTCCCACGACACGGGCGAGCTCGCGGGCACGGTGCTCGCGGGCGCCTATGCCGGGCGGCGGCTCGCCGATCTCGACGAGAAGGCCCTCAAGGATCTCTACGAGGCCTGCCGCGGCGCCGACCCCGAAGGGGTGCGCCTGCTAGAGGCGTATTTCGACCGCCGGTTTGCCGGATGGCGTCAGCACGCGCAGGGAGACGCAGACGCGGGGACGCGCCGAGAGACGAAGGGCGGCGCGATGACGGAAGAGGAGGCCCACCAGATCCTGGGGCTTGAGCCGGGCGCGTCCGCCGACGACGTCCGGCGCGCGCACCGGCTCCTGATGAAGAAGCTGCACCCCGACCAGGGGGGATCGACCTATCTCGCGGCCCGCGTCAACGAGGCCAAGGACGTTCTTCTGAGCCGACATCGCTGATACTCCACGCGCGATCGATCGAGGATACGGCTCGACCGGGTCGGTTCGACGAGCGGCGGGCGCGAGCGTCCGCCGATGGCGTTCTTTGGAAGAGGACGAGTGCGCCAAGGGGCGAAGGGCCTCAGCTGCGCACGGCGAAGCAGTCGAAGCCTTCGCTCTTCAGCTTCTCGCAGGCGTCGCGGGCGTCGCCCGCCTCGTCGAAGCCCGAGAAGCGCGCCCGATAGAGCGTCGCGCCCCGCGTCTGCACCTCCTCGGTGAAGGGCACCGCGTTGATCAGGATGCGCCCGACGCGCGATTGCGCCCGCTGCAGCATGTCGAAGGCCGCGTCCTCGGAGGGCACCGCCGCGATCTGGATGACCCAGGGCGACACCGAGCCTTCCGCGACGCCCTCCGCCTCGACGTCGATCTCGAGCGGGATGTCGGTCGAAAGCGCCGCGACGGCGAGCGTCTCGATGACCGGCTCGGGATCCTCGCTGGGCGCGGCGGTGACTTCGAGCGCGAGCTCGCGGATCGGCGAGGGCGGGATCGGGGTCGGCGTCGCGGCGACGGGGCGGGCCGGCTCCGGCTGCACGAGCGCGGCCGTCTGCTGCACGTCCGGGATCGGCGCGGGCGGCAGCGGCACGTCGAGCGCGGGCGACACCGCGGCGAAGGCGGAGGCCGAGGCGGGCGCCGAAGCGGGCGCCGCGCGCAGCGAGCCCGGCGTGACGGTGTTCGCGTCCGGCGCGCTCGCCACCGCCGGCCGCATGCCGGCGAGATCGAGCGGCGCCGTCGCCACGGGGCGCGGACCGAGATCGGCCGGGCGGGCCGGCGGCGCGGGCGGAACGGGCGCGGCCATGGCGACCATCGGCGTGGTCGCCCCCGACGGGCGCCCGATCAGCGGCGTGCGCCGCGCCCCGGCATAGGCGCGCGGCAGGTGCCGCTCGACGAGGCGCTGCACGATCTGGTCGCGATGCGCGCCCGAGCGGCCGCCGAGCACGATCGTGACGATGTGGCGCCCATTGTGCTGGGCGTTCGTCATCAGATTGAAGCCCGAGGCGCGGATGAAGCCCGTCTTGATGCCGTCGACGCCCGTGACGCGGCCGAGAAGGCGGTTGTGGTTGCCGATCGTGGCGCCGTTGTAGTTGAACGAGCGGCGTTGGAAATAGTGATAATATTGGGGGAAGCGATCCTGCAGGGCGATCGCGAGACGGGCGAGATCGCGCGCGGTCGTCACCTGCTGGGCGTTGGGCAGGCCCGAGGCGTTGCGGAAGGTCGTGTTCGCCATGCCGAGCTCGCGCGCCCGCCGCGTCATCAGCCGGGCGAACTCGTCGACGCTGCCGCCGACATTCTCCGCGATCACGGCCGCGACGTCGTTCGCCGAGCGGGTGACGAGCGCGAGGATGGCGTTCTCGACGGAGATCGTCGAGCCCGCGCGCACGCCGAGCTTCGAGGGCGGCTCGGCGGCGGCGCGGGCGGAGACGCGCAAGGGCGAATCGAGCCGCAGGCGCCCGGCTTCGAGCTGCTCGAACAGCATGTAGAGGGTCATCACCTTGGTGAGCGAGGCGGGGAAGCGCCGGGCGTCCGCGTTCTCCTCGTGCAGCACCTGGCCGGTCTTGACGTCCACCACCAGGGCGGCGAAAGGCGGATTGTAGGCGCTCGCCGGCCCCGCTCCGATCGTCGCGGCCAGGAGGCCGCAAAGGATCACCGCAAGCGCGGACAGAGGCCCGCGCCCACGGGCCGCTACGCGATACTCGAACATTTGGACCGTCCCCGTGTCTTCCGGTCGTTTCGAAAGTCAGCCCGCCCCCAGGCGCGTTGCATCAGCGCCACGCCCGGCATGTTGAGCCCGCCGAGGTTACGGAGCGGTTAAGGGGCTGATCGGGAATCGTCCGGACTTTGTGCGGTGCAACATAAAGCTTGACACGCATGTTGCAGTGCACATAATAAGGGCGTCGAGAGCGAGGGATCGGGTCGGCGGATGCGACGCGGTCCGAGCCATACCACGAAGTCAAGCGGCGCGGCAGCGTCGGAGGGAAGCACCATGATGAACCAGTTCGACGATTTCCAGAAGCTCGGCAAGGAGAACATGGACGCCACGATGAAGGCGTTCGGTGCCGTCTCCATGAGCGCCCAGCAGATCGCGGTCGAGACCGCGGACTACGCGAAGAAGTCCTTCGAGCACTCCACCGCCACCCTCGAGAAGCTCGTCGGCGCCAAGACGCTCGACAAGGCGATCGAGATCCAGACCGACTACGTGAAGTCGGCCTACGAGGGCTTCGTGGCGCAGGCCACCAAGATGGGCGAGCTCTACGCCTCCCTCGTCAAGGACGCGATGAAGCCCGTCGAGTCGATGATGGCGAAGCCCCTCGCCAAGTGAGGCGAGGTCCGGTGAGGCCAGGCCCGGTCGGGTCTGCGCCTGTCGCGAAGCGCTCGGTGAGAACCGGGCGCTTTTCGCGTTTCGGCGGGTCTCTCCTTCCCCTTTGAGTTTGAAAATCTCTCTTCTAGAACCTCCACGCCGTCATTCCGGGGCGCGAAGCGAGCCCGGAATCCAGACTCCCGACCTCTGATGAGCAGCCTGTAGGCTGCGTCCTTCGAGGTATCCGTTGTCTCGGGTTGCGGAGCGAGCGCGCATGCGCGCTCGAGCCAACGTCGGGGTTCTGGGTTCCGGGCTCGCTTCGCGCCCCGGAATGACGGGCGGGGTAAGGTTTCAAGCTCCCAGGGGAAGGAGAGGGAGCGCCTTTGCGGTCGCACGCTCGGGGAGAGGGGTTCTCGCGCGTCCCGCTTGCGGATCGATCGCGTCGCGGTGCACGTTCACCGACGGACAGTCCCACCGCGCCGCGAGACGATGAAGCACGAGATCCCCCCTCACCGAGCCGAGAACCGCCTTCTTCCCGCCTTCCACGAGAATCGCGGCACGCTCCTCGCGATGGCCGTCGCGGCCGGGGGGCTGTGGGTGTTCCTGCTCGTGGCCGGGCGGGTGCAGGCGGGGTCGACGGGGGCGTTCGACACCGCCTTCATGCTCCTCCTGCGCGACCCTCTGCAGCCGGCCGATCCGCTCGGGCCGCCATGGCTCGAGGAGGTGATGCGCGATCTCACCGCGCTCGGCGGCACCGCCGTGCTCACCATGGTGACCCTCGCCGCGATCGGCTTCCTCGCGATCGCGCGCCGCCCGCGCGCCGCGCTCGCGGTGGGGATCGCGATCGCGACCGGGATCATCCTGTCGACGCTCCTCAAGCTCGGCTACGACCGCCCGCGCCCCGAGCTCGTGCCCTATGGCGCACGCGTCTACACGGCGAGCTTTCCGTCGGGCCACTCGATGATGTCGGCGGTGGTCTACCTCACGCTGGCGGCGCTCCTCGCGCGCGTGCTGACGCGGCGGCGGCTGCGGGTCTACGTGATCGGGCTCGGGATCGCGGTGACGCTGCTCGTCGGCGTGAGCCGGGTCTATCTCGGCGTCCACTGGCCGACGGACGTGCTGGGCGGCTGGACGCTCGGCGCCGCCTTCGCGCTCCTCGCCTCGCACGCGATGCTGCGCCTGCAGATCCTGCGCGCGGTCGAGCGACGGCCGATCGTCAATAGATCAGCTCTTCCTCGGCGCGGTTCTTCGAAATCATGATCTCGCCCTTGTCGGCGAGCTCCTTGGCGAGGTTGACCATGGCGAGCTGGGCCTCGTCCACGTCCTTGATGCGGATCGGACCGAGCGACTGCATTTCCTCGTTGAGGTTCTTGGCGGCGCGGCTCGACATGTTCGACAGGAAGAAGGTCCGCACCGGCTCGGGCGCGCCCTTGAGCGCCTTGCAGAGCACGTTGCGGTCGACCTGACGGATCAGCGTCTGGGCCGAGCCCGGATCGAGCTTCGTCAGGTCCTCGAAGGTGAACATCAGCTGGCGGATGCGCTTGGCCGCCTCGCGGTTGAGGTCGTCGAGGGCCGAGAGGAAGCGGGTCTCGGTCTGGCGGTCGAAGGCGTTGAACACCTCCGCCATCGCCTCGTGGGCGTCGCGCTTGGCGGTCTGGGCGACGGCGCCGACGAATTCGAGCCGCAGCGTCTCCTCGATGTGGTGGAGCGCCTCCTTCTGGACGGCCTCGAGCTTGAGCATGCGGTTGACGACGTCGAGGGCGAAATCGTCCGGCAGCATGGTCAGCACCCGCGCGGCGTGGTCGGGGCGCACGCGCGAGAGGATCACCGCGACCGTCTGCGGATATTCCGAGCGGAGGTAATTGGCCAGGATCTCGGCGTCGATCTGCGACAGGCGCGTCCAGATGCGCTTGCCGGAGGTGTTGTAGATCTCCGCCATGATGATCGCCACCTGGTCGGGCGGGAACACCTTCATGAGGAGCTGCTCGGTGCGCTCGACGGAGCCCGAGACGCTCGAGTTCGACAGGCGCTGGATGAAGTCGACGATCAGCCGCTCCACCGTCGAGGCGTCCACCGTGCCGAGCTGCACCATCGCGTGCGAGACGGTGCGCACCTCCTCCTCGTCGAGCATCGCCCAGATCGGGCGCCCGTGCGTCTCGCCGAGGAGAAGCAGGAAGAGCGCGGCGCGCTGCGGGCCGGTCAGCCCCTCGAACTCCCCCGATTCGAGGCCTTGCGTCGCGTTGGGAAGGGCGCCGGCTGCCATGTTCGGTCTTCGTCTCGCATTCGTGCGGGTGCGGATGCGCCCGTCGGCGGCGATCGGACACCGGCCACGGTTAACGCCCCGTTAACGGCGCGGGCCCGACCGGCAGATCTTGCCGAGGAAGCGGCGGATGTTGCCGTCGCGCTGCGGGCGCCCTCGCGGCGAGAATCGTTGCGGACGAAGGATTTCGCGTCGGCGACGCGGCTGGCACGCCCGTTGCCCCGTCCCTGCCGAGAGCGGGCGAGACGGGCCCGCGCGACCTGTCTCGAGGGGAGTTAGCGTATGGGTAGCTTCGGGTCCTTGCTCACGGCCGTGGCGGGCCTGCGGGCGCAATCGTCCGCGATGCAGAACATCTCCGGCAACATCGCCAATTCGCAGACGCCGGGCTTCAAGCGCGTCGAGACGAGCTTCGTCGACCTCGTGCCCCAGCAGCCGCTGACGCGGCAGGTGTCCGGCTCGGTGACGTCGTTCTCGCGCGCGACGAACTCGCTCGCGGGCGAGTTCCTGGCGACCAATCGCGACACCAACGTCGCGATCTCCGGCAACGGCTTCTTCGTCGTCGGCCAGCCGCCGGGCCAGACCTCGGGCGTCAACCGCCAGGGCCCGGAGCTCTACACGCGGCGCGGCGATTTCGAGCTCGACCGGCGCGGCTATCTCGTCAACGGCGCGGGCTACGCCCTGCGCGGGACGATGCTCGACCGCAATACCGGCGCGCCGATGCCCAACCAGGGCTCGGGCTTCATCCAGATCACGCAGGAGCTGCTCGGCCGTCTCGATCCGCGCCCGACCGCCCAGGTCACCTATCAGGCACAGCTGCCGACGACGCCCGGCAACGTCTCGGGCGACATCCAATGGCCCGCCCCTCCCGCGACGGCGCCCCTCACCATCGGCGCCGGCGCTGCAGAGGAGGACTTCCTGCGCAACAGCGTGCCGGGCGGCAGCGTCACGGTCTACAACGGCATCGGCGCGATCGGCAGCATGAACCTGCGCTGGGTGCGCACCGGGCCGGCGACGGCGGGGCCGGCGAGCGAATGGGCGCTCTATTACGAATCCCGCTCCGGCACGCCGCTCGACGCCTGGCGGCGCGTCGACCCCGCGGTGACCTTCAACGCGCAGGGCCAGCTCTCCAGCGCCCCGCAGCTGAACGCGAGCGCGGTCGAGATCAACAACGTCGTCTTCCAGGACATCACGCTCGACATCACGGGCATGACGAACAACGACACCGGCGGCTCGGTGATCCCGACCTTCATCGAGCAGGACGGGTTCGGCGTCGGCCGCTACGAGAGCGTCAGCGTGTCCGAGGACGGCGTCGTCTCGATCGCCTATTCGAACGGCCAGGTGCGCCCGGTGGCGGAGATCTCCATCGTCGGCTTCTTCGCGCCCAACGCCCTGCGGCGCGTCGATGGCGGCGCCTTCGAGGCGACGCGCGAATCGGGCGATCCCTCCGTCGCGCTCGCCCGCTCGACGCTGACCTCCGGCGGCGTCGAGAGCTCCAACACCGACATCTCGGAGGAATTCGCCAAGATGATCGTCACCCAGCAGGCCTACACCGCCAATACGCGGGTGATCTCGACGGCTCAGGACATGATCCGAGAGGTGCTCAACGTCGTGCGGTGAGCGCCGGCTCGCCGACCGCGGGACCCGGCGGCGCGGGCAGGCGCAGGCTCGCGCGCAGGCCCGGTCGCGCATCCTCCAGCGCGAGGCTCCCGCCGTGCAGGTGCGCGACCGCCGCGACGAGGGCGAGGCCGAGCCCGAAGCCCGGCCGCGAGCGCGCGTCCTCGAGCCGCACGAAGCGCTCGAGCACGCGCCCGCGCTCGGCCTCCGGGATGCCGGGGCCGCGATCCTCGACGGCGAGCGTCACGACGCCGCCCGCGCGGCGGGCGAGGAGCCGGATCTCCCGCGCGCCGTCCGGCTCGACCCCGTATTTCAGCGCGTTCTCGAGGAGATTGGCGAGCGCCTGGCCGAGGAGCTCGCGATTGCCGCGCACCGGCAGGCTCGGCTCGGCCTCGATCGACAGGCGCACGCCCGCCTCCTCCGCGAGCGCCTCGTAGAGCTCGCCGACCCCGCGCGCGATCTCGGCGGCGTCGACCGGATCGAGGCTCTCCGGCGCGCTGCCCGCCTCGAGCCGGGCGATCATCAGGAGCGCGTTGAAGATCCGGATCAGGTCGTCGGTGTCGGCGATCGTCTCCTCGAGCGCCGCGCGCAGGGCGTCGGGGCCGTCCGCCGTCCGCAGCGCCTCGTCGGCCTTGGCGCGCAGGCGCGCGAGCGGGCTCTTGAGGTCGTGGGCGATGTTGTCGGAGACCTGCCGCATCCCCTCCATCAGGGCGACGATGCGGTCGAGCATCGCGTTGAGGCTCTCGGCGAGCCGATCGAGTTCGTCGCCCGAGCCCGAGACGGCGAGGCGTCCCGAGAGATCGCCCGCCATGATCGCCCGCGTCGTCGCTCCCATCGCCTCGACGCGCTTGAGGACGCGCTTCGACAGGACCCAGCCGCCGACGAAGCCGAGCAGCACCACGAGGAGGAGCGACCAGCCGATCGCCGTCCAGACGATGGCGACGAGGCGGTCGCGCTCGCCCATGTCGCGCCCGACGAGGAGCCGGAAGCCGCCCGGCAGGACGTAGACGCGCACGAGCGCGCGGTGCTCCATGGTCTCGCCGTCGTCGCCGAGCCGGGCGTAGTCGATCTCCCGCTCGCCCGGCTCGTCGAGCGTGCCCGGCGTCACCCAGACGACGTTGCCCGTGATGCGCTCGCCGATCGGCGTCGTGAACAGGTAGAGCGGCGCGTCCGGCGCCTGCGCCCGGCGGTCGACGCTCGCGGCGAGGCCGCGCAGGCCCGCGCGCCGGTAGACGGCCTCGAGCGTGCGGATCTCGGCCTCGATCTGATCCGTCATCTGACGCGTCATCAGCCGCTCGGCCGAGATCGCGACCCAGCCGAGCGCGACCACGAGCGAGAGCGCGAAGAAGCCGAGATAGAACAGCGACAGCTTGAAGGCGGTCGTGCGCAGGAGCTTGCCCAGCGCGCTCACCCCCCGCTCCCCCTTATGCGGTATCCCGCGCCGCGGACCGTCTGGATGAGGGCGGTCTCGAAGCCCTTGTCGATCTTGGCGCGCAGGCGCGAGACGTGGACGTCGATGACGTTCGTCTGCGGGTCGAAATGGTAGTCCCAGACGTGCTCGAGCAGCATCGTGCGGGTGACGACCTGCCCGGCGTTCTTCATCAGGTATTCGAGCAGACGGAACTCGCGCGGCTGCAGCTCGATCTCGCGGCCCGCCCGCGTCACCCGGCGCGAGAGCCGATCGAGCTCGAGATCGCCGACGCGGTAGACGGTGTCCTCGCCCCCCGCCCCGGCGCCCCGCCGGCGGGCGAGCACCTCGACGCGCGCGAGGAGCTCGGAGAAGGCGTAGGGCTTCGTCAGGTAGTCGTCCCCGCCCGCGCGCAGGCCCTTCACCCGGTCGTCGACCTGGCCGAGCGCGGAGAGGATGAGGACGGGCGTGGTGTCGCCCTGCTCGCGCAGCGAGCGGATCAGCGACAGGCCCTCGAGCTTGGGCAGCATGCGGTCGACCACGAGCACGTCGTAGCCGCCCGCTTCGGCGAGCGCGTAGCCGTCGAGCCCGTCGGCGGCATGGTCGACGACGTGCCCCGCCTCGGTCAGCCCCTTGGCGAGGAAGCGCGCCGCCTCGCGATCGTCTTCGACGATGAGGATCTTCATGGGTCTCTTCTAGCCGCTCTCGGCGCCGCGCGCGACGCGGAGCGCTCAATTCCCCGGCAGGCGGCCGATCTCCACGGCGACGTCGCGCGGGCCGCCGCGGCGCACGATCGTGATCGGCACGCGGGTGCCGGGCGCGATCGCGGCGATGCGGCGGGTGAGCTCGCGATGGTCGGCGATCGGCGCGCCGTCGACGGCGACGATCACGTCGCCCGAGCGCAGGCCGGCGCGATCGGCGGGCGTGCCGCGCTGGGGCTCGGCGATGAGCGCGCCGCGGGCGGAGGGCAGCCCGATCGCCTCCGCGATCTCGCGCGTCACCGCCTGGACCTGGACGCCGAGGAAGCCGCGCGTCACCTCGCCCGCCTCCGCGAGCTGGCCCGCGACGTCGACGGCGACATGGGCGGGGATCGCGAAGGCGATGCCGACATTGCCGCCCGACGGCGAGTAGATCGCCGTGTTCACGCCGACCACCTCGCCGCGCAGGTTGAAGGTCGGCCCGCCGGAATTGCCGCGATTGATCGGGGCGTCGATCTGGATGAAGTCGTCGTAGGGGCCCGCGCCGATGTCGCGGCTCTCGGCCGAGACGATGCCCGCCGTCACCGAGCCGCCGAGCCCGAACGGATTGCCGATCGCCACCACCCAATCGCCGATGCGCGAGCGGCCGGACGCGAAGGCGACGTAGGGGAACACCTCGTCGCTATCGACGCGCAGCACCGCGAGATCGGTGCGCGGGTCGGTGCCGACGACGCGCGCGGAGAGGGTGCGCCCGTCGTCGGTGAGGATCTCGACCTCGCGCGCGCCCTGGACGACGTGGTTGTTGGTGACGATCAGCCCGTCGGCGCTGACGAAGAAGCCCGAGCCCTGCGAGGCGGCGCCTCGGGGGCCGCGGGGACCGCGCGGGCCGGGCCGGTTCTCGCGCGGATCGATGTCGCCGAAGCCGCGGAAGAACTCGTAGAGCGGGTGATCGGGGGAGATGTCGGGCATGCGCCCGGCGCCGGGACGCGCGCCGCCCTCGCCATCGCGGGCGGCGACCGCCTGGCCGCGCACGCGCACCGAGACGACGGCGGGGCGCACGCGCTCGACGACGTCCGCGAAGCTCGGCATCTCGACGGGCGCCTGCAGCGTCAGCGGCGCCGCGGCGGCGGGGGCGGGCGGCAGGACGCCGCTGCCGAAGAGGACGGCGCCGCTCGTGCCGAGCGCGACGCCGGCGGCGGTGAAGGCGGTGGCGAGGAGCCCGGCGCGCGGGCGGCGGGAGGGGATCGGATTCATCGGCTGCAGGCTCCGGAGCATGTGTGTCCGCATGTGTGTGCGCATGTCGGTCCGCGCGGGGGAGGGGGGTGGACGCTGGACGCGCCTCGTACCTCCGAGATGGGGCGGCGCGGGTTGCGCGTCCAATGCCGCCGCATGACGATTTGGTAATGTGGCGCGCCCGCGCGCGTCTCCCCCGTCGTCCCGGCAGGCCCTGCCGCGGCGATTCGCCTCTGCGCGTCCTGTGCCCGCCCGCGCGTCCCGCCCTGGGGGGCCCTCGCGCGCGGCGTCGTCCGGGAGGCGCGGAAAAGGCGCTTTCGTCATAAGGTAGAAGGCGCGGGAGGTCGCATTGGAGCTTTCCACATCTGGACACGGAAGCGCCGCCGTGCGAGAGCACCGACGCGCGGGCGACGCCCGGTCGCATTGCGCGCGCGTGGGTCCTGCGGCATTTCCCGCCAAGGTCCGCGCCTCGCTATCGCGTGCGACGTCGCTCGGTGCCCCTCGCGGGTCCCCCGGGTGGCGTACGACCTTGTTAGAAACCCATTGCGGGAGAGTGACGTGGCCGAGACCACCACATCGCAAGAGCCGACGCGGCGGGACTTCCTGTTCATCGCGACCGGCGCCATGGGCGCCGTCGGCGTCGCCGCCGCGGCTTGGCCCTTCATCGCCCAGCTCGCCCCCGACCGGGAGACGGTCGCCCAGGGCGCTCCCATCGAGGTCGACCTCGCGCCGATCGCCGAGGGGCAGATCGTCCGCCTGTTCTGGCGCGGCGCGCTGATCTTCGTGCGTCACCGCACGCAGGCCGAGATCGCCGCGGCCGTGGACACGCCGCTGTCGGCGCTCAAGGACCCGCAGCCCGATTCCGAGCGCGTCCAGGCCGGCCGCGAGCAATGGCTCATCCTGTACGGCAGCTGCACGCATCTGGGGTGCATCCCGCTCGATTTCCAGGGGGCGTACGGCGGTTGGTTCTGCCCCTGCCACGGCTCGGTCTTCGACACGTCCGGCCGCATCCGCCAGGGTCCGGCGCCCATCAACCTGCCGGTTCCGCCCTACCGCTTCGTCGAAGACACCCGCATCGTCATCGGCGAGGCCTGAGGCCGTCCGGCGGAGAGGTCGGACGGCGCGCCGCCCGGCCTCGATCGAGACCTCCCGCGAGATCCGAGATCAGGCGAGACCCATGAGCGCACATCCCACCACCTACGTTCCGAAGACCCGCGCCGCGAAGTGGCTGGAGAGCCGCCTGCCGATCATCGGCCTGGTGCACTCGTCCTTCGTGGCCTTCCCCGTCCCGCGCAATCTGAACTACATGTGGACCTTTGGGGCGATCCTGATGGTCATCCTCATGCTGCAGATCGTGACGGGCATCGTGCTCGCCATGCATTACACGCCGCATGCGGACCACGCCTTCGCGTCGGTCGAGCACATCATGCGCAACGTCGAGTACGGGTGGCTGCTGCGCTACCTGCACGCCAACGGCGCCTCGATGTTCTTCATCGCGGTCTACATCCACATCTTCCGCGGCCTCTATTACGGGTCCTACAAGGCGCCGCGCGAGGTGCTCTGGATCCTCGGCGTGATCATCCTGCTCCTCATGATGGCCACCGCCTTCATGGGCTACGTGCTGCCCTGGGGCCAGATGTCCTTCTGGGGCGCGACCGTGATCACGAACCTGTTCTCGGTCATCCCGGTCGTCGGCGACGTGGTGGTCTCGTTCCTGTGGGGCGGCTACTCGGTCGGCAATCCGACGCTGAACCGCTTCTTCTCGCTGCACTACCTCCTGCCCTTCATGATCCTCGGCGTGGCCCTGCTCCACGTCTGGGCGCTGCACGTTCCGGGCAACAACAACCCGACCGGCGTGCCGATCAAGTCCGGCAAGGACGCGGTGCCGTTCCACCCCTACATGACGGTGAAGGACACCTTCTCGCTGGTGCTCTTCACGATCTTCTTCATGTGGTTCGTGTTCTACCTGCCGAACTATCTCGGCCACGCGGACAACTACATCCCGGCCGACCCGGCCGCGACGCCCGCGCACATCGTGCCGGAATGGTACTTCCTGCCCTTCTACGCGATCCTGCGCGCCGTCCCGGACGCGCTCGGCGGCGTCATCCTGATGTTCGCGTCGATCGCGGTGCTCGCGCTGCTGCCCTGGCTCGACACCTCCCGCGTCCGCTCGGGATCCTACCGCCCGGTCTTCCAGGTGGTGTTCTGGGTGTTCGTCGTGACCTGCCTGGTGCTCGGCTGGCTCGGCTCGCGTCCGGCCGAGGGCATCTACGTGTTCCTCACGCAGATCTTCACCTTCCTCTACTTCGCCTACTTCCTGATCGCGTTGCCGCTGCTCGGCCTCTTCGAGAAGCCGCGGCCGCTGCCGAACTCGATCGCCGAGGCGGTGCTGGGCAAGAAGGGTGGCTCGGGCATTCCCGCCGGCGCGGCCGCCGAGCCTCAGTCGAAGGGCTGAGGCGAGGTCGGACAGGACAAGGACAAGGATTTCGATGATGAAGAAGATCCTCGGCATCGCCGGCGTTCTCGCCGCCGCCCTCTCGGTCTCGGCGGGCGCGGCCCACGCGGCCGGCGGCGGCGCCACGCCGCCCCGGCAGACCTGGAGCTTCGCGGGTCCGTTCGGCACCTTCGACCGGGCGCAGATCCAGCGCGGCTTCCAGGTCTTCAAGACCGCCTGCGCCGCCTGCCACGGCCTCGACAAGGTCTCCTTCCGGAACCTCACCGAGCGGGGCGGACCGGAATACACCGTCGAGCAGGTGGAGGCCTTCGCGGCCGAATTCATGGTGCCCGGCGGCTACGACGAGTTCGGCGAGCCGGTGATGCGTCCCGCGACCCTCGCCGATCGCTGGCCCTCGCCGTTCCCCAACAAGGTCGCCGCGGCGGCGGCCAACGGCGGCAAGGCGCCGCCGGACCTCTCGGTCATCGTCAAGGCGCGCACCTACGAGCGCGGCTTCCCGTTCTGGATCACGGACGTCTTCACCCAGTACGACCACCAGGGCGTGAACTACGTCGCCGCCTTCCTGCAGGGCTATATCGACCCGCCCGAGGACGTCGATCTGTCGCTCGGCGGCCATTACAATTACTACTACCCCGGCAACATCGTCGCGATGCCGAACGTGCTCTTCGACGAGCTGGTCGAGTATCCGCGCGACGCGAACGGTCGCCCCGTGGTGCCGGAGACGGTCGCGCAATACGCCAAGGACGTCACGGCCTTCCTGATGTGGACGGCCGAGCCCCATCTCGAGCAGCGCAAGCGCATCGGCTTCAACGTGATGGCGTTCCTGATCGTGTTCGCCGGCCTACTCTACTTCGTCAAGAAGCGGATCTGGGCCCGCGTCGGCGGCGAGCCGGAGCCGAACGCCCCCGGCAAGGCCTGAGGCGCGCGCCTCGCGCGGTCCGAAAACGACGACGGGCGCCCCGGTGGGCGCCCGTTCTCGTTACGACGTCCGAAATCTCAGAGGGACGCCGCCGCGCGCGCCGCCTGGTCGTAATGCCCCGAGAGCGCGCGCAGCATCGCGGCGAGCTCGGAGAGCCGCTCGCGGTCGAGCCCGGTGGCGCCGACCGGCTTGACGAGGAGCGCGTCGCGGATCTCGCGATAGCGCGCGCAGACCTCGCGCCCGGCCTTCGTGATCTCGACCGTCTTCTCCTTGCCCGCGCGCCCCGACGCGACGAGCCCGGCCCCCTCGAGCTTCTTGATCGAGTAGGACACGGTGTGCGTGTCCTCGATCGAGAGGACGAGGCAGATGTCGGCGAGCTTCTTGGGCCGCCCGCGATGATTGACGGTGTGCAGGATCAGCACGTCGAGCACCGACGCGTCCGCCACCCCCGCCGCCGCCATGCAGCGCATCATCCAGCGGTGGAAGGCGTGGCTCGCCAGGATGAGACCGAACTCGAACTCGGACAGCGACGGAAAGCCCGATTCCGCGAGATGGGCCGAGGAGACGACCGGTCCGACCGTGCGCTTGCCCACATCCTCGTTCATGGCGGTGCCCTCGCTCTCTGGTTCCATCCCCGCGACGCTATAGCGGAGCGCGGCGCCTCTTGTCTCGCCGGTCGCCCGCGAGAACCCCTCTCCCGAAAGGGCTGCGACATCCGCACATCGTGATCCGCGAAATCGGATCGAGGCGAGAAGCCGCCGGGTCGGATGTGGTCATTCGCAGCGAAGCTGCGAAGGGGCGTCGTCGTAGAGCTGCTTACGTTCGGCGGCTCCCGACGCCCCTTCGACCCTGCGGGTCGAAAGACCCCATCCGTCTCCGACCCCTGTTCGGGGTCGGAGCCACCTTCCCCTGAGGAGAAGGAGAGGGAGAGGGGAGGCGCCTCTCATTGCAGCATCGTGCGCGGCAGCCACAGCGCGATGTCGGGGAACAGCGCGAGCAGGAAGGCGGCGAAGCACATGATCAGGAAGAAGGGCGCCGTGTACCAGCCGAGCCGGAAGATGTCGCGCCCCGTCAGCGATTGCAGGACGTAGAGGTTGAAGCCGACCGGCGGCGTGATCTGCGCCATCTCGACGACGAGCACGATGAAGATGCCGAACCAGATCAGGTCGATGCCGGCGGCGCCCACCAGCGGCATGATGATCGAGGTGGTCAGCACCACGAGCGAGATGCCGTCGAGGAAGCAGCCGAGCACGATGAAGAACAGGGTCAGTGCCAAGAGCAGCATGCCCTGCGAGAGCCCCATCGTGCCGATCCATTCCGCGAGCATGCGCGGGATGCCCGTGAAGCCCATCGCCGTCGTCAGGAAGGCGGCGCCCGCGAGGATGAAGGCGATCATGCAGGAGGTCTTCGTCGCCGCGATCAGGGCCGCCGAGAAGGTCTCGCGGTCGAGCGTCCCCGCCCGCCAGGAGACCGCGAGCGCGAGGAACACGCCGACCGCCGCGGCCTCCGTCGCCGAGGCGAGGCCGCCATAGATCGAGCCGATCACGCCCACGATGAGGAGGACGACCGGCGCGAGGCGGCGCAGCTTGGCGATGCGCTCGCGCAGCGGCAGTTTCGGCTCGGGCGGGGGCATCCGATGGCGGTTGAGGAGCGCCCAGACGATCACGTAGGCCATGAAGAGCGCGGTCAGCATCAGCCCCGGCACGATGCCGGCGATGAAGAGCCGCGCCACCGATTGCTCCGTCGCCGTGGCGTAGACGATCAGGATGATCGAGGGCGGGATCATCAGGCCGATCGTGCCCGACCCCGCGAGCGTGCCGATCGCGAGCGCGTCCGAATAGCCGCGCTTCTTCAACTCGCCGAGCGAGATCCGCCCGATCGTCGCGCAGGTCGCCGCCGACGAGCCGGAGACCGCCGCGAAGATGGTGCAGCCGACCACGTTGACGTGGAGGAGCCGCCCCGGCAGGCGCGCGAGCCAGGGCGCGAGGCCCTCGAACATGTCCTGCGACAGCCGCGTGCGGAACAGGATGTCCCCCATCAGGATGAACATCGGCAGCGCGGTCAGGTCCCAGGAATTGAGCTGCTGCCACATCGAGGTCGCGAGGATCGCGCCCGGCGGCAAGGTCAGCGTGACGACGATCGCCACGAAGCCGACGGTCGCGAGCGCGACGGCGATCCAGACGCCGAGCCCGAGGATCACGAAGAGGAAGCCGATCAAGGCGAGCATCAGGGTGGTCGGTTCCACGGCTCAGCCCTCCCGGCCCAGATTGACCGCGTCCTCGTGCGCCGAGAAGCTCGGCCGCCCGGTTCGGATCGTGATCACGAGCTCGTCGAGAAAGGCGACCGTCAGGATCGCCGCGCCCGCCGCCATCGCCGCCTGCGGATAGACGAGCGGCACCGGCAGCATGCCGGCCGAGACGGCGTTGAAGGCGAGGCTCTGCCAGGCGTAGGAGCCGACGTGCCAGGTGCCGTAGGCCGCGGCCGCCGCCGCGAAGGCGAGCGCCGCCCCCTCGACGAGCGTGCGCACCCGCGCCGGCAACGCGTTGACGAGCATGGTCACGCGGATATGCGCGCCGCTCTTGAGCGTGCCCGCGAGCGCGAGGAAGCTCGCCGCCGCGAAAAGATAGCCCGAGATCTCGGCGAGCGAGAGGATCACGAATCCCCCGCGCGGCAGGCCGAAGAGGCGCATGATCGCGTCGTAGATCCGCGCGGCGACCTGGAGGCCGACGAGCGTCGCGATGATCATGATGCAGATGGCGGACAGCCAGAGGGCCGTCCCGTAAAGGGCGTCGAGTGCGCGGCGCATGACGAGGCGTCCGAGAAGGGAGGAGCGGCGGGGCGGGAACGCGCGAGGGTTCCCGAGCGAGCGGGGTCCATGCGAGAAGGGCCCCCGCTTGCGGCGGGAGCCCCTCTCTTGTCGCCTCTCACCGAGCCCGGAAGCGCTCGAGGATCTCGGTGCCCGTCGGGCCCATCTGCTCGGCCCACTCGCCGGCGATCTGCTCGCCGATCGCCGCGAAGCCTGCCCGCAGCTCCTCGGAGGGCTCGATCACGTTGATGCCGTTCTCCTCGAGGATCGCGCGGGACTTCGCGTTGTCCTCCTGCGAGAGCTGCCAGCCGCGCTCCTCGGCGGCGGCGGCGGCCTCGCGGATCGCGGCGCGGGTCGCCTCGTCGAGAGCTTCGAAGGCGGCCGTGTTGACGAAGACCATGTTGCGCGGCAGCCAGGCCTGGGTATCGTGGTAATAGTCGACGAAGTCCCAGAAGGTGGAGTTCACGCCCGTCGACGTCGAGGTGATCGTCGCCTCGACGCGGCCCGTGGCGAAGGCGGTCGGCAGGTCGGCGACCTCGACCTGGACCGGCGTCGCGCCGGAGATCTCGGCGATGCGGCCGGTGCCGGGATTGTAGGTGCGGAAGCGCAGGCCCTGCAGGTCCTCGATGCGGGTGATCTCGTTCTTCGCGTAGATGCCCTGCGGCGGCCACGGCACGGAGAACAGGAGGGTGAGCCCCTCGCCGGCGAGCGCCTCTTCGAGCGCGGGTTTCTGCGCCTGATAGAGGGCGAAGGCGTCCTCGTAGGAGGTGGCGAGGAAGGGCACGCTGTCGAGGCCGTAGAGCGGGTTCTCGTTGGCGGCGAGCGAGATCAGCACCTCGCCGATCGGCACCGTGCCGGCGCGCACCGTGCGGCGGATCTCGGGGTGGCGGATCAGCGAGCCGTTCGAATGGACGGTGATCGTCAGCGCGCCGTTGGTCGCGGCCGACACGTCCTCGGCGAATTGGCGGATGTTGACCGTGTGGAAATTCGCGTCCGGATAGGGGGTCGGCATGTCCCAGGTCTGGGCGAGCGCCGGGCCGGCCAGGATCGCGGCGAAGCTTGCGCCGACGAGGCTCTTTGCGATGAGGTTCATGATGGTCTCTCCCGTTGCGGAGACGTGCGCCTCCCCAGGCGCGGCGTCTCCCGCGCGGTCCCCTCCGGTTCTCGCGCGATTTCCTGAGCGTGAACGCCAGCCGTAGCGTTGTCAATAATCCGCTCGCGGTTCATCGAAAAAATGTTGACATTTTCTCGATGAGGCCGGACCCTGCCCGCGCCTCGAGAGCGCTTTCGCGAAAAGGGCCCATCAGATGACCTCGGCAGCCTCCCCCGATACGTCGCAATCCGCCGATTCCGCCCGCCGCTGGGATTTCTGGATCGACCGCGGCGGCACCTTCACCGACGTGATCGGGCGCGACCCGGGAGGGCGGCTCCACGCCCGCAAGCTCCTGTCGGAGAATCCCGGCGCCTATCGCGACGCCGCCGTGCAGGGCATCCGCGACCATCTCGGGCTGAAGACCGGCGAGCCGATCCCCGCGGGGCTCGTCGGCGAGGTGCGGATGGGCACCACGGTCGCGACGAACGCGCTCCTCGAGCGCAAGGGCGAGCGCACGCTGCTCCTCACCACCCGCGGCTTCCGCGACGCGCTGCGCATCGGCTATCAGGCCCGCCCCGACATCTTCGCCCGCGCCATCGTCAAGCCCGACGAGCTCTACGAGGACGTCGTCGAGATCGACGAGCGCGTCCTCGCCGACGGCACGGTCGAGACGGCGCTCGACGAGGCCGCCGCGCGCGCGGCGCTGGAGGCGGCGCGCGCGGCCGGCTGGCAGGCGCTCGCCATCGTCCTGATGCACGCCTACAAATATCCCGAGCACGAGCGCCGCCTCGCGGCGATCGCGCGCGAGATGGGCTTCCCGCAGGTCTCCGTCTCGCACGAGGTCTCGCCGCTCGTGAAGCTCGTCGGGCGCGGCGACACCACCGTCGTCGACGCCTATCTCTCGCCGATCCTCGCGCGCTACGTCGCGCAGGTGTCGGAGGAGCTCGACGTCGCCCGCACCGGCGCGCGGCTGATGTTCATGATGTCGTCGGGCGGGCTCACGGCCGCCGATCTGTTCCAGGGCAAGGACGCGATCCTGTCGGGCCCTGCCGGCGGCGTGGTCGGCCTCGCCGAGACCGGGCGCGCGGCGGGCTTCGAGCGCGTGATCGGCTTCGACATGGGCGGCACCTCGACGGACGTCGCCCATTTCGACGGCGCCTACGAGCGCGCCTTCGAGACCGAGGTCGCGGGCGTGCGCATGCGCGCGCCGATGATGCTCATCCACACGGTGGCGGCGGGCGGCGGCTCGATGCTGTTCTACGACGGCACGCGCTTCCGCGTCGGCCCGGATTCGGCCGGCGCCCATCCGGGCCCCGCCTGCTATCGCCGGGGCGGCCCGCTCGCGGTGACGGACGCGAACGTAATGGTCGGCAAGCTCCTGCCGGACTTCTTCCCCGCGATCTTCGGCCCCGCGCAGAACGAGCCGCTCGACGCGGACGCCGTGCGCGCCGCCTTCGCCGCGCTCGCGGAGAAGATCGGCGACGGGCGCTCGCCGGAGGAGGTCGCCGACGGCTTCCTGCAGATCGCGGTCGCCAACATGGCGGAAGCGATCAAGAAGATCTCCGTCCAGCGCGGCTACGACGTCACGCGCTACGCGCTCAACTGCTTCGGCGGCGCCGGCGGCCAGCACGCCTGCCTCGTCGCCGACGCGCTCGGCATGAAGACGGTGCTCGTCCACCCGCTCTCGGGCCTCCTGTCGGCCTACGGCATGGGCCTCGCCGACATCCGCGCGACGCGCCAGGGCGCGATCGACGTGACCCTCGACGTCGATGCCCGCAAGGCGCTGGCGATGGGCGCGGCGCCGCTCGTGGCGGAGGCGGTCGAGGAGCTTCTCGGCCAGGGCGTGCCGCGCGCGGACATCGCGGTCGCGGTGCGCGCGCATATCCGCTACGCCGGCACCGACACGCCGCTGATCGTCGAGGCGGCGGCACTCACGGGCGATGCGCTCGACGCGCCGATCGCGCCCGCCACCGCGAGCGCGATGCGCGCCGCCTTCGAGGAGCAGCACAAGCGCCGTTTCGGCTTCGTCGATGCCGGCAAGCCGCTCGTGATCGAGGCGGTCGAGGTCGAGGCGGTGGGCGGCGGCGCCCAGTTCGCCGAGAGCGCCGGGGTCGAGACCGTCTCCGGCGAGCCCGAGCCCGCGCGCACGACCCGCTTCTATTCCGCGGGCTGGCGGGAGGCGAAGGTCTATCTGCGCGAGGCCGTGCGCCCCGGCCAGACGATGCCCGGGCCCGCCATCGTGATCGAGCCGAACCAGACCATCGTCGTCGAGGACGGCTGGCAGGCGCGGCTCACCGAGAAGGACCACCTCGTCCTCACCCGCGTGAAGGCGCTGCCCGCGCGCGTCGCGATCGGCACGCAGGCCGATCCCGTGATGCTCGAGATCTTCAACAACCTGTTCATGTCGATCGCCGAGCAGATGGGCGTGACGCTCCAGAACACGGCCTACTCGGTCAACATCAAGGAGCGGCTCGATTTCTCCTGCGCGGTCTTCGACGCGGCCGGCAATCTCGTGGCGAACGCGCCGCACATGCCCGTCCATCTCGGCTCGATGGACAAGTCGGTCGAGACGGTCATCCGCATGAACGAGACGATCCGCCCCGGCGACGTCTTCGTGCTCAACGCCCCCTACAATGGCGGCACGCACCTGCCCGACATCACGGTCTGCACGCCGGTCTTCGACGGGCGCGACGAGGAGATCCTGTTCTGGGTCGCCTCGCGCGGGCACCATGCGGATGTCGGCGGCGTGGCGCCCGGCTCGATGTCGCCGCGCGCGACCCATATCGAGGAGGAGGGCGTCTATATCGACAATTTCAAGCTCGTCGATCAGGGCGTCTTCCGCGAGGAGGCGCTCGTCGCGCTGCTCACCGGCGCGCGCTTCCCCGTGCGCAACGTCGTCCAGAACGTCAACGACCTCAAGGCGCAGATCGCGGCGAACGAGAAGGGCGTCTCCGAGCTCAAGAAGATGGTCGCCCAGTTCGGCCTCGACGTGGTGCGCGCCTATATGGGCCACGTCCAGGACAACGCCGCCGAGAGCGTGCGCCGCCTGATCGAGCGGCTGAAGGACTGCTCCTTCGACTATCCGATGGACCAGGGCTGCGCGATCCGCCTCGCGATCAGGGTCGACCGGGAGGCGCGCCGGCTGACGGTGGACTTCACCGGCACCTCCGAGCAGCAGCCCGACAATTTCAACGCCCCCGCCCCCGTCACCCGCGCCGCGGTGCTCTACGTGTTCCGCGTGATGGTCGACGATGCGATCCCGATGAATGCCGGCTGCCTGCGGCCGATCGACATCGTGATCCCGGAGGGCTCGATGCTCTCCCCGCGCTTCCCCGCGGCGGTGGTCGCCGGCAATGTCGAGGTGAGCCAGGCGGTGACGAATTGCCTGTTCGGCGCGCTCGGCGCGATGGGCGCCTCGCAGGGCACCATGAACAACCTCACCTTCGGCAACGACGTCTACCAATATTACGAGACGATCTGCTCGGGCTCTCCCGCCGGTCCCGGCTGGCACGGCACGCCGGGCGTCCACGTCCACATGACGAATTCGCGCCTGACCGACCCGGAGATCCTCGAGAGCCGTTTCCCCGTCGTGCTCGAGGACTTCCACATCCGCCGCGGCTCGGGCGGCAAGGGCAAGTGGAACGCGGGCGACGGCACCGCGCGCACGATCCGCTTCCGCGAGCGGATGGATTGCGCGATCCTCGCCTCCCACCGCAAGGTCCGCCCCTTCGGGCTCGAGGGCGGCGAGCCGGGCGAGCTAGGCCGCACCATCGTGCGCCGCCTCGACGGCCGCATCGAGGAGCTCGCGGGCTCCGATCAGACGGTGCTGGAGCCCGGCGAGGCGGTGACCGTGATCACGCCGACGGGCGGAGGGTACGGGAAGGCGTGAGCCGCCGTTCGTCGACGATGCGAAGGCTGTCATCCCGGGCCGCGAAGCGGACCCGGGACCCATACGCTCCGACGATCGTCCGAGCGCGCATGCCGCGCTCGCTCCAAGACATTTCAGCAGGGCATGTCGGCGAAACGCAGCCTATAGGCTGCGACTCGCACGTCGTGGGCATGGGTCCCGGATCGCCTTCGGCGTCCGGATGACACCCCTCGAACAGATCGAGGGACCTCTCACGCCGCGAGCGCGCGGGCGACGCGGTGGGCGGCTTCTCGCGCTTCGTCCGCCACGTGGTAGAGCCCGAAGCCGATGCGCAGCACGTCGCCGCGCGAATCCGTGACGATGCGCGCGGCGGCGAGCCGTTCCTGAAGGGCGGCCGCGTCCGCGCGGCGGAAGCCGAGGAAATTGCCGCGTCGCGTCTCGGAGAGCGGCAGGACCAGATCGCGCTCGCCGATCGGCGCGTCGGCCTCAGCGAGGCCTTCGCAGAACGCCTCCTGGCAGGCGATCGCATGGGCATGCACGCGGCCCGCATCGATTCCGAGCCCGTCGAGCCAGGCCATCACCGCGTCGAAGCGGTAGAGCGCGGTGGGATCGAAGGTCGCGCCCATGAAGCGGAAGCCGTCTCGAGCATAGGGCACCGTGCCGGCCTGACGCTGCGTCAGCGCCCCGAAGGCGGCGTACCAGCCGGTGGCGCGGGGGCGCTCGCCGTAACCGGGCGGGCAATGCATGAAGGCCGCGCCCTCGCCCGCCATCACGTATTTGTAGCCGCCCGACATGTAGAACACGCGCCCGGCGAGCCGCGAGAGGTCCGTCGGCCGCGCCATGAAGCCGTGATAGCCGTCGATCACGACGAAGGTCTCGGCGTCGCGCACCGCGGCGACCACCTCCTCCAGCGGGTCGACCACGAATCCCGATCCGAACAGGACCTGGCTGAACAGCACGAGATCGTGCCCGCCCTCCCGCGCCGCGTCCGCGAAGCGCTCGGCGAAGGTCGCGAAGGGCTCGACGGGCACCGTCTCGAGGGCGACGAGGCCGTCTTCCGCGAGCCGCCGCGAGAGCCGGTTGAAGGAGTGGAACTCGCCGTCGGTCGCGAGGATGCGTAAGGGGCGGTCCGTCGGCAGGCAGGAGAGGAGCCGCAGCCACAATTCGAAGGTGTTCTGCGCGAAGACGACGCTCCCCGTATCGGGCAGCGAGAGGACGCGGGCGACATGAGCCTGGCAGGCCTGCCAGAGCGGCCCGAGCACGTGGCCCCACTTGCCGTCCGCGAGCCGCGCGGCGTCGTCGAAGGCGGCGATCTGCGCCTCGCCCGCAACGTCCGGCCAATAATGGTGCGAATGGGCGGCGAGGTGGAGGCGATCGGGGTCGGCCTCGCGGAATCGGCTGAAATGGGCGCGCAGGTCGAGCATCGATGTGTACCGCCATGACGAGGAGCGGCATGCAGCTTGTGTCGGGGCGCGAGATATTTCAAGCTTCAATCATTCAGGGGAGGGCGCCATGGCGACGGACGGGGTCAAGACCGATTTCTCGAACGACATGTCCTATGGCGACTATCTGCGCCTCGACGTGCTCCTCTCGGCGCAGGAGCCGCTCTCGGGCCAGCACGACGAGACGCTCTTCGTCGTCATCCACCAGGTGCAGGAATTGTGGATGAAGCTCTTCATCCACGAGCTCGATTCCGCGATGGGCGCGATCCGCGAGGACCGCCTGCGCCCCGCCTTCAAGGCGCTCGCGCGCTGCGGGCGCATCCAGGAGCAGCTCGTGCGCGCCTGGGACGTGCTCTCGACGATGACGCCGGCCGATTACCTCGCCTTCCGCGAGCGGCTCGGGGCCTCGTCGGGCTTTCAATCGTTTCAATATCGGATGATCGAGTTCAAGCTCGGCGCCAAGTCGGCGGGCATGCTGAAACCGCATGCCCACGCGCCCGCCCGCCACGAGCCGCTTCTCGCCGCCTTCGAGGCGCCCTCGATCTACGACGAGGCGATCCGCCTCCTCGCGCGGCGCGGCCTGCCCGTGCCCGAGCCTCTGCTCGCCCGCGACGTGCGCGAGCCGCACGCCTACGACGAGGGGCTCGAGGCCGCCTGGGGCGCCGTCTACCGCCGCTCGGAGGAGCTGTTCGATCTCTACGAGCTCGCCGAGGAGCTCGTCGATCTCGAGGACCTGATGCGCCAATGGCGCTTCCGCCACGTGACCACCGTCGAGCGCATCATCGGCTTCCGCCGCGGCACCGGCGGCTCGCCGGGCGTGTCCTACCTCAAGGGCGTGCTGGAGAAGCCGTTCTTCCCCGAACTGTGGCGCCTGCGCACCTCGCTGTGATCCCTCCCCGCAGGGGAGGGTGGCCCCTGAGCGCAGCGAAGGGGTCGGGTGGGGCCCGAGGTTTGCAGGATAGTCTCGACCCGGGCCCCACCCGGCCACGGTCGCTAGCGCTCCCGTGTCCACCCTCCCCTCCGGGGAGGGATGTGACCTTGTAACATTCTCCCCGCGGCGCTACTTCTCCTCGACCTTCGAGGAGCCGCCCATGAACGCCCGACCGGACCCGATCCCGCTCACGATCCTCACCGGCTTCCTCGGCGCGGGGAAGACGACGCTGCTCAATGCGCTCCTGAAGGACGAGGGGCTGTCGAACACCGTCGTGATCATGAACGAGTTCGGCGAGATCGGGCTCGATCACCTCCTCGTCGAGACGGTGGACGAGGGCATGGTGCTGCTCTCGGCGGGGTGTCTGTGCTGCACGGTGCGCGGGGATCTCGTGGCGACGCTCGAGGACCTTCTGCGGCGGCGCGACAACGGGCGGATCATGCCCTTCGAGCGCGTGATCGTCGAGACGACGGGCCTCGCCGATCCCGCGCCGATCCTGCACGCGGTGCTCTACCACCCCTATCTGAAGCTGCGCTACCCCGTCGAGGGCGTGGTCACGGTCGTCGACGCGGTCAACGGCGCGGCGACGCTCGACGCGCACGAGGAGGCGCTCAAGCAGGTGGCGGTGGCCGACGAGATCGTCGTCACCAAGTCCGACATCGCGAGCGCCGACGCCCTCGCCGCGCTCGAGGCGCGCCTCGCCGCGCTCGCCCCCGGCGCGCGGCGCCACCGCGCGGTCGCCGGCGCGATCCCCGCGCGCGAGATCCTGGGCCGCGGCCCGTTCGACCTCGCGGCCAAGCCGTCGGACGTCGCCGCCTGGCTCTCGGCGGAGGCCGTCGCGGCGGCCGAGGCGGCGGCGCACGAGCGCGCCCACGGGCACCACCACCATCACCATGGCCACGGCGATCACGATCACGGCCACCACCACCACGACGTGAACCGCCACGACGCCTCGATCCGCGCCTTCTGCCTCGTCTCGGACGCGCCGGTGCCGCAGCGCACGCTCGATCTCTTCCTCGACATGCTGCGCGCGACGCAGGGGCCCAAGCTCCTGCGGCTCAAGGGCATCGTCGCGATCGCCGAGGATCCCGAGCACCCGATCGTCGTCCACGGCGTCCAGCACGTGATCCACGTGCCTGCCGTGCTCGAGCGCTGGCCCGACGAGGACCGCCGCAGCCGCCTCGTCCTCATCGGCAAGGATCTCGATCCCGCCTATGTCCGCAGCCTCTGGGCCGCCTTCCGCAACGAGCCCGGCATCGACCGCCCGGACGAAGCCGCCCTCGCCGACAACCCGCTCGCGCTCCTGTCGGGGATGAAGGCGCAGCGTTGAGGGACGAAAAATCTTCTCCACCCCGTCATTCCGGGGCGCGAAGCGAGCCCGGAACCCAGAACCATGACGCTCGTTCGAGCGCGCATGCGCGCTCGCTCCGCAGCTCAAGGCCCTGGATGCGTTGAAGGACGCAGCCTATAGGCTGCTCATCGGACGTCGGGAGTCTGGGTTCCGGGCTCGCTCCGCGCCCCGGAATGACGGCGTCGCAGGTAGGTTAACGAGTCACGAACTCCGATCGCAGCGTCCCCCCTCACGATTTCCGCGCGGCGGTGAACCGCGCGGCCGCCATCAGCACGTCGGCCCGCGCGCCGAACGGCGCCAGGGCGGCCTCGGCTTCCCCGACGAGGCGGGCGCACTCGGCCCGGGCGGCGTCGATCCCGAGGATGTCGACGAGCGTGCCCTTGCCGCGCTCGGCATCCTTGCCGACCGCCTTGCCGAGCGCCTCGGCGGTGGCCTCGCGGTCGAGGATGTCGTCGGCGATCTGGAAGGCGGCGCCGAGCGCGCGGCCATAGGCGAGGAGGCGCGCGCGGGTCTCCGCATCGGCGCCGGCGACGATCGCGCCGGCCTCGGCCGAGAAGGCGAGCAGGGCGCCGGTCTTCATCGCCTGCAGGGTGCGGATCTCGCCCTCGGCGAGCGTGCGCGGGCCGTAGCGCCCCTCGGCGGCGAGATCGAGCATCTGCCCGCCGACCATGCCCCCGAGCCCCGCCGCGCGCGCGAGCCCCACCACGAGCGCGCAAGCCGCACCCGGCTCGACATCCCCGCGCGAATCGCCCGCGACCTCGAAGGCGAGCGTGAGGAGCGCGTCGCCCGCGAGGATCGCGGTCGCGTCGTCGAAAGCCTTGTGGACGGTCGGCTTGCCGCGGCGCAGATCGTCGTCGTCCATCGCCGGCAGGTCGTCGTGGACGAGGGAATAGCAATGGACGAGCTCGATCGCGAGACCCGCGCGCACCGGCCCCTCGCCTTCGTGCCCGAGCATCCGCGCCGCCTCGATGGCGAGGAAGGGCCGCAGCCTCTTGCCGCCGGCGAGCGCGCCGTGGCGCATCGCGGCCATCAGTCGCGGCACGCGGGCGATCTCGCCCGAGCGGGCGGCATCGTCGAGAAGGGCGGCGAGCCGCGCCTCGATGGTGTCGGCCGCAGCGCGCAGACGCGCCTCGAATGCGGTGAGCGCCTCGTTCATCGGTGATGGAACCTCCCGCAATGATGCCGCTCGGGCTTGCCCTCTCGCGCGGTTCGGGTCAAGCGTTCGCGGGCGTCTCGATCGCGAGGGGAGAGCGGAATGGCGGGGCCGGCTGGCGCCGAGGAGAGCGGAGGTGGCGAGACCCTGCCGCGCAAGCGCAAGGGTCGGCGCAAGCGCGGGCTCGTCGCGCGGCTCGTGCGCGGGCTGTTCCTGCTCGTCGCGGCGCTCCTCGCCCTGTTCGTCGCCTCGAGCGTCATCGCCTACGCGATCACGCCGCCGTCCACCCTGATGCTCGCGCGCTGGGCGACCCTGCAGCCGGTCGATCGGCGGGTGGTGCCGCTCTCGGCGATCAGCCCGCACGTGATCCGCCTCGTGATCACCTCGGAGGATGCCCGCTTCTGCCGCCACAACGGGGTCGATTGGGACGAGCTGCGCCGCGTCATCGACGCGGGCGCGCTGCGGGGCGCGTCCACGATTCCGATGCAGACGGCCAAGAACGTCTATCTCTGGCCGGATCGTTCGGTCGTCCGCAAGGCGGTCGAGATCGGCATCGCGCTCTATCTCGACGCGGTTTGGGGCAAGAGCCGGCTCCTCGAGATCTATCTGAACGTCGCCGAATGGGGCGAAGGCGTCTTCGGCATCGAGGCGGCCGCGCAGCGCCATTTCGGCAAGAGCGCGGCGGATCTGAGCCAGCGCGAGGCGGCGCTCCTCGCGACCGCGCTGCCGAATCCGATCCTGCGCAACCCCGCTTCCCCCGGCCAGGGCCACCGCCGGCTCGCCGATCGGCTGATCGCGCGCGCGCAGCAATCGGGCGACCTCTCGACCTGCGTCGCGCGATGATGCGCGAGCGCGAAATCGGGGCTAGCCAGAGGCCGCGAGAGCGCGTATAAGCCGCGCCTCATTCCGAGTTTCGCGCGAGCGGCCGGGCCGGCCGGCGCTCGTGCGCGTGCCGTGATACGGAGACGATACAATGGCCGTTCCCAAGAGAAAGACGTCGCCGTCGAAGCGCGGCATGCGCCGTTCGGCGGACGCCCTGAAGGCGCCGACCTATGTCGAGGACAAGGATTCCGGCGAGCTGCGCCGCCCGCACCACATCGACCTGAAGACGGGCATGTATCGCGGCCGCAAGGTGCTCGACGTCAAGTCCGACGCCTGATCGCGCCGATCCGCACCGCGAGGTGAGGGAACGCCGTCCCCGAGGGGGCGGCGTTCTTCGTTTCGCCGGCAGAAATTCGTCAGAACGCCCGCGCCGCGATCTGGCGCAGCGCGCCCTCGACCCCTTCGCGCGAATCCCCCACCACGAAGGCGACGCGCAGATCCGCGCCCTCCTCGCGGGCGAGCGCGCCGCCGAAGGCCGAGCGGGTGCGCGCGCCCTCGCCCTCGAGCGCGATGACGAAGCCCGAGAGACCGTCCGCCGAGAACCGCTCGGCGCTGATGCGGGTCGCGACGTCGGCGCGGCGGGGATTGTCGTCCGCGCGCGCGAGCTCGGACAGGCCGCGCGCGAGGCGCGAGGGATCGGCGAGGACGGCGCGCGCGTCGCGGGCCTGGTCGCCGCGAAGCCGCAGGATCGAGACCTTCATCCGCTCCGCGCAGGGCGGGCCGAGGCAGGCCGCGACGGCCTCCGGTTCGCCGTGCTCGATCGCCGCCCAGGAGCGCAGCGGCAGCACGAGCCATTCCGCGTCGCTCGGCACGCCCTCGACCGAGCGCGGCACCGCGATGCACCCGGCGAGCGCCGCCATTCCCGCGAAGACGAGGGCGAGGCGGCGGAGGGGGGCGAATCGGGGCGTGCGACGGATCATGGCGGCGGGCAGATGAGCACAAGCGCGCGCCCGACGCCACGCGCGTCCGGTCGCGGGGGAGGAGAACGGCCCGCCACGCTCTAGCGCGCGATGATCTCGACGCGGCGGTTGAGGGCGCGGCCCTCCTCGGTGGTGTTGGGCGCGACGGGGGCGAGGAAGCCCGCGCCCGCGAACAGCATGCGCGCCGGCGCGATGCCGTGATCGCGGGCGAGCGCGTTGCGCACCGCCTCGGCGCGGCGATGGGAGAGGCCGAGATTGTATTCGAGGCTGCCCTGGTTGTCGGTATGGCCGACGATGACGACCTCGAGCTCCGGCGAGGCCTGCAGGAAGGCCGCCATCTCCGCGAGCGTCGGGGCGCTCTGCGGCTCGATCGTGGCGCTGTCGAAGGCGAAGGTGATGCCGTAGAGCGCGATGCGCCCGGTCTCGCCGACGCTGCGCGCGATCTCGGCCGCGTCGATCATGCGGATCTCGAGCGGCGCCTCCTCGACGACGCCGAGCATCACGCGGGCATGCTTGTTGTGGTCGATCGAGACGATCACCGTTGCGTAGGCGTCGCCCTCCTCCGGCCGCTTCAGGCGCGCGGAGATGACGTGGTAGTCGAACCGGTCGACGACCATGCGCGGCAGCGGGAACTGGTCGACCGCGTTGAAGATGTCGCCGCAGGCGCGCGTCTCGCAGCGGAAGACGATCTCGAAGCCCCGTCCCTCGAGTGCGCGCTCGAAATTGCGCACCGCCGCCGCGACGGACAGCTCCGGCGGCATGATGTAGGAGATCCGCGTCACCCGGCCTTCGATCGTGCGGAAGCCCTCGCGCCCGGCCGCCTCCGGGAAGGGGTAGACGTCGAAGTCCCGCACGTCGTAGCCGTTGATCCGCGAGCCTTCGTAGCGGCCGACGAGGGGGTGGTCGGCGGAGCCCGGCAGGTCCTGCGCGAGCGCGGGTGCGGCGAGGAGGAGAGCGGCGGCGAGGAGGAGGGCGCGCATCGGTCGTGTTCCGAGAAGATCGCGATCGTGCCGATGATGCGCGAGAGGCGCCCGCCCGACAAGCCCGTCGGTGGAGCGTCGCCGCTCACGCGGCCCGTCGCGTCCGCAGGATCGCCCCGAGCGTCATCGCCGCGACGGCCGCGACCACGCAGGCGACGCCGAGCGCCTGGGCGGGGGTGATCGCCTCGCCGAGCAAGGCGGCCGCGAGCGCCACCGCCGTCACCGGCGCGACCGCCGTGAACAGGGAGGCCTCCGCCCCCGTGACCCGCGCCGCGCCCGCATACCAGAGCACGAAACCGAGCACCGTCGGGCCGACGGCGTAATAGACCACCGCCCACAGGGCCGGCGCGCTCGCCTCGAGCGCGAAGGGGTTCTCGAAGAGGAGGGCCGGGATGGCCGAGAGCACGAGGCCGATGCCGGTCATGATCGTCGAGAGCGCGAGCGGCGGGATGGGCGTCGCGAGGCGCTTGTTGAGGAGGATGAACAGCACCTCGCACAAGACCGCTGCGAGGATCAGGAGGTTGCCGAGGAGCGCGCCGGAGATGCCTCCCGCGCTCCCGCCTCCGTTCGCCCCGACGCTCACCGCGAGCACGCCGCCCGTCGCGACGAGGATCGCCAGAAGCGTCGCCGGGCGCGGGCGCTCGCCGAGCGCGAGGATCGAGAAGGCGGCGGCCGCGACCGGCAGCGTGCCGACGATCACCCCCGCATTCGCCGCCGAGGTGTGGACGAGCCCGGCGATCAGGAACACCGTGTAGCCGACGCTGCCCGCCCCCGCCTGCACGACGAGGAGCGCCGCGTCGCGCCGCGAGGGCCGCGGGACGGGCGTGCGTGTCGCTCGCATCAGGACGAGGAAGATCGGCAGCGCGATCGAAAAGCGCAAGGCGGTCGCGGTGAAGGGCGGCCAATCCGCCGCCACGAGCTTGCTCGCGATCACCGTCGTGCCCACGAGCGCCATCGCGCCCGCCACGAGGAGGTAGCCTTCGAGCGTGCGTCTGTCCAAGGAACCCGCCATCGCGCCCTCGTCTCCTGCCGAAACCGGGGGGAGGATCGCTGGCCGGGGTGGGGGCGTCTTGGACGGGATTGCGGGGGGAGGTAGCGGCGTCAGGAATTCTCGTCGTCCTCACCCCGCGGATAGAGCGCGTCGATGTCTCGCCCGCCATAGAAGATATTGGTCACGACGATCTGATCGTTGCTCACGAGATATGCGATCACCGCAACGCGTTCGAAGGCAATCGTCCGCAGTCCCACGGCGAGATCGTCGCGCGGCCGCCCCGACCACGGCGCGTCACCAATCCGTGAACAACGTGCTCGAATGCGGCGGACGAAAGCCATCGCAACCCGCGCGCTGCCGCCTTTTCGTATGATGTAGCGGAAAATGTCCTCGGCGTCTTCGACGGCGGCAGGTCGATAGACCACGGACAGGCGCCGCACGTCAGTCGTCCCTCGCGTCCTCGCCGATCAGTGCCTTGAGGCGTGCATCGAACTCTTCATCTGAAACATCTCGTCGCGGATCAGAAATCGAGCGGTGAACGCGGTCTTTGATCGCGTCGAGGCGGGTGGCGCGCTGGGCACGCTCGCGCTGCCAAACCCGAACCGCATCGCGAACTGCGTCGTTCGTCGAAGCGTATTCCCCGGATTCCACGCTCTCCCGAACCGCTCTCATCATGTCGGGCGGCATCGTCACGCTGATCTTGTCCGGTCGCTGCATCCGATGTCCCTCTGTCGACGGGAGACTAACATCGATCTCTCGTCGCATCCATCCGCCATGTCAAAGGCACGCCCGCGCATACGCCGCCGGCGTGACGCCGAGCGTTCGGACGAAATGGCGGTGCATGTGGCTCTGGTCGCAGAAGCCGGCGGCGATCGCGGCGTCCGCGAGGGCGGTGCCCGCGGCGATGGCGCGGCGCGCGGCCGCGACGCGCCTCTGCACGAGATAGGCGTGCGGCGTGAGCCCCGTCGCCTTGACGAAGCCGCGCAGGAGAGCGAAGCGGCTCGTGCTGGCCGCGCGCGCGAGGTCGGCGAGGTCGAGCGGCGTCGCGAAGGCCTCGTCGGCGAGGGCGCGGGCTCGCGCGATTCCCGCCGGGACGGCGCGCGCGGGGCGGGGATCCGCGGCGAGACGGTCGGCGAGGAGCGCGATCAGCGCCTCCTCGGCCGCGATCGGCGCGGCGCCCGGCGCCGTCGCCGCCGCGAGAAGCCGCTCGAAGCGCGCCGCCGCCCGCCCGTCCGCCAAAGCGGGCTCGGTGAATTCCGAGCGCGCGGCGGCGCCCTCGGCGATGTCGGCGAGGGTCGCGGCCACGATCTCGGGATCGAGATAGAGCATCGACCAGGCCCGGCCCCCGTCGCCGATCGGCGCGCCGTCGTGCACCTCGCCCGGATTGACGGTGATGAGGTGGCCGGGCCCCGCCTCGACGGGGCCGCGTCCGCTCGCGGAGGCCTGCGCGCCGCGGCGCAGGATGCCGATGCCGTATTGGTCGTGGCTGTGGCGGGCGAAGGTCCGGGCGCTGTCCGCGTGGACGGCCACCACGCCCGCGATGCGCGTGCGCTCGATGCGGAATTCGATCTGCCTCATCGCTCGATGGTGCGCGCGGGCGGCGCCGCCGTCAACGCGGCAGGCGCGAGCTCTTGCGCGCGCGCAAGCTGTTGCGGGCGCAGATGCTGGGGCTCGCGTGATCCGGCACGTCCCGTACGGCGTAAGCCTCCTTGACAAGACGAGGAGGCACGCTATGGCCGAGATCGCCGGTATCCGCCGCCAGTTCGTCCGCGCCGCCATGGACGCGCCCTTTCTCGAACGCGAGGAGGAGCGCCGGCTCGCCGAGCAATGGAAGGACCGCCAGGATCAGGAGGCGCTCCACCGCCTCACCTCGGCCCACATGCGCCTCGTGATCGCGCTCGCCTCCCGCTTCCGCCATTACGGCCTGCCGATGGCCGACCTCATCCAGGAAGGCCATGTCGGCCTCCTCGAGGCGGCCGCCCGCTTCGAGCCCGAGCGCGACGTGCGCTTCTCCACCTACGCCACCTGGTGGATCCGCGCCTCGATCCAGGATTACATCCTGCGCAATTGGTCGATCGTGCGCGGCGGCACCTCGTCGGCGCAGAAGGCGCTGTTCTTCAACCTGCGCCGCCTGCGCGCCCGCCTCACCCGTGCCGGCGAGGACCGGATGTCGGAGGAAGTCTATTCCGAGATCGCGGAGGCGATCGGCGTGTCGCTCAAGGACGTCGCGACGATGGACGCGCGCCTGTCCGGCCCCGACACCTCGCTCAACGCGCCGGTCTCGGACGCCGACGGCGGCGTCGCCGCCGAGCGGATGGAATTCCTCGTCGACGACGGCCCGCTCCAGGACGAGACGGTCGGCGGCGCCATCGACGCCGAGCGCCGCGTCGGCTGGCTCCAGGGCGCCCTCGAAGTGCTCAACGAGCGCGAATTGCGCATCCTCAAGGCCCGCCGCCTCGACGAGGAGCAGGCGACCCTCGAGGCGCTGGGCGACCGGCTCGGCATCTCGAAGGAGCGCGTGCGCCAGATCGAGAGCCGCGCGATGGAAAAGCTCAAGAAGGTTCTGATCGAGCGCCATCCGGAGATGGCGGCGGGGTGAGGGGGCGGCCCCTCACGGCGCCACGATCTTGTAGCTCCGGCCCGGCTCGACGCGGGCGGTGTCGAAGAGGCCGTTGAGGACGCGGAAGGTCTCGACGGGGTTCGCCGTGCGCATGCGCCGACCGAGCGTCTCGACGGTGTCGCCGGCTTGCGCGGTGACGATGCGCACGCGCAGGCGCGGCAGCGCGGCGAGCTCGGCCTGGGGCACGTTGCGCACGCTCGCGAGCGTCTCCTCGAAGGCCGCGCTCGCGCCGCCGTCGCCGGGACGATGGGCGACGATGAGCCGATAGGTGCCGCTCGGCGCCCGGATCGCGGCCACGCGAAAATGCCAGTCCCGGCCGATCGAGGTCCCCACCGCCGCGTCGAGCCCGTTGACGCGGCGCGGGGCGACGTCGCGGGTCTCGATGTCGTCCGTCCAGGTCGCGCGCACGACGTCCTCGAGCGAGCGGCCGGGGCTCGCCTCGACCGCGTCGAACATCAGCCGGCGGGCGCCGTCGGCGGAGGCGCCGAGCACCGCGCGGCTCGAATTGTCGAGGGTGAAGCCGGGCGGCGCCGAGAAGGCGATGGCAAGCCGCGCGTTCACGTAGGAATTGCCGACCACGAGCCCGTCGCGCGGATCGTCGCCGAAGGCGATGCCGTCGATCGCCGCGAGGAAGCGCTCGCGATCCCCCTCCCGCAGACCCGGCGCGCCGATGCGCCGCGCGGCCGCGCGCGCCTCGACGATGCGCTCGGTGGTGGCGGGATGGGTGGCGAGCCGGTCGAGCGAGGTCGGCTGCCGCTCGGCTCCGGGCAGAGCCGCCTGGAGATTGCCGAAGGCCTCGAGCGCCGTTAGGAACCGGGTGGCGCCGAACGGGTCGAAGCCGGCGCGATCGAGGGTGCGCACGCTCACCGCGTCCGCCTCGAGCTCCTGCGCGCGGGAGAAGCGGGCGAATTCGTAGCGGGAGGCGTCGCGGATGCGCGCGCTCGCGCTCTGATCGCGCAGGACGTCCGAGACGACGCGGGTGACGAGGGCGGAGCGCGCCTCGAGCTCGGTCCGCGCCGCCGCGTGTCGCAGGGTCACGTGGGCGATCTCGTGCGCCATCACGGCGGCGAGCTCGGAGGTGTCGTTGGCGAGCGCGATCAGTCCGCGGGTGACGTAGAGCCGCCCCGTCGGCAGCGCGAAGGCGTTCACCGCGGGCGAATCGAGGATGGTGATGCGGTAGCGCTTTTCCGGCCGCTCGGTCGCGGCGACGAGCCGGCCGGTGATCTCCTCGAGCAGCGCCTGGGTTCGCGGCGCGCGATACTCGCCGCCGAAGCTCGCGACGAGCTGCTCGTGCTCGCGGTCGACGCCCGTCACCGGCGGCGCGAGCACGGGCGGCGCCGGGGGCGGCGTCGGCACCGCGACGCAGCCCGTCAGCAGCAGGGCCGACAGGAGCGCGCTCCGCATCGCCGCCCCGCGCCGAGGCAGCCGGTGCCTGATTGTCGAGGAGCCTGTCATCTGACGCTCGGCCGCGCTTCCAAGATCTCGATCGTCTCCGCGGCCGTGACCGTCACGGCCGCTCCCCGCCAGTCCTGAATTATACCGCGCACGCGTATTCGTCGACCCCGAAGCGCGCGCGCGTCGAGCCCGCTCGCTTCGAGCCTCGCGAAGATCTCCGCCGGCACGATGGCGGTGAAGGTCTCCGCATCGGGTCCGGCGAAGTCGAGATAGACCCGCCGCTCGCGCACGCCGACGCTGCGCACGCGCCCCTCGACGAGGGCGAAGCGGTCGCGCGCGGCGGCGAGCGCGGGCGCGTCGTCGGCGGCGATCGGCTGCGCGTCCGGCTCCGCCCAGAGGCCGATCCCGTCCCGGCGCGCCTTGGTCTCGATCTCGAGAAGGCCCGGATCGCAGAGCCGGCCCATGTCGCCCGCGTCCACGAAGGCGAGACCGAGCGCGACGAGGCGTCGGGCGAGATCGGCGCCGTCCGCGTCTTCGGCGAGCGCGACGACGCCCGGCACGCGGCCCCAGCGATCGGGCGCGGCGTCGATCAGGCGCACCGTCACGGGTGCCTGGACCAGAGCGTCGAGGGCGGCGCGTGCATCGGCGCCGATCGCGCCTGCGTCCGCAAGCCGCACCCCGGACAGACGCACCGTCCGGCCGCTCGCGAGCCTCAATTCGCCGCGCGCCGGAATCCCCACGATTCGGTCGCTCTGCGCCTCTCCCCCGCACGCGATCGCCCCCGACGAGCCCGCGACGGCGACGAGAAGGGCCGCTGCGGCGGCGAGAATGCGGGCTCTGGCGGTCATCGTCTCTCCGGGCGGGGCTCGCGAGGGGGCGTCGCGGGGGAGCTTAGCGGGAGGCGGCGGCGCATGTCAGATCGGACGACCCCGAACAAAGGCCGGCTCTGGTCGGTTGTCGTCGCGAGTTCACGAAAGACGCGAGTACCCCGGGGCGCTCTCGACGGAAGAGACACGCATGAAGGCTGCCATCCTCGCGACGGGGCTCGTCGCCCTCCTCCTCGGCTCCACGCCGCTCGCCGCGCATTCCTGGTACGATCCGTGGTGCTGCAACGATCGGGATTGCCAACCCTACCCGCACGAGAACGTCACCGTGACGGACACGGGCTATCTCCTCCACGACGGCATGCTGGTGCCCTTCGACGAGGCGCGCACGAGCCAGGACGGCGACTATCACCGCTGCGTCCTCGCCGGCCAGCACCGCTGCTTCTACGCGCCGCCCGTCGGGATGTGACGCGTCGCGCCGATCCTCGCGGAGCGCGTCCGGGCGGTTGACGCGGTCGTGGGCGAGCGCGTATCGCTGCCGACAGGACGGGGGCGTCCGCGCACGACGCGCGGGCTGAGAGGTACCCTTCGAACCTGAACCGGATCATGCCGGCGTAGGGAGTCCGCGATGCCACCGTGCGCGGGCTCCCCGCGTCCGAACGCGTCGCCGCTCTCCGCGCCGAGCGTCAGGAGAGCGACGACGTGGCAAAGCCCATTTCCGACACCACCGTACTCGTCACCGGGGCCGGCCGCGGCCTCGGGGCGGCGATCGCCCGCGCCTTCGCCCGCGAGGGCGCGCGCGTGGCCATCAATTACCGGCGCAGCCGCGAGAAGGCCGAGGCGCTCGCCGACGAGCTCGGCCCGCGTTGCGCGGCCTTCCAGGCGGACGTCACCGACGCGCCCGCCGTCGCCGACATGGTGGCGCGGATCACCGAGCGACTCGGGCCGCCCGACGTCCTCGTCCACAACGCGCTCGCCGATTTCGCCTTCGACGGCGACGCCCGCAAGACCCTCGACCGGCTCGCCTGGGCGGACGTCGCGGCGCAGACCCAGACCGCGGTGGGCGGCGCGCTCGCCCTCGTCCAGGCGCTGCGCCCGCATTTCGCCGCGCAGAATTTTGGGCGCATCGTGACGATCGGCACCAATCTCGTGCAGAACCCGGTCGTGCCCTACCACGAATACGTCGCCGCCAAGGCCGCGCTCCTCGCCTTCACCCGCACCGCCGCCAAGGAACTCGGGCCGATCGGTGTGAGCGTCAACATGGTCTCGGGCGGTCTCCTGCGGGTGACGGACGCGAGCGCGGCGACGCCCGAGGCGGTGTTCGACATCATCGCCGCTCAGACCCCGCTCGGCCGGGTGACGACGCCCGAGGAGCTCGCCGACGCGGTGCTCTTCTTCGCCTCCCCCTGGGCGCGCGCGGTCACCGGCCAGAACCTCGTCGTCGACGGCGGGCTCGTCTTCGATTGACGAAATCGGCACGCGCGCTGTAGCGGTGTGGCGCATCCGTCGTCGCGAGTATCGCGGGCGAGGCGGATCGTCACGTCTTTGCGGTTTTCGTGAATTAAGCCGACGCGCCGCCCGTTGTCTTCGTAGATGATCCGATGAACGGCCGAGCTTCTCCGCTCTCGTCGAGCGGCGATGCTCGGAAAGAGACGGAGTTTGCGATGACGAATGGCGCCTACACGATGTCGCACGCGAGTCATGTCTCGGCGAGTCATGTCTTCACGATGCATGTCTCGGCGAGGGGGCCATGAGCGGGCTCGTCGAGACGCGGGAGGAGGGCGCGCCTGCGCGCGTCAACCTGCCCGTCCCCGCACCGGGTCCGCTGCGGCGCTTCCTGCGCCGGGCGTTCGGCACCCGCCCCTCGACCGCCGCGCGGCGCATCCTCGTCGCGCTGGCGACCGTTCTCGTGCTCTATTACGGGGTCCTCGGCGGGCTCGTGATGCATCGCGTCGATGCCGACGTGGACTTCGTGCCCCCGCGCGCCCTGCCCGGCGGAAGCCATGCGGTCGGGATGGCGGCGGCGCTCGTCGAGCGCGAAGTCACCACCCACCGCTGGACGGCGAACGACCCCTGGTTCTTCCCGACGGGGCTCCTCGACAACATGCCGAACTTCCAGCTCGGCATGATGCGCGCCATCGGGCGCTTCTCCATCGAGCTGATGGACACGATCGGGCGCACCCGCGGCACGGCGGAAATCGACGCCGATCTCGAGCGCGCGACGGGCTTCCTGCAATTCCCCGGCGACGTCTGGCTGATCGATCTCGGCAAGTCCTGGCTGCCCATCGTGCCCGCCGAGGTCCAGTTCCGCGCGGGCGTGCGGGCGCTCGAGAGCTACAATGCGCGCGTCGCGCAGGGCGGCGCCATGTTCGCGCGCCGCGCCGACGCGCTCGCGCTGGCGCTCACGCGGCTCGGCGCGGATCTGAACGCCCGCGCGGCGCTCCTCGACCGCCATGTCCAGACGAGCCGGCGGACGATCGACTTCGTCTCGGACGACATCTTCTACTTCAACAAGGGCATGCTCTACGCCTATTACATGCTGCTGCGCGAGCTGGGGCGTGACTTCGAGCAGCCGATCGCGGCCGCCGGCGCGGGTCTCGTCTGGGCCCAGGCGCTCGAGAGCCTGCGCAAGGCCTCGCAGCTGCAGCCCCTCGTCGTCATGAACGCGCCCGGCGAGGACAGCATCTTCGCCAACCACCTGTTCATGCAGGGCTTCTACATGAAGCGCGCGACCGTCCAGCTCGACGAGGTCGTCCGCACGCTCGCCGTCCGCGGCTGACGGCGAGCGGGCCTCCGCGGCGGGTGGAAAGAGCGGCGCACGCGTGGTATGGACGCCTCGTGCGGTCCCGTAGCTCAGCAGGACAGAGCAGCGGTTTCCTAAACCGTTGGTCGGAGGTTCGAGTCCTCCCGGGATCGCCACGACCCTCGTGGCTCCCGGCCGCAGACGAGGCCCGGAGCGGTCTCGCGGTTCTCTCGTCGCCGCCGCCTTGCCGAGATCACCAGGAGACGGCGCCGTCGGGCGCGACGAACCGTCCGGAGGGGGCATCGGGGCCGAGCAGCGCATAGCGCACGGGCAGGCGCGCGCCCTCGGCGGGCGTCATGAAGCCATTGCCGCCGGTCAGGTCCGTCTTCACGTAGCCGGGCGCCACCGAGTTGACGACGATCGCCGTGCCCTTCAATTCTGCGGCCAATTGCACGGTGAGCATGTTCAGCGCGGCCTTGGACGCATTGTATCCGATCAGCCGCGCCTCGTAATACGGCGAGGAGGGATCGCCGTTGACGGCCAGCGATCCCAATGTCGTGGCGAGGTTGACGATCCGACCGGCCGCAGACCGGCGCAGCAACGGCAGCATCGCCTGCGTCACCGCCAACGTGCCGAGGAAGTTCGTCTCCATCAGCTTTCGTGCCGCGCCGACCCTCGCGCCGCTCGGCGGACCGTCTTCGGCATCGACGATGCCGGCATTGTTCACGAGAATGTCGAGACGGCCGTGCCTCGCGGAGATCTCGGCGGCGGCGGCTGCGATCGTGTCGTCGCGAACGAGGTCGATCTCGATCGCTTCCACGGGCAGTCCGGCTTGCGTCAGCGCGATGGCGGCCGTCTGCCCGCGTCGCGGATCGCGGGCGCCCATCACGACGGTGACGCCCGCTTCCGCCAGCTGTTTTGCAATCTCTAGACCGATGCCTTTGTTGGCACCCGTCACCAGGGCGATCTTCTTCGTGTCGGTCATTTCCGTTCTCGGTTGTTGGCGAACCACGCCGACTACAATATGAAGGATCGCTCGCATTTGGGATTCGCATATGGACGCGACGCCGCCGGATCGTCTGAGAGCCCGCAAGAAGCCGCGGCAGGCGCGGTCGAGTGCGACGGTCGACGCGATTTTCGAAGCGACCATTCAGGTTTTGATCGGCGAGGGGAGGAACCGGCTGACCACGACGCGCGTCGCCGAGCGTGCCGGCGTGTCGGTCGGCACGATGTACCAGTACTTCCCGCACAAGCAGGCACTGATCTACGCGCTCAACGAGCGATACCTCGATCGGCTGGCCGAGCGCGTGGAAGAGGCCTGTCTCGCGCAACACGGCAGGTCGACGAGGGAGATGGTCGAAGCGCTCGTCACCGCCTATTGGGATGCCAAGACCGAGCGCATCGACGTCACCCGGGCGCTCTACGCCTCTGCGGTCGAGCTCGACAACGAGGCGCTGATCGGCGCGTTCGCCGCGCGCATGGATGCGGCGACCATGGCGATGCTTCGGAGCGCGCCGACGGCGAACTACACCGACCTCGAGCTCGTGAACGTGACCCTCCTGTCGGTCGTTTTCGGGACCGTTCGGAACGTCTTCGAACGCAATCTGCCCCCGTCCGAGCAGATTGCGATCCGCGAGCAGCTCACGGCGATGTGCCTGTCGTATCTCGAGTCGTCGGGCGCGTCGTGACTCGTGAACGCATCGGTGGATCATCGGGACGTCGAACGACGGCCTTCATTGCAAGTCTCGACGCGAGCCCTGCACGGCGCGGATCAAGTCGAACGCTCGCGCGCCTCGGGGCGGATGAGGCCGGCGCGGTGACGGTTGGGCGCGTCACGCGGCGCCGCCCGCGAGGCGTCTGCGGTTGGGCACGCCGAGCGTCTTGAGGATCGCGGAGACGTGCAGCTTGGCGGTGCCGGGGGAGATGCCGAGCTCGATGGCGATCGCCTTGTTCGACAGGCCGCGACGCACGAGGGCGAGGATCTCGCGCTGGCGCGGGGAGAGACGGGCGGACGCGCTCTCGATCGCCTCGCCGCGGCCCTCCGGCGCGCCGGTCGCGAGCGTCCGCAGGCGGGCGATCTCCGCCTTGATCGCGGCGCAGGTCGCCGCGTCGAGCCGCATGCCGGGCGCGAGCGCCTGCGCGGCCGCGTCGAGCCGCGCGAGCGGATCGCGCAGACGGGCGCCGAGCGCGCCGAGCGATTGGGCGAGGAGCCCGTGCGCACGCTCGGCCTCGCCCTTGGCGACCCGCAGCGCCGCCTCCGCCTCGACCTCCCGGGTGACGTCGATGACGATGCCGTCCCAGACGACGCAGCCGTCCTCGCGCAGATGCGGGCGGGCGATGCCGCGCGCCCAATGCACCCGCCCGTCCATCCCCACCACCCGCACGCGATGATCGAGGAGCCCCATCGTCGCCGCGCTCACTTCGAGATCGGCGACGAAGCGCTCGCGATCCTCCGGGTGGATCCAGTCGAACCGCACCCGCTCCTCGGCGAGGAGGCGCTCGTGGTCGATGTCGAAATGCCGGAAGAGCCCGCTCGACAGGAACTCGAAATGGTAGGCGCCGTCGGGCGTGCGCACGCGCCGATAGACGTTGCCGGGCAGGTTCTCGATCAGCACCTCGACCGAGGGCGGCGAGGAGCCCCGACCGTGGGTGGCGCGGGTCTTGGGCACCGAGTCTCTCCTGATGGCATATGCCTCTTGACCAGAGAGCATATACCGATAGCCTCCTTGCGCAAGGGCGCCGACAGAGCGTCGCGGGATCAGGGAGGAGCGCGATGCGCAAGCTGATCATCGAGGCCCGCGTCAACGAGTACATGCTCCGCGAGGAGGGAAACCCCAACGTTCCCTATTCGCCCGAGGAGATCGCGGCGGACGCGGTCGCCTGCCGGGAGGCGGGCGCGGCGGTGCTGCATTTCCACGCGCGGCGCCCCGACGGCGCGCCCGAACATGCGGCGCAGGCCTATGCCGAAACGGTCGCGCGCATCCGCGCCGCCTCCGACATCCTCGTCCACCCGACGCTCGGCTACGTGACGCTCGACGCCTCGAGCGAGTCGCGGCTCGACCACGTTCTGCGCATGGCGCAGGATCGCGAGCGCGCGCCCCATTTCGCGCCGATGGACATGGGCTCGGTCAATGTCGACCGCTACAATGCGCAGGCGCGCCGCTTCGAGACGAAGGGGCTGATCTACAAGAACGGCACCGACACGCTCGAATATTTCGCGAACAACATCCGCGCGGCGGGGCTGAAACCCTATCTCGTCTCCTGGAACATCGGCTTCACGCGTTATGCGAGCGCCTTCCTCGAGATGGGGCTCCTCGACGAGCCGGCTTATCTCTGCTTCTGCCTGACCGACAACACCTTCCTCGGCGGCCATCCGGGCACGCTCAAGGGCCTGCAGGCCCATCTCGATTTCCTGCCGCAGGACCGGCGGGTCGAATGGACGGTGTGCAATTTCGGCGGAAACCTGTTCGCGCTCGCCGCCACCGTCATCAGCCTGGGCGGGCACATCTCGATCGGGCTCGGCGACTACACCTATCGCGAGCTCGGCACGCCGACGAATGCCGAGCTCGTCGCCCGCATCCGCGAGATCGCCCGCGAGCTCGGCCGCGAGGTGGCGAGCCCCGACGAAGCCAAGCACATCCTCGGCATGCGCTGACGCGGCCGAGAGGGGATACGAACCAAGGGAGGAGCAAGCCATGCCATCACGTCGCGACATCCTCAAGGCGGCCGCGGCCGCGCCCTTCGTCCTCGCCGCGCCGGCCGTCCTGACGCGCCCCGCCCGCGCGCAGACGACCTTGCGCATCCAGGGCTTCCTCGCCGCCGCCTCGCCCACCCACCGCGCCTTCGAGGCCATGGCGGGCAAGGTCTCCGAGCGCACCGGCGGGGCGCTCGCGCTGCAGACGCTGCCCGCGGGCGCCGTCGTCGGCCCGCCCGAGACGATCAACGCGGTGCAGGCGGGCATTCTCGACGGGCATTATTCGTCCTCCTCCTTCTTCGCCGCGCGCAATCCCGCCTTCATCGTCTACGGCGACACCGGCGCCTCCTACGACGACGTCAAGACGCGCGACCGCTGGTATGCGGAAGGGGAGGGGGAGGCGATCGGGCGCGATCTCTATGCGCGCGAGAACATGCATTACGTCGCCAACGTCTTCTGGCCCTCCGAGCACATCCCGTCGCGGGTGCCGCTGCGCGGGGTGTCCGATCTCGAGAACCTCAAGATCCGCGTGCCGCCGGGCATGATCTCGGAGATCTTCGGCATGGCGGGCGCAGCCGTCGTCAACCTGCCGGGCGGCGAGGTCTTCAACGCCTTCCAATCGGGCGTCATCGACGCGGTCGACTGGGCGAGTCCGGGGCAGAATTACGAGGTCGGCCTCTACCGCATCGCGCGCTATTCGGTCGACGCCGCCCATTCGATGCCCGCGACCGAGATCGCCTTCTCGCGCCGCGTGTGGGAGGGGCTCTCCGACGAGCATCGCACCGCGCTGGAGGAGGAGATCCGCGCGATGTCGGCGGGCTTGCGCGAGCAGATCCGCGCCGACGACGAGGCCGCGCTCGAGCGCATCCGCGCCGAGGGCGTCGAGATCATCGAATGGGAGGCCGACGAGGTCGCGAAGCTGCGCGCGCTCACCTCGCAGAAGCAGGACGAGATCGCCGGCCAGGACGAGATCGCCGCCCGCATCGTCGCAAGCCACCGCGCCTTCCAGGCCGAACTCGGCTTGTGAGGGCGCGGCGACACGGGAGTGCGTAAAGCTTACACGGCGTCCTTCTCCTTTACTCCGAGACTTCTCGATTTCTTCCCAGAGGTGTCATCCCGGACGCCGAAGGCGATCCGGGACCCATACCCACAACGTGTCGGTCGCAGCCTGTAGGCTGCGTTTCTCCGACGACTGATGCTCGGACCTTCCGGAACGAGCGCGGCATGCGCGCTCGGACGATCGTCGGAGCATATGGGTCCCGGGTCCGCTTCGCGGCCCGGGATGACAACCGTCGGCAGATTCACAGATCCCGAGGGGAAGGAGAGGGGCTGGGGTCGAACTAGGGGCGTCGTCATCGTCGTCGATCGCTGCGACACTGGAAAAGGAGAGGGCGCGTCGTGGAATCCTCCGGGCCGATCGGGCGTCTCGCCCAGGCGATCGGGCGTGCGGCGGCGATGCTTTTCGTCGCGGCCGCCGCGATCTCCGTCTACGAAGTGGCGATGCGCTACGGGCTCGGGCGGCCCTCCGCCTGGGCGCACGTGCTCGTGACGAGCCTGTGCGCCATCGGCTTCGCGCTCGGCGGCGCCTATGCGATGGCGCGCGGCGAGCACGTGCGCATCACCGTCGTGCTCGACCGCCTGCGCGGGCGGATGCGCATGGGTGCGGAGGTGCTCGCGCTCCTCGTCGGCCTGTTCTACCTCGCCGGGCTCGGCTACGGGCTGTGGATCGTCGCCGAGGGGGCGATCATGCGCTTCGGGCCGATGGGCTGGACGCCGGAGCGCACGCCCGGCCCGCCCAATTGGCCGCTGCCGGCGCTCTTCAAGGGCGTTTTCGTCCTGGCGACCGCGCTCTTCGCTCTCGTGGCGATCGAGCGGCTCGTGCGCCTCGCGCTCGGGCGGGGGCGCTGATGCTGGGCGGGCTCGACATAGCCACCTGGAGCGCGATCATCGTCGCGGCGATGGTGATCCTCCTCGTCGCGGGCGTGCCGCTCGCCTTCACGACGGGCTCGATCGCCGTCGCCCTGTGCCTCATCCTCTACGGGCCGCAGAGCCTCTTCCTCGTCGCGAGCCGCTCGGTCGAGTTCCTCGACAGCTACATCCTCGTCGCGGTGCCGTTCTTCATCCTGATGGCGTCGTTGATGGAGCGATCGGGGATCGCGAAGGACCTCTACGACGCGCTCAATGTCTGGGCGGGGCGGATGCCGGGCGGGCTCGGCGTGGTGACGGTCTTCGTCGGGGTGATCCTCGCCTCGACGGTGGGCGTCATCGGCGGCGAGATCGTGCTCCTCGGCCTCGTCGCGCTGCCCCAGCTCCTGCGGCTCGGCTACGACCGCAAGCTCGCGATCGGCACGATCTGCGCGTCGGGCTCGCTCGGCACGATGATCCCGCCCTCCGTCATCCTCGTCTTCTTCGGCATCACGGCGGGCGCGTCGGTGGGCGATCTCTTCCTCGCCTCGCTGATGCCGGGCCTGCTGCTCGCGGCGCTCTACGTCGCCTACATCGTCGCGCGCTGCATGCTCGATCCGAAGATGGGTCCGCCGCCGCCCGAGCACGAGCTCGCGATGCCGCTCGCGCAGAAGCTCCTCCTCCTGCGCGGGGTGGCGCTCCCGATCCTGATCGCCGTCGTCGTGCTCGGCTCGATCTATCTCGGCTTCGCCTCGGTGACGGAATCGGCCGCGATCGGCGTCGCCGGCGTCGCGCTCGCGATCGCGGTGCGGGGGCAATTGACGCTCTCCCTCGTGCGCGCGGCCGCCTTCCAGACGATGGCGACCTGCGGGGTGGTGCTCTGGCTCGTCCTCGGCACCAACGCGCTCATCGGGGTGTACAATCTCATGGGGGGCATCGACTTCGCCCGCTCGTTGCTCACCGGCCTGCCGCTGCCGCCGCTCGCGCTGATCCTCGTGATGGTCGGCGTGTGGATCCTGCTCGGGTTCTTCCTCGACTGGATCGGCATCATGCTGCTCACGATGCCGATCTTCGTGCCGGCCGCCGAGGCGCTCGGCTACGACCGGATCTGGCTCGGCATCCTCTTCAACATCGCGATGCAGATCGCCTATCTCACGCCGCCCTTCGCGCCCGCCGCCTTCTACCTCAAGGGCGTCGCGCCCCCCGAGATCGGGCTCGACGAGATCTTCTCGGCGATGTGGCCCTTCATCGCCCTCCAGATCGTCGGCCTCGCATTGGTGATCGCCTTCCCGCAGATCGCGCTCTGGCTGCCGAGCCTCGCCCGCTGAACCCGAGGAGACCAATCATGACGCAGCGTCGGATGATCGTGCCGCAGGGGATGGAGGCGATCGTCGAGCGCTTCCGCTACGCGCCCGGCGTGCTCGTCGGCGACACGCTCTACGTGTCGGGCCAGGTCGGCCGCGACGAGAGCCTCGCCGTGATCGAGGACCGGGAGCGGCAGTTCGAGCGCTGCTTCCTCAATATCGGCAAGGTGCTCGACGCGGCCGGTTTCGGCTTCGCCGACATCGTCGAGCTCGAAAGCTGGTTCCTCGACTTCCCCGCCGACCTGCCGCTCTTCATGCAGGTGAAGGATCGTTTCATCAAAGGCCCGGTCTACCCCACCTGGACCGGCTTCGGCGTCGCCGCCTTCTCGATGCCCGGCATCGTCTGCGAGGTGAAGGTGACGGCCATCCGCGGGGGAGGGGCGTCTTGATTGCGCCCGCTTGCCGCCGTGCATCCCTCCCCGGAGGGGAGGGTGGCCTCGGGAGCGGCAGCGACCGAGGTCGGGTGGGGCCCGAGGCGTGCAGGCACAGTCTCCACCCGGGCCCTCTCCTTCCCCTGAGGGGCTACGGAGTGCGCATATCAACCTCTTTCGGTGTGATCTCTGCGAATCGAGGCCGCTCTTGTCCTTCCCCCTTGGGGGAAGGTGGCCCGGCGCCGAAGGCGACGGGTCGGATGGGGGTCGTCGAGGCGGCACCGTCGCGGTTCCTCCTGCACGGGGGGGGGGCCGCCCCCCCCCCC
>NZ_JBKBQG010000020.1:0-81777 GCF_046292825.1 Salinarimonas sp. | reverse complement strand
AGCCGCAACGCCGAATTATTTTTCGGGGCCTTTGCCATGAAGAATGCCTCGCAAGTCGTTAAACTTGTGAGACATTTTCTCACAGCTGCGCTCGGAAATCAACACGAGCCCTAGTGGCTGGCCGGGACCGGAGAGCGGCTTCTCGGGGGAGTTTTTCGCGCGGGACCGGAGACCCGCGCGGACGGCGTCGCGCTCAGCCGGCGCGCACGCCGGCGAGGAAGCGGTCGATCTCGCGATCGAGCTCGCCGGCATTGCGGGAGAGCGTGCCGGCGGTCTCGAGCACGCGTCCCGCGCCGCCGCGGGTCTCGCCCGCGACCGATTGCACCGTCCCGATGACGTCCGTCACGTGCTCGGTGCCGCGGGCGGCCTCGGAGACGTTGCGGGCGATCTCCTGGGTGGCGGCCTGCTGTTCCTCGATGGCCGCGGCGACGCTGGTGGCGATCCGATGCACCTCGTCGATCGTGCCCGAGATCTCGCCGATGGCGGCCACGGCTTCCTTCGTCGCCTCCTGTATCTGCGCGATCTGGCCGGCGATCTCCTCGGTCGCGCGGGTCGTCTGATCGGCGAGCGTCTTCACCTCGGCCGCGACGACCGCGAAGCCGCGGCCCGCCTCGCCCGCCCGCGCCGCCTCGATGGTGGCGTTGAGGGCGAGCAGGTTCGTCTGCTCCGCGATCGAGTTGATGAGGGCGACGACCTGGCCGATCTTCTGGGCGCCCTCGGCGAGCGTCTGGACGCGGCGGTCGGTCTCGCGGGCCCGGTCGACGGCGCGGGAGGCGACGTTCGAGGTCTGCGCGACCTGCTGGCCGATCTCGCCGGACGACGCGGCGAGCTCCTCCGTCGCGGTGGCGACGGCCTGGACATTGGCCGAGGTCTGGTTCGCCGCCGCGGCGACGGCCTGGGCGCGCCCGTCGGTCGCCTCGGCCTGGTCGGAGAGGGTGCGGGCCGTCGCTTCCATCTCGCGGGCGGCGCTCGCGAGGCCGCCGACGAGACCGCCGATCTCGGTCTTGAAGCGGTCGGCGAGCGCCAGCATCTCTTCGCGCCGCGCCTGAGCGGCCTCGCGCTCGCTCTCCTCCTGCCGGCGCCGCAGCGCCTCGGCCTCGGCGAGCGTGGTGGCGAAGCCGGCGGTGGCGCGCCAGATGTCGCCGATCTCGTCGCGGCCGGCCTTGATCTCGGGCAGCCGGTAATCGCCCGAGGCGACGGCCTGGATCGTGCGGGTGACGCGCTGGAGCGGATCGGCGATCAGGCGGCCGCCGACGAGCCAGCCGAGGAAGAGGGCCGCGAACACCGCAAAGCCCGCGAGGCCGGTCAGCACGACGAAGCGCTGGGCGTAGAGCGCGTCGACTTCCGTGTTGATCGCCTCGACGCGCGCCGTTCCGCGCGCGGTCAGCTCGTCGATGCTCGCCTGGAAGGCGCGGCGGTTCGCCCGGTTCGCCTCGTTGTTGCCCTGCTCGTTCGCCGCCGCCGGCGAGACCTGCGTGCCGAGCCGCGCGGTCTCCGCACGGAAGCTGCGGAAGGATTGCGAATCGCGCACCACGGCCTCGTAGGCCCCCCGATCCGCGGCGGGGACGATCGGGCCCCATTCCGCGAGGAGCGCGTCGATGCGGTCGAGGAGCCCGAGGAGGCCGGTCGCGAAGCGCTGGGCGTGCTCGGTGTCGGTCGCGGCGTAGATGCCGCGCGATTCCATCACCACCTCGCTGACGTAGCGGTTCAGCCGCTCGGCATAGAGTGCGCCGGTGGCGGCCTCGCGCATCTCGTGGACTTTCGAATTGTATGTGGTCAACGTCATCACCGCGACCACCGCGAGAATGGCGGTGACTGCCCCGATGCCACCGACGAGCGCAAAAATCTTGGTCTTGATCCGCATCCGATCCCCCGGAACTCGGTTTGTTGGTTTCCTGGCGGGACGGATACTGAGGACCATTCTGAAAAAATCGGTAAACTAGTGCTTAATCGAGGATGAATTTCTGAGATCTGCAGCCAAGTTTGCAAAACAGACGTTGGGGCAACTGCGCGATCAGATCTTTCGCTTGCCTACCACATCCGGTGTCAACAGCCTGGCATCGACGGTGTAGACGCGGCTCTCCCCGAGGATGTGCGCGCGAAAGCCGAGCGGGAACAGACCCGCGATCGCCGGATCGCAGACGTCGAGGCCCCCCGCATAGGCGCCGAAGGCGGGCATCACGAGGAGCCGCGCGTCGCTCGCGAAGGCCCGTCGGCGTACGGAGCGCCCCCGCAGGCGGACCTTCGCCGCCGGGTGCAGGTGACCGCAGATCTCGCGCGCGCTAGGGTCCTCCGGGCTCGCCGCCGTCGGCTCGTGGGCGAGGCGCACGCCGTCGAGCGCGAGGGACGCGACGACGCTGCCGCCGAGGCTCTCGGGAAGCGTCGCGTCGTGGTTTCCGGTCACCCAGACCATCTCGCGCCCCTGCGCGATCGCGGCGAGCCCCGCGCGCTCGGCCTCGCCGAGGCGATCGGGCCCGCCGACGTCGTGGAAGCTGTCGCCGAGCGCGATCAGGACCCGCGGAGCGTACGGCGCGATCGCGCGGGCGAGCCGGGCGAGCGTCTCGCGGGTGTCGTAGGGCGGCAGGAAGGCCCCGCGCGCGGCGCGCGCCGAGCCCTTCTCGAGGTGGAGATCGGCGACGACGACGGCGCGATGGTCCGGGAGGTAGAGAATGCCGCTATGGTCGAGCGCGAACGCGAGGCCGCCGAGCGCGCCGTCGCGCGTCGCCTCCGCCTGCTGCCTCTCGCGCGCGATCGCCGTCACCCCTGTCCTCGTCGCTCCGCCTGCACCGCACCCTCTATCGCCGATTCGCGGCCGCCCGGCGAGCGCGCGTTCGGTCGCGGGGACGGGCGGGCGCCGCCGTCTCGCCGCATTCACCCTTGATTTACCCTAACCGAATCGTTTCGCGCCGATGCATGCGGCGCCCCTCTTCGGTCAATGTTTCGTCAAGGTTGACGGAGCATTTGTCTTCATACCCAAGGCGCTCGCGACGCGGCCAACACGCGCCCCGTGTCGCGCCTCGCGCCCTCGCCATTCGGCCAAGGAGCCATCTGTCGTCATGATCGCGTCGCTCGCCCCCTCGCGCGGTTGGAAGATCGCCGCCGCATTCGCGCTCATCCTCGCGCTCGCCGCCTGCGCGGCGCGTCCGCCGGAGGTCGGTGCCGGCGGTCCCGGCGGCGCGGGCGCGGGCTTCGCCGGCGCGGCGACCCCCGGCTCGCCGCAGGACTTCACCGTCAATGTCGGCGACCGCGTGTTCTTCGACACCGATTCGTCGGAGCTGAACGCCGCCGCCCGCCAGACGCTCGACCTGCAGGCCTCCTGGCTCGCCCGCTATCCGCGCTACGCGGTCCTGATCGAGGGTCATGCCGACGAGCGGGGCACGCGCGAATACAATTTCGCGCTCGGCGCCCGCCGCGCCCAGGCGGTGCGCGACTATCTGACCGCCCGCGGCGTTCCCGGCAACCGCATCCGCACCGTGTCCTACGGCAAGGAGCGGCCCGCCGCCGCCTGTACCGATCCGCATTGCCAGGCGCAGAACAGGCGCGGCGTGACCGTGCTCGAGGGCGGCGCGGGCGTCTGAGGGCGCGACCGCCCGGCACCTGCCGGTCCCTATGAGGCCGAGACGAAGAGGCGCGTCGCCCGACAGGCGGCGCGCCATAATTTTGGCCCAAGGCCGGTCCTTGTGCTAAGCCCGACCGTCAACGCCACAGATCGGCCATTCATGCAGATCCCGATGCCCCATCAGGCCGTGCGCTTCCTCCGCCGCCTCGCCGCGCCGTGCGTGGCGCTCCTCGTCGTCTTGGCCGTCGCGGCGCCGACGGCGAAGGCGCAGGACCTGTCCGAGCTCCTCGTGCGCCTCGGTCAGGTCGAGAACCAGATGCGGCTCCTCTCCGGGCAGGTGGAGGAGCTGCAATTCGAGAACCGCCAGCTGCGCGAGCAGCTGCGCCGCGTTCAGGAGGACGCCGATTTCCGCTTCCGCGAGCTCGGCGGTCCCGCCTCCGGCGTCGCCCCGCTCGAGCCCGCGCCGGAGCGGCGCGGCGACGCCTTCGACCCGACGCGCGACCCGACCGCCCCCGGGGCGCCGCAACAGCTCGGCGCGACGCAGCCGTCGACGCCGCTCGGCGAGGCCGAATTGTCGCTGCCCGGGACGGGTCCGCTCGACATCGCCGCGATCCTGCGCGGCGAGGAGCCCGCACCGACGCTCGGCCCGCGCGGCCCGAGCATCGCGGCGACCGGCTCCGACGATCCGCGCGCCGATTACGAGGCCGCCTACGCGCTCCTCCTCGCGCATCAATACGAGCGCGCGGAGATGGCCTTCCGGCAGTTCATCCAGTCCCACCCGCGCGACGAGCTCGTGCCGGACGCCGTGTTCTGGCTCGGCGAGACCTATGCCCAGCGCGGCCGCCATCGCGAGGCGGCCGAGCAGTTCCTGCGGATCACGACCGAGTTCGAGACCGCGCGGCGCGCGCCCGAGGCGATGCTCAAGCTCGGCACCTCCCTCGTCGAGCTCGGCGCCCGCGAGCAGGCCTGCGCCACCTTCGCCGAATGGCTGCGCAAATACGACGCCGCCGGCTCGCCCGTGCGCGAGGAAGTCGCCCGCGAGCGCCGCCGCGCCGCCTGCGCCTGAGCCGCCGGTGAGCCGCCCTCCCCAGGGCCTCGGCCCGGAGGACGCAGCCGCTCGGCGGGAGGAGATCGCGCCCATCGCGCCCGAGGAGGCGCGCGCGCTGCTCGCCCCGCTCTTCGATACCTTTCCCGAAGGCCTCGTCCTCGCCGTCTCCGGCGGGCCGGATTCCGTCGCCCTCGCGGCCTTGTGCGCCGAGGTCGCCCGCGGGCGCGGCGGGCCCCCGCTCCTCGTCGCGAGCGTCGATCACGGCCTGCGACCCGAATCCGCCGCCGAGGCGGCCGGCGTCGCCCGCTTCGCCGCGGAGCTGGGCCTGCCCGCGCGCGTGCTCGTCTGGGAGGGGCACAAGCCGGCGCGGGGGCTCCAGGCCGAGGCGCGCCGCGCGCGCTACGCGCTCCTCGCACAGGCCGCCCGCGCCGCCGGCGCCCGCGCCGTCGTCACCGCGCATCACCGCGACGACCAGGCCGAGACCGTGCTTATGCGGCTCGCGGCCGGATCGGGGCTCTCCGGGCTCGCCGGCATGCGGCCGCTCGCGCGCCGGCACGGCCTCGTCGTCGCGCGGCCCTTCCTCGGGATCGCCAAGGATCGGCTCGTGGCGACCTGCCTCGCGCGCGGGCTGCCCTTCGTCGAGGATCCGGCGAACCGCGCCCCCCGCTTCGCCCGCGCCCGGCTTCGCGAGGCCGCGCCCGCGCTCGCCCGCGAGGGCCTCGATTCCGGCCGCCTCGCGACGCTCGCCCGGCGCCTCGCGCGGGCGGACGAGGCGCTCGACGCGACGGCGCAGGGGCTCCTCGCGCAGGTGACGCGCGCGGACGCCCCCGGCGCCCTCGCGCTCGACGCGGGCGCCTTCCTGGACGCGCCGGAAGAATTGCGCCTGCGGGTGCTCGTGCTCGCCCGCGACCGCGTTCTCGCGACGCTCGACGAGGCGGCGGAGGACGAGGGGGAGCGGGAGCCCTATCGGCGGCTCGAGCGGCTGGAGGCTTTGGAGGCGCGGCTCGTCGCCGCGCTCGGGGTCGGCGCCCCCTTCCGGGAGACGATCGGAGGGGTGCTCGTCGAGGCGCGGGAGGGGAGGCTGCGCTTTCGGCCCGAGCCGCCCCGGCGCGGCTCGGCGTGAGCGGAGCGTAGCGGCGCGTCGCCGGACCGCCTCGGCCGCGCCGCAATCGCATGCGTTGCGTCGGATCGGCGTCCGCGGCGGGCCCTGCGGCGGGTCCTCTTGCCCCCTTGGCAGCGCGTGTGCGGGAACCTAGATTGATAGATATGGAGACTTGGGCGCCTTCGGCTGCTGTCGAGGCTTCGCGATCGACCACCGGCGAGGAACGGACACTCGATGAACCCGAATTTCAGAAACTTCGCCCTGTGGGTCATCATCTTCCTGCTGGTGCTCGCCCTCGTGACGCTCTTCCAGAGCCCCGGCCAGCGCGCACCGGGCCGCGACATCGCCTATAGCCAGCTCCTGAACGCCGCCGAGGCCGGCCGGGTCGCCAACGTGACGATCGCGGGCAACGAGATCACGGGCACGTTCAACGACGGCACGACCTTCTCCACCTTCGCGCCCAACGATCCCACCCTGGTGCCGACGCTGCAGGGCGCGGGCGTGCAGATCAACGCGCGGCCGCCGCAGGATTCGACGCCCTGGTTCCTCGCGCTCCTGATCAATTGGCTGCCGATCCTGATCTTCATCGGCGCCTGGATCTTCCTGTCGCGGCAGATGCAGAGCGGCGCCGGCCGGGCGATGGGCTTCGGCAAGTCGAAGGCGAAGCTGCTCACCGAGGCCCATGGCCGCGTCACCTTCGAGGACGTGGCGGGCATCGACGAGGCCAAGGAGGATCTCCAGGAGATCGTCGAGTTCCTGCGCGATCCGCAGAAGTTCCAGCGCCTCGGCGGGCGCATTCCCCGCGGCGTCCTCCTCGTCGGTCCTCCGGGGACCGGCAAGACCCTCACCGCGCGCGCCGTCGCCGGCGAGGCGAACGTGCCGTTCTTCACCATTTCCGGCTCCGACTTCGTCGAGATGTTCGTCGGCGTCGGCGCGAGCCGCGTGCGCGACATGTTCGAGCAGGCCAAGAAGAACGCGCCCTGCATCATCTTCATCGACGAGATCGACGCGGTCGGCCGCCATCGCGGCGCCGGCCTCGGCGGCGGCAACGACGAGCGCGAGCAGACGCTCAACCAGCTGCTGGTCGAGATGGACGGCTTCGAGGCGAACGAGGGCATCATCATCATCGCGGCGACGAACCGCCCGGACGTGCTCGACCCCGCCCTCCTGCGCCCCGGTCGCTTCGACCGCCAGATCGTCGTGCCCAATCCGGACGTGACGGGCCGCGAGAAGATCCTCAAGGTGCACGTGCGCAAGGTGCCGCTCGCGCCTGACGTCGACATCAAGGTGCTCGCGCGCGGCACGCCGGGCTTTTCCGGCGCGGATCTGATGAACCTCGTCAACGAGGCGGCGCTGCTCGCCGCCCGGCGCGGCAAGCGCATCGTCACGATGAGCGAGTTCGAGGACGCGAAGGACAAGGTGATGATGGGCGCCGAGCGCCGCACCCTCGTCATGACCGACGACGAGAAGCGGCTCACCGCCTATCACGAGGCCGGCCACGCCATCGTCGCCCTGCACGTCCCCGCGACCGACCCCGTCCACAAGGCGACCATCATCCCGCGCGGTCGGGCGCTCGGCATGGTCATGCAGCTGCCCGAGCGCGACAAGCTCTCGATGAGCTTCGAGCAGATGACCTCGCGCCTCGCCATCATGATGGGCGGGCGCATCGCGGAAGAGATGATCTTCGGGCGCGAGAAGGTCACCTCCGGCGCCCAGTCGGACATCGACCAGGCGACGCGGCTCGCGAAGATGATGGTCACCCGCTGGGGCTTCTCGGACGAGCTCGGCACCGTCTCCTACGGCGACAACCAGGACGAGGTCTTCGTCGGCATGCAGATGGGGCGCCAGCAGCATGTCTCCGAGGCGACCGCGCAGAAGATCGATTCGGAAGTCCGCCGCTTCGTCGAGCAGGGCCTCCAGGACGCGCGTCGCATCCTGACCGAGAACCGCGACGAGCTGGAGGCGCTCGCCAAGGGTCTTCTCGAATACGAGACGCTCTCGGGCGAGGAGATCAAGGGCCTGCTCGCGGGTCAGCCGCCGGTCCGCGACGTCCCCGAGCCGGCCTCCCCCGTGCGCGGCATCACGGTGCCCGCCGCGGGCAAGCCGCGCACGAGCCCCGGCGGCGAGCCCGAAGCCGGTCTCGAGCCGCAGCCGCAGGGCTGAGCGCCGTCACGGGCCGCGCGGGGCCGATCCTGCGCGGCGGCATTCGACGTGGAGCGGCCATGCGCGTCGCGCGTCTCCTCATCGCCGACGACGGCCGGGACTTCGTCGGCCGAGACGTCGAGGCTGCCGATCTCGTGTTCGGCGGCCTCGTCGGGCACCGCCATTTCGGCACGACCATGACCTCCGATTCCCGCACGCCCTGGCACGCGCGCGGAACGCGCATCGCCAATCTGCGCCAGATCTCGCTCGTCTCGCTCGAGGAATGCGCGCAGATCGCGGCCGCGCTCGCGCTGCCCGAGATCGGCGCGGTCGACCTGCCGGCCCTGATCGGCACGAATCTCGTGCTCGCGGACGCGCCCGGGCTCACCGAGGCGATCGCGCCCGGCATGCGCCTGCAATTCCCGTCGGGCGCCACGCTCTTCGTCACCGAGCGCAATCCGCCCTGTCGGCAGCCCGGCGGCAAGCTCGCCGCCGCGCTCGGCCGCCCCGAGCTCACGTTCGATTTCGTCGCCGCCGCGAGGGGCCGGCGCGGCCTCGTCGCGCTCGTCGAGCGCGAGGGGCGGGTCGCGACGGGCGACGCCGTGAAGCCGATCCGCCCGCGCCCCTATTGACTGACCCCGCGGGCGAAACCGCCCGCGCAGGCTTGCATTATCCCCCGCGAGCGCGTATAGGCGCGCCCATTCCACACGTGGAGCCATGCCCCGAGCCAGATCGGGGCTGCCCCGGTGCCGGCGCGATGCCGGAACTCGGCTCCACGGAGGCTCAACCGGAGAAAACGACGATGGCTCTTCCCGACGTTTCCATGCGCCAGCTGCTCGAGGCGGGTGCCCATTTCGGCCACCAGGCCCACCGCTGGAACCCGAAGATGCTCCCCTACATCTTCGGCACCCGCAACAACATCCACATCATCGACCTCGCTCAGACCGTGCCGATGTTCTACCGCGCGCTCCAGGCGGTGAGCGACACGGTGGCGCGCGGCGGTCGCGTGCTGCTCGTCGGCACGAAGCGCCAGGCGCAGGACGCGGTCGCCGAGGCGGCCAAGCGCTCGGCCCAGTACTACGTCAATTCCCGCTGGCTCGGCGGCACGCTGACGAACTGGAAGACGATCTCCGGCTCGATCTCCCGCCTGCGCAAGGTCGAAGAGACGATCGGCGGCGGCGGCTCGGGCCTCACGAAGAAGGAGCGTCTGATGCTCGCGCGCGAGGGCGAGAAGCTCGACCGCGCGCTCGGCGGCATCAAGGACATGGGCGGCGTGCCCGACCTGATCTTCGTGATCGACACCAACAAGGAGCAGCTCGCCATCCGCGAGGCGCAGCGCCTCGGCATCCCGGTGGCGGCGATCGTCGACACGAATTGCGATCCGGACGGCATCACCTTCCCGATCCCGGCGAACGACGACGCCGGCCGCGCGATCGCGCTCTATTGCGACATGATCGCCCGGGCCGCGCTCGACGGCATCTCGCGCAGCCAGGGCGATCTCGGCATCGACATCGGCGCCTCCGAGGCTCCGATGGTCGAGGATCTGCCGGTCGAGACCGCCACCGAGCAGACCGCGGTCTTCGAGCGCCTCGTCGCCCCGCGCGGCGCGCCCGACGACTTCAGCAAGCTCACCGGCGCCGGCCCCGAGCTCGAGCAGACGCTCAACGACGCGGGCATCTTCCATTACTGGCAGATCGCGGCCCTGACCGACGAGGAGGCCGCCGCCCTCGATTCCGAGCTGAAGCTCAACGGCAAGATCGTGCAGAACGGCTGGGTCGCGCAGGCGCGCACCCATCTCGAAGCCGCCGCGGCCTGATCGCGACGGCGTCGTCGAGACCGGCGCCCCGCGGTCCGCCGTCATCGCGACGTCGCGAGAGCGCGGTCGATTCGACGAGGACGCATTCTTGACCCGACAAGCCCGGCGTGCCGAGACGGACCGCCGGGCTCCCCTTTTACGAAGGAGACATCGACCCATGGCGAACATCACCGCGGCGATGGTGAAGGAGCTGCGCGAGAAGACCGGCGCAGGCATGATGGACTGCAAGAACGCGCTCACGGAGACGGACGGCGACATCGAGGCCGCGGTCGACTGGCTGCGCAAGAAGGGTCTCGCCAAGGCGGCGAAGAAGGCCGGGCGCGTCGCCGCCGAGGGTCTCGTCGCGATCGAGGCGCGCGGCAACGTCGCCGCCATGGTCGAGGTCAATTCCGAGACCGACTTCGTGGCGCGCAACGAGCAGTTCCAGGCCTTCGTGCGTGCGGCGGCCAAGGTCGTCGCCGACACCGACGGCACGGTCGACGCCCTCGTCGCGGCCCCGATGCCCGGCGCCTCGGGCAGCGTCGGCGAGCGCATCCAGGAGCTCATCGCCACGATCGGCGAGAACATGACGATCCGCCGCACCGCCAAGGTGACGGTCGCCCAGGGCGTGGTCGGCAGCTACATGCACGCCGCCGTCTCGGAGGGCCTCGGCAAGATCGGCGTCCTCGTCGCGATGGAATCGACCGGCGGCAACACCGACGAGCTCGCCAATCTCGGCCGCATGATCGCCATGCACATCGCCGCCGTGAACCCGGTCGCGGTCGACGCGTCGGGCATCGATCCGGCGACGGTGGAGCGCGAGTCGGCGATCCTGCGCGAGAAGAACGCCGGCAAGCCCGACCACGTCATGCAGAAGATCGTCGAGAGCGGCCTAAAGTCCTACTACAAGGAGGTCACCCTCCTCGAGCAGTCCTTCGTGCACGACACGACGAAGACGGTCGGCCAGGTTCTCAAGGAGAGCGAGGGCAAGGTCGGCGGGCCGATCAAGATCGGCGGCTTCGTCCGCTACGCGCTCGGCGAGGGCATCGAGAAGGAAGAGACCGACTTCGCCGCCGAAGTCGCCGCCCAGGCCGGCGTCAAGGCCTGAGCGCGTCGCCCATCGCGCGATCGTGGAGCGCCGCCCCTCGGGGCGGCGTTTTCCGTTTCCGCGGCGCTCCGCCATCTTCCGCAGCGGCATTCGTGGCGCTTGCGGAGCGGCGGTCGCCCCCCTAACAAGAGCCCGCGCGCGGTCGCGTCGGGCTCCTCCGTCGGCTCCGCTTGCGCCGGAAGGCGCGGCGGGGCACCCTGCCGCGCGCGTCGATGCAATCGCGAACGGGAGGCGGCTTCGTGGCGATGCCCTACAAGCGCGTGCTGGTGAAGATCTCGGGCGAGGCCATGCAGGCCCCCGACGGCTATTGGCTCGATCCCCAGATCCTCTCCGGCGTCGCCGCGGACATCGCGCGCGCGACGGCGGCGGGCTTCGAGATCGCGCTCGTGGTGGGCGGCGGCAACATCATCCGGGGCGCGCGCATGAGCGCGGCCGGCTGGATCGATCGCGCCACCGCCGACTCGATGGGCATGCTCGCGACCGTGATGAACTCGCTCGCGCTCGAGACGGCGCTCAACGCGGCGGGCGTGCCGGCGCGCACGATGTCGGCAGTCTCGATGCCGACGATCTGCGAGACCTATGCGCGCCAGCCCGCGCTCCACCACCTCGACAAGGGCCAGGTGGTCGTGCTCGCCGGCGGCACCGGCAATCCGTTCTTCACGACCGACACCTCCGCCGTCCTGCGCGCCGCCGAGCTGCGCTGCGACGCCGTGCTCAAGGCGACGCAGGTCGACGGCGTCTATTCCGCCGATCCCAAGAAGGACCCGAGCGCCGTGCGCTACGAGCGCCTGACGCACGACGAAGCCATCTCCCGCGATCTCAAGGTGATGGACACCGCCGCCTTCGCGCTCGCCCGCGAGCAGGCGCTCGCGATCATCGTCGGCTGCGTGCATCCGCCGAGCTCGATCCTCGCGATCCTCGAGGGGACGGCGCCCTCGACGGTGGTCGCCCCTTGATGCGGGCGACGCATCGGCGTAATCCCCATCCCACGATGCACACGACAAACAGACAGGCGAGGGAGCGATGAGCGCGGATTTCGATCTCAACGACATCAAGCGGCGGATGGCGGGGGCGGTGTCCTCCCTGAAATCGGACCTCGCCGGCTTGCGGACCGGGCGCGCCTCGGCGAGCCTCGTCGAGCCCGTCCAGGTCGACGCCTACGGGGCGAGCATGCCGATCACGCAGCTCGCGACCATCAGCGTGCCCGAGCCGCGGCTCATCTCCGTGCAGGTCTGGGACCGCGGCATGGTCTCGGCGGTGGAGAAGGCGATCCGCGAATCCGATCTCGGCCTCAACCCGCAGACGGAAGGCCAGGTGATCCGCCTGCGCATTCCCGAGATGACCGAGCAGCGCCGCAAGGAGCTCGTCAAGGTGGCCCACAAATACGCCGAGGAGGCGCGCATCGCCGTCCGGCACGTGCGCCGCGACGGGCTCGACCAGCTCAAGAAGCTCGAGAAGGACGGCACCATCGGCCAGGACGACGAGAAGCGTCAGGCCGACCTCGTCCAGAAGGCGACGGACGAGCACGTGTCCGAGATCGACGGCGTGCTGGCGGCCAAGGAGAAGGAAATCATGCAGGTCTGAGGTGCCGCGACCAACGATCAGCGACGCCTCGACGACGACAGGTCCGGCCGCGACGGCCGCCCTCAGGAGCATGGAGCCGCAATGGCTGCCGAACTCGGCGCAACCGCCGCCCTGACGCCCCATTCCGGCCGGGGCGCCGCCTCGCAGCCTCATCAGGGGCGGCTGCCGCGCCATGTCGCCGTCATCATGGACGGCAACGGGCGCTGGGCGGCGCGCCGCGGGCTGCCGCGCGTCGAGGGCCACCGGCGCGGCGTCGAGGCCCTGCGCCGGGCGGTCCGCATCGCCGGCGAGGCGGGCATCTCCTACCTGACGATCTACGCCTTCTCCGCCGAGAACTGGAGCCGGCCGCAGGGCGAGATCGCCGATCTGATGGGGCTCCTCAAGCGCTTCATCCGCAAGGATCTCGCCGAGCTCGCCAAGAACAACGTGCGCGTCCGCGTGATCGGCGACCGCGCCGGCCTGTCGCCCGACATCGTCGGCCTGCTCGACGAGGCCGAGACGAGCACGGCGGGGAACGACGGGCTCGTCCTCGTCGTCGCCTTCAATTACGGCGGCCGCCAGGAGATCGTCCGCGCCGCCCGCGCCCTCGCCGAGCGCGTCGCGCGCGGAGAGCTCGCCGCGGAGGCCATCGACGAGGCGACCTTCGCGGGCGCGCTCGACACGCGCGGCATACCGGATCCCGACCTCGTGATCCGCACCTCGGGCGAGGTCCGGGTCTCGAATTTCCTGCCCTGGCAATGCGCCTACGCCGAATACGTGTTCCTGCAGGAGCTGTGGCCGGATTTCGACGCGGAGATCTTCGCCGCCGCGCTCGCGGAATATGCCCGCCGCGAGCGGCGCTTCGGCGGCCTCGGCGAGGGCCCGTCCGGCTCGGGGGCGCCCTGAGATGGCGAGCCCCCCGCACGAGGGCGGCTTTCTGCGCTCGGAGACCGGCGTGCGCCTCCTCTCCGCGCTCGTCCTGATCGCCGCCGCGCTCGGGGCGGCGATCGCGGGAGGCGTCGCGAACGCCCTGTTCTGGCTCCTCGTCGCCGGCGCCGCGCTCTACGAATGGGCCGCCGTGACGCGGCTCGCGCGGGCGCACGCCATGCGGGCGATCCTGATCGGGACGCTCGTCGCGGTGACGGCGTCGCTCCTCCTCGCCCCGGGGGCGATGCTCCTTGCGATCGGTCTCGGCCTCGCGGGCGTCGTCGCGATTCTCCTCCTCGCGCGCTCGGGTCGCGATCGGCTCTGGGCCTCGATCGGGCTCGGCGCCGCCCTCGTCCTCGCCCTCGTGCCCGCGCTCGTGCGCGAGCACCCGGCGCTCGGCCTGCCCGGTCTCCTGTGGATCTTCGCCGTCGTCTGGTTCACCGACATCGCGGCCTATTTCACCGGCCGGGCCTTTCGCGGGCCGAAGCTCTGGCCGGCTGTGAGCCCGGGCAAGACCTGGTCGGGGGCGATCGGCGGGCTTCTCGGCGGCACGCTGACCGCGACGCTCGTCGCGCTGGTCGCGGCCGGGCTCGGCTGGGTGCCGCCGCTCGGCTGGGCGGGGCTCGTCGCGATCGCGATCCTCGCCTCGATCGTCGGTCAGGGCGGCGACCTCGCCGAGTCCGCATTGAAACGACGGTTCGCTGTCAAGGATTCGAGCCGTATCATTCCGGGGCACGGAGGCGTGCTCGATCGGATCGACGCCTTCTTCGCCGTGTGCTGCCTCGGTGCCCTCGCGCTCCTGACGAACGCGTTCGGCTGAGGGGCTCGGGAGGTTCAAGGCCGCGACAGCCGCGGGAAAGGACGTTCGGGGATGACGCGCTCGATCACCATTCTGGGGGCCACGGGGTCGGTCGGGCGCTCGAGCGTCGACGTGGTGCGCGCCGATCCGGATCGCTTCCGGGTCGAGGCGCTCGTGGGCGGGCGCGACGCGCGGGCGCTCGCCGACCTCGCCGTCGCGCTCCGCGCGCGCTTCGCGGCGATCGCCGAGGAGAGCGCCGGCCCGGCCCTCGCGGAGGCGCTCGCGGGGACGGGGATCGCCTGCGGCGCCGGCCGCGCCGCGGTGCTCGAGGCGGCCCGGCGCGAGGCCGAGGTCGTGATCGCCGCGATCTCGGGCGCCGCCGGCCTCGAGCCGACCCACGCGGCGCTCGGGCATTGCCGCGTGCTCGCGCTCGCCAACAAGGAATGCCTCGTCTCGGCCGGCACCGCCTTCATGGCGGCGGCGCGGGCGACGGGCACCGTGGTGCGCGCCGTCGATTCCGAGCACAACGCCCTCGAACAGGCCCTGCGCGCGGGGCGGCGCGAGGACGTAGACCTGATCACGCTCACCGCCTCCGGCGGGCCGTTTCGCGAGACGCCGGCCGAGGCCCTCGCGCGGGTCAGCGTGCGCCAGGCGCTCTCGCATCCGACCTGGTCGATGGGCGCCAAGATCAGCATCGATTCGGCGACCCTGATGAACAAGGGTCTCGAACTGATCGAGGCGCACCATCTCTTCGGGGTCGGTGCGGAGGCGCTCGCGGTCCTCGTCCACCCGCAATCGATCGTCCACGGCCTCGTCCATTGGCGCGACGGCTCGGTCACGGCGGGGCTCGCCGCGGCGGACATGCGGGTGCCGATCCTCAACAGCCTGGAGATCGACGGCGCGCGCCTCTCCCACGCGGCGCCGCGGCTCGATCTCGCGACGATCGGCACGCTCACCTTCGCGCCGCCGGATCGTGCGCGCTTCCGTTGCCTAGCGCTCGCCGAGGCGGCGCTCGCCGCGGGCGGAGGGGCGACGACGGTGCTCAACGCGGCGAACGAGGTCGCCGTCGCGGCCTTCTGCGCCGAGCGCATCGGCTTCACCGCCATCGCGGATCTGGTGGAGCGGGTCTGCGACGTCATGGCCGCCGCCGCCCGCCCTACGCCCGCCACGATCGAGGAGGCATTAACGCTGGACGCGGAATCTCGCGCACGCGCGGCCGAAATCTTGCAGGATGGGACGCTGCGACCGATCTAGGGTTCGCGAGACACGGCCGGCGCTGCGGCGCGGCGAACGGGGAGTGGAGCGGATGGAGTTCATCGGGGCGATGGGCGGGGGCGTGTTCAGCCTCCTGTTCGGCTATATCGTGCCCTTCCTGTTCGTGCTCGCGATCGTCATCTTCGTCCACGAGATGGGTCACTTTCTCGTCGGGCGCTGGTGCGGGGTGGGCGTGCAGGCGTTCTCGCTCGGTTTCGGGCCGGAACTCGTGGGCTGGACCGACAAGCACGGGACGCGATGGAAGGTCTGCGCCGTGCCGCTCGGCGGCTACGTGAAGTTCGCGGGCGACGCGGGCGCGGCCTCCAATCCCGATCAGGAGGCCATCGCGCAGATGAGCGAGGCCGAGAAGGCCGTGAGCTTCCACCACAAGTCGGTCGCCCAGCGCGCGGCGATCGTCGCCGCGGGCCCGATCGCGAATTTCATCCTCGCGGTCGCGCTGTTCGCGGGGCTCCTCTACGTGAACGGGCGCGACGTGATCGTGCCGCGCGTCGAGGCGGTGATCGAGGGCAGCGCCGCGGAGCGCGCCGGCATCCTGGCCGGGGACGTCATCGTCGAGATCGACGGCCGCACGATCGTCGGCTTCAACGACATGCAGCGAATCGTGTCCTCCTCGGCGGAGGACCGTCTGACGATCGTGGTCGATCGCGGCGGGCAGCTCCTCTCTCTCGAGGCCGTGCCGGAGCGGGTCGAGACCGATACCGCCTTCGGGCGTCAGCGCATCGGGATGCTGGGCATCCAGGCCTCGCGCACCGAGGAGGCGATTCGGCACATCAGCTACGGACCGGTCGAGGCGCTGCGCCAGGGCGTCTACGAGTGCTTCTTCGTCGTGGAGCGCACCTTCAACTACCTCGGCAAGCTCGTGACGGGCCGCGAATCGGCGGACCAGCTCTCCGGGCCGATCCGAATCGCCAAGGTCTCGGGCGAGGTCGCGACCTTCGGCATCGTCGCGCTCCTGTCTCTCGCGGCCGTGCTCTCGGTGTCGATCGGGCTCATCAACCTGTTCCCGGTGCCGATGCTCGACGGCGGGCACCTGATGTTCTACGCGGTCGAGGCCGTGCGCGGGCGCCCCTTGAGCGAGAATGCGCAGGAGATCGGCTTCCGCATCGGCTTCGCGCTCGTGATCATGCTGATGCTGTTCGCCACCTGGAACGATATCGTTCACCTTACCGCATCGTTTACCCGCGCGGGGACGTGACACGAAGGCCACGCCCCGGCAAAATCCGTCTCGGGTGTGGACGTGGCGGTTTGCAGAACCGCCAGACTTGGTTAGAAGCGAGACTGGACCAGAACGGTCGGGGGGTGTGAAAGCGCCCGTCGGCACGCGCACGGTAACCCGTGGAAACCAAGAACGAGACGGGCCGATCAATGTCTGTGAAGAAGCATCGCCGGATCACGGCGACGAAGCGTATGTCCGTCGCCATGGCCGCCGCCTTCGCGGTGCTCTCCGTCGGCGAGGCCTTCGCGCAGCAGGTCGTGGTGCGAGGCAACGAGCGCATCGACGATGCGACGATCCGGGCCTACGTCGTCGGGGTGAGCCCCGAGGAAGCCAGGCGCAACCTGGTCGCGACGGGCTTCTTCACGAATGTCAGCGTCAGCCGGAGCGGCGGGCAGACGATCGTGACGGTCGCGGAGAACACGGTCGTCAACCGCGTCGCCTTCGAGGGCAATCGCCGCATCCAGGGCGACACGCTGCGGCCCGAGCTGCAGACGCGGGCGCTCCAGCCCTATAACCCGGCGACGATCGCGGCCGACGTCGCGCGGATCGAGGAGATCTACCGCCGCACCGGCCGCGCGCTGGCGCGCGTCTCCCACCGCATCGTGGACGTTCCCGGCGGTCGCGTGGACGTCGTCTTCACGATCGACGAGGGCGTCAAGACCGGCGTGCGCTCGATCTCCTTCGAAGGCAATCAGGCCTTTTCGGATCGGCGCCTGCGCGACGTGATGACCACGACCGAGCAGGGCATCCTCTCGTTCCTCAAGACGACCGACGTCTACGATCCGGACCGCCTCGCCGCCGATCTCGAGCTCATCCGCCGCTTCTACCTGCGCAACGGCTATGCCGATTTCCAGATCGTCGGCACGAATGTCGAGTTCAGCGAGGCGCAGCAGGGCTTCCTCATCACCATCGCGGTGGACGAGGGCATGCAGTACCGCGTCGGGTCGGTGAGCGTCGATTCGCGGATCCCGGGCGTCGCGACCGCCGATCTCGACCGTCGCGTCCTCACCCGCACCGGCCGCATCTACGACGCGACCGAGGTCGAGCGCAGCCTCACCGAGCTGACGACCGAGGTCGCCCGCCGCGGCTTCCCGTTCGCGCAGGTGCGCCCGACGGGCGAGCGCGACCGCACCGCGGGCGTCGTCAACATCGCCTATATCGTCGAGGAAGGCCCGCGCGTCTTCATCGACCGGATCAATATCCGCGGCAACACGCGCACGCGCGACTACGTCATCCGTCGCGAGCTCGATCTCGGCGAAGGCGACCCCTACAACAAGGTCCTGCTGGACCGCGCCGAGCGGCGGCTCAACAATCTGGGCTTCTTCGAGCGCGTTCGGATCTCGACCGAGCCGAGCCTCGCGCCCGACCGCCTGATCGTGAACATCGACGTGGAGGACCGTCCGACGGGCTCCTTCGCGATCGCCGGCGGCTATTCGTCGGCCGACGGGTTCATCGGCGAGATCTCGCTGACCGAATCGAACTTCCTCGGTCGCGGCCAATTCGTGCGGATCGCGGGCTCCTGGGGCGAGCGCTCGCAGGGCATCGACTTCTCGTTCACCGAGCCGTACTTCCTCGGCTATCGGGTGGCTGCGGGCTTCGACCTGTTCTCGACCTTCAGCGACGCCTCGCGGACGGCGTTCTACGAGACGCGGACGACGGGCGGCACGGTCCGCTTCACGGTGCCGATCACCGAGGAGTTCTCCATCGGCACCCGCTACTCGCTGTTCGAGCAGAAGCTGACCATCCCGGCGCGCTTCCGCCCGCAATCCTCGCTCGCCTTGCGCGAGGCGGAGGGGCGGACGATCACCTCGCTCGTGGGCCTCACCTTCACCTACAATTCGCTCGACAACGCGCGCGATCCGCGGTCGGGCCTCTTCGCCGAGGTGCGTCCGGACGTGGCGGGTCTGGGCGGCGACTCGCGCTATTTCCGCGTCACTGCCGATGCGCGCTATTATCACGAGCTGTTCGACGACGTGGTCGGCATCGCCCGCGTCCAGGGCGGCCACGTGGCGGCCTTCGGCCGCGACCGGCTGCGCATCCTCGACCACTTCCAGCTCGGCCATTCCCTGGTGCGCGGCTTCGAGTCGATGGGCCCGCGCGATCTCGCGGTCACCGATCCGCGCGGCAACGCGCTCGGCGGGACGACCTATTTCGGCGGCTCGATCGAGGTCCAGTTCCCGATCGCGCTCCTGCCGCGAGATCTCGGGCTCCGGGGCGCGGTCTTCGCCGACGCGGGCACGCTGTTCGGCTACGACGGCAGCCGCGTGATCCAGGGAACGGCGATCAACGTCCGCGACGATCGGTCGATCCGCTCCTCGGTCGGCGCGAGCCTGCTCTGGGCCTCGCCGCTCGGCCCGATCCGCTTCGACTATGCCTGGGCCCTCTCGAAGGGCGCGGGGGACCGGACGCAGGCCTTCCGCTTCTCCGGCGGAACGAGCTTCTGACGCGCATCGTTGCTTGCGGAGCGCGGCCCTCCCGCCGCGCTCCGACGACAGGCGCGAGGGAGCCTATGGCGGAGCCCGTCTTCTTTCCGGCCGCGGGTGCGATCTCGCTTCGCGAGGTCGCCGAACTCGCCGGCATCGCCGTTCCCGAGGGTGCCGACCCGGAACGCGCCTTCACGGGGGCGGCTGCGCTCGATCACGCAGCGCCGTCGGCAATCGCCTACATGGACAATCCGCGCTACGCGCCGTCCCTCGCCGCGACGCAGGCGGGGCTCGTGCTCCTGTCCCGCCGCTTCGCCGGCAAGGCGCCCTCCGGCACGATCGAGCTCGTCGTCGGCGATCCCTACCGGGTCTTCGCGGCCGTGCTCGCCCGGCTCTTCCCCGAGGCGACGCGGCCGCAATCGAGTTTCTCCGCGCAGGGCGTCTCCCCCGGCGCCATCGTCCACCCGACCGCGCGTATCGAGCACGGCGCGACGATCGATCCCGGTGCCGTCGTCGGCCCGCATGCGGAGATCGGCGCCGGCAGCATCGTCTGCGCCAATGCCGTCGTCGGCCCGCAATGCCGCATCGGCCGCGATTGTTCGATCGGGCCCGGCGCGACTTTGTCCCATGCGCTCGTCGGCAACCGCGTCATCGTCCATGCGGGGGTGCGGATCGGGCAGGACGGCTTCGGCTTCGCCATGGGCGGGCGCGGCCACGCCAAGGTCCCCCAGGTCGGCCGCGTCGTCATCCAGGACGACGTCGAGATCGGCGCCAACACGACGATCGACCGCGGCTCCTCGCGCGACACCGTGATCGGGGAGGGGACCAAGATCGACAACCTCGTCCAGATCGCCCACAACGTCGTCATCGGCCGCCATTGCGTGATCGTCGCCCAGGTCGGCATCTCGGGCTCGGCGACGCTCGAGGATTTCGTCGTGCTCGGCGGTCAGGTCGGAATCGTCGGTCACGTGCGGATCGGCGCGGGCGCGCAGATCGCGGGCTCCTCCAACGTCAATGGCGACGTGCCGCCGGGCGCGCGCTGGGGCGGCACGCCGGCCAAGCCCGTGCGGGACTGGTTCCGCGAGATCACGGCCGTCAAAACGCTTGCATCCCGGCGCGTTTCCGCCAAAGACGACGGCGAGGCGAGCGAGAGCTGACGCCGCGGCCCGGCGCCGGAGAAGACGAGAGAGGGAGCGCGATGAGCGAGAGTGAGACCACGAGCCTCGAAGCCGTCGACATCGTCCGCATCCTGGAGCTCCTGCCCCACCGCTACCCCTTCCTGCTCGTCGACCGCATCCGCGACATCGATTCCGATCGCTCCTGCATCGGCATCAAGAACGTCACCTTCAACGAGCCGCAATTCACCGGTCATTTCCCGACGCGGCCGATCTTCCCGGGCGTGCTCCTCCTGGAGGGAATGGCGCAGACGGCGGGCGCGATCTGCGTGCTGGCGTCCCTCGCCAAGTCGAAGAAGCCCGAGCAGGTCTATTTCATGACGATCGACAAGGCGAAGTTCCGCAAGCCCGTCATCCCCGGCGACACGGTCGAGTTCCACATGACGAAGCTCAACCAGCGGCGGAACATGTGGTGGTACCGCGGCGAGGCGAAGGTCGACGGCGCCGTCGTGGCCGAGGCGGAGCTCGCCGCCATGCTGGTGCTCGAGTGAGCGCGCGCATCCATCCGAGCGCGATCGTCGAGGACGGCGCCCGCCTCGGCGCCGACGTCGTCGTCGGACCGTTCTGCCATGTCGGGCCGCAGGTCGAGCTCGGCGACGGTTGCGAGCTCGTGAGCCACGTGGTGATCGCCGGGCACACGACGATCGGCGCGCGCACGAAGATCTTCTCCTTCGCGGCGCTCGGCCATCCGCCGCAGGACTTCAAATACAAGGGCGAGCCGAACCGGCTGATCGTGGGGGCCGATTGCATCATCCGCGAATCGGTGACGATGAACCCCGGCACGCCGCACGGGGGGCTCGAGACGCGCGTCGGCGATCGCTGCTTCCTCCTCGCCTACAGCCATGTCGCGCACGATTGCAGGCTTGGCGACGGCGTCGTGCTGACGAACAACGTCATGCTCGGCGGCCATACCGAGATCGGGGACCACGCCATCATCGGGGGCGGCGCGGGGCTCCACCAGCGGGTGCGCATCGGCGCCTACGCCTTCGTGGGCGGCATGTCGGCGATCGAGCAGGACGTGATCCCCTACGGCATGGCGCTCGGCAACCGCGCCCGGCTCGCCGGCCTCAACATCATCGGCCTGCGCCGCCGCGGCTTCTCGCGCGAGAGCATCCACGACCTGCGCCGCGCCTACCGGCTCCTGTTCGCGCCGGAGGGGACGCTCGAGGAGCGGCTGGAGGACGTCGAGCAGGCCTATGGCGGGCATGCGCAGGTCGCCGAGATCCTCGCCTTCATCCGGGCGCGCGGCGACCGCTCGGTGCTGACGCCCAAGGACGGCGCCGACTGATGAGCGGGGAGGGCGAGGCGCGCCCGCTCGTGCTCGTCGCCGGCGCGGGGGCGCTGCCGCGCATCGTCGCCGAGGCGGCCCTCGCCGCGGGGCGCCCGACCCGCATCCTCGCTCTGCGCGGCTTCGCCGAGGCCGATCTTCGGGCGCGGGCGGAGCGCGTCGTCGACGTCCTCGACGTCGCGACGATCCTCGACCAGCTGCGCGCCTGGGGCGCCTGCGAGATCGTGCTCGCGGGCGGCGTCAGCCGACCCTCGCCGGCGGCGCTCGCCTCCGGCGTCGCGGCCTGGCGCAACCGCCGCGAGCTCGCCGAGATCTTCGGCCGCGGCGACGATCATCTCCTGCGCGCCGTGATCCGCCTCCTGGAGGACGAGGGCCATCGCGTGCTGGGCGCCCACGAGGTCGCGCCCGCTCTCCTGCCGGCGGCCGGGCCGATCGGCGGGCCGAGCGTGCCGCCGGAGGCGCGCGCGACGATGGCGGTCGGCTTCGCCTGCCTCGCGGCGCTCTCGCCCTTCGACATCGGCCAGGCGCTCGTCGTCGAGAACGCGCGCATCCTCGCGGTGGAGGGCCCGGAGGGGACCGATCGCATGCTCGCCCGCGTCGCCGATCTCGACCGCGGGCGCGGCTTCATGCGCCTTCTCGGCGGAGCGCAGACGAAGGCGGAGGGCGTGCGCGTCCTCGTCAAGGGCGCGAAGGCGGGACAGGATCCGCGCGTCGATCTCGCGACCGTGGGCCCGCGCACGGTCGCCCGCGCGGCCGAGGCCGGCTGTCGCGGGATCGCGATCGCGGCCGGCGCGACGCTCGTGGTGGACCGGCCCAGCATGGCGGCCGAGGCCGATCGGCTCGGGATCTTCGTCGTCGCCTGCGATCCGCCGCGAGAGGACCCGCGCGCATGAAGCCCGATCCGCATATCTATCTCATCGCGGGCGAGGAATCGGGCGATCAGCTCGGCGCCCGCCTGATCGAGGCGCTGCGCGAGCGCCTGCCGCAGGCGCGGTTCTCCGGCATCGGCGGGGAGCGCATGGCGCGGGCGGGGGTGACGAGCCTGTTTCCCATGGCCGACATCTCGGTGATGGGCATCCTGCCGGTGATCGCGCGCCTGCCGAGCCTGCTCGCGCGCATCCGGCAGGCGGCGGACGCCGTCGTCGCGGCGGCGCCCGACATGCTCGTCGTGATCGACAGCCCGGATTTCACCCACCGGGTGGCGCGCCGCGTGCGGCGCCGGCTGCCCGGTCTGCCGATCGTGAACTACGTCTCGCCGACCGTCTGGGCCTGGCGGCCCTGGCGCGCGCGGTCGATGCGCGCCTATGTCGATCATGTCATGGCGCTCAAGCCGTTCGAGCCGGCGGCGCATCGGCGCTTGGGCGGTCCGCCTTGCACCTATGTCGGCCATCCGCTGATCGAGCGCACCCGAGACCTGCGCCCCGCGCCCGGCGAGCGGGCGGCGATCGGGGAGGGGCCGCTCGAGCTCCTCGTCCTGCCGGGCTCGCGCCGCTCGGAGGTCTCCCGGCTGATGGCGCCCTTCGGCGGGGCGATCGCCCGGCTCGCCGAGAGCCTCGGCCGCCCCGTGTCGGTGACCCTGCCGGCCGTCGACCACGTCCTGCCCCTCGTCGAGGAGGGGGTGGCGGGCTGGGCGCAGAAGCCGCGTATCGTGCGCGGTGAGGCGGCCAAATTCGAGGCCTTCCGCCGCGCGCAGGTCGCGCTCGCGGCCTCCGGCACCGTCACGCTCGAGCTCGCGCTCTCGGGCGTGCCGATGATCGTCGCCTACAAGGTGTCGAAGCTCGAGGAGAGCCTGCGCTTCCTGCTGACCGTCGACACGATCGTGCTCGCGAACCTCGTTCTCGGGGAGAAGGCGATCCCGGAATTCGTGCAGGATCAGGTGACCGCCGAGCGCCTCGCCGACGCGCTCGCGCCCTTGTGCGACGACACGCCCGCGCGGCGCGCCCAGGAGGCGGCCTTCGCGCGCATCGACGCCGCCATGGATCTCGGCGGCGAGACCCCGAGCGCCGCCGCGGCGCGGGTGGTGATCGAGACGATGACCGCGCGGGGGTGAGGGCGCGCGTCCGCGCGGCTCGGGTCCGGTTTCGGTCGGGTGCCGACGCAGCTCCATTCGACGCTGATGGTCTCGTCGGGGGGCATGACGCACCGCCTGGTGCGGCTGGAGCGGGACCCCTACACGCGACGACCGTCCGAGCGCGCATGCCGTGCTTGCTCCACCACCTCACCCTCGCGCATGATGAAGAAACGCAGCCTACAGGCTGCGACTGCGACGTCGTGCGTATGGGTTCCGGATTGCCCTCTAGCGTTTGGGATTACAACGTCGGGGCTGCTCCCCCGTGTCATCCCCGGCCGGAGCACGCGTAGCGTGCGCAGGGGAAGGGGACCCAGCGCAGGAAGACGCTTGCGGAGCAAGCGCTCGCGCCGCCGACCAGGCGGCTCGTCGCCGCCACAAGTGCTTGCTCCGCAAGCAATTCTCGTGCTGGGTCCCCTTCCCCTCCGGTCGCAAGCGACCTCCGGCCGGGGATGACACCGGTGGAGCACTCACCCTGTCGGCGCGACTGACTTGATAACGACATTCGGGCCGAGCAGGGGAGGGGGCTCCCCCTCCCCGTTGGCGACGATCACGCCGCCTTCGTCTTCGCGCGTCCGTAGAAGGTCTCGCCCCGCGCGGCCATGTCGCGCAGGAGCTGCGGGGGCGCGAAGCGGGGCCCGTGGATCTCCGCGAGGCGCTCCGCCTTCTCGACGAAGGTCTTGGCCCCCATCATGTCGATATAGGAGAGGGCGCCGCCCGTGAACGGCGCGAAGCCGAAGCCGAGGATCGAGCCGACATCGGCCTCGCGCGGATCGGTGATCACCCCTTCCTCGACCGTGCGCGCCGCCTCGAGCGCCTGGGCGATCAGGAGGCGCTCCTGCAGCTCCTCGAAATCGATCGTCTCGCCGAGCCGCGGCGCCTTCACGAGGTCCGAGAGCCCCGGCCAGAGCCGCTTCTTGCCGCCCTCCGGATAATCGTAGAAGCCCTTGCGGTTCTTGCGGCCGAGCCGGCCTTCCGTCTCGACCATGGCGACGAGGAGCGCTTCCTGCGCCGGGTCGACCGCGCCCTCGCCGAGCTGCGCCTTCGTCGCCTTGACGATCTTGAGCGCGAGATCGAGCGCCACCTCGTCGTTGAGCGAGAGCGGCCCGACCGGCATGCCCGCCGCCTTGCCCGCGTTCTCGATCATGGCGGGCGGCACGCCCTCGGTGAGCATCTTGTGCCCTTCGAGGATGTAGGCGCCCACGCAGCGATTGGCGAAGAAGCCGCGCGCGTCGTTGACGACGATCGGCGTCTTCTTGATCGCCCGCACGAAATCGAGCGCGGTCGCGAGCGCCTCCTCGCCCGTCTTCTCGCCCATGATGATCTCGACGAGCATCATCTTCTCGACCGGCGAGAAGAAATGGATGCCGATGAAGCGCTCAGGGCGGGCGGAGGCCTTGGCGAGCCCCGAGATCGGAAGGGTCGAGGTGTTCGAGCCGAAGATCGCGCGCTCGCCCACGGCCGCCTCGACCTCGGCGATGACCTGCGCCTTGACCTTCGGATCCTCGAACACGGCCTCGATCACGAGGTCGCAGCCCGAGAGATCGGCATAGGAGGCGCTCGGGGTGATGAGGGCGAGGAGCGCGTCGCGGTCGGCGCCCTTGGCGCGGCCCTTCATCACCTGATCGGACATCAGCTTCTGCGAATAGGCCTTGCCCTTCTCCGCCGCCTCCATGTCGCGGTCGACGAGGACGACCTCGAAGCCCGCCGCCGCGGAGACGTAGGCGACGCCCGCGCCCATGAAGCCCGCGCCGACGACGCCGATCTTCTTGAGGTTCGTCTTCGGCGCGGAAGCCGGGCGGCGCGCGCCCTTGTTGAGCTCGCCCATCGAGACGAAGAGCGTGCGGATCATCGCCGCCGCCTCCGGCGAGCGCAGGATCTTCGCGAAATAGCGGGACTCGACGCGAAGCGCGAGGTCCATCGGCAGCTGCAGGCCCTCGTAGACCGATTGCAGGATGGCCTTGGCGGCGGGGTAGTTGTCGTTCGTCTCGCGGCGATAGATCGCGTTCGCGGCCGGCCAGATCTGCATGCCGGCGGCCGAATAGACCTTGTTGGAGGGCAGCTTGAAGCCCTTCTCGTCCCAGGGCGCGACCGCCTTGCCGCCCTGGCGGATGTAGTCCTTGGCGGTCTCGATGAGCTTGTCGTGGGGCACGACCTCGTGGACGAGGCCCATGTTGCGGGCCATCAATCCCTTGATCTGCTGGCCCTTGAACAGCATCTGCAGGGCGTCGCCCGTCTGCATCAGGCGCGCCACGCGCTGCGTGCCGCCGGCGCCGGGGAAGAGGCCGACCTTGATCTCGGGAAGCCCCACCTTGGTGCGGTCGTGGTCGCAGAGCACACGGCGATGGCAGGCGAGGGCGAGCTCGAAGGCGCCGCCGAGGCAGATTCCGTGCACCGCCGCGACGAAGGGCTTGCCCGCCGTCTCGATGCGCCGGTAGAGGAGCGAGAGACGCCGCGATTCCTCGAAGAAGACGCGCATCGCCTCCTCCTCGCCGCGCTCTCCCGAGAGCTTCACGAAGAGATCGCGCAGGCCCTGGAGCATCGTGAGATCGGCGCCGCCCGAAAAATCGTTCTTGGCGGAGGCGATCACGCAGCCCTTGATGCCCTCGTCGGAGACGACGCGCTGGAGGATCGCGTCGAGCTCGTCCATCACCGCGACGGTGATGACGTTCATCGAGCGGTCGGGCATGTCCCAGGTGGCGGTGGCGATGCCGTCGGCATCGATTTCGAAGCGGAAATTCGTGAGATCCATCTCGTGTCCTCCCGTCACACGCGCTCGATGATCGCGGCGGTGCCCATGCCTGCGGCGACGCAGAGCGTGACGAGCGCGACCGACTTGTCCGTGCGCTCGAGCTCGTCGAGCGCGGTGCCGAGCACCATGGCGCCGGTGGCGCCGAGCGGGTGGCCCATGGCGATCGCGCCGCCGCAGGGGTTCACACGCTCCGGATCGAGATCGAGCGCCTGCATGTAGCGCAGGACCACCGCCGAGAAGGCCTCGTTGATCTCGAACAGATCGACGTCGGAGACCTCCATGCCCGCCTTCTTGAGCACCAAGGCGGTGACGTCGATGGGGCCCGTCAGCATCAGCGCGAGGTCCGAGCCGATCGAGGCGAAGGCGCGCAGCCGCGCGCGCGGCTTGATGCCGGCCATCTCGCCCGCCGCCTTGGTGCCGATCAGCACGGCCGAGGCGCCGTCGACGATGCCGGACGAATTGCCGGCATGGTGGACGTGGGTGACGAACTCGACGTCCGGATGCGCCGCGATCGCGACCGCGTCGAAGCCCGCCATGTCGCCCATCTGCTCGAAGGCGGCCTTGAGCTGGCCGAGCGACTGCATGTCCGTCTGCGGACGCAGGTGCTCGTCGCGATCGAGGATCACGAGCCCGTTCACGTCGCGCACCGGAACCACCGATTTCGAAAAGCGCCCCTCGTCCCAGGCGCGGGCGGCGCGCTTCTGGCTTTCGACGGCGAAGGCGTCGACGTCGTCGCGCGAGAAGCCGTATTTCGTCGCGATCAGGTCGGCGGCGATGCCTTGCGGCAGGAAATAGGTGTCGATCGCGAGCTTGGGATCGACCGGCCAGGCCCCTCCCGAGGCTGCCATGCCGATGCGGCTCATGGATTCGACGCCGCCGCCGATCGTCATCTCCTTCATGCCGCTCATCACCTGGGCGGCCGCGAGGTTGACGGCGTCGAGGCCCGACGCGCAGAAGCGGTTGATCTGGACGCCCGGCACCTCCTTGCCGAAGCCGGCCTTGAGGGCGGCCGCGCGGGCGATGTCGCCGCCCGCCTCGCCGACGGGGTCGACGCAGCCGAGCACCACGTCCTCGATCATCACCGGATTGAGGTGGTTTCGATCCTGGATCGCCTTCAGCGTCGTCACCGAGAGATCGACGGCCGGCACCTCGTGCAGCGATCCGTCCGCCTTGCCGCGACCGCGCGGGGTGCGGACGTGATCGTAGATGTAGGCCTCGGGCATGAATGTCTCCCTGTCAGGGTTCTTCTGTTGCGATCCTGCCTGGTCTCTTCGGCGAGACGACGACCCGCCGACCGGCGACGCGACATCGCAGGCCGGCGGCCGTCCGGGGCGGACGGCATTCGGCGCATCTCCGACGAGCGCAGGCCGACCCGATGCGATCGGGTCGCGCGCCTTCCGCGAATATGGTCATGGATCGGCGTCACGTCCACCGAGAGAACGCACGAAAGGCCAGCATCGCGCCAGCCGTGCCGACGGCGACGGGGATCCTCGCGGCTTCCGCCGCGGCGTCGCGACGAGCCGCCTGGTCGGCGGCATCAGGAGCGTGCTTGCGCACGCGTCTTTCTGCGCTGGGTCCCCTTCCCCTGCGCACGCTTTGCGTGCTCCGGCCGGGGATGACACCTGGCGACGGCCCACCGGTGTCATCCCCGGCCGGAGCGCCGAAGGCGCGCAGGGGAAGGGGACCCAGCATGAGAATCGCTTGCGAAGCAAGCGCTTGTGGCGGCGTCAAGCCGCTTGGTCGCCGGGATCGCGAGCGCGCGAGCGCTCACTCCTGGAGCATGCGCTTGAGGAGTTCGACCTCCTCGTTCAGCGTGCCGTCCTCGCCGATCGCCTTCTCGATCTTGCGCACGGCGTGCAGCACCGTCGTGTGGTCGCGTCCGCCGAAGCGGCGGCCGATCTCGGGCAGCGAGCGCAGCGTCAGCGTCTTCGACAGATACATCGCGATCTGGCGCGGGCGCACCACGGCGGCCGTGCGGCGCTCGGAGAGGATGTCGGAGCGCGAGACGTTGTAGCGGGTCGCGACGAGCTTCTGGATGTCCTCGATCTTGACGCGCTTGGGCTCGCGGTTGCGCACGAGATCGCGGATCGCGGTCTCGGCCGTCTCGAGCGTGATCGGCGCGCCGGTCAGCGTGGCGTGGGCGAGGAGGCGGTTGACGGCGCCCTCGAGGTCGCGGCCGTTCGTCGTCACCTGACGGGCGACGTAGGCGATCACCTCGGCATCGACCGCGAAGCTCGGGTGCTGGGCGCGGACGGCGGCGACCCGGGTCGTGAGGATCGCCTGGCGCAGCCCGTCGTCGAGCGCCCCGACCTCGACCACGAGGCCGCCGGCGAGGCGCGAACGGGCGCGCTCGTCGAGGCTCTCGAGATCGGCGGGCGGACGGTCGGCGGCGATCACGACCTGACGGCCGGAATCGATCAGCGCGTTGAGCGTGTGGCCGAATTCCTGCTGGATGGTGCGGCCCTGGATGAACTGCACGTCGTCGATGATCAGGAGGTCGATGCCGCGCAGGCGCTCCTTGAAGGCGAGCGAGGTCTGCGCCTTGAGCGCCGCGACGAAGCCGTACATGAAGCGATCGGCGGTCAGGTAGATCACCCGCTTGCCCTGGGCGCGCGCCGCCTGGCCGATGGCATGCAGGAGGTGCGTCTTGCCGAGGCCGACGCCCGCATGGACGTAGAGCGGGTTGTAGAGCGCCGGGCCGTCGTTGCGGGCGACGCGATCCCCGGCGGCGTGGGCGAGCGCATTCGAGCGCCCCACAATGAAGCTGTCGAAGGTCAGGCGCGGATCGAGCGGGGCGCCGGCGATGTCGCTCTCGGGAACGGCGGGGGAGGGGGCGGGTGCCTGCGCGGCCGGGGCGACGAGGGCGGGACGGCGGGCCGTCTCGATTGCCGCGGCGCTCGCCGGCTCGACCCGGCGGGCGCCGTCGCGCACGCCGGTGCCGCGGACGCCGAGCGTCAGCCGCTCCACGCCCGGCTCCTCGTCGCGATAGATGGCGAGGACGCGGTCGAGGTAATGCGCCTCGATCCAGCTCTTCAGGAACCGCGTGGGGACGGTCAGGCGCGCGGCGCCGTCGGCGACATGGTCGAGTTCCAGGCGCGCGAACCAGCTCGTGAACAGCTCCTCGCCGAGCTCGGCCCGCAGACGTCGGCGAACCCGTGCCCAGGTCTCGGCCCCCGCCTCGCGAGCCGACGCGCCGCACGCGTCGCCGCCGGCCTCGATGCCGAAGAGCCCCGGTTTGGCTCGCTCCTCACCGCCGTGAAACATCATGCCCTCCTTCCCTGACGATGAGGGAGCCCGCCGCAGAGCCCCCATCGCCCATGCCCCGTTCGGCGCGCGAACCGCGCGCTGACGATCGCGCCGCCCCCGCGAAAGCGGAGGCACCGGACCGGATCTTCTCGTTGGTGTAATAGACGATGCAGGTCTAAGACGTGCCGTCGATACGGTCGAGGCAAGCCGTCATCGGGTCGATATTGTTTGTTCTGCCGACGAAAGACACCTGCGCGTCCCCCAATCCTCAGGCCTGCTCGACCGATTATCGCTTGGTTACTTCGGCCAGCCGGCGAAGTCCCCTGACCTTACACAGCGCCCCCACCCGGCGCAACAGCGGAGAATCCACCGTGGCTCCGAAAGCACTCGCGCGGGCTGCGAGGATTCCGTGGAGAGCGGAGTAAGTGGCTGTGGATCTTATCGTTTCATTTACGTTCAGCCCCGTCCGCGGGCGATTCGGGCCCCCGCGCGGAGCGGGGTCGGCGGTGTCCGCAGGTCGGGCGATTCCGGCGCCATAGATGCTTTGCCCCCTAAGGCCTTGGAATTTAAAGTCTTTATTTGCGCGGCTCGGAAACGGCCAAGCCGCGTTTCGGCGCCGGACGCCCCGCCTGGAGTCAAGTAGAACGAAAGTAAAACTTTCGTCGTGTTCAGTCTTTTTGCTCGCAGCGTTGCGCAAATCCCGCAGAGCGGCTCCGCGTCGTCGGCATGCTGAATGTCAGGTAAAGAGCTGCCGAAGAGCCGATCCGGCTGCACGAATAGTAGGCGCCAACGAAAAAAGCCCGGCGAGCCGGGCTTTTTGCATCGTTATTCCGATATACACGCGGGGAATACCTCGCCGCGCGATCGACCGTTCGCCTCAGGCGCGCACCTCGAGAGCGCGGACGCGGCGGCTCAGGCGCGACACCTTCCGCGAGGCGGTGTTCTTGTGGGTGACGCCCTTCTGGGCCGAGCGCATGATGATCGGCTCGGCCGCGACGAGGGCGGCGCGGGCGGCGCCCGCATCCCCGCCGGCGATCGCCAGCTCGACCTTGCGGATGAAGGTGCGCATGCGCGAGCGGCGCATGCGGTTGATCGCCGTGCGCTTGGCGATCTTGCGCGTCATCTTCTTGGCCGAGGGCGTATTGGCCATGCTGCGGAACCCCGTTCTCGAATGCGCCGACCGGCGAGACCGTTGACGGCTCGCGCTCGGGGATCGGCTGTTGCGTGCTGAACCCGTGGATGCGCCCGCGCTCGCCGCGCGGCGCATCCGTGAGAGCGGGCTTATAGTCGCGTGCGGCGCGCTCGTCAACGCCTTCCTCGCGAGAACCCGCGCGACGTCGCTCTCAGGCGCTCGGCGCCTCGCCGAGGAGCGCGCAGAAGCGGGCGAGATCGACATTGCCGCCCGACACGATCACCCCCACCCTGAGGCCCGCGATGTCGGTCGCGGCGAGGGCGGCGGCGGCGGCGAGGCAGCCCGTCGGCTCGACGACGACCTTCATGCGCTGCGCGAAGAAGCGCATCGTCTCGACGAGCGCTGCGTCGGACGCGGTGACGATGCCGGCCGCGTGCACTTCGAGAATCGCAAAGGTGAGGGCGCCGAGCGCCGTCGTCTGGGCGCCGTCGGCGATCGTCTTGGGCACCTCGATCGTGACGATGCGTCCCGCCTCGAGCGAGCGGCGCGCGTCGTCGCCCGCCTCCGGCTCGACGCCCCAGACCGCGCAATCGGGCGCGAGCGCGGACGCCGCGAGGCAGGCGCCGGAGGTGAGCCCGCCGCCGCCCAGGCACACGTAGAGCCGATCGAGCGGCCCGACCTCGTCGATCAGCTCCTTCGTCGCCGTGCCCTGGCCGGCGATGACGTCGCGATGGTCGAAGGGCGGGATGAGCGTATAGCCGTGCGCCTCGGCGAGCCGCCGCCCGATCGCCTCGCGATCCTCGCGGAAGCGGTCGTAGACCACGACCTCGGCGCCGTAACCCTTCGTCGCGGCGACCTTGATCGCCGGCGCGTCGTGCGGCATCACGATCGTCACCTTCGCTCCCAGCAGCGCCCCCGCATGCGCCATCGCCTGGGCGTGATTGCCCGAGGAGAAGGCGACGACGCCGCGCGCGCGCGCCGCCTCGTCGAGCGCCGCGATCGCGTTATAGGCGCCGCGGAACTTGAAGGAGCCGGTGCGCTGGAAGCTCTCCATCTTGAAGAAGAGCTCGGCGCCCGTCATCGCGTTCGCGGTGCGGGACGTCATCACCGGCGTCCTGCGGGCGACGCCCTCGAGCCGCCGGGCCGCTTCGAGCACGCATTCGTAGGTGGGCAGCACAGGCGTCTCCTCACTCGTGACCGAAATTCGGCGCGCGCTTCTCGACGAAGGCCTTCATGCCCTCCTTCTGATCGGCGGTCGCGAACATCGCGTGGAAGACGCGGCGCTCGAAGCGGATGCCCTCCGCGAGCGTCGTCTCGTAGGCGCGGTTGACGCTCTCCTTCGTCATCATCGCGATGGGCAGCGACATCGCGGCGATCTTCTCGGCCGCCGCCATCGCCTCCTCGACGAGCTTGTCGGCGGGCACGACGCGCGAGACGAGGCCCGCGCGCTCGGCTTCGGCCGCGTCCATCATGCGGCCCGTGAGGCACATCTCCATCGCCTTCGCCTTGCCGACATAGCGGGTGAGGCGCTGCGTGCCGCCGGCCCCCGGCATCACGCCGAGCTTGATCTCGGGCTGGCCGAACTTCGCGGTCTCGGCCGCGATGATGAAGTCGCACATCATGGCGAGCTCGCAGCCCCCGCCGAGCGCGAACCCCGCGACCGCCGCGACGATGGGCTTGCGCCGCGCGCCGACCTTGTCCCAGGCGGTGATGAAATCGTCGAGATAGGTCTGCGGGAAGGAGAGCCCCTGCATCTCCTTGATGTCCGCCCCCGCCGCGAAGGCCTTCTCCGAGCCGGTGATCACCACGCAGCCGATCCCCGGATCGCGATCGTAGCCGTCGAGCGCGTCGTTGAGCTCGGCGACCAGCGTGGAATTGAGCGCATTGAGCGCGTGGGGCCGGTTCAGCGTGACGAGCGCCACGCGCCCGCGGATCTCGGTGAGGATGGTCTCGTAGGACATCGCGCTTCCTCCTGTGGGGATTGCCTCATGGGTATCGAGAGGCGCGCGCGGCGGCAAGGGGGCGGGGCGCGCCCATCCCTCCCCGTAGGGGAGGGTGGACTTTCGTGGCGAACGCCGAGAAAGGCCGGGTGGGGCCCGTGGGTGGAGATTGTCTCAAGAACCTCGGGCCCCACCCGACCTCGTTCGCCTGCGGCTCCGAGGGATGCTCGCGCCCCTCCCTCCCCGTAGGGGAGGGTGGCCCCTGAGCGCAGCGAAGGGGTCGGGTGGGGCCTGACGTTTGGAGAACAATCTCCACCCGGGCCCCACCCGGCCTTTCTCGCTTACGCTCGCAAGTCCACCCTCCCCTACGGGGAGGGATGTCTGCGCTCCCCCTCTTCGTCCTCCTCCGGCGCGTCGTCCTCCTCCATCACCGGGAACGCATAGCCCCCCGTGAGCCAGCGCTGGAGATCCACGTCGGCGCAGCGCTTCGAGCAGAAGGGGCGGTAGCGCGTTTGCGTGGGCTTCCCGCAGATCGGGCACTTGCCGGCGACGGGCGTCTCCTCTTCCATCGCCACCCCCATCAAGCCGCGTTGATCCAGGACAGCCGCACGGGATAGCCCTCGCCCTCGAGGAGCGCCGTCGTCTCGGCGAGCGGCAGGCCGACGACGGCGGGGTAGGAGCCGACGAGGTTGATCACGAAGGCGCCGGCGAGCCCCTGGATCGCGTAGGCGCCGGCCTTCCCGCGCCATTCTCCGGAGGCGAGATAGCTGTCGATCTCGTCCTGCGAGAGCCGCTTGAAGCGCACCCGCGTCTCGACCACGCGCTCGCGGAAGGCGTCCTTGGGCGTCACCACGCACACGCTCGTATGGACGCGGTGCTGGCGCCCGGAGAGGAGGCGCATGCAGGAGGCGGCCTCGTCGACGATCTCGGCCTTGGGCAGGATGCGCCGGCCGACCGAGACCACCGTGTCGGCGGAGATCAGATAGGCGCCCTTCAACGCCTCGTCCTTGCGCGCGGCGAGCAGCGCGCGCTCGGCCTTCATGCGGGCGAGGCGGCGGGCGAGGTCGCGCGGCTTCTCGAGCTTGAGCGGGGTCTCGTCGACGTCGGCGGGCAGGAGCGCGTCGGGCTCGAGCCCGATCTGCTGCAGGAGCGCGAGGCGCCGCGGCGAGGCGGAGGCGAGGACGAGCTTCGGCCGCCATTCCGGCTCCCGCGATCCGAACAGGGACACCACGCCAGACACCTCCTCATCGCCCGCGAACCGGGCTCTCGGGCTCGGGAGATAGACCGAAAGAGCCCCGTTTGTGAACCCGCCCGGTATCGATCAGCGCGGGCTCTCGTCGGGCGGAGCGGAAGCCTGCGCCGCCGCCTCCGCGGCCTGCGCCTCGCGCACCCGCTGCGCATGCGCGATCGCGAGCTTGCGGTAGCGCGCGACGCCCACCGGAATGGTGCCGAGATAGAGGAGCGTGCCGATCGCGAGCATCGGGAAGGTGAAGGAGATGAGGAGCGCGACGAGAGCTACCGTCGCCACGAAGAGCGGCAGCACCCGCTCGCGCGGCACCTTGGCGCCCATCGACTTGCCCGAGAAGGTCGGCACCGTCGAGACCATCAGGAAGGCGATCGCGATCGCGTAGGCGAGCGCGAACGGGCTCGCGACCTCGTCGTCCATCGGCAGGCCGAGGAAGAAGAGATAGACGGGCAGGAGCGCCGCCAGAGCGCCCGCGGGTGCGGGCATGCCGACGAAGAATTCCTTCTTCCATTCCGGCCGATGCGGATCGTCCAGCGCCGCGTTGAAGCGCGCGAGCCGCAGGCACGAGGCGATGGCGAAGACGAGCGCCGCCGCCCAGCCGACGCCGCCGGCATGGTGGAGCGTGAACGAGAACAGGATCAGCGCGGGCGCCACGCCGAAATTGACGAAATCGGCGAGCGAGTCGAGCTCGGCCCCGAAGCGCGAGGTGCCCTTGAGGAGGCGCGCCACCCGCCCGTCGATGCCGTCCAGCACGGCCGCGACGAGGATCGCGTAGATCGCGAGCTCGAGCCGCCCCTCGAAGGCGAGGCGGATCGCGGTCAGCCCGAGGCAGAGCGCGAGCAGCGTGATCAGGTTCGGCACGAGCATGCGGAACGGCACGGGCTTGAAGCGGCGCCGACGCGGCTCGTTGGGATCGGGGGCGAAGGGGGCGAAGAAGTCGCTCATGGCTGGGGAACGCGCGAACCGGGCGAACGGCTCAGCCGGCCTTGAACTGGCGCGGCGGCTCCTGCGCGCGCAGATCCGCGAGCACCGTCTCGCCGGCGATGGCGTTCTGGCCCACCGCGACGAGCGGCTTCGTGCCGATCGGCACGTAGACGTCGAGCCGCGAGCCGAAGCGGATCAGCCCGAAGCGGTCGCCCACCTCGATCGATTGCCCCTCCTTGACGAAGCTGACGATGCGCCGCGCGACGAGCCCGGCGATCTGCACGACGGCGATGCGCGCCTCGCCGCCCTCGATGACGAGCGCGTTGCGCTCGTTGTCCTCGCTCGCCTTGTCGAGCTCGGCATTGAGGAAGACGCCCGGCGTGTAGGCCTGCTGCGCGATCCGGCCCGTCATCGGCGCGCGGTTCACGTGGCAATTGAACACGTTCATGAAGATGGAGATGCGCAGCATCGGCTCGCGCGGCAGATCGAGCTCGGCGGGCGGCACCGCGTTCGTGATCAGGCTCACGCGCCCGTCGGCGGGAGAGACGACGAGGCCCTCGCGCAGGGGCGTGGTGCGCGGGGGATCGCGGAAGAAATAGGTCACCCACAGGGTGATCACGAGCCCGACCCAGAACAGGGGCGTCCACAGGAAGCCGAGCGCGATCGAGACGCCGAAGGCGATCGCGATGAAGGGCCAGCCCTCCTTGTGGATGGGCACGAGGACCTTGCGGGCGGATTCGTAGACGGTCATGGGCGGGCGCTCGCGTCTTCTTTCGGCGTGTCTGTCGGCGTCGCGAGCGGCATGCGCCCCCGCGAGGCGACTGTCAACAGGGCGGCGCATCCCTCCCGCATCCCTCCCCGAAGGGCTACGAGATTCACACATCGTGATCTGCGCATAAGAACCGGACGACGAGGCGCCACCACTCTCCTTCCCCTCAGGGGAAGGTGGCCCGGCGGCGAAGCCGACGGGTCGGATGGGGTTTTTCGCAGCGACAGCGGCAAAGGGGCGTCTTCGTAGAGCGCCTTACGTTAGGAGAAGCCCAACGCCCCTTCGACCCTGCGGGTCGAAAGACCCCATCCGTCTCCGACCCCTGTTCGGGGTCGGAGCCACCTTCCCCTGAGGGGAAGGAGAGCGGCCGTACCGTTTTCGTGGAACGCATGCACACATCGCGGCCTTCGCATGCGATCGACGTCGACGAAGGCCGCTCTTGTCCTTCCCCCTTGGGGGAAGGTGGCTCCGAGCGAAGCTCGGAGACGGATGGGGGTCGTGCAGGAGGCACTCGAACGCCAGTTCCTGCACGACCCCCACCCCCGCCCCTCCCCCAAGGGGGAGGGGAGACCGTCGAGCTCCTCGGAAACGTCGAGGATCTCCAGGAAGTCCAGTCGGAAGAGATGTGTGAATCTCGTAGCCCTCCAAGGAGGCCCGCGCCTCACCCCTCCCGCAACTCCGCCAGCATGCGCTCGACGAAGACCGGCACCGCCTCGCTCGCGGGGCCGTAATCGGCGCCGTCGAAGAGATGGGCGTTGTCGGAGGGCTCGAGGTTGATCTCGTGGGTGGGGATCCCTGCGCGCCGGGCGAGGCCGACATAGCCCGCCGCCGGATAGACCGAACCCGAGGTGCCGATCGCGACGAACAGGTCCGCCTCGAGGAGCGCCGTCTCGATCTCGTCCATGAAGAGCGGGATCTCGCCGAACCACACCACGTGCGGGCGCATGCCGCCCGCGCGCCCGCAGGCGCCGCAGGCCTGCGCGGTCGACAGGTCGACGCGCGTCTCGACGACCTCCTCGCAATGAAGGCAGCGCGCCTTCAACAATTCGCCGTGCATGTGGATCACCCGCCGCGAGCCCGCGCGCTCGTGCAGGTCGTCGATGTTCTGGGTGACGAGGTGGAGGCGCCCGCCGGCCTCCTCCAGCGCCGCCTCGAGCCGCGCCAGCGCCGCATGGGCGGGGTTCGGCGCGGCCGCGAGCAGGTTCTGGCGCCGGGCGTTGTAGAAGGCGTGCACATGCGTCGGGTCGGCCGCGAAGGCTTCCGGCGTGGCGAGCTTCATCGGATCGAATTTGGACCAGATGCCGCCCTTGTCGCGGAACGTGCCGAGGCCGCTCTCGGCGGAGATGCCGGCACCGGTGAGGACGAAGAGGGTGGGGGCGTCGGTCATGGCGGGCGAGGATAGCCGCCTCCGCGCCGGCCGCAAGCGCTCAGACGGTCCCGCGGCCCAGAGGATCGGGCCCGAAGCGGTTCGGCCCCGGCGTGCCCTCGAGGAGGCCGAGATCGATCAGCGCCCAGAAGAAGCCGACGACGGGGATCAGGAGGAGCAGGCACCACCAGCCGGATTTGTCGCGGTCGTGGCAGCGCTTGATGTGCAGCATCAGGCCCGCGAGGGAGAGGAGGATGCCGAGCACCAGGCGGATCAGCCCATCCGTGCCGAACAGGATCGTCATCACGAGCCAGGCGGCGAACAGGATCGCGACGCCGATCCACCAGCGCCCGCGCTCGATGCGCCCCTCCGGCGAGGCGAACATCCAGGTCCAGTCGAGAGTGCGGTCCATGCCTGCCTCCGTAGCGTAGCCATGAGACAATGCGCGGGCGGGCCGGACGGTTCGAAAAGATCCGTCCGGCGCGCGATCGGTGCTCCGACCTGCGCCTCAGCGCAGGTCGTCGTCCTCGTCGTCCTCGGCGCGCTTGAGGCTCTTGAGCTTGGCGAAGACGTTCTCGGCCTCGATCTTCTCCTCGTCCTCGCGGCGGCGCGGCGCCTCGTAGCCGCCATAGACGTCCTCGTCGGCGGTGCCGGTGGTGACGTCGGTCGGCAGGAGCGTCTGGCCGCCGTCGCCGACCGGCACCTGCGGCCGATCCTTGGCGGCGCGGCTCACCTCGAGATCGAGGTCGATCTGCGAGCACAGGCCGAGCGTGACCGGATCGAGCGGCGAGAGCGAGGCCGAGTTCCAGTGCGTGCGGTCCTTGATCTGCTGGATCGTGGCCTTCGTCGTGCCGACGAGGCGCATGATCTGCGCGTCCTTCAGCTCCGGATGGTTGCGCAGGAGCCAGAGGATGGCGTTCGGCCGGTCCTGGCGGCGGGAGACCGGCGTGTAGCGCGGCCCGCGCGCCTTCTTGACCTCCGGCAGGCGCACCTTGGGCGGGGCGAGCTTGAGGCGGTGGCTCGAATCCTTCTGGGCCTTCTCGATCTCCTCGTGGGTGAGCTGGCCCATCGTGATCGGATTGGCGCCCTTGATGCCAGCGCCCACCTCGCCGTCGGCGATGCCCTTCACCTCGAGCGGGTGCAGCTTGCAGAATTCCGCGATCTGCTCGAACGTGAGCGAGGTGTTCTCGACGAGCCAGATGGCGGTCGCCTTCGGCATCAGGGGTCCAGCGGACACGGGGGTACCCTCCTCGAATTCCGACGCGCCGGGGCGGAAACCATCGGCGGCACGCGGCAAATCTCTCCTGTGCTCCGTCCCGGCGGCGGGCCGGAGCGACGTCTCCACGGATTGTGGGGAATGCTCCGAATATAGGCCTCTCGGAGCGAGCGTGCAATCGCGAAGTCCGCCATTCTCTCACCCGCGAAATGCGTTCTCCTCCAGGAACGCGGCCTCCTCAGGCGTGGTGTCTCGCCCCAGGATCGCGTTGCGGTGGGGGAAACGGCCGAAGCGGGCCACGATGTCGCGGTGGTGGCGCGCCCAATGCAGGCCGTCCGCGTCGCCGAGCGCCTCGTTGAGCGCCACCGACTCGTCCTGCGCGGCGAGATCCTCGGCATGGGTGAGGGGGAGCACGAAGAATCGCGTCATCGGCGGCTCGAACGCCCGCAGATGCCCCGCCGCGATCGCGGCGCGGGCGATCGCGAGCGCCTTCGCGTCGGTCGCGTAGACCTGCGGCGTGCCCCGGAACATGTTGCGCGGGAACTGGTCGAGCACGAGGAGGAGCGCGAGCGCGCCGTCGGGCGCCGCCGCCCAATCGTCGAGCGCGCCGGCGGCCGCCGCCTCCCAGGTCGCGCGGAAGCGGCGCGTGATCTGCGCGTCGAAGGCCTCGTCCTTCGCAAACCAGCGCTCGGGGCCGGCCTCCTTCCAGAAGGCGATGATGTCGTGCGGCGTCGCGATCGCGTCCATGGCGGCTCTCCTCTCGGCCCCTGTCTACCACGCGCGGGGGCGATGCGCCGCCCCCGATCACGCTTTGGTCGCACCGGCGCCGCTTTTGTGCGTCGGCGCTCTGGACAGCGCGCGTCTGGCGGGTACAAGCGAGCGCGAACGAGAACGACGTTGCGCCGCGCCCGCCCGCGCGCGCAACACTCTTACCAGCCGGGGGCCGGCGGGGAGCGGCTCTCGAGGACGAATAGCGGGGCGCGCAGGAGCGCCCGTTCGAGAAGGGACAAACGCCATGCGCGTCTATTACGATCGCGACGCCGACATCAACCTGATCAAGGGCAAGAAGATCGCCGTCGTCGGCTACGGCAGCCAGGGCCACGCCCATGCGCTGAACCTGAAGGATTCCGGCGTCGCCGAGGTGGCCGTCGCCCTGCGTCCGGGCTCGCCGTCCGCCAAGAAGGCCGAAGGCGCCGGGCTCGCCGTGATGGCGGTCGCGGACGCGGCGCGCTGGGCCGACGTGATCATGATGCTCACGCCCGACGAGCTGCAGGCGGACATCTATCGCGATCACCTCGCCGAGAACATGAAGGAAGGCGCCGCCCTCCTGTTCGCGCACGGCCTGAACGTGCATTTCAAGCTGATCGAGCCGCGCGCCGATCTCGACGTGCTGATGGTCGCGCCGAAGGGCCCCGGCCACACCGTGCGCTCCGAATATCTGCGCGGCGGCGGCGTGCCCTGCTTGGTGGCGATCGCGCAGGACGCGTCCGGCAACGCGCACGATCTCGGCCTCTCCTATGCGTCCGCCATCGGCGGCGGGCGCGCTGGCATCATCGAGACGAGCTTCAAGGAGGAGTGCGAGACCGACCTCTTCGGCGAGCAGGTCGTGCTCTGCGGCGGCCTCGTCGAGCTGATCAAGGCGGGCTTCGAGACGCTGGTCGAGGCGGGCTACGCCCCCGAGATGGCCTATTTCGAGTGCCTCCACGAGGTGAAGCTCATCGTCGACCTCATCTACGAGGGCGGCATCGCCAACATGAACTACTCGATCTCCAACACGGCCGAGTACGGCGAGTACGTCACCGGCCCGCGCATCATCACGCCCGAGACCAAGGCCGAGATGAAGCGCGTGCTCGAGGACATCCAGACCGGCAAGTTCACCCGCGACTGGATGCTCGAGAACAAGGTCGCGCAGACCTCCTTCAAGGCGATCCGCGCCCGCAACGCCGCCCACCCGATCGAGGAGGTCGGCGCGCGGCTTCGCGACTTGCGGCCCTGGATAAAGGAGACGGCGCTCGTCGACCAGTCTAACAACTGCCGCGGCGAGCCGTCGTCGCGCCGGGCTGTCCCGGCGCGCGCCCCCCGAAAGCCGCAGCGATGCGGCTTTCTTTTTGCGTCGTTCTCAAGCGTAATATATGTTGGCAAGAAAGATAATTAATAGTTATCTAAATTGCATTGAGGTAATTTAAAACTGGTGATAACAATCTCTTCACGCATGAGGCGAACGCCTCCGAACGTGTGGAGCATGACCAATGAGCCTCGAGATCCGCGACGATTCCCGGTCGGTGACGGCCGCCAAGTCACAGACGCAGAACGACTTCAACCTCGCCATGCAGCCGACCGGCGGGACGCCGGTCGCGCGGGCGACGACCGGCACCGAGACGCGCGTCGCCCAGGCGTCCCCGCCCTCGAACGCCACCGTCGTGCGCGAGCATCGCCGCATGCTGGCGGATCTCGATCGGGAGGCCCGCAACCTTCCCTTCAGCCCCACCGACGCGGTCCAGTCGACCATCAATCGGCTCGGCCGCAACACCGGCCTCTTCGAGACGCAGCTCAGCCCGCAGCAGCGCGTCGGTCTTCTGCGCCAGGCCTACGGCGAGGCGATCGAGCGCTTCGCGGCGGGCGATCCGTCGGTGTCGCGCTCGACGCTGACGCAGCTCCATTCCGGGCTGAACAACCTGATCACCGACATCCAGACCGGCAATGCGCGCCGCACGGAGCTCCTCGCGGGCTTCGGCGCCGGCACTGCGGAATTCGTGCGCTCGACCTCGGTCGGCATGACGGCGGGCATCGTGAGCATGATCGGCGGCCCCGGCGCCGGTGCGCTGGCGGGCGGCGCCCAATCGCTCGCGACGCTCGGCGCGATGGCCCTCTCGGCGCGTCGTGAGGGTGTCGCGATCGATCAGCTCGACCTGCCCGGCCGTCTCGTCGGCGACGTCGGCAACATCTTCACGACGCTCGCCGGTCCCGCGCTGCTCTCCTTCATGAACCTGCCGGGCGCGCCGACGGCGAACACGATGCGGGCGGTGGCGGCGCATATGGGCCGCCAGGGCATGATCGACGGCGGTCTCGACGGGCTCTTCACCACCGTGTCCGAGGCCACGATCAACCGCCGCCCGATCCCCGAGGCGCTGCGCGCCGGTGCGGTGCAGGGGGCGATCAGCTTCGTCTCGTCGGGGGCCATCAGCGGCCCGCTCGGGGCGCTGAACGCCCGCCAGCAGACGAACATCGCCAACACGATGCGCCAGATGACCGACGCGGAAGCCTCCGGCCTCCTGGGCAATTTCGACGCCCGCTCCGCGCGCTCCCTGCGCAACGATCAGCCGATCGTCTACCGCGCCATCAACGAGCGGACCGGCGGTGCCCTCGATCGGATCGCCGGGGGCGGCAGCCCGTCGCGTGCGAGCGTGCCCGCCGCCTCCGGCCAGTCGCCGCAGGCGCAGGCCCCGACGCGTCAGGCTCCGACGAACGCGCAGCAGCCCGCCGCCAGGGCCGCTCCCTCCGGCGGCGGGCTCGTCTCGCAGACGCCGGAGGAGGCGTTCCGCCGCGTCACCGACTTCGTCGTGGCGGTCGAGGGCTCGAACGGCCAGCGCGTCGGCGGGCGCTCGCTCGACCTGATCGAGGCCGACCTGCGCCTCGTGGAGAACCGGCTCTCGCCGCAGGACCTGCAGCGCGCGCGCAACGCCCTCGGCACCGCCCGCGGCGTCCAGGCCGCGAACGAGCGTGCGGTCTCGGAGAGCGCCGCGCGCGTGGGCACCTTCGTCACGACGGTGGAGGGCTCGGGCGGCACCCGGATCGGCGAGGTTCCGCTCGCGCGCATCGAGCAGGACTTCGCCCGCGTCCGCGACCGGCTCTCGCCGCAGGACCTCGCTCGCACGCAGAACGCGCTCGCGACCGCGCGGGAGACCCAGGCCGTCGGCGCGAGCGTGGAGCGCCTCGGCGCCTTCGTCACCGCCGTCGAAGGCTCGGGCGGGGCGCGCATCGGCGAGGTGCCGCTCGACCGCATCCAGGGCGACCTCGATCGTGCGCGCTCGCGGCTGCCGGAGGCCGACGTGCGCCGCGTCGAGCAGGCGCTCGGTACCGCCCGCGCCACCGCTTCGGCCAACGAGCGCATCGGCCGGTTGAGCACCTTCGCGGGCATCGTCGAGGGCTCGAACGGCACCCGGATCGGCGAGGTGCCGCTCGATCGCCTGCAGGGCGATCTCGACGCCGTGCGCGACCGGCTGCAGCCGGCGGCGATCGCCCGCTTCGAGCAGGCGCTCGACACCGCGCGCAATCGCGGCACTCCGAACGCGCTCCCGCCGGCCCGCGACGGCGCGCCGGGCGCGCTCGCCAACACGCCGGCGACCGACAATGCCGGCGGCGGCGCGCAGCCCCCGAACACCAATCGGACGGCCGCCGCGGGCGCGAGCCCGGACGAGCCCGGCGGCTTGCTCGGCCCCGTCGACTTCACCGCCGAGAACCGCCAGACGCTCGCGAACATCCTGCGCGCGCCCTATCGCGACGTGGCGAACTTCGTGAACGACGGGGGCACCGACGTGAGCGGCCTGCCCAACGCGATCCGCTCCGCCCTCGACATCCGCGTCAGAGAGGGCCTCGCCGACCCGAACGTCGACGGCGCGACCCGCACCTCCCTCGAGCAGGCGTTGCAGCGGCTCCGCGGCGGCGGCAACGCGGCCGCGCCGTCGCCGGGCGCGATCGCGGGCGGCCCGCCGCCGGCTCTGCCCCCGACCACGCTCGAGGAGGTTCCGAACCTCTCGACCTTCGGACGCGACCAGTCGGCGCCGGGCGGAACGGAGGGCTCGGGCCGTCCGTCGAGCACGCCCCCGAGCTCGGGCGCGACGCCGCAGGGACGCGAGGCGCCGACCGGGCCGGAGACGCTCTTCGCCGAGCCGCCGCCCCGGCTCGGCCTCGACATCCAGCCTCCGCCGCCGCCCACCGGCCCGTTCCAGACGATCCCGCCGTCTGCGCCCGATCCGAGCACGGTGTTCCCCAACCCCTTCTTCGACACGAACCCGGCGCCGCAGCCGGGGATCGGGTTCGATTTCGGCACGGGCAACGTGCCGGGTGCCGGCGCGCCGCGCCCGGCGCAGCCGACGGGCCCGGTGCCGCGCTCGCAGGATTTCGGCCTCGACCCGAACCTGCGTTACGTCGGTCAGGACCCGATCGAGAGCACGCCGATCTTCCAGCGTTCGAACGGGGAACTCGTCGGGCCGCGCAACGACTCGATCCTGATCGAGAATCCGGGCACGGTCGCCGCGCAGGGCCACGGGCTCTACAACGCGCTCACGCCGGAGATCATCGGCCGGACCCGTGCCACCTTCAACCTGGCCGGGTTGGGATCGATCACGATGTGGTACCAGGCCGGCGACACGGCGACCGATCTGATGACGGCGTCCCAGGCCGCCTTGCGCGATCGGGCCTTCCAGCAGCGCCTCGGGCCGAACCCCGATCTCCAGGATTATGCGCGGGCCGCCCGCGAGAGCCTGATCGCTTGGGCGCGCCAGGAGCGGATCGACCTGAACGATCCCTCGAATCTCGTGCGCATCTCGCAGCGTCTCGACGCGATGCTGCCCCCGAGCATCGGCTTCGTGACCGGCCCCTCGCTGCGCACGCCGGCGACCGGCATGTTCAACCGCCTGCCGGGCGCGCCGAATTTCGGCGAGTATCTCGAGCTCAAGCGTGATCAGCTCGTGAATGCGGGTGCCGTGCTCTACGATCCGAACGCCAACCGAGGCGGTCGCTACTCCCTGAATGCCGAGATCATCGAAGGCGGCAATTTCAGGCTGCGGCAGCCCATGGCGCTGACGCTCGGGAGCCGCGAGGCCGGCGGCGTGAACATCGATCCGATGGGCGTCTCGCTCGGCGCGATCGGCGTCTCTCGGGCCGACGAGCAATCGCTCACGCTGCCCGCCGGAACGGTCATCGATCGCGAGCTCGGCAACGCCATCAACGCGAGCCTGAACAATCCGCTCGACATCACCGTCTGGCGCCATGCCGGCCAGGCCCCGGCGACCGAGGCGAGCGCGAACCTCAACACGGTCGTGCAGACGAACTTCGCGCCGGCCGGCTTCCCGCGGGTCAACGAAAACGTCATCAGCTTCTACTCGAACTACGACCTGCCGCGCGGCTGGAACAACCTGCGCGACAGGCTCTCTCTCGCCGTGCCGATCGAGCTGCGCCGCGACACCACGCCGCCGCCGATCGACTCGATCCATACCACGAGCTACATCACGGCCGGCGCATCCATTCTCGGCAACGGCGTGAGCCATCAGGCGGTCATCCGGCCGCTCGATCTCGACGGCATGCTCAACCCCTCCGGCAGCGTGCGGCAAGCGTTCGACTGGAGCAATGTGGGGCCGCTCTACACCTTCAGCCGCGGCCAGGACGATGGGCTCCGGATCGCTCGCGACGCGGCCTATGACGGCTTCATGTCGCGTCCCGCCTTCACCCCGCCGTCGCCGTCGCAGAACGTCTGGGTGGAGACCCCGACCGGCCGGTTCGCCCAGCTGCCCTACGGGGTGGTGCGTGCGCTCAACGGCGAGACCCTGTCGGGAGCCGACGTGACCGCGATCAACCTCTACGTCCGCGAGCGTGCCCGAGCGACGAGCAACGATACCGGCGCCGTTTCCGCCGGCGCGGAGGTCGTGCGCCGGATCAGCGCAGCGTCGGAGGACGGCAAGGTCCTCGGCGCGGGCGGCCGCGAGGCGCTCACGGGGGTCGTCGAGCAGCACCTGCGCGATCAGGCCTGGACGCAGATCATGAGGCAGGACGGCACCCGGCCGGGCGGGTTCCCGCCCGCTCCCGGCAACTGACCCTCGCCCCGGCGCGGATCGCCCCGTGAGATCCGCGCCGGGGTTCGTCTCGACGAGCCGGTATCCATCGAGCCCCGCGATCCTCTATGATCGCCCCGTGTGGCCGGGCACGTCCCCGGCCGTGCGGAGCGCGCGATGAACATCCTCTCGATCCAGTCTCACGTGGCCTTCGGCCATGTCGGCAATTCCTCCGCCGTGTTCCCGATGCAGCGGCTCGGCTGCGAGGTCTGGCCGATCCACACGGTGCAATTCTCCAACCATACCGGCTACGGCGCCTGGAAGGGCCGCGTCTTCGACGGGCCGATGGTCGAGGAGATCCTCGACGGCATCGCCGAGCGCGGCGTGCTGCCGACCTGCGACGGCGTGCTCTCCGGCTATATGGGCTCGCCCGACATCGGGGCGGCGATCCTCTCGGCGGTGGCGCGGGTGCGCGCTGCGAACGCGGACGCGCTCTATTGCTGCGACCCGGTGATCGGCGACGTCGGCCGCGGCATCTTCGTACGCCCCGGCATCCCCGAATTGATGCGCGACAAGGTCGTGCCCGCCGCGGACATCATCACCCCCAACCAGTTCGAGCTCGAATATCTGTCGGGCCGCGCGATCCGCACCCTCGACGACGCCAAGCACGCGGTCGCCGCCGTGCAGGAGACCGGGCCCCGCGTCGTCCTCGTCACCTCGCTGCACACGAGCGACACGCCCGCCGACGCGATCGACATGCTGGCGGGGGAGGGGGGACGCTTCTTCCGCATGCGCACGCCGAAGCTCTCCGTCAACGTCAACGGGGCTGGCGACGCGGTCGCGGCCTTGTTCTTCGTCCATTACGCCCGCACGCGCTCGGCCGAGACGGCGCTCGCGGAGGCCGGGGCGGCGATCTTCGGGCTGTTGAAGCGCACCCAGGACGCGGGCTCGCGCGAGATCCTCACCGTCGCCGCCCAGGACGAATTCGTGGCGCCCACCCGCCGTTTTCCCGTCGAGCGCGTTTAAGTCATCCCTCCCCGTAGGGGTGGGTGGCCTCCGAGCCGAAGGCGACGGAGGTCGGGTGGGGCCCGTGGGATGGAGGACGATCTCCACCCGGGCCCCACCCGACCCCTTCGCTGCGCTCAGGGGCCACCCTCCCCTCCGGGGAGGGATATCTTCGGGAGAGTGTCACAATGCGTCTGCGGATCGCGACCTTCAACGTCGAGAACCTCGTCTCGCGCAACGTCTACGGCCCCAAGGAGAGGCCGCAGATCCAGGCGCCGCTCTCGCTGTTCGACTTCGCCGATCCCGAGTTTCGCGCGGCCGTGCAGGCGGCGACCGCCGTCGCGCTCGAGGACGACGAGCGCCAAGCCACCGCGCTCGCGATCGCGGAGACCCGCGCGGACATCCTCTGCCTGCAGGAGGTCGACAGCCTCGGCGTGCTCGCGCCCTTCCTCAAGCACTATGTCCACGCGGCGGGCGACCTGCGCTACGGCCATATGCGGCTCGTGCCGGGCAACGATCCGCGCGGCATCGACGTCGCCTTCTGCGCCCGCCGCGGGCTCGTCGAGAACGAGGATGCGATCACGGCGCGCTCCTGGAGCGCCGCCACCTACGAGGAGCTCGACGTGCATTCTCCGGAGATCGCCGAGCTCGGCATCGCGCCCGATCAGCGCGTGTTCAATCGCGATTGTCTCGAGGTCGACGTCGATCTCGGCGACCGGGGCTTGACCCTCTTCATCTGCCACCTGAAATCGACCGGCTACGGCCCGCGCTCCTCGTCGCCCGCTCTGCGCGCGGCGGAGGCGCGGGCGGTGCGGGCCATCGTCGAGCGGCGTTTCGGTGCGGGCTGGCGCGAGGCGCTCTGGATCGTCGCGGGCGATTTCAACGACGGCCCGTTGCGCATCCGCGCCGACGGCGGCCTCGTCGAGAACGAGGCTTGGGGCGGAGCGGCGCTCACCGAGGATTTCGCGATCGATCCCGTCCGCGGGCTCGTCGAGACGCAGCGCTGGACCTACCATTTCCGCGACGTCGGCGAGGAGGGGGTCGTCGCCGACGAGCACGTGCAGCTCGACCACGTCCTCCTCTCGCCCGCGCTCGCCGCCGCGAACCCCGCCCCGTCGGTCGAGATCATCCGCCGCGGCCTGCCCTATCGCGTGCCCCTCGACCCCGCGCACCCGGACCGCTCGATCGGCTATCTCTCCACCCGGAACGATCGCTACCCCCGCATCGGCTGGGACCGCCCCCGCGCGAGCGACCATTGCCCGCTGGTGGTGGAGATCGACGTGCCGAAGATTCCGCTATCGCCGGTGCCGAAAGAGGGTTCGTGAGGACATTCCCTTAGGCCGTCATTCCGGGGCGCGAAGCGAACCCGGAACCCAGAACCTCGACGATCGCCCGAGCAGCCTATAGGCTGCGTCCCTCGACGTATGAGTTGCCTGTATTCGCGTAGCGAGCGCGCATGCGCGCTCGATCGAACGTCGGGAGTCTGGATTCCGGGCTCGCTACGCGCCCCGGAATGACGGATTGGTGGAGATCTAGACAAGAAGAACCGACGCGGGAGGACGCGCATGCAGGAGGAATTCCCCGGCTTCGAAGGCTTTCGCCTCGAAGACATGGAGGTGCCCGATCGCGGTTTCGGCGCCGCGCGCATCCGCTACCGGATCGGCGGTGCGGGCCCGCCGCTGCTGCTGCTCCACGGCAACCCCATGTCGCACGTGAGCTGGCACAAGATCGCCGCCCGCCTCGCCGAGCGCTTCTCGGTCGTCGCGTCGGACCTGCGCGGCTACGGCGACAGCATCGGGCCGGAGGAGGGGGGCGAGCGCTCGATCAATTATTCCTTCCGCGCCATGGCGCAGGACCAGGTCGATCTGATGGAGGCGCTCGGTTTTGCCCGCTTCCAGGTCGTGGGCCACGATCGCGGCGCGCGCACGACGCATCGCATGGCGCTCGATCATCCCGCGCGGGTGGTTCGCGCCGGCCTCGTCGACATCCTGCCGAACCGCCACATCTGGCACAATGCCAGCAAGGACTGGGCGATGAAGTCCTGGCACTGGCTCTTCATGGCCCAACCCTACGACATGCCCGAGCGGATGATGGCCGGCGTGCCGGCGCGATACTACATGGAGCGCAAGCTCTCCAAGCCGGGCCTCGGCCTGTCCTTCTTCCACCCGCGCGCCTTCGACGAATACGTCCGCTGCTTCACCTGGAAGACGATCCGCGGCTCCTGCGAGGATTACCGCGCCTGCCCCACCTCGGATCTCGCCATGGACGATGCCGATTTCGAAGCCGGCCGCCGCGTCGCCTGCCCGCTCCTCGTGATCTGGGGCGCGCGCAGCCATACCGGCACGGTCCACGGCGACGTGCTCGCCTGCTGGCGGCCCTATGCCGGCGGGGAGGTGACCGGCGGGCCGATCCCGTGCGGGCATTACGTTCAGGAGGAGGCGCCGGAGGAGACCTTCGCGGCGCTGGACGGGTTCTTGGATCCGCTTGCGCCGACGTCTTGAAACTCTACGTTAACTATAAACGAGACCTTCAAGCCTATGAAAATCCTCGTCCTTCCCGGCGACGGCATCGGCCCCGAGATCACCGACGCGACCCTGCGCGTGCTCGAGGCGGCCGACGCCCGCTTCCGACTGGGGCTCGCCTTCGAGACCTGCGAGATCGGCTTCTCCACGCTGCGGACGCACGGCACGACCATGCCCGCCGACATTCTCGACCGGGCGCGCGCGTCGGACGGGGTGCTCCTCGGGCCGATCTCGCATCTCGACTACCCGCCGCCGGAGGAGGGCGGCGTCAACGTCTCGGCCGCCTTCCGCACGAAGCTCGACCTCTTCGCCAATATCCGCCCCGCCCGCACCCGGCCGGGCGTGCCCCATCGCGGCACCGACATGGACCTCGTCATCATGCGCGAGGCGACCGAGGGCATGTATCCGGACCGCAACATGGTCGCGGGGTGCGGCGAGATGATGCCGACCCCCGATCTCGCGCTCTCGATGCGCAAGATCACCCGCGGGGCGTGCGAGCGCATCGCGCGGGCCGCCTTCGACCTCGCCCGCACCCGTCGGCGCCGGGTCGCCGCGATCCACAAGGCGAACGCGTTCCGCCTCACCGACGGGTTGTTCCTGGAGGCGGTGCGCAGCGTCGCGGCCGATTATCCGGACGTCGCGCTCGAGGAGATCCTCGTCGACGCCATGGCGGCCCATCTCGTGCGCGACGCGTCGCGTTTCGACGTCGTCTGCGCGACGAATTTCTACGCCGACATCCTCTCCGACCTCGCCTCCGAGCTCTCGGGCGGGCTGGGCCTCGCGGGCTCGCTCAATGCCGGCGAGACGCTCGCCGCCGCCCAGGCCCAGCACGGCTCGGCGCCCGACATCGCGGGGCAGGACCTCGCCAATCCGACCTCGCTGATCCTGTCGGCCGCGATGCTGCTCGCGTGGTCCGCGGCGCGGACGGGGATCGCCGCGCGCAAATCGGCGGCGGACGCGATCGAGGCGGCGATCGACGCGCTCCTCGCCACCCCCGCCACCCGCACCCGCGACCTCGGCGGCGACCTCGGCACGCGCGCCTTCGCGGAGGCGGTGGCGGAGCGGGTGAGAGATGGGCGGGGAGATCCCTCCCCGGAGGGGAGGGTGGCCCCTGGAGCGTAGCGACAGGGGTCGGGTGGGGCCCGTATGGAGCCCATTCCCACCCGTCGAGCCCCACCTGCCGGGCACCACCCGACCTCCGCCGGCGTCGTCTGGGAGGCCACCCGCCCCTCCCGGGAGGGATCAATTGCTTTCCCTCCGTCGATCGCTATAGTCCGCGCCACTTTCGACGGAGCGTGCGCGCAGCGGGGGCCCTGAGCGGCCGTCGGCGTGCGCGCTCGAGCCCGAACGGAGCGTTACGTGATCATCACTCCTGCTTATGCACAGGCGGCCGGCGGCGGCGGCGGGGACATCTTCCTCCAGCTCCTGCCCTTCATCCTCATCTTCGTCATCATGTGGTTCCTGATCATCCGCCCGCAGCAGAAGCGGGTGAAGGCGCATCAGGAAATGGTCAAGGCGCTGCGCCGCGGCGACCAGATCGTCACCTCCGGCGGCCTCGTCGGCAAGATCTCGAAGGTGATCGACGATGCGGAGATCGAGGTCGAGGTCGCGGACGGCGTGCGCGTGCGGGTGATCCGCGGCATGGTCGCCGAGGTGCGCACCAAGGGCGAGCCGGCCAAGGCCTGATTCGCCGCAGGGCCGATTCGGCTCCCACACTTGCGCGGGCGGCGCGGCTTCGTATCTGTGAGCCACGCCGCGCGCGTCGCGGCTTTTGTACTCCAAGGTGTCTGCGGGAATGCTGCGCTTCTCGACCACGTCCACGGTCGCCATCGTCGCGATCGTCATCCTCGGCCTCTGGCTCGCCGTGCCGAACCTGCTGCGGCAGGATCAGCGCGACGCGATCGCGAGAGCGACGCCGGACTGGGTCCCCGGCCTTCTCGTGCCCACCCAGGCGGTCGTGCTCGGGCTCGATTTGCAGGGCGGCTCGCACATCCTGCTCGAGGTCGACACGGGCGAGCTCGTGCGCCGCGAGGCGTCGAACCTGCGCGACCGGGTGCGCGAGGCGCTGCGCGCGACCCGCACCCCGCTCGAAGGCGGCATCCAGCTCACCAATCGCGGCGTCCAGTTGCGGGTTCCCGACCCTGACGCCCGCGCGCGCCTGATGCCGCAGCTGCGCGCGCTCGAGCAGCCGGTCCAGGACGCGGTGTTCGGCCAGTCGAGCGAGGCGGTCTCCGTCTTCGAGGGGCCGGACGGGCTCATCCAGATCACCTACACGGAAGCGGCGATCGAGGAGCGCGTCACCCGCGCCGTCACGCAGACGATCGAGGTCCTGCGCCGGCGCGTCGACGCGCTCGGCACGACCGAGCCGAACATCCAGCGCCAGGGCGCCGACCGCATCCTCGTCCAGGTGCCCGGCCTGCAGGATCCCGAGCGGCTCAAGGCGCTGCTCGGCGAGACCGCGCAGCTCGAGTTCCGCTTCCTCGCCAATCCGGGCGACACCGACATCGAAATGCTGCCCTCGCGCGATGCGGGCGGCGAGCCGGTCGCGGTCGAGCGGCGCACCATCGTCGGCGGCGAGGATCTCATCGACGCCCAGCCCTCCTTCGACCAGCAGACGAACGAGCCCGTGGTCACCTTCCGCTTCAACGTCTCGGGCGCGCAGCGCTTCGGCGAGGCGACGACGCGAAACGTCGGCCGTCAGCTCGCGATCGTGCTCGACAACGAGGTGATCTCGGCCCCGCGCGTCCAGACGCCGATCACCGGCGGCTCCGGCCAGATCTCCGGGCGCTTCTCCGTCCAGGCGGCGAACGACCTCGCGGTGCTCCTGCGCGCGGGCGCGCTGCCGGCGAGCCTGACCATCGTCGAGGAGCGCACCGTCGGCCCCGGCCTCGGCGCGGACTCGATCCGCGCGGGCGCGGTCGCGGCCGTCGTCGGCGCGCTCGCCGTGGTCGTGTTCATGGTCGCGGCCTACGGCTTCTTCGGCGTGCTCGCGACGATCGCGCTCGCGGTGAATGTCGGCCTCATCTTCGGGCTCCTCTCCGCCATCGGCGCGACGCTGACGCTCCCCGGCATCGCCGGCATCGTGCTGACGCTCGGCATGGCGGTCGATTCGAACGTGCTCATCTACGAGCGCATTCGCGAGGAGGAGCGGCTCGGCCGCTCGGTCGTCTCGGCGATCGACGCGGGCTTCTCGCGCGCCCTGGGCACGATTCTCGACGCCAACATCACCACCCTGATCGCGGCGGCCGTGCTGTTCTTCCTCGGAACCGGGCCGGTGCGCGGCTTCGCCGTGACGCTCTCGCTCGGCATCATCTGCACCGTCTTCACGGCCTACACCCTCAGCCGCCTGATGGTCGCGACCTGGTTCCGCGTGAAGCGGCCCAAGAAGCTCGCGATCTGAGGGAGGAGCAAAGCCATGGCGCTCGTCCGCTACATCCCCGTCGACACCAAGTACCAGTTCATGCGCCACCGGCGCTGGAGCTTCCCGCTTTCGGCGCTCCTGTCGATCCTCGCGGTCGCGGCCTTCTTCGGGCTCGGCATGAATTTCGGCATCGATTTCCGCGGCGGCACGCTCGTCGAGATGCAGTCGCGCGCCGGCCCGGCCGACATCGCCCAGATCCGGCAGGACGCCGCCGCGCTGGGCTTCGGCCAGGTCGAGGTCCAGCAATTCGGCACCGACCGCGACGTCGCCGTGCGCGTCCAGCTCCAGGACGGCGGCGAGGAGGTGCAGCAGCTCGTCGTGCAGCAGCTGCGCGCGGCCTTCGAGGCGGATTACGAATTCCGCCGCGTCGAGGTGGTCGGCCCGCGCGTCTCGGGCGAGCTCGTCCAATCGGGCACGCTCGGCGTCGTCGCCGCGATCCTCGCGGTGCTCGTCTATCTTTGGTTCCGCTTCGAATGGCATTTCGCGGTCGGCGCCGTCATCGCGACCCTGCACGATCTCGTGCTGACGATCGGCTTCTTCGCGGTGACGCAGCTCGAGTTCAACATGACCTCGATCGCGGCCATCTTGACCATCCTCGGCTATTCGTTGAACGACACGGTGGTGGTCTACGACCGCATCCGCGAGATGCTGCGCAAGTACAAGCGCGTGGGCGTCAACGAGGTGCTCGACATCGCCATCAACGCGACGCTCTCGCGCACCTTCCTGACCAGCGTCACTACGCTGCTGGCGCTCCTCGCGCTCGCGGCTCTGGGCGGCGAGGTGATCAAGGGCTTCGCCTACGCGATGATCTTCGGCCTCGTGATCGGCACCTATTCGTCGATCTTCATCGCCGCGCCGGTGCTGATCTATCTCGGCGTGCGCCAATCGGGCGAGTTCGCGGTCACCGACGCGCAGACGCAGCCCGCGGAGTGAGCCGATGGCGGGGCGCCTCTACGACGGCTTCGTGCCGGGCCGCCACGCCATCGACGCCTACGGCAACGGCGGATTCCGCTTCGCGGACATGTCGCACAAGGGGTCGATCCTCGCGCTGCCCTCGGGCATCAAGGCGCTCGACGCGCGCGAGCCGGCGGACCTGACCCGTGAGGCGCTCGCGCCCGCGCTCGCCGAGGCGGACGCGATCGAGCTCCTCCTCGTCGGCACCGGCCGCGATCTCGCGCGTCTCGACGAGGCCGTGCTCTGGGCCCTGCGGGAGGCCGGCCTGCGCGTCGAGACGATGCAGACCGGGGCGGCCGCGCGCACCTACACGATCCTCCTCGGCGAGGGCCGTCGCGTCGCCGCCGCCCTCCTCGCCGTGCCATGAGCGCGGCCATGGAGGCCCCGAGCGCGCTCCCCGCCGACGCCTCTGCCGATGCCCGCCATTGCGAGCGCCTCGTGCGCGAGGGCGATCGCGACCGCTGGCTCGCCACCCTCTTCGCCCCCGCCGAGGCGCGCGCCGCCCTCTTCGCGCTCTACGCCTTCAGCCTCGAGATCGCCTCCGTGCGCGAGCGCGCGCGCGAGCCGCTCACCGGCGAGATCCGCCTGCAATGGTGGCGCGACGCGCTCGACGGGTCGGCGCAAGGCGAAGCCCGCGGCAACCCGGTCTTCGCGGCGCTCGAGGACGCGATCGGCACCTACCGCCTGCCCCGCGCGCCGTTTCTCGCGCTGATCGACGCGCGGGTGGGCGATCTCTACGAGGACCCGATCGAGACCGTGAACGACCTCGAAGGCTATTGCGGCGAGACCTCCTCGGTCCTGATGCGCCTCGCGAGCCTCGTTCTGGCGAAGGGCGAGGATCCCGGGCTTGCCGACGCCGCGGGCCATTGCGGCGTCGCCTACGCGCTCGCCGGATTGATGCGCGCCTTTCCCTGGCACGTCGCGCAGGGGCGGCTTCTCGTGCCCCCGATCGAGACGCTCGCGCGGCACGGGCTCACCCGCGAGCGCGTGGTCTCGGGGGAGGGGGGGCTGCCGCTGCGGGCCGCTCTCCAGGACATGCGCGCCCTCGCCCGCGACCACCTGAGACGTGGCCGCGCCGCCCTCGCCGACGCCCCCCGCGCGATCCGCCCGGCCTTCCTGCCGCTCGCCCTTGTCCCGGCTCTCCTGGCGGCGATGGAGCGCCGCGACTACGACCCCTACCGCACGATCGTCGAGGTGCCGCAATGGCGCCGACAGATCGCGCTGTGGTGGGCGGCGCGGTAAGGCGCCCAGCGGCCAGGCTCGAGAAAATCCGGATTTGATCCGCTCCTATCGCCCGCGCGCAAGAGGCGTCCGCACCCGGTGACATCCGCGCGCTCGTCGCCTACATGACCCCTGCACGAACCGGGGAGGCCGTCTTGCTCGAGCGAATCGCACGGATCTGGGAGCGGCGGCCCGATGGGGAGGCGGTGCGTCAGTCGGGCGCGATCCCCTATGCGGTCGTCGATGGCCAGGTGACCTTCCTCCTCGTCACGTCGCGGCGGACGGGCAAGTGGATCTTTCCGAAGGGCACGCCGATCCCGGGCCTCGACGCGCGCGGGGTGGCGGCGCGCGAGGCGTTCGAGGAGGCCGGCGTCGAGGGAGAGCTCGCGTCCGAACCGATCGGCTCCTATGCCGGCGTGAAGGTCAAGGGCATGCGCCGCACGCCGATCCTCGTCGACATGTACCCGCTGCGCGTCACGATCCAGCACGAGGACTGGCCCGAGAAGGGCCAGCGCCACCGCCATTGGGTCGTCCTCCAGGAGGCCCGTCGCCTCCTCTCGGAGCCGCAGCTCGTCGCGCTCGCCGAGCGTCTGCGCCGCGAGGTGCTCGCGCATGCGGACGGCATCGCGGGCTGAGAGCCGGCGCCGCGCCCTCAAAATTTCAAAATCTTTCGTTGCAATGTCATCCCGGACGCTTAAGGCGATCCGGGACCCATATCCACGACGTCTCAGTCGCAGCCTGTAGGCTGCGTTTCTCTGACGAAAGCTGCCCAAATGTAGCGGAACGAGCGCGGCATGCGCGCTCGGAGAGTCGTCGAGGTTATGGGTCCCGGGTCCGCTTCGCGGCCCGGGATGACAACCTTCGAAAGATTCACAAGCCCTCAGCCCGTGCGCCGCCGCGTGCGGGTCGGCGGGGCGACGGAGGAGCGAAAGACGAGGTCGACCGGCCAGATCTCGGAGAGCCGCTCGGGCGGCGTGCCGGAGATCCGCGCGAGGAGCATCTCGCCCAGCCGATAACCCGCCTTGCGGATCGGCGAATGGGTCGTCGCGAGCGGCGGGTCGAGCGTGTCCGCCTTCAGGAAGGGCAGCGCGTCGTCGTGGGCGAGGATCGAGACGTCGCGCCCGATCGCAAGCCCGAGATCGCGCGCCGCTCGGTAGGCGCCGAGCGCAATGAGAACGCTCGACGCGACGAGGGCGGTCGGCCGCCGCGCATCCTCGAACAAGGCGCGCGCCGCGCGATAGCCGTTCTCCTCGCTCATCGGCGCGTTGACGATGCGCCCGCTCTCCGGCGCGAGCCCGCGTGCGGCGAGCGCGCTGCGAAAGCCCCGCTCCCGATCGCGCGCGAAGGTGAGGCCGGCGCGGCCGTTGACGAGCGCGATCTCGCGATGGCCGAGATCGAGGAGGAGCGTCGTCGCCCGCGCGAAGGCACCCTCGTTGTCGATGTCGAGATGGGCATAGGGCGCGGCGACCTCCGTGCGCCCGTGCACGATGAAGGGGGTCGGCAGCCCCACGAGCGCCTCCACCCGCGGATCGACGATCTTGGGCGAGGAGAGCACGAAGCCGTCGACCCGCCCGCTGCGGGCATAGCGACGATAGGTCTCGATCTCGTCCGCGACCGGCGTCGCCCGCAGCGACAGCTCCATCTCGGTCGTGGCGATCATCTCCGCGAGGCCGGCGAGGAGTTCGAAGAAATGCGGATCGACGAGGAGGTTCTGCTCGACGGGGAACAGGATCGCCACCACGCCCGCACGTCCCGTCGCGAGGCGGCGCGCCGCAGGGTTTGGACGGTAATCGAAGCGGCGGGCGGCCTCCGTCACACGCCGCCGCGTGTCCTCGGAGACGTCCGCGTAGCCGTTGAGGGCACGCGAGACAGTCGTCTGCGATAATCCCAAATGTTCGGAGAGTTCCTTCAGGTTCATGCTCGCCGCCCCAAGCGCTTTGGATGCCGATCTTGCCGGCCTGCGACGGAAAGAGCAAGTGAAACAGGGTTGACGCTGGGGAATAGGTGCGGTGCACCATGGCGATTGTGCGCCGCTTCCTTGACAAGATGCGCATGTGCCGTTTAGCTCTTTGCCAAAGCGCTTTGGAAAAGCCGCGAACGCCAGCGACAACCAGGAGGAACCCTCGATGAAACCCGCGCTCAACCTCGCCCTCGGAGCTTCGCTCGCCGCCCTCGCCGCCGCGGGGCTCGCGTCGCCGGCCGCCGCCCAGGGCGTGACCGTGTCGATCTCGTGCGGCGCCGTCGGGCAGGAACTCGAGATCTGCCGCCAGGGCGCCCAGGCCTGGGCGGAGGAGACCGGCAACACCGTGAACGTGGTCTCGACGCCCAATTCCTCGACCGAGCGGCTCGCGCTCTACCAGCAGCTGCTCGCGGCGGGTGCGGGGGACATCGACGTCTTCCAGATCGACGTCATCTGGCCCGGCATCCTCGCGCAGCATTTCATCGATCTGTCCGAGCACATGGACGGGGCCGAGGCCGATCATTTCGAGGCGATCGTCGAGAACAACACCGTCGACGGGCGCCTCGTCGCCATGCCCTGGTTCACCGATGCCGGCCTCCTCTACTACCGCCGCGACCTGCTCGAGCGCCACGGCGCCTCCGTCCCGGAGACCTGGGAGGAGCTCACCGAGACGGCGCGCATGATCCAGGAGGCCGAGCGGGCGGACGGCAACGGCCAGATGTGGGGCTTCGTGTTCCAGGGGCGCGCCTACGAGGGTCTGACCTGCAACGCGCTCGAATGGGTCGACGCCTTCGGCGGCGGCACCATCGTCGATGGGGACGGCAACGTCACGATCAACAACCCGCAGGCGCTCGCCGCCTTCGAGCTCGCCGCGACCTGGGTCGGCTACATCGCGCCGGAAGGCGTCCTCAACTACGCCGAGGAGGAGGCGCGCGGCGTCTTCCAGTCGGGCAACGCGGTGTTCATGCGCAATTGGCCCTATGCCTGGGCGCTCGCCGAGGCGGAGGACAGCACGATTCGCGGCAATGTCGGCGTCGCCGCCCTGCCGCGCGGCGGCGAGGACGGTTCGAACACGGGCACGCTCGGCGGCTGGCAGCTCGCGGTGTCGCGCTATTCGGCCCATCCGGAGGTCGCGGCCGATCTCGTGCGCTTCCTCACGAGCCGCGAGGAGCAGAAGCGCCGCGCCATCGAGGGCGCCTACAACCCGACGATCGCCGCGCTCTACGAGGACGAGGACGTGCTCGCCGCGAACCCGTTCTTCGGCGATCTCTACGACACCTTCGTCAACGCCGTCGCGCGGCCCTCGCGCCAGACGGGCGAATCCTACAACCGCGTCTCGAACGAGTTCTGGAACGCGGCCCACGACGTCCTCGCCCGCCGCGCCGAGCCCGCCGCCGCCCTCCAGCGCCTCGAAGCGGACCTCAACCGCATGAGCCGCCGCGGCTGGTGATGGTTCATCCCTCCCCGGAGGGGAGGGTGGACGTTCGAGCGCAAGCGAGAACGGCCGGGTGGGGCCCGAGGTTCGCAGGACAAGCTCCACGCGACGGGCCCCACCCGACCTCGGTCGCTCCGCTCCCGAGGCCACCCTCCCCTCCGGGGAGGGATTTCGACCGCAAGAGGAGGTGCCGCTCATGGCGAGACCGGTTTCGAGCGAGCTGACGCGGGCGCGGGTGCGCTCGGCGTGGATCTTCCTCGCGCCGATGCTCCTCGTCCTCGCGCTGGTCGCCGGCTGGCCGCTCCTGCGGACGATCTATTTCAGCTTCACCGACGCCACGCTGACGAACCTCCAGAGCTATCGCTTCATCGGGTTCGACAACTTCCTCGAATATTACGACGGCGAGTGGTTCGGCCTGATGGCCGATCCGAACTGGTGGCGGGCGGTCTACAACACGATCTGGTTCACGGTCGTGTCGGTCTCGATCGAGCTCGTGCTCGGGATGATCATCGCGCTGACGCTGAACGCCGCCTTCCCCGGGCGCGGCATGTTGCGCGCCGCGATCCTGATCCCGTGGGCGATCCCCACCATCGTCTCGGCCAAGATGTGGGGCTGGATGCTGCACGACCAGTTCGGCGTCCTCAATTCCATCCTGATGGGCATCGGCATCATCTCGGCCCCCGTCGCCTGGACCGCCTCGCCCGAGACCGCGCTCTGGGCGGTCGTGATGGTGGACGTGTGGAAGACGACGCCGTTCATGGCGCTCCTCATCCTCGCCGCGCTGCAGATGCTCCCCTCCGATTGCTACGAGGCGGCGAAGGTCGACGGCATCCACCCGGTGAAGGTCTTCTTCAAGGTGACGCTGCCCCTGATCAAGCCCGCGCTGATGGTGGCGATCATCTTCCGCGCGCTCGACGCCTTGCGCATCTTCGATCTGATCTTCGTGCTCACCTCGAACGCGCGCGACACGATGTCGATGTCGGTCTATGCCCGCCAGCAGCTCGTCGATTTCCAGGACGTCGGCATGGGCTCGGCCGCCTCGACGCTGCTGTTCATGATCATCGCCTTCCTCGTCGTGATCACGATCATGGTCGGCCGCCTGCGATTGGGGGAGGACGCCCGATGAAAGCCTCGCTTCCGGCCAGGATCGGCTTCTGGCTGCTGATCGTCGCGATCGCGATCTTCGCGATCTTCCCCTTCTACTACGCGATCCTGTCCTCCTTCCGCTCGGGGCCGGCTCTGTTCTCGACGGCGATCTGGCCGGACGCGTTCGACCTGCGCAACTACGTCTCGGTCTTCCGCGACCAGCCCTTCGAGCGCAACATCCTCAACTCGGTCGTGGTCTCGGTCTCGGTCGTCGCTTTGTCCTTGTTCCTCGGCACGACGGCGGCCTATGCGCTCGGGCGCGTCGCCTTCCGGGGGAGGGGGCTTCTCCTCCTCACGATCCTGTCGGTCTCGATGTTCCCGCAGGTGGCGGTCCTGTCGGGCATGTTCGAGCTCGTGCGCGCGCTCGGCATCTACAATTCGCTCTGGGCGCTGATCCTCTCGAACATGATCCTCACCCTGCCCTTCACGGTCTGGGTGCTGACCACCTTCATGCGCGAATTGCCGCGCGAATTGGAGGAGGCGGCCTATGTCGACGGCGCGACGCCCTGGATCGTCGTGCGCCGCATCTTCCTGCCGCTGATGTGGCCGGCCATGGTGACGACGGGCCTCCTCGCCTTCATCGCGGCCTGGAACGAGTTCCTGTTCGCGCTCACCTTCACCTTGTCGCTCGAGCAGCGCACCGTGCCGGTGGCGATCGCGCTCCTGTCGGGCGCGACGCAATTCGAGCTGCCCTGGGGGAACATCATGGCGGCTTCCGTCATCGTCACGTTGCCGGTCGTCGTCCTGGTGCTGATCTTCCAGCGCCGGATCGTCTCCGGCCTCACCGCAGGCGCCGTCAAGGGATGAGCATGAGCGAAGCGAAACAGGCGATCGACACGGATTGGTGGCGCGGAGCGGTGATCTACCAGATCTACCCGCGCTCCTTCGCGGACATGAACGGGGACGGCATCGGCGATCTTGCCGGCATCACGGCGCATCTCGACCACGTCGCCGGGCTCGGCGCGGACGCGATCTGGATATCGCCTTTCTTCGTCTCGCCGATGGACGATTTCGGCTACGACGTCGCCGATTATCGCGACGTCGACCCGATCTTCGGGACGCTCGCCGATTTCGACGCGCTGCTCGCCCGCGCGCACGCGCTCGGCCTGAAGGTGATCATCGACCTCGTCCTCTCCCATTCCTCCGACCGCCATCCCTGGTTCGTCGAGAGCGGCTCCTCGCGTGACAATGCGAAGGCGGATTGGTACGTCTGGGCGGACCCGAAGCCCGACGGCACGCCGCCGAACAATTGGCTGTCGATCTTCGGCGGCGTCGCCTGGGAATGGGACACGCGCCGGCGGCAATATTACCTGCACAATTTCCTCGCCTCGCAGCCGGATCTCAACTTCCACAATCCGCAAGTCCAGGACGCGGTGCTCGACGTCGCCCGCTTCTGGCTCGACCGCGGGGTGGACGGCTTCCGGCTCGACACCGTGAACTTCTACTTCCACGACGCGCAATTGCGCGACAACCCTCCCCAGCCGCCCGAGCGCGACGTCGCCGGCATCACCCGCGTCAACCCCTTCGCCTTCCAGGACCACGTCTATTCGAAGACGCGGCCGGAGAACCTCGCCTTCCTCGAGCGCCTGCGCGCGCTCACCGACGCCTATCCCGGCGCGGTCCTCATGGGCGAGATCGGGCCCGATCGCGACGTCGACGGCACGACGGCTTCCTACACGCTCGGCGGCAAGCGGCTGCACATGGCCTATTCCTTCGAGCTCCTCGGCTACCATTTTTCGAGCGCGCATCTGCGCGCGGTGATCGAGCGGGTGGAGGGGACGATCGGCACCGGCTGGGCGGCCTTCGCCTTCGCCAATCACGACGTCGTGCGCCCGGTCACGCGCTGGGGCTTCGAGGATCGACCGGACGCGGCCGCCGCGCTCCTCGCGGCGCTCGTCACGACCTTGCGCGGCACGGCCTGCCTCTATCAGGGCGAGGAATTGGGGCTGAGCGAGGCGACGATCGCCTTCGAGGACCTGCAGGATCCCTATGGCCGCCGCTTCTGGCCCGATTATCGCGGCCGCGACGGTTGCCGCACGCCGATGCCCTGGCGCGCCGGCGCGGGCGAGGCGGGCTTCACGACAGGCCGCCCCTGGCTGCCGATCCCGCCCGAGCACCGCGCCCGCGCGCTGGACGTGCAGGAGAGCGTCCGCGGCTCGGCGCTCGAGCGCGTACGCGGCTTCCTCGCCTGGCGCCGGGGCGTGTCGGCATTCCGGGCCGGCGCGATCCGCTTCCTCGACGCCCCGGAGCCGCTCGTCGCCTTCGAGCGGGCGGAGGGGGCCGAGCGGGTTCTGTGCGTGTTCAATCTCGGGCGCGAGGAGAGGCGGATGTCGGCGCCCGAGGGGGCGGCGATGCTGGAGGGGCATGGTTTCGGCGGCAGGATCGAGGGGGGCGAGGTCGTGGTGCCGGGGGTGGACGCCGCCTTCCTGCGCCTTCCCTCCCCGTAGGGGAGGGGGGACACGGGAGCGTCAGCGAGCGTGGCCGGGTGGGGCCCGGGCGGAGATATCGCGGCAAGCGACGGGCCCCCCCCGACCCGTTCGCGGCGCTCCGGGGCCACCCTCCCCTCCGGGGAGGGATGATGGCGCAGAATCCCTCCCCGTAGGGGAGGGTGGACACGGGAGCGGTAGCGAGCGTGGCCGGGTGGGGCCCGGGTGGAGATCATCCTCCGCGCGTCGGGCCCCACCCGACCCCTTCGCTCCGCTCAGGGGCCACCCTCCCCTGCGGGGAGGGAGAACAACGGGAGGAGACCAATGGCGAGCGTCAGGCTCGAGGGGGTGCGCAAGCGCTTCGGATCGGTGGAGATCGTGCACGGCGTCGATCTCGACATCGCCGACGGGGAGTTCGTCGTCTTCGTCGGGCCGTCGGGCTGCGGGAAATCGACGCTCCTGCGCCTGATCGCCGGGCTCGAAGACATCTCGGCCGGCGATCTCCTCATCGGCGAGAAGCGCGTCAACGCGCTGCCGCCCAAGGAGCGCGGCATCGCGATGGTGTTCCAGTCCTACGCGCTCTACCCGCATATGAGCGTCTACGAGAACATGGCCTTCGGTCTCGAGCTCGCGCGCTCCTCGAAGGCCGAGATCGACGCGGCGGTGCGGCGCGCGGCCGACATCCTCGAACTCACCCCGCTCCTCGATCGCCTGCCCAAGCAGCTCTCCGGCGGGCAGCGCCAGCGCGTGGCGATCGGGCGCGCGATCGTGCGCGAGCCGAAGGTCTTCCTCTTCGACGAGCCGCTCTCCAATCTCGACGCCGCCTTGCGCGTGCAGATGCGCATCGAGATCGCCAAGCTCCACGAGAGCATGGGCGTGACGATGATCTACGTCACCCACGACCAGGTCGAGGCGATGACGCTCGCCGACAAGATCGTGGTGCTCAATGCCGGGCGCATCGAGCAGGTCGGCGCGCCGCTCGCGCTCTACCACCACCCCGAGAACCTGTTCGTGGCGGGCTTCATCGGGTCGCCGAAGATGAACGTCGTCGAGACGCGGGTCGCGGAGGTGTCGCCCGAGGGGGTCGCCGTCGATCTGCCGGGCGGCGGGCGGGTGGTGGCGCGGGTCGACCCGACGCGCGCGGCGGCGGGCGCCCCGGCGAGCCTCGGGATCAGGCCCGAGCATCTCACGCTCGGACCCGGCGAGGCGACCCTGACGGGGCGCGTCGAGGTCGTCGAGCAGCTCGGCGAGGCCTATCTCCTGCACGTGCGCCTGCCGGACCGCACCTTGATCACGGCGAAGCTGCCGGGCGATTCGCATCTGCGGGCGGGCGCGGAGGTCGCGCTCGGCGTCGACGGCGCGCTCTGTCACCTCTTCGACGCGGACGGCAAGGCCCTGCGGCGGCAGGCGAGCGCCGGCGCGAACGCGGCGGCCGCGCCGACGCTCACAGCGAGCTGACCTCGCCGATCGGAGGAAGGTCGAGTTCGGGAAGAAGCGGCTCCGCATCGCCGCCGGGGGCGGGCGCCGCTTCGGGACCGGGGCCGACGCCGACCTCCGGATTGAGGTCGCGCATCACGGCGAGGAAGTCGGCGAGCGTGTCGACGACCGCGAGCTCGCGCGCCACCTGCCGGAACTCGGCGCTCGCCACCGCGCCCGCGTCCGAGAGCACGGCGAAGGCGAAGGCGTCCTCGCTGCGGCTCATCTTCTCGGCGAACTTGGCGCGCAGGCGGTCGAGGGCGAGCGCGTCCTCGTCGAGCGCGTAGGAGAGGGCGGCGCGCAGGACGTCGCGGCGCTCGCGCGGGGAAAGGTCGCGGTCCTCGCGCCAGCTCGTGCCGGCGAGCGCCTCGTGCGCCTCGCCCGCCTCGCGCCAGCGCCGCCCCGTCCAGAGGATGTCCGCGCGCAGCCGATCGACCTCCGGGCCGCTCTCCTCGGCGATCACCTCGAGCGCGAGATCGGTGCGCGAGAGGTCGGAGAGAGCGCGCGCCTCGATGAGCCCGCGGGCGCGCCGCACGGCGTTCGGCAATTCGGCGAGGCGCGTCGCGGTGAGCAGCTCGAGCGCCGCCATGGGCTTTGCGTCCAGCAGGTAGATCGTCGCGAGGCGGGCCGCGACCGCCGCGCGGCCGGCCCCGTCGAGGCGGTTCTCGACCTGGTGGCGCAACAGCTCGGAGGCCTTGTCGAGGAGGCCGAGCGAGACGAGGCGATCGGACAGACGGCGCACGATCTCGTCGCCGCGCCGGCCGATCGGCAGGAATTCCTTGAAGTCGAAGAACAGAGCCACCGCCTCGACCTCGCCGAGATCGGCGGCGCGATCGGCGAGGAAGAGGTCGTCGAAGACGCGCGCCGTCTCCTCGTGCAGGCCGAGCGTCACGGGATGATCGGGGAAGATCAGGTTCGCGGTGTGGGCGGCGAAGAAGGCCTCGCGCCAACGCCCGTCGGCGGCGTAGAGGCGGCCCAGCATGCCGAGCCCCTCGACCTCGATGTCGTCGCCGCGCCAGCTGACGGTGAGCTGCTCGAGCGCGCGAACGGCCTCTCCCGCGTCCATCGTGCCGTGCTCGAGCGAGAGCCGCACGCGGGCGAGTTCCGCTTCGGCGGCGACCGGGCGTGAGGCCTCGAGCGCGAGACGCGAGAGCGCCTGCAAGGCCTCCTCGGTGCGGCCGGCCCGCGCATCGGCGAGGGCATGCAGGAGCGCCGCCTCGTCGGCCGCGTACGAGCCGGGATGCAGGAGCCTGAGCGCGGCGAGCTGCGTCTGCGCGTAGGCCAGGTCGTTCATGGCGATGCCCGCGCGCACGGCCGCGAGCCGCAGCTTGCCCTGGAGGGTGTCGGCATAGGCGTCGAGCACCGCCTCGGCGCGGCGGAAGCCCGCGAGCGCGGGGGCGTGGCGCTTGCGCTGGAGATCCACGAAGGCCCGCCACAGCGCCGCCTCCGGGTCCTCCGCCAGCGTCGCGGCGCCGAAATGGGCCTCCGCCTCGGCGAATCGGTGCCGCTGCGTCGCGACGACGCCTTGCAGGAACGCGATTCGCGGATCCTCGCCGAGCGCGGGGTCCTCCTGCACGGCGAAGCCGAGCACGCCGGCCGCCTCGACGGCGAGGCCGTTGGCGAGGAGCGAGACCCCGAGATCGAGCCGCGCTCGGCTGCGCGCGTCGCGGGGCGCCTCGGTGATCGCGAGGATCGCCTCCCGATAGGCGGCGAGCGGCGAGCCGCGCTGCGCTGCCTCCCACGCGTCGCGCGCGAGGACGAGACGCTCGGGCGCGATCTGCGCGCCCGCCGCATCGCGTCCGGGCACGCCGATCGCGAGCCCGCTGCCGCGGCCGATCACGACGCCGTCGAGATCGACGCGCACCACGACGTCGTCGGCGAGCGCGGCGACGACGAGGCCGTGCGCGGTCGGCGGAAGAGCGAATTCGGCGAAGCGGCGGCTCGTCGCCATGGTGCGGGCGGGCGCCGTCGCCGTGACGACCGCCAGCCGCTCGCCGCCCGCGACCGGGTTGATCCAGTGCACGCCGGACGCGCCCTCGAGCGGCACCTTGAGCGCGGTGCGGCCGTTCTCGTCGACGATCGGGTGCGCCTCGAGCGGCTCCGGCGCGCCGGGCGAGACCTCGCCGATCGTGAGCGTCCAGCCGGCTTCGGCCGGGGCGAGCCGCACGACGCGCGGCTGCGGGAGCGCGAAGCGATAGGTGACGAAGGGGCCCTCGCGGGTGGTGCCGACGGGCCGCGCGACCTCGCGCGCGTCCTCGTCGAAGCGGGGCAGCTCGGGCGCCTCGTCACTCTGGAAGATCGCGAACAGCGTGTCGCCGCGCAGAAAGGCGGCCGCGGGGGGCTGGCGGGGGAAGGAGAGGGTGAGGCTCAGGCCCTCCTCGGCGAGGACGAGCGGCGAGATTTCGGCAGGGGCGGGGGTTGGCGCGGGGGCCGCGACGGCCGCCTGCGCGGCGGCGCGCCGAGGTTCCGGCGTGGGCCGATCCGGCGCGGGCCGATCCGGCGCGGGCCGATCTTGGGCGGGCTCGGGTGCGGTCGCGACGGCCTCGGTCGGCGGCTCGGGCTCCTCGGTCTCTTCGGGCTCCTCGGGGGCCGCGGTCGCGCCGGCGAGCCCGGCGCCGCCCATCAGAGGCGGGAAGGGGAAGAGATCGAGCGCCGCGCGGATCGGGTCCCGCGGCGACGCCTGCGCCTCGGCCTCCGCCTCCTCGGCACCCTCGGGCGCGGGGGTCTCGATGTCGACGACGAGGGTACCCTCCTCGCGGAAGCGGCGGGCGCTGTGGCCCTCGGCGAGGGTCAGGCGCAGGAACAGCGCGTCGGCGGCGGCGTCCGTCTCGACGCGCGCGATGCCGGGCACGGTGGCGAGCGGGCGCTCGGATTGCAGGCGCAGCCGGCCCGCGAAGCGCAGCGACAGCGCGCCGTCGTCCTCCTCGCGGGTCTCGATCGCGGCGCCCTCCGGCGGCTCGAAGATCAGCCGCGCGAGCCCCGGCAATTCGGCGACGCTCACCCGCAGAGGCGCCGTCGTCTCCGCGCGGGCGGCGCGCTCGGCCTCGAACCGCGCCTCGGCCTCGCGGGCGCGCCGCGCGAGCGCGGCGACGACGTCGGTCGGAAGGCTCGGGGGCAGGCCGACCCAGCGCTCCGGCAGGAGGTCGACGAAGGAGGTCTCGCCCGCCTGCAGCACGCTCGGGCGGAAATTCTGGGTGAGCGCGAAGCGCAGGCCCGTGCCGTCCGGATCGCGGCGTACCACGGAGACGTAGCCGGGCAATTGTTCGGCGATCCGCTCCTCGCGGATGCGCACCGGCCGATCGAAGCGGATCACGAGGACCCCGTTCGACGCCTGAGCGGCGACGGTGACGTCCGCGTCGAACTCGAAGCGCAGCCGCCCGAAACCCGCTTCCGCGCTCGCGCGGACGACGACCTCGGCCGGCCGCGCCGCCTCCTGCGCGAGGGCTGCGCGCGGCGCGAGAGCGGGAAGCGCGAGCGGGACCGCGAGCGCGAGCGCGAGCCGCGCCGCAATCGCGCGCGCCGCCGCCTTCCCGCCTCTCGCCCCCCGATCCCGAACCGACACGCCACCGACCCGCGAGCATCCGCCGTCCGCCCCGACGACCACCCCTTCATAGGGCGCCCGCGGTTAACGGGCGCTTTTTGCGGGCACGCGAAACGTCCGATCGCCGCGCGCGGGGTCGGACGTCGTGAAGTTTCCTCCCACCCGTCGTTCAGGGCTCGCTTCGCGCCCCGGAATGGCGGCGTCGAGGTACGACCGAGAGGAGCGCCAACGAACCCTCAGCGGCGGGGGGCGGCGGCGGCGATGGCGAGGAAATCGTCGGCGACGAGGCTCGCGCCTCCGACGAGAGCGCCGTCGACATTCGGCAGGGCGAGGATCTCGGCGGCGTTGCCGGGCTTGACCGAGCCGCCGTAGAGGATGCGGATGCCCGCCGCGTCCTCCGCGCTCCCGGCGCGCGCGGCGAGCGTCTCGCGCACGAGCGCGTGCACCTCGACGATATCCGCCGTCGTGGGCACGAGGCCGGTGCCGATCGCCCAGACCGGCTCGTAGGCGATCACGGTGTCGTGCGCGCGCGCGCCCGCCGGCAGCGAGCCGAGGAGCTGGCCGCGCACGACCTCGAGCGCGCGCCCGGCGTCGCGTTCGGCGCGGGTCTCGCCGACGCACACGATCGCGGTGAGCCCCGCCCGGCGCGCGGCCTCGACCTTCGCCGCGACGATCGCGTCGCTCTCACCGTGATCGGCGCGCCGCTCGGAATGGCCGAGGATGACGTGGTCGGCGCCGGCATCGGCGAGCATCTCCGCGGAGACGTCTCCCGTATGCGCGCCCGAGCCCTTCGCGTGGCAATCCTGGCCGCCGATGCGCACGCTCGTGTCGGCGAGCGCCTGCGCCATCGCGGCCACGAGGGTCGCGGGCGGGCAGATCACGATGTCGAGCCGGTCCGCCATACCCTCGGCCCCCGCCGCGATCGCCTCGGCGACGGGAAGCGAGGAATGCAGGCCGTTCATCTTCCAATTGCCGGCGACGAGGGGGCGCGGAGCGGGCATCGGCTTCTCCTGACGATGGCTGATCGAGGATGCAGGGTCTAGCAGAGGCGGGCGCCCCGCGGCAAATCGCGGCCTGCGTGACCGAGTGCGCGCTTGCCGTGCGGCGCGCGTGTCGTTAAGTGCGAGACGATATCCGCGCCTTTCGCCCGAGACGAACGGAAGCCCATGCTCCAGAACCTGAGAAACACCGGCAAGACCTGGGTCGGCAAGGTCCTCGCGGCCGTGCTGTTCACGCTGCTCATCCTCTCCTTCGCGGTCTGGGGGATCGGCGACATCTTCCGGGGCGGCGCGTCGCAGACGGTGGCGCAGGTCGGCGAGACGCGCATCGACGCGGGCCAGGCGCGCGACGCCTATACCCGCGAGCTGCGCCAGCTCTCGGCCCAGTTCGGGACGGTGATCACGCCCGAGCAGGCGCGGATGTTCGGCCTCGACCGGCAGGTGCTCGGGCGCCTCGTGACGGAGGCCGTGCTCGACGAGCGCGCCCGTCAGCTCGGGCTGCGCGTGGGCGAGACGCTCGTCGCCCGCTCGATCGTCGAGGACCCCTCCTTCCAGGCGAACGGCTCCTTCGACCGCAACGCCTTCCAGCGCTACCTCTCCTTCGTCGGCCTGTCCGAGCAGGGCTTCGTCGCCCAACAGCGCGCCCAGCTCGCCCGCTCGCAGGTGGTCGACGCCGTGATCGCCGAGATCGACGCGCCGATCGCGGCGCAGGAGGCGGTCCACCGCTACGGCGCCGAGCGCCGGACCGCGCGCTACCTCCTCCTGCCCGAGACGCTCGCGGGCGAGGTCGCGCCGCCCGAGGAGGCCGCGCTCGAGGCTTTCTTCGCCGAGCGCCGCAGCCAGTGGCGCGCGCCGGAATACCGCGCCTTCGAGATGATCGCGCTCACCCCCGAGGCGATCGCCGACCCCGCCGCGATCGCCGACGCCGCCGCTCGCCAGCGCTACCAGCAGGTGGCGGAGACGCGCTTCGGCTCGCCCGAGCGTCGGCGCGTGCAGCGCATCCCCTTCGCGAACGCTGCCGACGCCGCCGCGGCCCAGGCGCGCCTCGCGAGCCAGGAGACCTCGTTCGAGGCGCTCGCCGTCGAGCGCGGCGTCACCGACGACGTCCTCGATCTCGGCCTCCTGTCGCGCGGCGAGATCGTCGATCCCGCGATCGCCGAGGCCGCCTTCGCGCTCGACATCGGCCCGGTCGCCGGCCCGGTCGAGGGCCGGTTCGGCTCGGCGCTCGTGCGGGTGACGGAGATCCAGCCCGCCGTGGTGCGCCCGTTCGAGGAGGTCGAGGCCGAGATCCGCGCCGAGATCGCCCGCGAGGAGGCGCAGGCGCGCATCCGCACGCTCTACGACGCGATCGAGGACCAGCGCGCCGGCGCGCGTCCGCTGACCGAGATCGCTTCCGAATTCGGCGTGCCCTTCGCGCGCATCGAGGGCGTCGACCGCCAGGGCCGCGGCCTCGCCGGCCAGCCGCTCGACCTGCCGGGCGGCAACGATCTCCTCGGCGCCGTCTTCGAGAGCGATATCGGCGTCGACGATCGCGCCGTGCGCACCGAGGAGGGCGGCTACGTCTGGTTCGCGCTCACCGACATCGCGCCCGCCCGCGAGCGCAGCCTCGACGAGGTGCGCGAGGAGGTCGTCGCCGCCTGGCGCGCCGATCAGGTCGCGCAGCGCCTCGACGAGATCGCCCGCGGCTTCGTCCAGCGCATCGAGGCGGGCGAGAGCCTCGAGGCGATCGGCGCCGAGACCGGCCTCCAGGTCGCCGCGGCCCAGGGGCTCGCCCGCGGCCAGGCGGCGGCGCCCCTGCCCGAGACCGCCGTCGCGCGCGTCTTCGCCGCCCCGATCGGCTCGGCCGCGACGGCGCCCGTCGACGCGACCCGCCGCGTCGTCTTCGTCGTCGACGGCGCCAGCGCCCCGCCCTTCCTGACCACGACCCCGCAGGCCGAGATGATCGGCGCGCGCGTCGCGGCCGAGCTCGCGCAGGACATCATCGAGCAATATCTCGCCGCGCTGCAGGCCGAGATGGGCGTGCGCATCGACGAGGAGGCCTTCCGCGCCGCGGTGGGAGGCGCCTTCTGATGGACGCGCGCGCCGAGGACGCCGAGCGCGAGCGCGTGCTCGCGGCCTACGGGGCGGGACGACCGTCGCTCGTGCGCGCGCGCCTCGTCGCCGACCTGGAGACGCCGGTCGCGGCCTTCCTGAAGCTGCGCGAGGGGCGGGCGGGCGCCGCCTTCCTGCTCGAATCGGTGGAGGGCGGCGCGACCCGCGGCCGCTATTCCATGATCGGGCTCGAGCCCGATCTCGTCTGGCGCTGCCTGGACGGGCGCGCCGCGATCGACCGGGCGGCGCTCGACGGCGTCGGCGCCTTCGAGGAGGAGGCCGCGCCGCCCCTGGAGAGCCTGCGGGCGCTCGTCGCCGAGAGCCGCATCCCCCTCGACGAGGAGGAAGCGCGCGACCTGCCGCCGATGGCGGCGGGGCTGTTCGGCTATCTCGGCTACGACATGGTCCGCGAAATGGAGCGGCTGCCGAACGTCAATCCGGACGTGCTGGGCGTGCCGGACGCGATCCTCGTGCGCCCCACGGTCATGGTGGTCTTCGACGCCGTGCGCGACGAGATCCAGCTCGTCGCCCCCGTGCGCCCGCGACCCGGCGTTTCGGCCCTCGCCGCCTACGAGACGGCGCGCGCGCGCATCGAGAGCGTGATCGACGCGCTGGAGCGCCCGCTGCCGGCCGAAGCGCGCCTCGACGCGACCGCCGCCCCGATCGCGATCGAGCCCGTCTCGAACACGCCCGCGGACGAATACGAGGCGATGGTGGAGCGGGCGAAGGAGCACATCCGCGCGGGCGACGCCTTCCAGATCGTGCTCTCGCAGCGCTTCGACGCCGATTTCCCGCTGCCGGCCATCGCGCTCTACCGGGCTCTGCGGCGCGTCAACCCGGCGCCGTTCCTGTGCTATCTCGATTTCGAGCGCTTCCAGATCGTCTGTTCGAGCCCCGAGATCCTGGTGCGGGTGCGCGGCGGCGAGGTGACGGTGCGTCCGATCGCCGGCACCCGCCCGCGCGGCGCGACCCCGCAGGAGGATCGCCGCCACGCCGAGGAGCTCCTCGCCGACCCGAAGGAGCGCGCCGAGCATCTGATGCTCGTCGATCTCGGGCGCAACGACGTCGGGCGCGTGGCGGAATACGGCTCGGTGCGGGTGACGGACAGCTTCTTCCTGGAATATTACAGCCAGGTGATGCACATCGTCTCGAACGTGACGGGCCGCCTCTCGGCCCGCCACGACGCGCTCGACGCCCTCGTCGCGGGCTTTCCGGCGGGCACGGTGTCGGGCGCGCCGAAGGTGCGGGCGATGGAGATCATCGACGATCTCGAGCGGCACAAGCGCGGGCCCTATGCCGGCTGCATCGGCTATTTCGGCATCGACGGCGAGATGGACACCTGCATCGTGCTGCGCACGGCGCTCGTGAAGGACGGCCGCATGCACGTCCAGGCCGGCGCCGGCATCGTCTACGATTCGGTGCCCGCCTCCGAGCGGATGGAATGCGTGAACAAGGCCAAGGCGCTCTTCCGCGCCGCCGAGGAGGCCGTCCGCTTCGCGAGCCGCGCCCGCCGCGGCCAATGAAGCGCCCCCGTCCCTTCCCGTAGGGGAGGGTGGCCCCTGGAGCGTCAGCGACAGGGGTCGGGTGGGGCACGACGCTCGCAGGCTAGCCACCACCCGGGCCCCACCCGACCTCTCCTGTCGGGCCAAGAAGTGCACGCGTCGTCCTCGCTGCACGCACAGGGCGTCGATGCCCCAGCCCCTCGCCTTTCTGTTGGCAAAACGGCTGAGCTTCGGCATGATGCCTCGCAGGCGCAAGCGTTGCGAGGCATCTGTGTCCGTGGATCTCTCGAAAAAATCTTCGAAGTGGCATCGCGCGGCCGTTCGCAGCCAGGGCGTGCGCAGACTTCCGCATGCCGGACCGGGCGGTCTCGACGTCAACTTCTGCAAGAACCCGCGGTGTCACCAGTTCGCAGCGGCGCCGGCCCCGTTCATTCACGTCGGTCGAAAAAAGCGTCCCGGACCGCAGCACACGGTCCAGAACACGCCGCCGACGCTCATATGCGGGGCGTGCAGGAAGAGCAGCGTCATCAAAAACAATATCGCGATCGAGGAGGAGCTGCAACGCCTACTCGATCGACATATTAGAACACAACACGAACATTCTTGCCGGAATCGGTCATGCGAGAACTTCGCCAGGCCAGCATCGCTGCATCCCGGTGAGTATCAAGGCTACGGTCGGACGAGCACGGTCGTCCCCCGCTTCATGTGCAAGCGATGCCGCAAAACCTTCTCTGTCGGCTCGCCCATTCGCCGTCAGCTGCGGTCGCACGAGAACGCGACTGTGTTCAGCCTGCTGATGAACAAGAGCCCACTCTCGCGGATCGCCGAGATCACGGGCCTGTCGTTCCAAACCATCTACGACAAGATCGACTTCATTCATCGACGGGTGATGCAGCTTCAGAGCGAGCGGGACCGCGAACTCGAGCAGCTGAGCCGTTCGCGCTGGATGGTCTGCACGGACAGACAGGACCTGACGATCAATTGGCCGAGCCGCACGCGACGCGCGACGATCCAGCTGGCGCAGGTCGCGACCGTGGAGCGAAGCAGCGGCTTCATCCTCGCGCTGCACAGCCAGTTCGACGCTCAAACCGACGCGGCGGCCTACGAGGCGCTCATGCAGGCCGCGGGCGATCTCGACGAGCCGCGGCGAGCATTCCGCACACATGGTCGGGTCTGGACCGAGGAGGACTACCGCTCCGTCCTGGCGCCTCAGGACGTGCGACGGCACGCGGCAGAGCAGCTGATCCGAGACGCTGTCGCGGCAGCCGAGGCAAGGCTGAACGCAAGCGGTGAAGGCACCGAGGACGAGACGGACATCGAGGCCGGCAAGGACGAGAACATCGGTCCGCACGAAGAGGACATGTTCGACGAGTGCCCGGCCACAGCGGGAGAGGCGGCCATCGACGCGCTGATCGACGACTTCTATCGATCTCCGGACGAGGAGTTCCCGTTCGACCCGGATCGGACGATCGACGGCGATACGATCTTCGCTGACGAGCCGCCACGGCCATGGCGCACGCCCTCCTTCCCGCAACAATCGGACGCCGGTGCCAAGGCCGCTCCCAACGCCGGTAGTGCGATCGCCGACCCGGAGGAAGCCGCCGACGCGATGGACGCCGATCGGCAGCTGCCCGCCCGAGGCTCGATGGTGCACATCGACATCCTCCAGTATGCCCATTTCCTCTACGTGCGGCGGCTCCTTGGGCCATCCATCGACAAGATAACCTTCTGCGTTGATAACGATGCGGGCCTGATCGCCGCCTGCGTCGCCGCTTCGGCAGACCTGTTCTCCAGCCGCGCGGCCGAGTGCGCGGTCGTCACGTTCCGGAAGGAGGCGACAATCGACGAGAAGCGGGCGGAGGTCGCCGAAGGCAAGGCCCTTCTCGATGTGCACTGCGCGGCCATGCCTCTGTTCCCACGCCTGATGGTCGCCGACCTCGTCTTCGGGAACGATCTGCGCCGCGGCATCGCCGCGACGGGCGCTGTCCAGGAGGGTTATCTGGGCGAGACCGACGTGCCGTATCCCTTCGTGAGCATGGCCGAGCCGGGGAAGAAGATTCGGCTGGTCGCCGGCGGGCTGACGATGGATTGGCCGCGGATCGCCAAGACCTACAGAAGGGCGTCGCTCCATCCGGTCGACCGCGTGTTCATGCTGTGCCGGCGTCGCATCAGCGGCTTCGAGCGCGGCTTCGCCAGCCCGAGACGTGGCAGGCGCATCTGGAACCAATACGCCTACTACGATCCGACACAGATCGAGAAGCTGGGCCAGATCTTCCGATTCTACTACAACTTCATGCTGCGCGGCGAGGACAAGAAGACCCCTGCAATGCGATTGGGGCTCGCGCGCGGTCAGGTCTACATGCGCGACGTGTTCGGCAATCGGTGATAGAGCGCGTCGGTTATCCGACGCGCCACTCTTAGCCGATGTCGTCGAGATCGAGAGCAGATCCCGACTTCAAGATATCGTAGATCAGGTTGTTCAGGATGCTCATCGCCTGCTTGTCCTTCTTGAGCAAGACCGCCGCGAGGGCGTTGTGAGATGTCATGGCGCGAACGACCGCGTTCTGGACCGCGCCGGGAAGGTTGCCCTTTATCGCCGTGTCCTTCGTGTTCTTCTGCACCTGCGCCATGACCACGCCGTTTTCGCCCGCGATCGCGGCTATCTGGTTCACGAAATGCGCCTGGTCGCGCAGCGGCGCAGCCTCTCCGAAGAGGCTATTGAGCTTCTCGATCAGCTCCTTGAGATAGACCGGAGTTCCACCCGGCTTCTTGGCGCCACCGCCGCTGACAGGGCGTAGCGACAAGTCTTCCGGTTCATCCTCGTCCGGCTGATCGGGCTGCTTCGGCGCCTCGGCCTTGATCGCGAAGCCCTTGAGGGCGAGCCCGGCGAGATCGACCTGCTCAGGCGCTACTCGGTCGAGGCGCTTGCCCAGCAGCCTGGCGAACACGGCGAAGTTCTCTAGCTCTGGGTCGCCGAGGTCGATCAGCTGCGCAATGTAGGCGTAGGTGCGCACGAAGGCGGCGAGCGAAGACTTGAATTCTGTCAGGACGCCGATCTGACCGGTGACCTGTTTCAGCTCATGATCGGCCGCCTTCATGGTGGCCTCGTCGCCGATCTGGCGCGCCTGTTCGTAGGTGTTCTCGATCTGGGCCGCGTGGGCTCGCAGAGCCTTCAGACGCTCGTTGTAGAGGTCCGTCGGCTCCTGGGTCGCGGCGAACATGCGGCGGTGCTGGGCGTCGCCGCCTGACAGGATGTCGCGCGCTGTGCCGAAGCGGGCCTTCTTGAACGCTTCCAGATGATCAGGCGCGTAGATGCCGGTGTTGTCCAGCCGCTCCTTGATCTCGTAAACCACGTTCAGGTCCTGCGCCTGCTCGACTACCGCGCCGGCGTCATAGCGTGCGAAGGCGGCCTGCACCGTCTTGGGGTCGTTCACGAAGTCGATGACGAAGGTCTGATCCTTGCCTGGCGCTGTGCGGTTCAGGCGCGAGAGGGTCTGAACGATCTCGACCTCGTTGGCGATCTTCTTGTCGATATACATCGCCACCAGCTTTGGCTGGTCGAAGCCGGTCTGGAACTTGTTCGCGACCAGCATCACCCGATACTCGGGCCGATCGAAGACGAAGCGCAGGTCGGTCCCGCCGGCGCCGCGGTTCATGTTCGCCTCGGTGAATTCCGCGTCCTCGTCCGTTACGAAGACATCGCCGGCAAGCTGCGGGTCGTCGGCGTGCATCACCTCGCGGCCGCTCAGCGAGCCTGAGAAGGCCACCAGCGCCCGGATGTCGCGGTATTGGGGGTTCGCCTCGACGAAGGCGTCGAAGGCCTTCTTGTAGCGCACGGCGGCGGCGCGCGAGCTGGTGACCACCATCGCCTTCGCCTTGCCGTCCAGCAGGTGCGCGACGTTGGCGGTGAAGTGCTCCATGATGAACTGCACCTTCTGGGTGACGTTCGTCGGATGCAGCGCCATCCACTTCGCCAGCGCCCGCTTGGCCGCGCGGCCATCGACACGCTTCTTGTCGACCAGGTCCTTCCCGAGGTTGAAGGCCGTCTTGTAGGGGACATAGCCCTTCAGAACGTCGAGGATGAAGCCCTCCTCGATCGCCTGGCGCATGGGATACTTGTGGAAGGATTGGGGCACGTTGTCGTCGCCCGCGGGCCGCGACGGGTCGGGCGCGCGGCCGAACAGCATCATGGTCGAATGCTTCGGCGTCGCGGTGAAGGCGAAGTGCGAGATGTTCTTCGGCCGGACGCGCGAGCGCTGGATCTCGGCCAGCAGCTCCTCGATCGTCATGCCCTCCATCGCGGTCTTCGACTTCATGGCCAGCGTCGCCTGAAGCTTCGAGGCGGCGGCGCCGGTCTGCGAAGCGTGCGCCTCGTCGATGATGACAGCGAAATTCTTGTCCTTCAGCGACGTCTCGGTGAGGATCGCCTCCATGGCGTAGGGGAAGGTCTGGATCGTCACGACGATGATTGACACGCCCTTCAACAGCGCCTCGGCGAGCTGCTCGCTCTTGGACTTCGCCGTCTTGTCGTTCCGGATCGCCGCGATCAGGCCGGGCCGATGGTCGAGCTGCTGCACCGCATCGCGCAGCTGACCGTCCAGGACGGTGCGGTCTGTCACGATGATCGCGGCGTTGAAGACGGGCGTGCCGTCGTCATGGCGAAGCTTAATCAGGTCGTGCGCCGTCCACGCGATGGTCGAGGTCTTGCCCGATCCCGCGCTGTGCTCGCACAGGTAGACCTGGCCGGGGCCGTTCGCCTTGGCGTCGGCGATCATTGCGTTCACGGCGTCCCATTGGTGGAAGCGCGGGAAGATCAGCGTCTCGCGCGTTGTCCAGTTGCCCTTCAGGTCCACTACGTCCTTCTTCTCGACATAGACGAAGCTGTGGAACACGCGCAGCCAGGCGTCGGGCTGGCAGACCTCCTCCCAGAAGTAAGCGACGGGGTATTCGCCGTCGGTGCGGGCCGGGTTTCCGGCGCGTCCGTCGCGGCCCTTGTTGAAGGGCAGGAAAAAGGTGTTCTCACCCGCCAGCTTCGTCGTCATCCAGATTTCGCTGTCGGACATGGCGAAATGAACGACGGCGCCGCGCTTAAAGGTCAGCAGCGGCTCCTTGCGGCGGGTGACGGGATCGACCGGCAGCCGATCGTTCATGTATTGCTCGCGCGCCGCGGCGGCTGACTGGGTGAAGTCGGTCTTGATCTCGACCGTGGCCACGGGCAGTCCGTTCAAGAACAGGCCCAGGTCGATCGCCAGCTCGCGCGTCGGATGGTATTTCAGCTGAGATACGACTCTTAGCCGATTTGCGGCGTAGCGCTTGATTACCGTCTTGTTGCGCTTGTCTTCGGGCGCGCCCTCGCTAATATCGATCTGGCCGCAGCCGGCAAGCTCGACGCCCTTGCGCAGGACATGGATGGTCCCGTGCTTCTCCAGCGCGGACTCCAGTCGGTCCATCAGTGCCACAGTGGCTTTGGCGCCGTGCAGGGCGACCAAACGCTCCCACTTCTCGGGTTGGGTGTCCTTCACCCAGCAGACCAGATCCTCGGGGTAGAGGGCGTGGTCGCGGTCGTAGCCCTCGGCGTCGCCCAGCAGCCAACCGCGCTCGACCAACCGCGCGACGACATAGTCCTCAAGATGCTTCTCGTGGTGCGCCTCGATCATGCTGCCGCCCTCACGTCGATCTTGCCGGTGACGGCGGCGGTGATCAGGGCAGCGCGCTTCTCCTTCAGAAGGGCGATGCTGCGCTCGGTGCGGGCGATGAGATTCGTCAAACGCTCGCCTTCTCGCTCAAGCCGCGCCACGATCTGTCGCTGTTCGAGAAGCGAGGGCAGGAACACCTTCGAAACGCGCAGATGCGGCCACTTGATCTGTCGTTGAATATCCCCCACGCTCATCGAAGCCAACATGAATTTGTCAACATACGGCCGAGACCGGAACATGAAGTTGGCAAACGTGGGATCGAGAAGATTGCGATCAAGCGCGAATACGAGATAAGCGGGACTGACGATCCCTCGGTGCAGTGAAACGCCGAGAGACCCACGCCACGCCTGCTGGTTATTCATCACGAGATCGCCAGGCTCGACGAGCTGGTACTTGTCGAGGCTTTCGGCCGGCTTGTGAACCAAGCCTCCGCCTTCAGAGTATGGGATCACGCCGCGGTCGAGGTAGACCGACAGCAGGCCCACATCAGGCATCCCCGAAATCGATTTCGCTGTGGCGACCCTCCAGAATGGATACGAGCGCCAAGAGGAACGCGGCTCGACTGAGCGGATGATATCGGCGTTGAGCTTGTCGCGAAGCAGCGCGATGAACCGCTCCTTCTTCTCGATCAGGGCGTCGATGCGCGCGGTCTCCCGGTCGAGGAAGCGGGCGATGGCGGTCTGTTCGTTGAGCGGGGGGACCGGAAGCGCCTGTTCGGCGAATTCGCGCCAGCGGAAGTCGGTCGAGCGCTCCCGGATGCCTTTTGAGAGACTCTCGATGAAACCCGACACGGCCATGGACCGAACCATCCGGGCGTAGAAGTCGGCGGAGATTCCGTCCCTCGGCGTGCAGCAGGAATAGACGGGGGTGCACTTCCCGTCGGAGTCGCTGACCCCGACGGCGCCGGCGAACGCATCCATGGCGTGGATCACCAGATCGCCACGGCGGACCCCCTGATAGCCGATCTCCTTGAGCGCGTTCGTGAAGCCGTCGGTTCGACGGTTCGCTCGCAGCGTGACCTTGCCGTCCCGGAAGGCCGTGACGATATCGTCCTCAGGCCGAACAGGACGCTTTTGAAGGTCGAACAGGAACTTGGCCCGGCGCACTTCCCAATGGGCGGGGATTTCCGGCGCCCATGGCAGCTCGGTTGTCTTCCGGCGCATTGGCGCATGGTGGATGTTCATTCCGTCACCTCCGCCAGAATGGCGGCGATCTCCGCCTCCACGGCCTTCAGCTCGGCGTCGATGTCATGCAGGTCGCGCGGCGGCTGGTATTCGTAGAAGTAGCGGTTGAAATTGATCTCGTAGCCCAAGACGCCGACCTGCTTGTCGGCCTCGTCCCGGAAGTCGGGGTCCACCCAGGCGTCGGATGCGTGCGGCAGCACTTCGCGGGCCATGTAGGCCTCGATGCTCTCGGTCAGGGGCACATTCTCGAAATCGGTTAGGTCGTCGTCGGCCACGATCATGCCGTCGTCGTCGCGCACCGGCTCAGCTTGCGGGTCGCGCACGCCGAAGGCTGCCGCCATGGCCTTGATTAGCGGCTTGCCCACCCGGCCCAGCCGGGCGTCGGCCTTGGCCGCGGCGCGCGCGAAGGCCTCGATCCACGGCGCCGGGTGCGTCTCGCCCATGCGTTCGGCGAAAAGTGCTCGCCACAGGCCCTGCTGCGTTGGCGTCAGCTTGGCCCAGGCCTTGTCGGCCTCCAGCGCCGCCAGCCCCGCCGGCGTGATCTCGATCCGCATGCGCAGCGGGCGCAGGACGCGGATGCGCCGATAGCCGAATTCGCGGTGGTCGAGGATCAGGCTCTGCTTCGTCGGCTCGAAGGCCGAATACTGGCTCACGATCTCGCGGATCTGGTCGGGGCTGATCTCGCGGCGCTTGTTGCCCTCGGCCTTGCGCATCGGCGTGAACATCGCCGTCGCGTCGATCAGCTGCACCTTGCCCTTGCGCGCCGCGGACTTGCGGTTCGAGACGACCCATATGTAGGTGCCGATGCCGGTGCGGAAGAATATCTCGGTCGGCAGGGCGATGATCGCCTCGACGAAGTCGCCCTCCAGCAGGTAGCGCCGGATCTCGGACTCGCCTTGGCCGGCGTTGCCGTTGAAGAGCGGCGAGCCCGAAAGGACGATCGCGCCGCGCCCGCCGCCCTTCTCAGGGCTCTCGAGCTTGGCGACAAGGTTCAGCAGAAACAGCATCGACCCGTCGCTGACGCGCGGCAGCTTTGGTCCGAAGCGCCCTTCGAACCGACGGCTCTCGTGCTCGCGCAGGACCGCCTCCTGGTCCTTGTTCCACGGCTTGCCGAACGGCGGGTTCGAGACGCAGTAGTGGAACCGCTCACCCGGGAACTGGTCGTTTGAGAGGGTGCTGCCGAGCTTGATGTTCTGCGACAGGTCGCGGCCGGGATCGGACTCGAGGGTCTTGAGCAGCATGCCGGCAAGACAGACGGCATGGGTCTCGGGCTCCAGCTCCTGCCCGTAGGGCACGATCACCGGCGCAATGGTATAGCGGTCGCGCAGGTTGTTCACGTGCTCCATGCCATCGGACAGGAAGCCGCCCGTCCCGCAGGTCTGGTCGTAGAGCGTCCGGATCAGGCCGGGCGTGCCGATAAACATGTCGTCGTCGGGGTCGAGCAGCAGCTCGATGGCCAGATGGACCACGTCGCGCGGCGTCATGAAGTCCTCGGCCGCCTCATTCACCTCGGCGCCGAAGCGGCGGATCAGGTGCTCGTAGACGTTACTCATGACCCGCTCGGGCACCGCCTCGGGGTGGAGGTCGATGGCCGCGAAGTTCTGGCAGATTCGATAAAGCACGCCCTGCTTGTCCATCTTCGCGATAGTGTTCGTGAAATCGAATTGCTCGAAGATCCGGCGCGCATTGTCGCTGAACCGGGCGATGTAGTCCTCTAGGTTCGCGCGGGTCTTGGTGCCGCCGAGGGTAGAAAGCGTATAGGTCGAGGTGTTGTAGAACGGATGGCCCGAGACCTGCCGCAGCACGATGTCCATGTCGATGCCCTGATCGGCCATTGCGGCGTTGGTCTGGTTCACCTGATCGCGCGTCGGCTCGAGCACGCACTCAAGGCGCCGCAGCAGGGTGAAGGGCAGGATGATCTTGCCGAAGTCCACATGCTTGAAGTCGCCCCAGAGGTCGTCGGCGTTCTTCCAGATGAAATCCGCGAGCGTGGTGTTCTTAGGGGATAAATCGTTCATGCAAGCCTCGGGTTGGCGATCGTTCCAAATGGCCTTGCCATCCTGATACATACGACCAGGGCGCGGGTCGACAGGGAATCGACCCGCGAGGCCTTTCACAAGATATTAGTCTGCCAGACCGCCGAGAGAAACGCCTGACGCGCGAAACCCGGACTCGTCTCCGTTCAGGCGCAACGCTTCGACTTGCGCTCCGTCGGCCTCCTGCCCCTTGGCACATGCGTGCTTCTCTTCCTGAGCCCCGAGACGCATGGTCGGCCTGCACTCGACCGGCATGCACGACCCGCGCTTCTGCCGACTTGATGGCCGGCAGACTCAGTAGTTATGCCCTGACCGGGGGAATGTGCAGAGTCTGGACGGGCGTCCTTGATTCGGTCGTCAGCCGTCCAGACCATCGGCAGTGGGTTTCACGGCGCCTGCATCTCAGGCTCAGTCTTCAATCGCCAACAGAAAGGCGAGGGGCTGGCGTCGATGCCGCGCCCTCTTTCCTTCCTTAGCTGATCGTTCGAATACCTTTTCCCACCCGTCATTCCGGGGCGCGAAGCGAGCCCGGAACCCAGATCCACCACGCTCGTTCGAGCGCGCATGCGCGCTCGCACCGCAATTCACGCAAATGAATAGGTCGAGGGACGCAGCCTACAGGCTGCTCATCCGATGTCGGGAGTCTGGGTTCCGGGCTCGCTTCGCGCCCCGGAATGACGGCTTTGGGGTACTCGGCGAAAGATCCACAAGCGCTGAGCCCGAGGGGACGGACAGCGGCGGCGTCTCGTGGAACAGAGTCGATCCGAGGGTCACGATGCGTGTCGTAGCCCTACAGGGAGGGAAGGGGCTTCCTATATCCCCTGCGTCATGCCGCTCTCCGCCACCGACATCCTGACGCTCACGCCCGAGGGCCTCTATTGCCCGCTCGGCGATTTCCACGTCGACCCGCTGCGCCCCGTGCCGCGCGCGCTCGTGACGCACGGCCATTCGGACCATGCCCGCGCGGGCCATCGCGCCGTGCTCGCGACGCCGGAGACGCTCGCGATCATGGCCGCGCGCTACGGCGAGGACTTCGCGGAGACCGCTCAGCAGGCGCGGCTCGGCGAGGCGATGCGGATCGGCGGCGTGGACGTGCGCTTCGTGCCCGCCGGCCACGTGCTCGGCTCGGCTCAGATCGTCATCGAGGCGGGCGGAACGCGGCTCGTCGTGTCGGGCGACTACAAGCGCGCGCGCGATCCGACCTGCGCGCCCTTCGAGCTCGTGCCCTGCGACGTCTTCATCACGGAGGCAACCTTCGGCCTGCCCGTCTTCCGCCATCCCGACGCCGCGGGCGAGGTCGACAAGCTCCTCGCCTCGCTGCGCACCTTCCCCGATCGCGCGCATCTCGTGGGCGCCTATTCGCTGGGGAAGGCGCAACGGGTGATGAAGCTCGTTCGCGAGGCGGGCTACGACGCGCCGATCTGGCTGCACGGCGCCATGGAGAAGCTCGTGGCGCTCTACGAGGATCTGGGGGTTCGTCTCGGCGAGGTCCGCAAGGTCGCTGCCGCCGATCGGCCCGGGCTCGCTGGCGCGATCGTGCTCTGCCCGCCCTCCGCCATCCAGGAGGTGTGGGCGCGCAAGTTCCCCGACCCCGTCGCCGCCTTCGCGTCGGGCTGGATGCGGGTGCGCGCCCGCGCCCGGCAGAAGGGCGTCGAACTGCCGATGGTGATCTCCGACCACGTCGACTGGCCCGACCTCACCCGCACCGTCGTCGAGACCGGCGCCGGCGAGGTCTGGGTGACGCACGGGGAGGCGGACGCGCTCGTGCATTGGTGCACGACGCGGGGGATTTCGGCACGGCCGCTGCATCTGTTGGGGTACGGGGACGAGGGGGAGGCGGCATGAAGCGCTTTTCTGCCCTCCTCGACCGCCTCGTCTACGAGCCGCGCCGCAACGCCAAGATCCGCCTCATCGCCGATTATCTGCGCACCACGCCCGATCCCGAGCGCGGATGGGCGCTCGCGGCGCTCACGGGGGGGCTCACCTTCCGCGAGGCGAAGGCGGGGCTCGTGCGGGGGCTGATCCAGGAGCGGACGGACCCGGTCCTGTTCGAGATGTCCTATTCCTATGTGGGGGATCTGGCGGAGACCGTCGCGCTGTTGTGGCCGCAAACATCCCTCCCCGGAGGGGAGGGTGGCCCCTGGAGCGCAGCGACAGGGGTCGGGTGGGGCCCGGGTGGTGACCCTTCTGCAAACCTCGGGCCCCACCCGACCTCCGTCGCTGACGCTCCGGAGGCCACCCGCCCCGCCGGGGGGGGGGTTGGGCGCGCCACCCACCCCGTGGGGGAGGGGGCACGTTCGGGGCGTGGGCGGGG
>NZ_JBKBQG010000019.1:0-81981 GCF_046292825.1 Salinarimonas sp. | reverse complement strand
TTCGCTCCTTCGGAGCGAAAGACCCCATCCGTCTCCGACCCCTGTTCGGGGTCGGAGCCACCTTCCCCTGAGGGGAAGGAGAGCGGCCGCGCCATAATCCTTACCGATGGGCGCGGGCGATGACGGCGCGGCTGACTTCGGTGACGGAATGGTGGGCGACGGCGTCGTCGAAGCGGGAGATCACCGCGTATTCGAGGCCGCCCTCGCTCCAATAGCTCGCGCGTGCATTGGGGAGATCGGCATAGATCGGCGCCCGGGTCTCGACGGCGCTCGCGCTCTTCATCACGAGCGAGAGGCGGTTGCCGCGCTCGTCCTCGTAGATGAACTGGGCGAGCGGGCCCTCCTTGCCGCCGAGCATGCGGGCGCCCACGAGTTCGAGGCCGAGCACGTCGAGCGGCGGCGGGGCGACGCCGCGGCCGAGCTTCTCGGCGAACCAGGCCGAGGCGAAGGTGAGGTTGTCGCCGCGGAATTCCGCCGGATAGACGCGATCCTCCGCGAAGACCTCGTGCGCCCCCGCGGCATCGGCCACGTAGCTCGGATAGGCCGAGAACGCCTCGTCGTAGAGCGCATGGCCGAGCCAGCCGGCGCCGACCAGCAGCGCCGCGGCGGCGGCGTTGCGGGCATAAGCGAGGTAGCGGGCGGAGCGCGGCTCGAGGCGCGCGGCGAGCGCGAGCCTCAGCTGCGTCGTGCGCGGATCCTCGAGCCCGGCCGCGCCGACGACGTCGTCGGCGGCCTCCTTCAGGAGCCGGCTGTCCTCGATATAGGCCTCGACGCGCGCGAACAGCTCCGGATCATCCGCGATGCGCGCGGCGATCTCGGCGTGACGTTCGGGGTCGAGCTTGCCGTCGACGACGCCTTGGATCTCGTCGGCGGTCGGCTCCCTGCGCTCGGTGACGTGCGACATGAGCGGTACTCCTTCAGGACACGAGCCGGAGATGCGGACTCTTCTCGCCCCGCACGACGCGCCGCAGCGCCTCGCGACCGCGGGCAAGCCGCGACATGAACGTTCCGAGCGGGACGTCGAGCACCCGCGCGGCGTCGGAATAGCTCATCTCCTCGATGGCGACGAGCACGATCGGCTCCCGATAATGGTCTGGCAGCCCGCGCAGGGCGTCGAGCACCTGGGCGAGTTCGACGCGGTGCGGCTGCACCGGGCTCTCCGCCGTCTCGGCGAGGGCCGGCTGGGCCGCGTCACGCACGCGCTGCTTGCGCACGTGGTCGATGAAGGCGTTGTGCATGATCCGGAAGAGCCAGGCCCGCAGATCGCTCCCGGGCTGCCAGCTGTGCGCCGCCGCGATGGCGCGGGCGAGGCATTCCTGGACGAGGTCTTCCGCCTCGTCCGGCTTTCGCGTCAGGACCAACGCGTAACGCCGAAGGCTCGCGACCTCGTTCGTCAGCTGGTCCGCCAATTCGCGCCTCGCCACGGCCGTCTCTCCCTCTCTCCATCGCCTCTCTGGATGGACATACGGGTCAGCGGGCGGTTTCATCCCGAGAGCGACGCGAAAGATCTGCGGCAGGAGGCCGCACCCCTCCCGAATCCGCCGGGACGGCGAAGCGCGCATGGATCAGGATCGCGCCGCCCGACACGGCATGGGCGACGAAGGCGGCGAGGGGGACGGGGAAGAGCGGCGCGACCACGAAGGGCGCGCCGACCACGACGAGCCCGAACAGGGTCATGGCGAGCCCGTCGTGGCGCGCCGGCTCCGCCGCCGCCTTCGCGGCGAGGAGGACGCCGAGCGTGGCGAGCAGCCCCGCGGCGATCCCCGCCGCCCCCGAGAGATCGAGCGCCATCGCGAGGGCGAGGAGCACGAGCGAGGCGGCGAGGAGCGCCAGCGGCGCCGGGATGCGGCTGAGGTCGATCTCGGGCATGGCGACGTCCTCCCGTCAGAAGCTGAGCGTGAGGACCAGCTCGTTGAGCTGGACCACGGCTCGGTTGATGTAGAAGCCCTGCAGAACGAGGTGATTGGCGAGCACGCTGTCGGTGCGGGCGTTCATCACCACGAGGGGATTGAGCTGGGAGGCGTAGCGCAGCGTCGTCACCGCCTGCCGCCACACCGAGGTGAGGCCGCGCTGGTCGATGAGCACCTCGAAATCGCGCCCGAGCTCGCGCAGGAGCAGGTAATAGGCGTAGGTGATGCCCTTGTTGCGGAAGAAGATGTCGTCCGCCTCGAAATCGAGCATCCACGAGGTGCGGCTGCGGCTGTGCTCCTCGAGCAGCGCCGTCTGCGAGCCGAGATCGGCCGAGATGCGGGTGAGCGTCGCCGCGAGCGCGTCGCCGCGCCGCTCGAAGATCGCCCGCCCCTGCGCGAGGCGCGTGTTGTAGGAGGTCAGCGCCCGCAGCGCCGAGCGGTATTGCTGATCGCTCGTCACCGTCGGCATCAGCGACTTGGCGAGCTCGATGTGCCAGATGTCGCCGGGGAATTGCAGGAAGCCCGCCGCGCGCTCGAGATCCGGGTCCGCCCGCGAGGAGCCGCGCGCGCGCCCGAGATGATCGAGGAGCTCGAACGAGAAGCGCGCGACCGCGTGGATGATGCCGAGCTGGAAGTTCGGCGCGTTGTCGCGCAGGCCGCCGGGCATGAACATCGGCTGATTGGGCATCCAGCCATGCACGTTCACCTCGCGATCGACGAGGCCGATCGCCATGTTGATCGCATGGCTGCCGCCCTCGATGGGTGCGGGCGGCACGAAATCGGGATTGTCGTCGAGGCGCGTCATCACGGCGCCCAGAACCCCGAAATAGAGGACCAGGAACGCGGCGAAGATGATCGTCACGCGCTTGGCGATGGTCTTGCGGTCGCGCCCGAGCGCGGCGCGCGAGGCCTTGGCCGCGAGCGCGCGCGCGAGATCGGCACGCTGCTTCTTCTTGTCGGGCACCGGGACGAGGGCGCGCGAACGGCCGTCGCCGGGGCCGGCCTCGTCGGGTCCGAGATGATCCGCGGTCGTCGACGTCACGTCCTGTCTCCCTCGTTCTCGAGGCGCGCGGCCGCGCTGTTGAGGACCAGCATCGCCAGGACGAAGGCGAGGAGCGCGACGAGCATCGGCTCGACGCCGAACTTCAGGATGCCGAAGGCGCCCGAGATCGCGAACTGGATCGCGAGCGCCCAGCCGATCAGCGGGCTGCGGCGCAGGAGCCCGACGAGCGGCGCGAGGCCGTTCTCGGCGAGAGCGTCGAGCGTGCGGGCGGCGATCGCGCCGGGCAGCCGCGCGAGCCTGGCCGGCAGCCGCTCCGCCAGGGCGACGATCCGCGCGAGCGCGCCCCGCGCCTCGGCGATCGGCAGGCTCGGCACCGGCACGGGCAGGCCGCGCACGAGCGGCGGGGCGATCAGCACGTCGGTCCGCGGCTCGACGCGCTCCTCGACGAGGGTTTCTTCGGGCATTCGCATCACGGCCTCCCACGATGAGCTCTCGGACCCGCAAACGAGCGGGAGCGCGGTTTCATCCCGAGGAGGGGTGCGACATGGGCGCGGCGCCGGCGTCGCATCGACATTGCGTCGCGGCGGGGATTAGCGCCCGCGCGCGCGCGTTTGCCGAAGGCAGACCACTCGAGAGCAAGGAGAATGACGATGCTCATTCGTGGCGGAGAGAAGGTCCGGCTCGCCGACGACACGCCGCGCGCGGGCCTCCTGCGTGGCGGCCTCGCGAGCCTGAAGGCGGCCTATCGCGCCTGGCGGCACGAGCGCGATCTCGCGGTGATCGCGCGACGGCTGCGGCGCCTGTCGGATCGGCGCCTCTCGACGATCGGCCTGTCGCGGTCCACCCTCGAGCTCGACCTCGAGCGCATGGCGCGGCGCGCGGAGCACAAGCGGAGCGCCCTCCCCTCGCCCGGCGAGCACGGCGACGTCCCCCTGCTGCCGCGCTGAGGACAGCTACGCCGTCTCGGCGCGGTCCTGGTCCCGCTTCGCCCCATCCCCGTCGAGCGCGGCGCGACGGGCGCTCGGCGTCTCGCCGACGATGCGCAGGAATTCGCGGTTGAAGTTCGATTTCGTGGCGAAGCCCGACGCGAGCATCGCCGCCGTGACGGTGTCCCCCGCCGCGAGACGGCGACAGGCCGCCTCCACCCGATGACGGTTGACGAAGCGGGAGACGTTCTCGCCCGTGGTGCGATTGACCGCGGCCGACAGCGCCTTCGCCGACACGCCGAGGCGGCGTGCGAGGCGGGTCAGGGTGAGATCCGGGTCGAGATGCGGCGCGCGCTCCGCCATCAGCCGGTCGAGCCGCTCCATGATCGCGGCATCCTCTCCCGGATCGGGCCGCCGTCCCTGCGAATTCGCGTCCTGCGTCTCGGGCTCGGTCTCCGGCTCCTGCCGGTCCGGATCGAGCGCGGGCGTCAGCGCGATCGCGCCGATGGCGAGCAGGTACCCCGTCGCCGCGACGCTGAGCACCCAGCCGGCGAGGACGGGGCGGTCGGCCGAGAGCGCGAGCGCGATGGCGACGTCGCTCGCGGCCGAGACGACGAGCGCCGCGCCGACGAGCCGCCACATCCGCACCGTCCCGCCGCCGTGCTCGAGCCGCGCGAGCGGGACTCCGTCGGCGCCGGCCCTCACGGCGAGCGCGATCGCGAGCCCGTAGGCGGCGAACAAAGCCGGGATCGCGACGTCGAGCGCCGGCGGAGCGAGCGCGGCCAGTGCCGCCACGCCGATCGGCCCGGCCGCATGCGGCAGATCGCGCGTCAACGCGCGCCCCCGCACCGCCCCGCGCCGGAAGGCGACCCAGGCGAGCGGCGGTATCGCCACGGCGGAGACGGGCTGGATCGCCCGCGCGAATTGCCAGTGCCAATGCTGCGCCAGCGAGACGACGAGAAGCTGCACCGCGCTCATCCCGATCAGGACGAGGAGCGTGCGCGCCGCGTTTCCCCTCAGATGCGCGAGGAGGAGGAGGCCGGCGAGCGCCAGCGCACCGAAGAGGGGGACGGGCAGGCTCGGGAGAGGGATCGGTTCCATGCGGGGTCGAAGCGCGCGCGCTCTGGCGAGCGGGAGAGTGCGGGATCGCGTTCTAGCACGTCCTCGATCCGGATCGAGGACGCCGCGCAGGCTTCGGCATGGAAGGACGGGAGGCGACCCACGACAGGAGCCACACCCGATGACACGCCGCCTCGCCACCATCGCCGCCCTCGCCGTCCTGATCGCGGGACGAAGCGTCGCCGCACCCGCCGAGATCGCGCCCGGACTCCTCGAGACGACGTTCTCCGTCGCGCACCACGCCACGCCGATCGCGGGCGCGATCTGGTTTCCGGCGCGCGAGGCGGGAGCGTCGCAGATCGTGTTCGAGAACGCGGTCTTCGAGGGCGTCCTCGCGCAGCCGGGAGCCGTGCCCGAAGCCGGCGCGCATCCGCTCGTCCTGCTCTCGCACGGGTTCCGAGGCACCCAACGCTCGCTCGCCTGGCTCGCGGCGGGCCTCGCCGCCCGTGGCGCGATCGTGGTGGGGATCGACCATCCCGGCAGCAGCTTCGCCGATTTCGACCTGCCGCGCGCCCAGAGTCCCTGGACTCGCGCGCAAGACCTCTCCGCCGTGCTCGACGCGATGCTCGACGACCCGCCCGCGGGCCTCGCGATCGACGGCGAGCGGATCGCCGCAATCGGGTTCTCGTATGGCGGAGACACGGTCCTGAGGCTCGCAGGGCTTCTCGGCGACCGCGACGCCTATCGCTCCTCGTGCCTCGCCGATTTCGGCGCGGGCGGGCACTGCGACCTCCTCGAACGGGAAGGCTTCGACCTCGGCAGCCTCGACCCGGTGCTCTGGAACGGCGATCGGCGCGATCCGCGTCTCTCCCATGTCGCGGCGATCGACCCCGGACCGCTCTACCCGATGGCGGTGCACCAGGTCGCCGCGATCGCGACGCCGTTGCTGCTCGTCGGCCTCGGCGAGGGCGCGGATCGCCTGAAGGACACCGATTTCTCGGACGACGGCAGCGGCCTCGCATCGCTCCTCGCCGCGGCGGGCAAGGACGTGTCGATCGTCGAGATCGCGCCCGCCTGGCACTTCACGGCGATGCCCCTCTGCCGTCCCGGCGGCCCGGCGATGCTCGCGGACGAAGGGGACGACCCCGTCTGCGACGACCCGCCGGGCACCGATCGGGCGGCGGCGCATGCGCGGATCATCGCCGAGGTCGCAGCGTTTCTCGGCTTGTGAGGCTCACGGGACCGGGGTGACCGGCTCCGGCTCGAGCGCCTCCTCGGCGCCCTCCGCCTCGCTCTCCGTCACCTCCCCGCCCGGCGCCGCCACGGCCTCCGCTTGCGGCGACCTGAGCTCGAGGAAGCCGACGACGAGCACCGCGGCGATCAGGGCCGCGATCGCGGTCTGGCCGAGGCGCATCGTCTCGGCGCGCTCGGAGAGCGCGGCGGGGACGCGGCGGGCGCGCACGGCGATCGCGCGGCCGATCCGGCTCGCGGCGCGCGCGATCGCCTCCTGCGCGAGGACGATCGGCGCCGTGATCTGCCGCCAGAAGGCGCCGGGGCCGATCGCCAGCGCGTGCGCGCGCACGATCGCGGCGAGGGCGACGAGGGCGCCGACGACGATCGGCAGCGGGTCGGCGGGCTTCGCCGCGAGCGCCGCATAGGCCGGGGCCGGCGCGATCAGCGGCCACAGGAACGGCAGCAGAGCCGAGAGCGTCGCGAGCGCGAGGAAAGGCGCGGCGAGGCTCTCCGGCTCGGCGCGCAGCGGTGCGGGCGCTCCGGGCGGGTTCGTCCAGAGCGTGAAGCCGAAGCGCGCCATAAGCAGCGTCGTCGCGACCCCCGAGAGCACGAGCGCGGTCACGAGCCACGGCGCCCAGGCCTGCGAGCCGCCGTTCTCCAAGGCGGCCTTCAACGCCTCCTTGCCGAGCGCCCCCGAGGTCATGGCGAGCCCCGCGAGGCTGAGCGCGGGGCCGGCGAGGAGGAGGAGGACGAGGAGCCGCGCCCGCTCGCTCCCGCTCGCGCCGAACAGGCCCGCGCCGAGGAAGAGCGCGCCCTTCGCGAGCGCGTGATGGGCCGCGAGGAAGACGACGACCGGCAGGACGACCGCCCAGGATGCGGGCTCGATCAGCCCCGCGCCGAGCGCCAGCGCCACGATGCCCATCTGGCTCACGCTCGAGAAGCCGAGCACGGCCTTGGGGCTCGTCTCGCGCAGGCCGAGCAGCACGGCGGCGAACATCGTGACGAGGCCCGCGGCCGTGACCACCGTACCGTGGTCCGGCATCGCCTGGAGGCCGAGCGGCAGGCTCGCCAGCATGCCGTAGAGGCCCGCCTTGATCATCGCGCCCGACAGCACCGCGCTCGCCGGCACGGGCGCCGCGCCGTGCGCGGGCGGCAGCCAGAAATGGAGCGGCATGATGCCGAGCTTCACCGCGAAGCCGCCGATGAGGAGCGCCGCCGAGAGGCCCGACAGCTCGGCCGCGCGCAGGTCCGCGAGCAGCGCCGAGCCCGCCTCGCGGGTGGCGAGCACGAGCCCCGCGAAGAGCGCGAGCTCGCCCGCGATCACGAAGGCGATGTAGAGCCGCCCCGCGCGATAGGCGCCCTCGCTGCGGCCGTGCACGACGAGGCCGAAGGAGGAGAAGCTCATCAGCGCGAACAGCGCGTAGAAGGTGAAGGCGTCGCCGGCGAGGATCAGGCCGAGATTGCCCGCCATCGCGAGGAGGAAGCACACGACGAACGAGGTCGCGTGCGCGTCCTCGCGCATCCAGCGCCGCGCCGTCGCCGCGGCCGCGCACCAGAGGAGCGCCGTGAAGGCGAGGAAGGTGCTGCCGATCGGCTCGAGCGCGATCGTCGTGCCCATCATCAGCCAGGGCTCGCTCGTCGCGACGGGCGGCACGAGGAGGGCGAGCGCGAGCGCCGGCAGCGGCGCCGCGGGCGCGAGCCGCAGGACGAGCGGGCGCGCGCCGGGGCGGATCGCGAGGAGCGCGAGCGCGAGGGGGGCCAGGATGGCGGCATGCAGCGCGAGGTCGGTCATCACGTCACTCCCGGTACTCGATCTCGACGACGAAGCGGGTCCACTCGAGCGGGCTGAAGGGGGCGTTGGCGAGCCCGCCCGCGATCAGCACGAGGGCGGCGGTCACGAGCGGCGGCGCGGCGAGCATCCAGCCGATCGGCGCCTTGGCCGGGCGCGCGGCGCTCTCCGCCGCCTCGTCGACGAACCAGGCGCGGTGGAGCATCGGCAGGAAATAGGCCGCGTTCAGCAGGCTCGATCCGAGGAGGAGCGCGATCACCCAGCCCTGCCCGGCATCGAGGCTCCCCGTCGCGAGGTACCACTTGCTCACGAAGCCCGCGAGCGGGGGCAGGCCGATCATCGCGAGCGCGGCGAGCGAGAAGGCGAGCATCGTGCCCGGCATCCGACGCCCCACCCCGTTCATGGCGCTGACGCTCTTCACGCCGAGCCCCTCGGCGAGGTTGCCCGCGCACATGAACATCGTGATCTTCATCAGACCCTGGTGGATGAGGTGCGCGAGCGCCCCCACCGCCGCGATCGGGCTCGCGAGCGCGACGCCGAGCGTGATGTAGCTCACCTGCGAGACGGTCGAGTAGGCGAGCCGCTTCTTGATGTCGTCCTGCGTCATCGCGCGCAGCGAGCCGTAGAGGATCGTGATCGCGGCCGCGACCGCGAGCGGCGTCGTGACGCCGAGCGCCACCGCGGTGTCGATGCCGAAGATCTCGTAGACGATGCGCATGATGCCGAAGGCCCCCGCCTTGACGACCGCGACCGCATGGAGGAGCGCCGAGACGGGCGCGGGCGCCACCATCGCGATCGGCAGCCAGGCGTGGAACGGCACGAGCGCGGCCTTCACCCCCACGCCGCAGATGAGGACGAGGAAGAGGATCGACGCCTGGACGGGCGAGGCCGCGGCGATCTCGCCGAGCATGCCGCCCGCGACGAAATCGGTCGAGCCGGCGAACACCCACAGCCACAGCGTGCCCACGAGCAGAACGAGGCCGCCGGCGAGCGTGTAGATCAGGTAGATCCGCCCCGCCCGCAGCGCCTCCTTCGTGCCCTTGTGGATGACGAGCGGATAGGTCGCCATCGTCAGGAGCTCGTAGAAGACGAGGAACGTGAACAGATTGCCGGCCATGGCGATGCCGACGGTGGCCGCCACGCACAAGGAGAAGAACCCGAAGAAGCGCGCCCGATGGGGCCCCTTCTCCAGATAGCCGACCGAATAGACGGTCGTGATCAGCCACAGCACCGACGAGAGCGCGATGAACAGGACCGCGAGCGGATCGGCCTGCAGCTTCAGCTCGAGCCCAGGCAGGACCTCGAAGCCGACGCCGTAGATCGTGCCCTGCGAGACCTTCCAGCTCAGCCACGCGACGAGGCAGACCTTGAGGCTCGCGCCCACGAGGTTGATCGTCGTGCGCAGGCGCGCGCTGCGCTCGGGCAGCGCGAACAGGATCGGCGCGATCCCGAGCGAGGTGAGCAGGATCGCGAGCGGCAGGAGGGTGACCTCGGTCATGGCATGGCTCCGAACGGCGCGCCGATGGCGGTCAAGGCGAGGATCTGCGCGGCGACGAGGCCCGACGCGACGGCGGCGAAGGCGAGGACGAGCGGCGGCGCGTCGGCGATCGCCCAGCCCTGGTGCTCGCCCACCGGCGCGGGCGCGCGATCGAAGCGCAGGAAGCCGATCAGCGGCCGGCTGAGATAGGCGACGCTGAAGAGCGTGCCGACCATCGCCACGACCACGAACGGCACCGCGCCGGCGCGCAGCGCGCCCTCCATCAGGAGCCACTTGCCGGCAAAGCCCGCGCTCGGCGGCAGACCGATCAGCGAGATCGCGGCGAGCGCGAAGGCGAATTGCGCGAGCGTCGGCCGAACGGGCGTGCGGTCGAGCTCGGCGATGCGGTCGTGCCCGACCTCCTCGGCGATGCGGCCGGCGGCGAGGAACATGGCGGCCTTCGCCACCGCGTGGGCGACGACGAGCAGCACCGCGCCCTGCCAGGCCGCCTGCGCGCCGATCGTGTCGGCGAGCGCGAAGGCGACGCACATGAGCCCGATCTGCGCCACCGTCGACCAGGCGACGAGGAGCTTGAGCCGCTGCGCGCGCAGCGCCTGCACCGAACCCCAGACGATCGCGCCCGTACCCATCAGGCCGACGATCAGGCCGATCAGGTCGGAGGGCTGGAAGATCTCGATCCAGAAGCGCAGCAGGATGTAGAGCGAGCCCTTGAGCACGAGCCCCGACAGGAGCGCGCTCGCCGGCGCGGTGGCGTTGGCGTGGGCCCGCGGCAGCCAGAAATGCAGCGGGAAGAGCGCAGTCTTGAGCGCGAGGCCCACCAGCATCAGCGCGAAAGCGGCGATCATCGCCGGCTCGCCCGCGTGCTGCGCGACGCCCGCGAAATCGAGCCGCCCCGCCTCGAGATAGACGAAGCCCACGCCCATCAGGAAGGCGAGCGCGCCGAGCATGCTCGCGACCATGTATTCGAAGCCCGCCCGCATCGCCTCGAGCTTGCCCGAGAGCACGGTGAGCCCGATCGCGGCGAGCGCGATCACCTCGATCATGACGTAGAGGTTGAACACGTCGGTCGAGACGTAGGCGCCGTTCAGCCCGGCCAGCAGGAGGAGCCAGAGCGGCCAGAAATAGCGGCGCATGCGCTCGTTCTCCGCGCCCGGACGATGGGCGCCGAAGGTGTCGAGCGCGCCGAGGCTGACGAAGAGGCCGACGAGCGCGGTCATCGCGAGCATGACGATGCCGAGCCCGTCCGCGCGCAGGTCGAGACCGAGCGGGGCGCCCCAGCCGCCGAGCTGCACGACGACCGGCCCCTCCGCAACGACTCGCAGCGCGAGGAGCCACACGCACGCCGCCGTCGCGGCGACGCTCGCGAGGCCGAGCGCGGGGGCCCGGCGCGGCGCGAGCACGGTCGCGACCGCGCCGACGAGCGGCACGAAGACGGCGAGCGCGAGCCAATCGAGGGCGAAGAGGTCAGGCATCGGTTCCGCTCTCCAGGCTGTGGATGCGACGGATCAGGGTGAGCGCCACCGCGGTCGCGCTGACCATCACGACGATTCCCGTGATGACGAGGGCGTGCGGGATCGGGTCCGCCGAGAGCGGCGGCGCCCGCCAGGCGGCGACGACGAGGACGAAGCTCGCGCCGACCCCGCAGAGCTTGAGGGCGAGCACCCGGCGCAGGCCGTCGAGGGCGCACAGCGCGCCGAACAGCCCGATGCCGAAGACGAGGATGCCGGCGATGCCGAAGATCAGCCCCGAGCTCATTGGCGCGTCTCCATCTTGGCGAGGGCGAGGGGCTCGCGGCCGTGGAAGAGGGCCGCGAGCGTGGCCGCGATCGAGATCGTGAGCAGCGCCTCGACGAGCATGATCAGCGTCTTGGCGTGGTCGAGCGGGTACTCGAAGGTCGCGCGCCCGCCCTGCGCCACGAACAGCGCCACCGCCGCGAAGGCCGCCGTGCCGATCACGAAGACGACCCGCGCCGCGCCGCGATGGCCCGGCAGCGGCCGGTATCCGCCCGCGATCAGGAGGAGGAGCCCCACCGCCGCGATCACCGCGCCGCCCTGGAAGGCGCCGCCGGGCGCATAGGCGCCGACCCACAGGAGATAGGCCCCGACGACGACCGCCGCCGGCAGCGCGAGCCGCGCGACGCCGGCATAGACCTCGCCCAGCACCGGAGCCGGCGCCTGCGCCACGCCGCGCTCGATCGACCAGACGGCAACGATGGCGACGAGGAGGACGACGACCTCCATCAGGGTGTCGAAGGCGCGGAAATTGAGGAGGACCGCGGTCACCGGGTGCTCGACGCCGCTCGCCGCCATGTTCTGCGCGACCGCCGGGATCAGCCCGGGCTGCTCGAGCGGGGTCGCGAGGAAGGCGCCGATGCAGGCGAGCGTGACGACCGCGCACAAGGCCGCGTTCGCCGCGATCGGCCCGAACAGGGGCGCGCCCGCCGCGATCCGCTCGCGCCGCAGGTGGTGGAGCGTCTTCAGGAGGAGCGCGCCGGTCACCCCGGTGCCGATCGCCGCCTCCGCGAGCGCGACGTCCGGCGCCGACAGCCGCACCCAGGCGAGCGCCGAGAGCAGGCCGAAGACGACGAAGGCGACGATCATCGCGAAGCGGTCGCGCATCGCGAGCACGCTCGCGGCCATGGCGACGAGCGCGATCGCGAGGATCAGGTCGAAGAGGACGAGCGCGTCCATCACATCCCCCTTTCCGCGGCGGCGTCCGCACGCGCCGAGCGCGCGACGAGATGCGAGCAGGTCGCGCTCGAGAGCGCCACGAACAGCCAGATGAGCACGAGCCGCGCCGCCTCCCCCGCCGTGCCGACGAGGAGCGCCGCGCCGAGGCAGACGAGCGCGAGGCCGAGCCCGTCGGCCTTGGTCAGCGCGTGCAGGCGGCAGAAGGTGTCGGGAAAGCGCAGGAGGCCGACGGTGCCGACGACGAAGAAGCCGGCGCCGGCGAGGATCAGCGCGCCCGCGAGGATGTCGACGAGGATCATTCCACTCTCCGGTATCCGAAGGCGACGAAGGCGACGAGGGTGACGGCCGCGAGCAGCGCGAAGACGAGCGCCACGTCGAGGAGCGCGGGCATGTCGGTCGCGATCGCGAGGAGGACGAGGATCGCGACCGTCGTCGTGCCGACGAGCTGGGCCGCGAGCATCCGGTCGGCCGGCACCCCGCCGCGGAAGACGGGGAGCAGCCCCGCGATCAGCGAGAGGACGAGGACGACGGCGACGCCCGAGAGGAAGCCGGTCATGGCCGCGCCTCCGCCTGCCGGGCCTCGGGAGCGAGCGCGAAGAGGTCGATCACCCGCGTCTCCAGGCGATCGAGCTCGGCCTGCATGTCCATGCGCGCATCGAGCATGTGGACGACGACGTGGTCCGCGTGGAGCTCGGCGGAGAGGGTTCCCGGCAGGAGCGTGATCGTGTTGGCGAAGAGGATGCGCGGGGCGCCGTTCGGCAGCCGGTCGCGATAGCGCGCGAAGCCCGGCGCGAGCGGCATCCGCCAGGCGAGCGCGCGGCGGGCGACGTCGAGGGCGCCCAGCACCGATTGCCAGGCGAAGAAGGCCGCAAAGCGCAGGAGGCCGACCGCCGACACGCGCCAGCGGCTCGCGGGCGTCGTCGCGTAGGCGAGCGCGCTCGCGGCCAAGACGGCCGGCGCGCCGAAGGCCCAGCTGTCCGCCCCGCCGCCGCTGAGGAGCGCCCACAGGCCGGCGCCGACGGGGATCATCCAGAGCGCCCGGCGCAGCCGACGGCCGACCGGCACCGGCCCCTCCGAAGAGACCGGCGGCGCCGGCAGGCGGGCGGCGACGAGCGCCGGCTCCGTCGCCGCGCGCTTGGCCAGCGTCCCCTCGACCGCGACGCGGCGAGGCTCCAGGCGCACGGGGAGCGCGGTCGTGCGCGCCTCCTCCCGCGCAGCCCCGTCGCTCCGGTACTCGTCTCGGTCGATCGCGTGCATGCGGCCTCCTCCTCCAACTCTCTCCGGCACGTCCCTCCAGCCCGCTCTCGAGCCGGGAAAGCAGCGCCCACCGCGCGCCGGGACGACGGCCGCGCGAGAGCGCGCGGCGCATCTCGGTCTCGCGATGGGCGATCCTCGGATGTGCTGTCGTGGGAAGAACGGGGCGGGGGGAGGCTTAATCCGGGCGATGGCGTCGATTTCGCTGAAATTCGACCCGAATCGACGGAAAAAATGCCGCAGCTCGTCAATGACGGCCAAGGACGCGCGGCATTCCTGCGCGTTTCTCGACGGCGCACCAAAGCGAAACGCCCGGCCGGGTCTCCCCAGCCGGGCGCTCGCGGATCGGAACCTGTGGGGGGCGGCGATCAGGTGGTGGCGGCGCCGTCCGTGCCCGCATCCGCCTTGTCGGCCGCCTGCTTGGCCTTGAGGAACTCGTAGCCGACGGCGCCGATGATCGCGAGGCCGGCGAGCGTGTGGATCGCGAACGAGGCGGAGGTCATGTAGCCGAAGCCGATGACCCACGGCGCGAGCAGCGTGCCGACGCCGACCGCGAGCAGGAGGCGCGAGTCGAGCTTGTCGGGCGAGAGCGCGTTCTTGCCCCACAGGAGCAGCGCCGCGCCGCCGAACAGGATCGCGGTCGCCACCGCCGCCCCGTAGAACAACCCGAAGATCGGCGCGAGCAGGAGGGCGAGAGCCGCGCCGAACGGCACGGCGCCGACACCCTTCATGTGGGCCCGCAAGGTGGTGATCTTCTCCTGCATGTCATCTCTCCCCGGTGTCATGGATCGTCGATCGCCGACGCGGAGACGGGCGTTGCACGCGCCTCGCCGACCGGCAGCTCGCGACAAGAACGGGCCGGCCCGGCACCCCATCCACCCCGGCGATCACAAATTCGTGATCGGGGAACGGACGGACGATTGGCGCCTCGGCACGCCGCTCGCTAGATTGCGGGCGAGACGAGCCAGCCCGCCCCCGCCCGAGCCACGATCGCCCATGAACCTCCACGCCAACCCCACGGACGAGAGCCAGGCGCAGCTCGCCTATCGGCTGATCGAGGAGATGATCGTCACGCTCGCGCTCGCGCCCGGCAGCCGCGTCTCCGAGAACGCGCTCGCGCAGCGGCTCGGCATCGGCCGCACGCCGGTGCGCGAGGCCATGCAGCGCCTCGCCCGCGAGGGCAGCCTGCGCATCCTGCCGCGCGCGGGGGCGATCGTCTCCGAGATCGACGTCGCCGACCAGTTCAAGCTGATCGAGGTGCGCCGCGGGCTCGAGCGGGTGATGGCCGGGCGTGCGGCGCGCCTGCGCGACGTCTCCGAGGAGGTGCGCTTCCGCGCGCTCGCCGACGGCTTCCTGCGGGCGGCGCAGGCCAACGACGAGGCGCTGTTCATCGCCACCGACCGCGAGTTCAACGCCCTCGTCGCCGCCTCCGCGCGCAACAAGTACGCCGCCGCCGCCATGGCGCCGATCCAGGCGCAGACGCGGCGCTTCTGGTATCTCGATTTCCGGCGCTTCGGCGATCTCGGCCGCGTCGCGCGCCTGCACGCCGACATCTGCGCGGCCATCGTCGCGGCCGACGAGCCCGCCGCCCAAGCGGCCTCCGACGCGCTGATCGACCATGTCGAGGAATACACCCGCGCGACGCTCGACGACCTCCTGCGCAAGGGTTGAGCGAGCGGAGGCGGGCAGCCTCTCGCCCGGCCGTCACGCCACCCCGACCACTGGTGCGGGCTCGCCCCGCGCGTCGATCTCCGCCATGCGCTCGCCGGCCCGCTCGGCGGCTTCCGCGAAGGGCTGGAGGATGATGTCGGCACCGGCCCGCGAGAGGTGGCGCGCATCGACCGGATCGTGGCTGCGCACCGCGATGCGGCCGGAGAACCCGGCCTCGCGCAGGGCCTGGATGACGACGATGCGGTTGTCGTCGTGGGTGACGCCCATCCGCTCCGGCGGCGGCGTCGCGATGACGGCCCAGCGCGCGCTCGACAGCGGCAGCGAGGCGGGGAATTCCGGATCGAGCGCGTCGCCGTAGATGCCCGGCAGCCCGCGCTTGCGCCAGCGCTCGAGCGCCTCCGGGTCGAAATCGACGCCCACGATCGACAGCCCCTGCCCGTGCAGCACCTTGGCGATCTCCCGCCCGTAGCGGCCGACGCCGAAGAGGATGACGTCGACGCTCTCGCCTTCCGCCACGTGCTCCTCGCGTTCGCGATAGGGGTCGCGCCGCTCCGCCCAGCCGATCAAAGGCTCGAAGACGGCGTAGAGGCGCTGCGAATAGAGGATCATGTAGGTCGACAGCGTGATGGTCACGAGGCCCACCAGCGTCACGAGCCCGATCGATTCGCCCGCCACGTGCCCGAGCGCGACGCCCATCGCCATGAAGATGAGCGAGAACTCGCTGATCTGCGCCACCGTCAGCCCGGCGAAGAAGCCGATGCGCTTTCGGTAGCCGAGCACGCCCATGATGATCAGCACGATCAGCGGGTTGCCGATCAGCACGAAAGCCGAGAGCACGATCGCCGGGAAGACCTGGTCGCCGAGCGTGCCGAGCCGCAGAGCCGAGCCGAGCGCCACGAAGAAGAACAGCAGGAGGAAATCGCGCAGCGACGAGAGCCGCGAGGCGATCGCCTCGCGATAGGAGGTCGAGGCGAGCGAGACGCCCGCGATCAGCCCGCCGAGTTCCTTGCCGAGCCCGATCACGTCGCACAGAGCCGCGAAGAACACCGCCCAGGCGAGCGCGAAGGTGACGAGAAGCTCCGGCACCCCCGAAATGTGCTTCAACAGCCGCTCGGCGCCGTAGCGGATGAACAAGGCGACCGCGCCGACGAGCACGACGCCCGCGACGAGCGTCCCCCCGATCCCGAGCCCCGCCGGACTTCCGGTCGCGCCCACCCCGAGCGTCGAGAGCACGATCATCGCGAAGACGACGACGATGTCCTGCACGATCAGGAACCCGATCGCGATGCGCCCGTGCAGCGAATCGACCTCGCGCTTGTCCGAGAGGAGCTTGACGATGATGATCGTCGAGGAGAACGTCAGCGCCACCGCGATGTAGAGGCTCGTGACGTGGTCGAGCCCGAGCGCGAGGCAGATGAAATAGCCGACGATCGCCGTGAACCCGACCTGGCCGAGCCCGGTCGCCAGCGATACCGTGCCGAGCGAGCGGATCACCTGGAAGTCGAGCTTGAGGCCCACCAGGAACAGGAGCACCGCGATGCCGATCTCGGCGAGGAGCTCGATATGCTCCGCGTCGTGGACGATGCCGAGCACGTCCGGCCCCGCGACGATGCCGGTCGCGATGAAGGCGACGACGAGGGGCTGCTTGAGGAGGTGGCCGACGAGCCCGATCGCGGCGGCGAGCGCGAGCAACAGGGCGATCTCGTAGAAGACGTATCCATCGGCCATCGCGGCTCGGTTTCCCTCTCTGTGGCGGTGCGGCGCGACATTAGGCCGGCGCGCGCGCGAGCGACATTCCGGATTTCAACCGATGCGCCGCGCGTCGAGCCCGCTCACGCCGTCTCGGGCACCGGCATCCGCCGCGGGAGAGCGAGCGTCACGAGGAAGCAGAGCGCGAGCATCGCGGCCGAGCCCGCGAGGCAGGCGAGGATGCCGCCCGCCTGGAAGAGGAGCCCCGACAGGAGGGTGCCCGTGAAGCGGCCGGCGGCGTTCGCCGCATAATAGAAGCCCACGTCCTCCGCCGCCTTCTCCGAGCCCGCATAAGCGAGGATGAGGTAGGAATGGGTGGAGGAATTCACCGCGAAGGCGATGCCGAAGAGCGCGAGGCCCGCCACCAGCACGATATCGGGCGCGCCGATCTCCGCCATCAGCGCCGCCGCGATCGCCGCCGGCACGAGCGCGAGCGCCCCCGCCCAGAGCCGCGCGCCGGCGACCTCGCTCGTGAGCCCGTCGTCGCTTCGGCGCACGAGAGCCGGCGCGAGCGCCTGGACGAGGCCGTAGCCGATCGTCCAGGCCGCGAGGAAGCCGCCGACCATCGCGAAGGTCCAGCCCTGCGCGTAGAGGAAGACCGGCACGCCCACGACGAACCACACGTCGCGCGCGCCGAACAAGGCGATGCGCGCGAGCGCGAGCAGGTTCACGCCCCGGCTCTTGGCGAAGAGCTCGCGCGCCGATTTCGACGCCTTGGCGCGCCCCATCTCCCGCGGCAGCGACGCGGCGACGCCGAGGAGGACGAGCGCGAGCGCGCCGGCCATCGCCCACAAGGCGGCCTGGAAGCCGAGCGTCTGCAGGAGCACGCCGCCGAGGAAGAAACCCACCCCCTTCATCGCGTTCTTCGAGCCCGTGAAGAAGGCGACCCAGCGGAACAGCCGGCTCTCGCCCGCCTCCTTGCGCGCCTGCGCCTCCGCCACCTTGATCGCGGATTTCGACGCCGTCTTCGTCAGGTCCTTCGCCACGCCGCACACGCCCTGCGCGAGGACCACCCAGGCGACCGCGAGGAGCGCCGTCCAGTCAGGCGAGACCGCCGACAGGAGGAGGAAGCCCGCGATCTGCGTCGCGAGCCCCGCCATCAGCATGCGCGGGATGCCGAAACGCGTCGCGAGCCACCCCCCCACCATGTTCGCCCCGATCCCCGCCGCCTCGTAGAGGAGAAAGAGGAGCGCGAGCGTGAAGGGCGAATAGCCGAGATTGAAGAAGTACAGGAGCACCAGCATGCGCAAGGCGCCGTCGGTGAGCGTGAAGCTCCAATAGCTCGCCGTGACGAGCGCGTAATTGCGGGCGCCTGCGGTCATGATGGTGTTTCCCTGTTCTTTTCCCTCCCCGGAGGGCTACGAGATCCGCACATCGTGATCTGCGCATGGGAACGAGACGACGAGGCGCCACCCCTCTCCTTCCCCTCAGGGGAAGGAGAGGGAGCGCGCCGTTTCGGTCGAACGCATGCAAGAATGACGACGTGTGCATTCCGTAGTCCCTACGGGGAGGGATTTCGCGCCCTTCCCTCCCCGGAGGGGAGGGTGGCCCCTGGAGCGTCAGCGACAGGGGTCGGGTGGGGCCCGGGGGGGAGATCGTCCTCCAAACGTCGGGCCCCACCCGACCTCCGTCGCCTTCGGCTCGGAGGCCACCCTCCCCTACGGGGAGGGACGCAACCTCAAACCCCCACCTTCTCCATGTGGCGCACGAGGTCGACCATGCGGCAGGAATAGCCCATCTCGTTGTCGTACCAGGCATAGACCTTGAGCATCGTGCCGTCGGTGACGAGCGTCGAGAGCGCGTCGACGATGCCGGAGCGGGTGTCGCGGACGTAGTCGGCGGAGACGAGCGGGCGCTCCTCGTAGCCGAGGATGCCCGCGAGCGGGCCGGCGGCGGCCTGCGCGAACAGCCGGTTCACCTCGCCGGCATCGGTCTCGCGGGCGAGCTCGAACACGCAATCCGTGATCGAGGCGTTGAGCACCGGCGCGCGGACCGCGTGACCGTCGAGACGGCCCTTCAGCTCGGGATAGATGAGCCCGATGGCGGTCGCGCTGCCGGTCGTCGTCGGCTGCAGCGAGAGCAGCGCCGAGCGCGCCCGGCGCAGGTCCTTGTGGACGCCGTCGTGGACGAGATTGGTGTTGGTCGGGTCGTGGATCGTGGTGATCTGGCCGTGCCGGATGCCGATCGCCTCGTGGACCACCTTCACCACCGGCGCGAGGCAATTCGTCGTGCAGGAGGCGGCGGTGACGATGGGGTGGCGCGCGGGATCGTAGAGATGCTCGTTGACGCCCACCACCGCGTTGAGGACCGAAGCGTCCTTCACCGGAGCGGAGACGACGACGCGCTTGGCGCCGCGGTCGAGATGGGGCTTCAACGCCTGCGGCGTCAGGAACTTGCCCGTGCAGTCGAGCACCACGTCGACCCCGAGATCGCCCCAGGGCACCTCGGCGGGCGAGCTGTGCTGGGTGAGGGCGATGCGCGCGTTGCCGATGGCGATCGCGTCCTCGCCCTCCGCGCGGATGGGCACGCGCCAGCGGCCCTGGACCGAGTCGAACTCGATCAGATGCGCGAGCGCCTCCGCCGAGCCCTTGGGCTCGTTGATGGCGACGATTTCGAGCCGCACGTCCCGGTTCGGATCCTCGTCGGGGCGGTAGGCACCGCCGAGCGCCGCGCGCAGGGTCAGCCGGCCGATGCGGCCGAGCCCGTTGATGCCGATACGGATGGTCATCGTCTCTCGTCTCCGGGAAGGGGTGTCGCGCTCTGCGCGAGCGCCGGGCGGCCGCGCTCGTACCAGCCCCGCGTGCGCTTCACGATCGCGACGAGGGAGAGCATCACCGGCACCTCGATGAGGACGCCGACCACGGTCGCGAGCGCCGCGCCCGATTGCAGGCCGAACAGCGAGATCGCCGTCGCCACCGCGAGCTCGAAGAAGTTGGAGGCGCCGATCAGCGCCGACGGCCCCGCCACGCGATGGCTCTCGCCGAGGCGCCGGTTGAGCCCGTAGGCGACCGCGAAGGTGACGTAGCCCTGTATCGCGATCGGCACCGCGAGAAGCGCGATCACCATCGGCTGCGCGAGGATCTGCTCGCCCTGATAGCCGAACAGGAGCACGAGCGTCGCGAGCAGCGCGGCGATCGAGACGGGCCCGAGCCGCGCGAGCACGCCCGCGAGCCGCGCCTCGCCGCCGCTCGCCAGGAGCCGACGGCGCAGAAGATAGGCCGCCACCACGGGGATCACGATGTAGAGGCCGACCGAGATCAGCAGCGTCTCCCACGGCACCACGATCGCCGAGAGGCCGAGCAGCAGCGCGACGATCGGCGCGAAGGCGAACACCATCACGACGTCGTTGAGCGCCACCTGCGTGATCGTGAAGCGCGGCTCGCCAGAGCACAGATGGCTCCACACGAACACCATCGCCGTGCAGGGCGCCGCGCCGAGCAGGATCAAGCCCGCGATGTAGCTCTCGATCTGATCTTGCGGCAGCAGCGGGCGGAAGAGCCAGCCGATGAAGAACCACCCGAGCAGCGCCATCAGGAACGGCTTGAAGCCCCAATTGACCGCGAGCGTGACGCCGATCCCGCGCCATTGCTTCGTGACCTCCCCGAGCGCCCCGTAATCGATCTTGAGGAGCATCGGCAGGATCATCGCCCAGACGAGGACGCCCACCGGCAGGTTGACGTTGGCGATCTCGGCCGCCGCGAGCGTCTCGAAGAGACCGGGCGCGAGGCGGCCGAGCGCGATGCCCGCGACGATGCAGAGGGCGACCCAGAGCGTCAGCCAGCGTTCGAAGATCGACATGGTGCCTCAGGCGATCTGGCGGGGAAACGGCACGACCGCGCCCGACGAGGCGCCCTCCGCGCGACCGATCTCGGAGACCGCGCGGCGCAGGGAGAGGGCGTCGAGCCGGTCGATCGGCAGGGCGGTGAAGGCGAGGATGCGGTTGCGCAGGTAGCGGAAGGCCTGGGAGAAGGCGCGCTCGCGCTCAAAGGGCGCGCCCGTCGCGGCGACCGGATCCTCGATGCCCCAATGCGCGCTGATCGGCTGGCCGGGCCAGCTGGGGCAGGGTTCCCCGGCGGCGGCGTCGCAGACGGTGAAGACGAAGTCGAAGGCGGGCGCGCCCTCCTCGGCGAATTCGTTCCAGCTCTTCGAGCGCAGCGCGCCCGTGGGATAATCGAGCGCCTCCAGCACGCGCAGGGTCATCGGATCGACGGCGCCGCGCGGCTGGGAGCCGGCCGAGAAGGCGCGGAAGCGCCCGCCGCCCTCCCGGTTCAGGATCGCCTCCGCCATGATCGAGCGGGCGCTGTTGCCGGTGCACAGGAAGAGCACGTTGAGGATCGGCGCGCGCCGCGCGAGCGCGTCCGGCTGCACGACGGACGCATCGCCCAGCGCCGGCAGGCAGGCGGCAGGACCGCCCTCGCAGCAATCCTCGAGCAGGAAGCGCGCGAGCGCCGCGATGCCGCCGACCCGCGCGCGATAGAGGATCGAGCGCCCCTCGCGGCGGCTCTCGACGAGGCCCGCGCGCTCGAGGAGCCCGAGATGGAAGGAGATGTTCGAGGCGGACACGCCGACCGCCTCCGCGATCGCGCCGGCCGACAGCCCCTCCTCGCCGCGGCGCACGAGGAGCCGCACGATCCGCAGCCGCGTCTCCTGCGAGAGCGCGGACAAGGCGCCGAGGACCTCCTGCTCCAACATACGCCACGCCTTCGATATTTCGATGAGCGTTTGAATATCGCACCGTCGCAGCGGACGCAAGCGCTGTCTCACGGAATCCGCCAAGCCTGTCGTTCGAGCGCACCGGGAAGCCGCATTCGCGCACGCGATCGCGCCGCGCCGCGATTGACGCTCGAAGTTCGACCGTTATCCTCTTGCTCGACATCGATTTCGGGCGAGGCCGTGACATGCTGTCCTCTACGGCGGAGCGGGCGATCTGCGAGGCCGTGGATCGGAATTTCGAGGCGCAGATCGCCTATACGCAGGATCTCGTACGGCACCCCTCGCTGCGGGGCGACGAGCACACGATCCAGGACTTCGTCGCCGACGCGTTTCGCGCCCGCGGGCTCGAGATCGACCGCTGGCGCCTGTCGCCGGAAGACCTCGCGAGCCATCCGGGCGCCGGCCCGGTCGCGGTGTCCTACGAGCGGGCCTGGAACGTGGTGGGGACCTATCGCCCGCCCGTCGAGCGCGGCCGCTCGCTCATCCTCAACGCCCATGTCGACGTGGTGCCGCCGGGGCCGCTCGCGATGTGGACGCATCCGCCCTTCGAGCCCGTGATCCGCGACGGCTGGCTCTACGGCCGCGGCGCGGCGGACATGAAGGCGGGGCACGCCGCGAACCTCTTCGCGCTCGACGCGATCCGCGCCGCCGGCCTCGCGCCGACGGGGCGCATCCACGTCCAGTCCGTGGTCGAGGAGGAATCGACCGGCAACGGCACCCTCGCGACCCATCTGCGCGGCTACCGCGCGGACGCCGCCCTCATCCCCGAACCCGAGGACGAGAAGCTCGTGCGCGCCAATGTCGGCGTCGTCTGGTTCACGGTCGAGGTGCAGGGCCGCCCCGCCCATACCCGCGAGATGGCCGAGGGCTTCAACGCCATCGACGCCGCCTACCGGCTGATCGGGGCGCTGCGCGAGCTCGAGACCGCCTGGAACGCGCGGCACGGCGATCACCCTCATTTCGAGGATCTGCCGCACGCCCTCAACCTGAATATCGGCCGCATCGAGGGCGGCGATTGGGCCTCGATGGTGCCGGCCTGGTGCCGGTTCGAGGCGCGCTTCGCGATGTATCCCGGACAGACGGCGGAGGAGGTCCGCACGGCCGTCGAGGAGCACCTCGCCCGCGCCGCCGCCGCGCACCCCGCCCTCGCCGATTCGCCGCCGCGCGTGACCTGGCACGGCTTCTTCTCGCAGGGCTACGTGCTCGAGCCCGGCAGCGAGGCGGAGGACGCGCTCGCGCGCGCCCACGCGGCGGTGTTCGGCACGCCGCTCGAGAGCTTCGTCACGCCGGGCTATCTCGACAACCGCGTGCACGTTCTCTACGACCGCATCCCCTCGCTCTGCTACGGTCCCAATTGCCGGGCGATCCACGGCATCGACGAGGCGGTGGAGATCGAATCCGTGCGCCGGATCACCAAGGCGATGGCCCTGTTCGTCGCGCATTGGTGCGGCGTCGAGCCGCTCGCGGGGGAGCGCGGATGAGCGCGCCCGCGACGATCGGGATCGTCGGGCTCGGCGCGATGGGCCGGCCGATGGCGCTCCGCCTCCTCGGCGCCGGCCACCGCGTGATCGCCTTCGACCGCGACCCTGCCCGCGCCGAGGGCCTGCCCGAGACCGCACCGGACGTCGCCGCGCTCGCCCGCACCTGCGACGTCCTCCTCCTGTCGCTGCCGGCGAGCGATGCGGTGGAGGAGACCATGGCGCAGGTGCTCGCCCAGAGCCCCGCCGCAGAACGCCTCCTCGTGATCGACACCTCGACCGCCGATCCGCGCTCGACCCGCGCGATCCAGGAACGGGCGGCGGCGGCGGGCGTCGGCTTCGTCGATGCGCCGGTCTCCGGCGGAGCGGCGGGGGCGGCGGAGGGGCGCCTCCTCGTGATGACCGGCGGCGCGCCCGAGGACGTCGCGCGCGCCGAGCCGATCCTCGCGCCCCTCGCCCGGCTCGTCGTGCCCTGCGGCGGGCCGGGGGCGGGCAACGTGGCGAAGCTCGTCAACAACCTCCTGTGCGCGGCCCATCTGCTGCTCGCCGGCGAGGCCTTGCGGCTCGGCGAAGCGGCCGGGATCTCGGGCGAGGCGCTCCTGCGGGTGCTGCAGGCGGGCTCCGGCCGCAGCGCCGCGATCGAGACGAACCTGCCGAACTGGGTCCTGAGCGGGACCTACGACAGCGGCTTCTCGCTCGGCCTCATGGCCAAGGACGTCCGCCTCGCCGCTTCGCTCGGGGAGGCGTTCGGCGGGCTCGGGTCCTTGGGTGCGGAGACGGCCGAAGCCGTCGCCGAGGCGCTCGCCCGCTTCGGCGCGGGCTCCGATTTCAACCGCCTCGTCGATGCCGGCCGGGACGGCTCGCGCAGGGAGTGACGCGAATGGGCGATCTCGAAGCGCGGCTCGGCTTCTCCATCGGCAGCCTGATCGACGGCGCGATCGTGCCCGGCACCGGCGCGCCGATCGCCCTCGTCGACCCGGCGACCGAGACGGTGCTCGCGACCTATCGGGACGCGGGCGCCGCCCTCGCCGAGCGCCTGCACGCGGCGGCCGCGCGCGGCGGCGCCGCCTGGCGCGCGCTCGCGCCGTCGGCACGCGGCGCGATCCTCGCCCGCGCCGCCGATCTCGTGGCGCGCGACGCGGAGGCGCTCGCGCAGATCGAGAGCCTCACCGTCGGCAAGCCGATCCGCGACGCGCGCGGCGAGGTCGCCAAGGTCGCCGAGATGCTGCGCTACTACGCCGGCTTCGCCGACAAGGTGGAGGGCCGCGTCGTGCCGGTCGCGACGAGCCACCTCGCCCTCGTCGTGCCCGAACCGCTCGGCACCATCGTCCAGATCACGCCGTGGAACGCGCCGATCTTCACCGCCGGCTGGCAGCTCGCCCCGGCGCTGGCCGCCGGCAATGCGGCGATCCTCAAGCCGTCGGAATGGACGCCCGCGACCTCGCTGATGCTCGCGCGCCTCCTGATCGAGGCTGGCGTGCCGGCGGGCGCGATCGGCGTCGCGGCGGGTCTCGGCGCGACGATCGGCGCGGCGCTCGTGTCGGACGCGCGCTGCGGCAAGGCGGTCTTCATCGGCTCGGTCGAGACCGGCCGCAAGGTCGCCGCGCTCGCCGCCGCCGCCGGCCGCCCGTCGCTGCTCGAGCTCGGCGGCAAATCGGCGAACATCGTCTTCGCGGACGCCGATCTCGCGGCCGCGGGCAAGGCCGCGCAGGGCGCGATCTTCGCAGGCGCGGGCCAGAGCTGCACCGCCGGAGCGCGCCTCCTCGTCGAGCGCGCGGCGCTCGACGACGTGCTTTCCATCGTGGCGGACGGCGCGCGGCGGCTGCGCGTCGGCGCGCCCGCCGATCCCGCGACCGAGATCGGCCCGATCCAGAACCGCGCCCAATACGAGCGCGTGCTCGCCGCGATCGCGCGGGGACGTGCATCCGGCGCCCAGCTCGTCTGCGGCGGCGGGCGTCCCGAGGGGGCGGGCGAGAGCGGCTTCTTCGTCGCGCCGACGGTCTTCCTCCTCGACGATCCGCGCCACGCGCTCGCCCACGAGGAGATCTTCGGCCCGGTCCTGTGCGTGATCCCCTTCGACGGCGAGGCGGAGGCGGTCGCGATCGCCAACGAGAGCGAATTCGATCTCGCCGGCGCCGTCTGGTCCCGCGACGGCGCCAAGGCTTTGCGCGTCGCGCGCGCCTTGCGCGCCGGCACGGTCTGGGTCAACGGCTACCGCACGCTCTCCGTCCAGATGCCCTTCGGCGGCATGCGCGGCTCCGGCTTCGGCCGCTCCTCGGGCGCGGAGGTGATGGCGGAGTACACGCAGGCGAAGAGCTTGTTCGTCGAGACGGCGGAGCAGCCGGCGATCCCGTTCGGGTATGGGCCGGGGGATAGTGGTTCGCGGTGAAGCGGACGCTGTCATCCCGGGCCGCGAAGCCGACCCGGGACCCATACGCTCCGAGGATCGACCGAGCGCGCATGCCGCGCTCGCTCCTGCACGTCGTCGAAACTCGGCGAAACGCAGCCTACAGGCTGCGACTGACACGTCGAGCGTATGGGTCCCGGATCGCCTTCGGCGTCCGGGATGACAGCCTCGGAAATGCTTATCCGTGTCATCCCCGGCCGGAGCACGCGAAGCGTGCGCAGGGAAAGGGGACCCAGCACATTACCTGCGCCGAAGGCGCTCCCTAAGCCGCCGACGAGGCGGCTCGTCGCCGCCGCGAAAGTGTGCTCCGCACACGTCTTCATGCTGGGTCCCCTTTCCCTGCGCGCCTTCGGCGCTCCGGCCGGGGATGACACCGGCGGTCACGCCGCGCTCGGCGCCACCAGATGGCGCCCGGGCGCCGCGGCGAGGAGGGTGCGGGTGTAGTCGTGGCGGGGGTTCAGGAAGAGCTCGCGCGTGGGCCCCTCCTCCACCACCTCGCCGCGGCGCATCACCGCGATGCGGTCGCAGATCTGGGCGGCGACGCGCAGGTCGTGGGTGATGAACAGGAGCGCCAGGTCGAACTCGCGCTTCACCTGATCGAGCAATTCGAGCACCTGCTTCTGCACCGATACGTCGAGGGCCGAGACCGCCTCGTCGGCGATCAGCACGTCCGGCTCCATCGCGAGCGCGCGGGCGATCGCGATGCGCTGGCGCTGTCCGCCGGAGAATTGGTGCGGATAGCGCTCGAGCGCGTCCGGCGAGAGGCCGACGAGCCCCATCAGGCGCCGCGCGCGGGCGAGCGCGTCCTCGCGCGAGAGGCCGAAATTCATCGGCCCCTCGATCACGGAGGCGCCGACCGTGCGGCGCGGATTGAGCGAGCGATAGGGATCCTGGAAGACGATCTGAACGCGTCGGCGATGAGGCCTCATCGCAGCGGCCGAGAGGCGCGCGATGTCGATGCCGCCGAGCTCGATCTCGCCGGACGTCGGATCGACGAGCCGCACGATGCAACGGGCGACCGTCGACTTGCCCGACCCCGATTCGCCCACGATCCCGAGCGTCTCTCCGCGGCGCACCGCGATGTCGACCTCGTTCGCGGCAAGCAGCGTGCCCTTGCCCCGCCCGAACAGGCCCCCGCCGCCATAGGACTTCACGAGCTTCCTCGTGCGCACCGCGACGTCCCCGGCGATCGGCTGGCGCGACGGCGGCTCGAGGCTCGGCACGGAGGCGATCAGCATGCGGGTATAATCGTGGCTCGGATTGGCGAAGACCGCACGCGCGGGCCCCTGCTCCACGACGACGCCCCGGCGCATCACCACGACCTTGTCGGCAATCTCGGCGACGACGCCGAAATCGTGGGTGATGAACAGCACCCCCGTGCCGCGGCGCTCCTGCATCTCCTTGATCAGTTGGAGGATCTGCGCCTGCGTCGTCACGTCGAGCGCGGTCGTCGGCTCGTCGGCGATCAGGATCGCGGGATCGAGCACCATGGCGGCGGCGATCATCACGCGCTGACGCTGGCCGCCGGAGAGCTGGTGGGGATAGCGGTCGTAGAGCGCGCGCGGATCGGGCAGGTGGATCGCCTCCATGATGGCGATCACCTTCTCGCGCCGCTCCTTCTCGCCGAGCTTCGTGTGGATCTGGAGGACCTCGTCGATCTGGTCGCCGATCGTCATCACCGGGTTGAGCGCGGTCGCGGGCTCCTGGAAGATCATCGCCATGCGCGTGCCGCGCAGATCCCGCAGCCGCTCGGGCGAGGCGGCGAGCACGTTCTCGCCCTCGAGCAGGATCTCGCCCGTCTTCGGTTTGAGCTCGGAGGGCAGGAGCCCCATCACGGAGAAGGCGGTGACCGACTTCCCCGATCCGGATTCGCCGACCACGCAGACGATCTCGCCGGGCGCCACCGTGAAGGAGACGTTCTCGACCGCATGCGCGCGATCGGCGCCCTCGGGCAGGGCGACGGTGAGATCGCGGATCTCGAGCACGGGCTTGTCCATCGCCGCCTCCCTCACCTCTGGCCGACGCGCTTGGCGAGTTTCGGATCGAGGCGGTCGCGCAGCGCGTCGCCCAGGATGTTCACCGCGAGGATCGTGATCGCGAGCGCGATGCCGGGATAGAGCAGGTTCCACGGCGCGATCTGGAAGAGGAGCCGCGCCTCCGCGACCATGTTGCCCCAGGAGGGCACGGTCGGCGGCGTGCCGGCGCCGAGGAAGGAGAGGATCGCCTCGGTCAGCATCGCGGAGGCGGCGACGTAGGTCGCCTGCACGATCAGCGGCGGCACGCAATTGGGCAGGACGTGGCGCCACAGGATCTTCACGAGCGGCGTGCCGACCGAGATCGCCGCCTCGACATAGGGCTCCTCGCGCACCGAGAGCACCACCGCGCGCACGAGGCGCACGACGCGCGGCACTTCCGGCACCACGATGGCGATGATGACGGTGGTGATGCTCGCGCCCGAGACCGAGACGAGGGCGATCGCGAGCAGGATGCCGGGGATCGCCATGAGCCCGTCCATCACGCGCATCACGATCGGGTCGAGCCAGCGGATGAAGCCCGTGAACAGCCCGATCACCAGGCCAACCACGATCGCGAGCACCGCCACCGCGAGGCCGACCACGACCGACACCCGCGCGCCGAAGACGAGACGGCTCCAGATGTCGCGGCCCAGATGATCCGTGCCGAGCCAGTTCTCGGCGGAGGCGCCCGCGAGCCGCCGTGCCGGCGCGAGCGCGGTCGGGTCGGTCGTCCCCATGAAGGGCGCGAAGATGGCGCCGAGCGCGATCGCGGCGAGCACGAGGGCGGCGAGCGCGGCCAGCGGGTAGCGCCGCACGAGCGCGAGGGTCGCGGAGAGGCGCGAGGCGGGCCGCCTCGGCGGCGCGGCCTCGAGGTCGGCGTCGGTCTCGGCCGGGCTCGCACCCGGCGCGACGGTGGTGTCGGGCGCGGGGCTCAATAGCGGATCCTCGGGTCGAGCAGGGTGTAGGTCAGGTCGATGATCAGGTTGAGCACGACGTAGACGAGCGCGAAGAACAGGATCAGCCCCTGGATGATCGGGTAGTCGCGCCGCGTGATCGCATCGACGACGAGCCGGCCGAGGCCGGGAATGTTGAAAACGCTCTCGGTGACGACGACGCCGCCGATGAGCAGCGCGACGCCGAGCCCGATCACCGTGACGATCGGCACGGCGGCGTTGCGCAGCGCGTGGCGGAAGAGGACGGTGCGCTCGATCTGCCCCTTGGCGCGGGCCGTGCGGATATAGTCCTCGTTGAGCACTTCGAGCACGCTCGCACGGGTGATGCGGGCGATGAGCGCGACGTAGATGCACGAGAGCGTCAGCGTCGGCAGCACGATCTGCGAGGCGAAGGCGCGGAAATCGACGAAGGGGCTCGTATAGCCCTGGACGGGAAACCAGCGCAGATTGATCGAGAAGCCGAGCATCAGGACGTAGCCGAGCACGAAGACCGGCACCGAGAAGCCGAGCACGGCGAAGACCATCACCCCGCGATCGATCCAGGTCCCCGAGCGCCAGGCGGCGAGCACGCCGAGCGGCACCGCGACGAGGACCGAGAACACGATCGTCGTCGTCGCGAGCATCAGGGTCGGCTCGATGCGCTGGGCGATCAGCGTCGTCACGGGCAGGCCCGTGAACAGGGATTGACCGAGATCCCCGCGCAGGACCTGGCCGAACCAGGCGAGGAACTGCTCCCAGACCGGCCGATCGAGGCCGAGCGCCTCGCGCACGGCGGCGATCTGCTCGCTCGTCGCGGTGTCGCCCGCGAGGATCGCGGCCGGATCGCCCGATACGCGCAGCATCATGAAGACGACGACGGCGACGACGAGCAGCACCGGGATCGTCGAGAGGAGGCGTTGCAGGACGAGGACGAGCATGGCGTTTCCCGAAGGGAGGAGGACCGGCGCGCCCGCGGACGCGCGCGCCGGGACCTCTCGCGATCAGCTCTTCTGGATGTTCCAGAAGAAGGGCGGCGCCTCGAGGATGCCGGTGACGTTCTCCCGGAAGCCCGTCGGCACGAAGAACTGCCCGAGCATCGCGTGGAAGTTCTGCTCGAAGAAGGCTTCCTGGACGTCGCGGGCGAGCTGCAGCTGCTCTTCCGTCGAGGCCGCTTCCGCGAAGCGCGTGCGGATCTCCTCGATCCGAGGATCGTCCGCCCAGCCGACCCAGGCGCCGTCGCCCGCCGCCGAGAGGGCGAACTGCACCACGGGATCGAGGAGGTCGGCGCCTTCCCACCAGGTCACGAACATGTTCCAGCCGCCGTCGTCGACGGGATTGCGGCTCGTGCGGCGCTGGAGCACCGTCGCCCAGTCCATCGCCTGCGCGTCGACATTGATGCCGATGCGCCGCATCGTGTCGGCGACGACCTGGATGTAGTTCGTCTGGACCGGGATGTCGGTCGTCGCGAGGATGACGAAGCGCTCGCCGTCATAGCCCGATTCCGCGAGGATGCGCCGCGCGTCCTCGAGATCCGGCTCGGCGATCAGCTCGGAGCCCGCGTCGTTCGCGAAGGTCGTCCCGCAGGGGAAGACCGAATGGCAGGTCTGGTAGAAGTCCGGCGAGCCGACCGCCGCCTGCAGGAGCGAGGTCTGATCGAGCGCCCGCACGATCGCGCGGCGCACGCCGGGATTGTCGCTCGGGCCGACGAGGCTGTTGAAGCGGGCCATGCCGACATTGCCGAGCGGGTTGAAGTTCTGGACGTTCACCCCCGGCATCGAGCCGACGATCGGCACGAGATCGGCGGGCACCTGCTCCCAATAATCGACCTCGCCCGTCATGAGCGCGTTGAGCTGCGTGTTCGGATCGGGGAAGTTGATCCACTCGACGCCTTCCAGATGCACCACCTTCCCGCCGGCGGCGTTCGAGGCGGGTTCGTCGCGCGGGACGTAATCCGCGTTGCGCTCGTAGACGACGCGGGCGCCGGGCCGGAACTCGCTCGCCACGAACTTGAAGGGGCCCGAGCCGATCTGCTCCTCGGCCGTTAGCCGCTCGGTATGCGGCTTCTCGGCGAGGCGCTTGGGCATCATGAAGGGCACGTTCGTCGACAATTTGCCGATCGATTGCAGCACGAGCCCGTAGGGCCGCGACAGCTTCAGGACGATCGTGTCCGTGCCGTCGTGCGTGCATTCCTCGACATAGGTGAACAGGCGCCGGCCCATGCCGTCGACCTTGCCCCAGCGGATCAGCGAGAGCGCGCAATCCTCGGCCGTGACCGGGCTGCCGTCGTGCCAGGCGAGGCCGTCGCGCAGCGAGATGCGGTAGGTCAGGCGGTCGTCGGAGATCTCGACCCCGCTCGCCATCTGCGGCTGGACCTGGAGGTTCGCGTCCTGCGCGAACAGGGTGTCGAAGATCATGTAGCCGTGGTTGCGGACGATATAGCCCGTCGTCGCCACCGGATCGAGGATCGTCAGAGAGGCGTGCGGGATGACGCGCAGGATGCCGCTCGGCGCCGCACGCGCCGGCAGGGCCCCGAAGGGCAGGGTCGCCGCCCCTGTCGCCGCGGCGGCGCCGGCGAGGAATTGTCGGCGGGTGGTCTTGATCCGCATTGTCGTTCCCCTTTGTTCGTTCGCCTCCGGCGTCGAGACCGGATTTCGGATCGGAGCACGGGGGTTGACCCATGGTCAAGCACGCTCTGCCCCGCATCTGCTCACGCGATAGTCACGATTAAGCAAGCGGCATGCCGCGGGGCGTGTCGGGATGGACGTACGCGATCGCGGCTTCGATCACGCGCGCGGTCGCGAGGACCCGCACATCCTCCCCCCGCCGGCCGACGATCTGCAGCCCGATCGGCAATCCGTCCTCGGTGAGGCCGACGGGCACCGTCACGGCCGGCTGGCCCGAGAGGTTGAAGGGATAGGTATAGGGCGACCAGGAGGTCCAATCCGTCCCGTGTGCCCATCCCGGCGGCAGGTCGGCTCCGATCGGCACGGCCGGGATCGGCATCGTCGGCGTGATCAGGAAATCGAAGCGTTCGTGGAAGCGGCGCATGGCTTCGACGAAGGATGCGCGCTCGGCGATCGCCTCCGCATAACGCACCGCCGGCAGCGCCATGCCCGCCTGCGCGCCACGCAGGAAGCCGGGGTCGCACATATCCCAACGCGATTCTGGTATTTTGCGCAGGACGGTGGCCGAGCCCGCATGCCAGAAGACGTTGCACAGGTCGATCGGATCCGCGAATCCCGGGTCGCGCGCCTCGATCGCGAGGCCCGCCGCCTGCAGCGGCGCGAGCGCGGCTTCGCAGGCGGCTTCGATCCGCGGATCGAGGCCCACGACATAGCCGAGACGCGGGCTCCAGGCCGCGCGCAGGCCGCGCACGCCCGCCTCGAGCCCCGCGCGCGCCGCAGGCGCCGCCTCGGTCGTCGCGAGCGAATCCCGATCGTCCGGGCGCGCCATCAGCTCGAACAGGAGCGCGACGTCGGCGAGGCTCCGCGCCATCGGCCCGAGGATCGCGAGGAGCCCCATCGGCGAAGCCGGCCAGGCGGGCACCCGGCCGGAGGTGGGTTTCAGGCCGGGTAGCCCGGTGAAGGCGCAGGGGATGCGCACCGAGCCGAGCCCGTCGGTGCCGATATGCAGGACGCCGATCCCGAGCGCCGCCGCCGCAGCCGCTCCCGCCGAGGAGCCTCCCGGCGAGCGCGCGAGGTCGTATGGATTGCGGGTGACACCGTGGGCGGGGCTGTCGCCGAGGCCCTTCCAGCCGAATTCGGGCATCGCCGTCTGGCCCAAAAGCACCGCGCCCGCCTCGCGCAGCCGCATCGTCGCGGGCGCGTCGTCCTCATAAGGCGGGCTCTCGAGCGCGACCGAGCCGCGCGCCGAGGGCCAGCCGGCGACGGCGACGTTCTCCTTGATCGTCGCGGGCACGCCGTCCACCGGACCGAGGGCCGCGCCGGCCCGCCAGCGCGCCTCGGAGGCTCGCGCGGCCGCGAGCGCCGCGTCGTCGTCGACATGGGTGAAGGCCCGGATCGCCGGCTCCATCGCGTCGCGCCGCGCGATCAGATGGCGCGTCGCCTCGACGGGGGAGAGTGCGCGCGCGCGATAGGCTGCGGCGAGGGCGGCGGCGTCGAGATCGTGGATGTCGGTCATGACCACTCCCTGTCACGTGCCCCCCGAGCCTAGGCCGGGCTCTCACGATGGGTAAAGCGCCACGGGCTCCCCATCCGCGATGCGCGCGACGCCGCACCCATACCCCACCGGCATGGGCGTCCGCGCCGGGCGCTGCGGCATCGACGGCGGCACGGGGGGCCGCTAGGCTCGTCGTCGAACCAGGCAGAGGAGCCCATCGGGCATGGCGCGCGACGACGCAGACGAGGCGAGGCCCCGCATCGCGATCGGCGGCTTCCTCCACGAGACGAACACCTTCGCGCCGACCAAGGCCACGCTTGCCCATTTTCACGAGGGCGGCGGCTGGCCGGGTCTCGCCGAGGGCGAGGCGATGCTCCCGGCGGTCGACGGCGTGAATATCGGGATCGCCGGCGCGCTCGATGCGGCTCGCGCCGCGGGCCTGCGCATCGTGCCGACGCTCTGGACGGCCGCCGTCCCGTCGGCCCACGTCACGCGCGAGGCCTTCGAGGAGATCCTCGGGCGCCTCCTCGCGCATCTGGAAGCGGCGGGCCCCCTCGACGGGGTCTTCCTCGATCTCCACGGCGCCATGGTCGCCGAGCACGTGGAGGACGGCGAGGGCGAGATCCTCTCGCGCGTTCGCGCGCTGATCGGGCCGGGCGTGCCCCTCGTCGCCGCGCTCGACCTGCACGGCAACGTCTCCAGGCGCATGGTCGAGGCGGCGGACGCGCTCGTCGCCTTCCGCACCTATCCGCATGTCGACATGGCGCGCACCGGCGAGCGCGCCATCGCCCTCCTCCTGCGCCTTATCGACGGTCGCCCCCTCGCCAAGGCGTTTCGGCAGATCCCCTTCCTGATCCCGACCGTGTGGCAATGCACGGATCTCGAGCCGGCGCGCTCCATCTACGCCGCGCTCGCGCAGGCCGAGGCGACCGATCCCGCGATCGCCTCCCTCTCCTTCCTTCCGGGCTTCCCCGCCGCCGACATCCCCGATTGCGCGCCCGCGATCCTCGGCTATGCCGACGATTCCGAAAGCGCCGAGCGCGCGGCGGACGCGCTCGCGGCCCGCGTGATCGCGGCCGAGGGCGGCTTCGCCGGCGAGGCGCTCTCTCCCGAGGAGGCGGTGGCGCGGGCACGCTCGATCGCCGCGCGCGAGGGCGGGCCGGTCGTGATCGCCGACACCCAGGACAATCCGGGCGCGGGCGGCGATTCGGACACGACCGGCCTGCTGCGCGCCCTCGTGGCGGCGGGGATCGAGCGCGCGGCGATCGGTCTGATCGTCGATCCGCGCGCCGCGGCCGCCGCGCACGAGGCCGGGATCGGCGCGCGGATCGCGCTCGCGCTCGGCGGCGCCTCCGGCATCCCCGGCGATGCGCCCTTCGAGGGCACGTTCACGGTCGAGGCGCTCTCGGACGGCGTTCTCGTCGCCGACGGGGCGTTCTACGGCGGCTCGCGCATGAGGCTCGGCCCGTCCGCCTGCCTGCGGATCGGCGGCGTGCGCATCGCGGTCGCCTCGGCGAAGGCGCAGATGGCGGATCGGGCGATGTTCCGCTACGTCGGCATCGAGCCGGAGGCCATGGACGTCCTCGTCGTGAAGAGCTCCGTCCATTTCCGCGCCGATTTCGACCCCATCGCCCGCGCGATCCTCGTCGCGGCGGCGCCCGGCGCGATGCCGATCGACCCCGGCGCCCTCCCCTTCACCCGGCTCGCGCCGGGCATCCGGATCAGCCCGCACGGCCCCGCCTTCGTCCCCCCCGCCTCACGGGAGGTGCCAAAGCCATGAATCCCCTCCCCGCCATCGACGCCGGCTCCGCGGACCTGACCGCCTGGCGGCGCGATTTCCACGCCCATCCCGAGATCGGCTTCGCCGAGCACCGCACGGCCGCGCGCGTGGCCGAGCTCCTGCGCTCCTTCGGCTGCGACGAGGTTCACGCGGGAATCGGCGGGACCGGTGTCGTGGGCGTGATCGCCGGCGCGAAGGGCCCCGGCCGCCGCATCGGGCTTCGCGCCGACATGGACGCCCTGCCGATGGAGGAGGCGACGAACCTCCCCTATCGCTCGACCGTGCCGGGCCTCTTCCACGGCTGCGGCCACGACGGGCACACGACGATGCTCTTGGGCGCCGCCCGCCATCTCGCGGCAAGCCGCGATTTCTCCGGTACCGCGATCCTGATCTTCCAGCCCGCCGAGGAGGGCCTCGGCGGCGGGCGGGCGATGATCGCCGACGGGCTCTTCGAGCGCTTCCCCTGCGACGAGATCTTCGCCCTCCACAACGCGCCCGACCTGCCGCTCGGCGCGGTGGGCATCACGCCGGGGGCGGCGATGGCGGGGGCGAGCTTCTTCGACATCGTGGTGCGCGGCAAAGGCGGGCACGCGGCCATGCCGTCCCTGGCGCGCGACCCCGTCGTCGTGGCGACCGCGTTCGCGCAGAGCGCGCAATCGGTCGTCGCGCGCGACGTCCACCCGCTGCACCCGGCGGTGCTCTCGATCACCCGCATCGAGGCGGGCAGCGCCTACAACGTCATTCCCGACGAGGCCCGGCTCGCCGGCACCCTGCGTTATTTCCACCGCGAGGCGCGCACGATCATGGGCGATCGCCTCGGCGCGCTCGCCAAGGGGCTCGCCACGGCCTATGGCGTCGAGATCGCGCTCGAGATCCGCGACGTGTTCGACGTGCTCGAGAACGATGCCCGCGCGGTCGCGGCCGCCGAGGCGGTCGCAGCCGAGATCGTCGGGGCGTCGGGCGTCCGCGCCGATCATCCGCCCTCGCTTGCGAGCGAGGACTTCGCCGACATGCTGCGCATCGTGCCCGGGGCGTATCTCTGGGTCGGCCACGGCGGCGACGTGCCCTTGCACAATCCTGCTTTCGTTCTCGACGATTCGATCCTGCCGATCGGCGCGAGCCTGCTCGCCCGTCTCGTCGAGACCCGCACCGCGCCGGAGGTCTGAGCGTATGGACATCGCCCGCCTGCCCTTCGACGCCGACGCGATGCTCGCGGGCCTGCGCCCCTGGATCGAATGCGAGAGCCCGACCTACGATGCGGCGGCGGTCGGCCGCATGATGGACCTTGCCGCGCGCGACCTCGTCGATCTCGGCGCCGCGCCCGAGCGCATCCCCGGCCGCCTCGGCTTCGGCGATTGCCTGCGCGCGCGGATCGGCTCTCCCGACGGCAGAGGCATCCTCGTCCTCGGCCACATGGACACGGTCCACCCCGTCGGCACGCTCGCCGATCTCCCCTTCCGCCGCGAGGGCGCGCGCGCCTACGGTCCCGGCATCTGCGACATGAAGGGCGGAAACTATCTTGCGCTCGAAGCGCTGCGGCAGCTGAAGGCGGCGGGCATCCCGACGAAGCTCCCCGTCACGATCCTCTTCACCAGCGACGAGGAGGTCGGCAGCCCCGCGACGCGCGATCTCATCGAGGCGGAGGCGGCGAAGGCGGCTCTCGTCCTCGTGCCGGAGCCCGGCGGCATCGGCGGCGAGACCACGAGCGGCCGCTACGCCATCGCGCGCTTCGAGATCGAGACGATCGGCCGGCCGAGCCATGCCGGTGCGCGCCTCTCGGAGGGGCGCTCGGCGATCCGCGAGATGGCGCGGCGCATCCTCGAGATCGAGGCGATGACGAGCGAGGACTGCACGTTCAGCGTCGGCGTCGTAGAGGCCGGGCGCTGGGTGAACTGCGTCGCGAGCCGGGCACGGGGCGAGGTGCTCTCGATGGCCAAGCGTCAGGCGGATCTCGACGACGGCGTCGCGCGCATGCTCGCGCTCTCCGACGCGACCGGCGAGGTCGCCTTCCACGTCCGCCGCGGCGTGACGCGCCCGGTCTGGGAGCCCTCCGCGGCGACGCTCGCTTTGTTCGAGCGCGCCCGCGCCCTCGCCGCCTCGATCGGCGTGACGCTGACCCATCGCAGCGCCGGCGGCGGCTCGGACGGGAATTTCACGGGCGCGATGGGGATCCCGACGCTCGACGGTCTCGGCGTCGAGGGCGACAAGTTCCACACGCTCGAGGAGCACATCCTCGTCGACACGCTCGCGAGCCGCGGGCGAATCATGGCGGGGCTTCTCGCCACCTGCGACGCGAGCGGGTGATCCGCGCGGGGGACGCGGCGCCTCCCGGGCGCCTCACCGATGCGCGGGTCGCCGATAGACCCAGACGCGCGCGGGCGGCAGGTTGAGCCAGATGCGGCCGGTGGCCTCGGCGGTGTACTCGCCGGGATGCTTCGGAATCGGCGGAACGACGGCGTAGGTGAACTGCACGAAGGGCGCGTTCGGCTGCATCAGGTCCATCGCCGAGCGCAGGAGACGCAGACGCTCCGTCACCGGCTTCGTGAACAGCGGCAGCGAGGAGACGACGCCGGCCGCGGGTCCGACGAGGCTGCCGGCGAGCGTGTGGCGAATGTCGTAGGCGTCGCCCTGCCTGATCGTCGCGCGCGGGAAGCGCTGGCTCAAGAGCTTGCAGAAATCCGGGTTGAACTCGACGAGGACGAGCCGCTCCTGCGGAATGCCGCGTTCGATCAACGCCTCGGTGACCGGCCCCGTGCCGGGGCCGAGTTCGACCACCTGCCCCTCGCGGCGCGGATCGACGAATCGCGCCATGGCGCGCGCGAGATCCTTGCCCGACGGCGCCACCGCCCCCGTCATCAAGGGCCGCTCGAGCCAGGAACGCAGGAAGCGCGCCTCGTCCTCGAGATCGGGACCTTTCCTGTCGGCCTGACGCCGCATGTTCGGAAGCACGCGCGCCTCCTCCCCCTGTGACTGTCCCGCGGCGAGCCCGCGCGATCCGTTACACCAACCCGACGAACGTGCGTCAACCCCGCCCTGATCCACCGAGACCGTCGAAAAACTCGCGTACGCGGTTCAGGAAGCCGTGGCTCTCCGGATGCGTGTCGCGCGAGCATTCCGCCTCGAAGGCCTGGAGGAGCTCACGCTGCCTTTTCGTCAAGTTCTGCGGCGTCTCGATGACGACTTGGATGTACAGATCGCCGACGTCGCGCGAACGCAGGACCGGCATGCCCTTGCCGCGCAGGCGGAACTGCTTGCCGGTCTGGGTGCCCTCCGGGATCTTCACGCGCGCGTCCGAGCCGTCGATCGTCGGCACCGTCACCTCGCCGCCGAGCGCGGCCGTGCACATCGAGATCGGGACGCGCGCGAAGAGGTCGGCGCCGTCGCGCTGGAAGAAGGCGTGCGGCTTGATCGAAAGGAAGATGTAGAGGTCGCCCGAGGGCCCGCCGCGCAGGCCCGCCTCGCCCTCGCCGGCGACGCGGATGCGCGTGCCCTCCTCGACGCCCGCGGGGATGTTGACGGTGAGCGTGCGCTCGCGCGTGACCCTGCCCGCGCCGCGGCAGATGTCGCAGGGATCGTCGAGGATCTCGCCGCGGCCCGCGCAGGTGGGGCAGGTGCGCTCGATCGTGAAGAAGCCCTGCGTCGCGCGCACCCGCCCGTAGCCGTTGCAGGTGCCGCAGACCTTCGGCTTCGAGCCGGGCTTGGCGCCGGTGCCCGAACAGGCCTCGCAGGTGATCGCGGTGGGGATCGTCAGCTCCTCGGCCTTGCCGCGGAAGCAATCCTCGAGCGCGATCTCGAGATTGTAGCGCAGGTCCGCCCCGCGCTCTCGACCGCCGGTCGAGCGCCCGCGCGTGCGCGCGCCGCCGCCTTCGCCGAAGAAGTTCTCGAAGATGTCCGACATGAAGTCGGAGAAATCGGGCCCGAAGCCCGGGCCGCCCGGCCCGCCGCCGCCGTTCTGGAAGGCCGCGTGGCCGAAGCGGTCGTAGGCGGCGCGCTTCTGCTCGTCGGAGAGAACCTGGTAGGCCTCGTTGAGCTCCTTGAACTTGAGCTCGGCCTCCGCGTTGCCGGGATTGCGGTCGGGGTGCCATTGCATGGCGAGCTTGCGGAAGGCGCTCTTGAGCGTCTTCTCGTCGGCATTCCGCTCGACGCCGAGGATCTCGTAATAATCGCGCTTCGACATTGAAGGGCCGGTGCCTCGATCTCATCCGCGGGCGCCGCCCGCCCGGCTCCCGCGATCGCCCGCGCGGGAGCGTCGGAGACGATTCCCGCGAGGGGACACGCGTCAGGGGACACGCATGCGCCGCCGCCGTCAAGCTCGCGCTGTCGGCGGCGGCACGATCGGCTGGGGAAGGACGCCGTCAGGCGCGCTTCTTCTTGTCCTCGTCGTCGACCTCCTGGAAGTCGGCGTCGATGACGTCCTCGTCCTTCTTCGCGCCGGGCTCGTCGCCGTCGTCCGAGGGACCGCCCTCCTGGGAGGCCTTGTACATCGCCTCGCCGAGCTTCATCGAGGCCTGCATCAGGTCCTGCGTGCGGGACTTGATCACCTCGACGTCCTCGCCGACGAGCGCCTCGCGCAGGGCGCTCATCGCGGTCTCGATGCCCTGCTTGTCGGCCTCGCCGACCTTGTCGCCGAACTCCTTCAGCGACTTCTCGGTCGAGTGGACGAGCGCCTCGCCCTGGTTGCGGGCCTCGACGAGCTCGCGGCGCTTCTTGTCCTCGGCGGCGTGGGCTTCCGCGTCCTTGACCATCTTCTCGATGTCGGCGTCGGAGAGGCCGCCCGAGGCCTGGATGCGGATCGCCTGCTCCTTGCCGGTCGCCTTGTCCTTGGCCTGGACGTTGACGATGCCGTTGGCGTCGATGTCGAAGGTCACCTCCACCTGCGGCACGCCGCGCGGCGCGGGGGGAATGCCGACGAGGTCGAACTGGCCGAGCAGCTTGTTGTCGGCCGCCATCTCGCGCTCGCCCTGGAAGACGCGGATCGTGACCGCGTTCTGGTTGTCTTCCGCCGTCGAGAAGACCTGCGACTTCTTCGTCGGGATGGTGGTGTTGCGGTCGATGAGCCGCGTGAACACGCCGCCCAGCGTCTCGATGCCGAGCGAGAGCGGGGTCACGTCGAGCAGCAGCACGTCCTTCACGTCGCCCTGCAGCACGCCCGCCTGGACGGCGGCGCCGATCGCGACGACCTCGTCGGGGTTGACGCCCTTGTGCGGCTCCTTGCCGAAGAAGGACTTCACCACCTCCTGGACCTTCGGCATGCGGGTCATGCCGCCGACGAGCACCACCTCGTCGATCTCGCCCGCGTTGAGGCCCGCGTCCTTGAGCGCCTTGCGGCAGGGCTCGACGGTGCGCTGGATGAGATCGTCGACGAGGCTCTCGAACTTGGCGCGCGAGAGCTTCATGGTCAGGTGCTTGGGGCCCGACGAATCGGCGGTGATGTAGGGCAGGTTGATCTCGGTCTGCGTCGTCGAGGACAATTCGATCTTCGCCTTCTCCGCGGCCTCCTTGAGGCGCTGGAGGGCGAGCTTGTCCTTCGTGAGGTCGATGCCCTGCTCCTTCTTGAACTCGGAGGCGAGGTACTCGACCACGCGCATGTCGAAATCCTCGCCGCCGAGGAAGGTGTCGCCGTTCGTCGACTTCACCTCGAACACGCCGTCGCCGATCTCCAGGATCGAGATGTCGAAGGTGCCGCCGCCGAGATCGTAGACCGCGATCGTGCCGGTCTGCTTCTTGTCGAGGCCGTAGGCGAGCGCGGCCGCGGTCGGCTCGTTGATGATGCGCAGCACCTCGAGCCCGGCGATCTTGCCGGCGTCCTTGGTCGCCTGGCGCTGGGCGTCGTTGAAATAAGCGGGGACGGTGATGACGGCCTGGGTGACCGGCTGCCCGAGATGGCTTTCCGCCGTCTCCTTCATCTTCTGAAGGGTGAAGGCGGAGATCTGCGAGGGCGAATATTGCTTGCCGTCCGACTCGACCCACGCGTCGCCGTTGCCGCCGCGAACGATCTTGTAGGGGACGAGCGCCTGGTCCTTCTTGGTCGTCGGGTCGTCGAAAGTGCGGCCGATCAGGCGCTTGATCGCGAAGAAGGTGCGCTCGGGATTGGTGACCGCCTGGCGCTTTGCCGGCTGGCCCACGAGGCGCTCGCCCTCGTCGGTGAACGCGACGATGGAGGGCGTCGTGCGTGCGCCCTCGGCGTTCTCGATGACGCGGGGCGTGGTGCCTTCCATGACCGCGACGCAGGAATTCGTCGTGCCGAGATCGATACCGATGACCTTACCCATGGCGGGATCCCTCACTTTCAAGCAGACCGCCGAGCCCCGAAGCAGCTCGGCCCATGGCTGACTTCACATGGACTGGTGTGTTTCGCGATGCGCCGGGCCCGCGATCCGCGCCGCGTCCCCGACCGCGGCTGATATAGGGGGGGCGATTTGCGCCCGCAAGGCGGGGGTGGGGCTCGCCCCGCGACCCGGTGCCGCCGCGCTCAGCCCCGCCGCTTCGCCTCGATCGCGTCCCAGACGTCGACCGCGAGGTCCGGCCCGCCGAGCCGCTTCACCGCCCGCACGCCCGTCGGCGAGGTCACGTTGATCTCGGTGAGGAGGCCGTCGATGACGTCGATGCCCACCAGGATCATGCCCATGCGCTTCAACGACGGGCCGATCGTCTCGCAGATCTCGCGCTCGCGCGCCGTGAGGTCGGTCGCCCCGGCGGCGCCCCCGCGCACCATGTTCGAGCGGATGTCGCCGGGCGCCGGCACGCGATTGATGGCGCCCTTGGGCTCCCCGTCGACGAGGAGGATGCGCTTGTCGCCCTCGGTGACGCGCTCGAGGAATTTCTGGATCACCCAAGGCTCGCGGAAGGTGACGGAGAACAGATCGAACAGCGAGCCGAAATTCGGGTCGTCGGGGGTGAGCCGCACCACCGCCGCCCCGCCGTGCCCGTGCAGCGGCTTCATCACGACGGACCCGTGCTCGCGCCGGAAATCCTCGATCTCGGCCTTGTCGCGCGAGATGAGCGTCGGCGGCATCAGGTGGGGGAATTCCGTGACGAAGATCTTCTCGGGCGCGTTGCGCACGTGGTGGGGATCGTTGACGACGAGAACCTGCGGGTGGACGCGCTCCAAGAGGTGGCTCGCGGTGATGTAGGAGAGATCGAAGGGCGGATCCTGGCGCATCAGGACGACGTCCACGGCCTCCGCGAGCGCCGCCCGCCGCGGCTCGCCGAGCCGCGCATGCGCCCCCTCGACGTCCGCGACCTGGAGATCGCGCATCCGCGCCACCACCGTCCCGTCGCGCATCGAGAGATCGTTGGGCGTGAAATAGACGAGCGAATGCCCGCGCGCCTGCGCCTCGAGCAGGAGGGCGAAGGTGGTGTCGCCGGCGATTTTGATGTGCTCGATGGGGTCCATCTGGACCGCGACGCGCAGGGACATGGGGGCTCTCGCATTGGCTTGTCGCTGGGGCCGCGGACGTTAGCGGGTGGGGGCGGCGGGGGGAAGAGGGGGCGGGAGGGGGGGAAGGGTGTCATCGCCCCCCCTCCCCTCGCCTCCCCCGCGCCGCATCACCGCACTCGCCCCGATTTGACAGGACGCGCGCCATCACCCAGTTAATGCAGCCCGCGTCGCTCGAGGGGGCTTCGGGCGGCGCGGACGAGACCACCACGAGAGCGCCCATCGGGAAGCCGCGGATGAAAGTCGTCGTCGTCGAGTCGCCGGCCAAGGCCAAGACGATCAACAAATATCTCGGCCGCGACTACGAGGTCCTCGCCTCCTTCGGCCACGTCCGCGACCTGCCGCCCAAGGACGGCTCGGTCGATCCGGACGCGGATTTCCGGATGATCTGGGAGCTCGAGGATCGCGGCGCCAAGCGCATTTCCGAGATCGCCAAGGCGATCCGCGGCGCCGAGAAGCTCATCCTCGCGACCGACCCCGACCGCGAGGGCGAGGCGATCTCCTGGCACCTCGTCGAGGCGCTCAACGAGAAGCGGGCCCTCAAGGGCCTGCCCGTCGAGCGGGTGACCTTCAACGCCATCACCAAGGACGCGGTCGCGAGCGCGCTGCGGGCCCCGCGCGAGATCGACCAGGCGCTCGTCGACGCCTATCTCGCGCGCCGCGCGCTCGATTACCTCGTCGGCTTCAACCTCTCCCCGGTGCTCTGGCGCAAGCTGCCGGGCTCGCGCTCGGCCGGGCGCGTGCAATCGGTGGCTCTGCGCCTCGTCTGCGACCGCGAGCGCGAGATCGAGAGCTTCGTCGCCCGCGAGTACTGGTCCCTCGTCGCCACCCTCGCGACGAAGGACAACGCGATCTTCGACGCCCGCCTCGTCGGCGCCGACGGGCGCAAGATCACGCGCCTCGACATCGGCAAGGGCGAGGAGGCGGAGGCCTTCAAGCGCGATCTCGAGCTCGCGACCTTCTCGGTCGCCTCGGTCGAGGCCAAGCCCGCCAAGCGCCACCCGCAGCCGCCCTTCACCACCTCGACGCTCCAGCAGGAGGCCTCCCGCAAGCTCGGCATGGCCCCCGCCCAGACGATGCGCGTCGCCCAGCGCCTCTACGAGGGCGCCGAGATCGGCGGCGAGACGGTCGGCCTCATCACCTATATGCGAACCGACGGCGTCGACATGGCGCCCGAGGCCATCGCCGCGACGCGCCGCGCCATCGGCCGCGAGTTCGGCGACCAATACGTCCCCGACGTGCCGCGCCGCTATCAGACGAAGGCGAAGAACGCACAGGAAGCCCACGAGGCGGTGCGTCCGACCGACATGGGCCGGCGGCCCAAGGACGTCGCGCGCTTCCTCGAGCCCGAGCAGGCGCGCCTCTACGAGCTGATCTGGCTGCGCACGATGGCGAGCCAGATGGAATCGGCGCTCCTCGAGCGCACCACCGTCGACATCGCCGCGAAAGTGGGCCCGCGCACGCTCGATCTGCGCGCGACCGGGCAGGTGGTGAAGTTCGACGGCTTCCTCGCGGTCTATCAGGAGGGCCGCGACGACGAGGAGGACGAGGAGGGCGGCCGCCTGCCGCCGATGACCGCGGGCGATCCGCTGCGGCGCGAGCGCATCACCGCGAGCCAGCACTTCACCGAGCCGCCGCCGCGTTATTCCGAGGCGAGCCTCGTCAAGCGGATGGAGGAGCTCGGCATCGGGCGGCCCTCCACCTATGCCTCGATCCTGCAGGTGCTCAAGGACCGCGAATACGTCGCGATCGAGAAGAAGCGCCTCGTCGCGCAGGACAAGGGCCGCATCGTCACGGCCTTCCTGGAGAGCTTCTTCCGGCGCTACGTCGAGTACGACTTCACCGCCGCGCTCGAGGAGCAGCTCGACCGCGTCTCGGCGGCGGAGGTCGACTGGAAGGAGCTCCTGCGCGACTTCTGGCGCGACTTCTCCGCCGCGATCGCCGGCACGAAGGAGCTGCGCACCGGCGAGGTGCTCGACGCGCTCAACGACTATCTCGCCCCGCACATCTTCCCCGATCGCGGCGACGGCGTCGATCCGCGCGCCTGCCCGAGCTGCGGGACGGGCACGCTCTCGCTCAAGCTCGGCAAGTTCGGCTCCTTCGTCGGCTGCTCGAACTATCCCGAATGCCGCTACACCCGCCAGCTCGCGGCCCCCGGGCCCGACGGCGAGGCGGGCGCGGAGGGCGGGCAGCCGGGCGTGAAGGTGCTCGGCCGAGACCCCGTGACGACGCTCGACGTGACCCTGCGCGACGGCCGCTTCGGCCCCTTCGTGCAGCTCGGCGAGGCGCAGGGCGACGCGAAGCCCAAGCGCGCCTCGCTGCCCAAGGGCATGAGCCCCTCCGCCGTCGATCTCGAGCGCGCGCTCGCGCTCCTGTCGCTGCCGCGCGAGGTGGCCCGCCATCCCGAGACGGGCGAGCCGATCCTCGCCGGCATCGGCCGATTCGGGCCCTACGTGCAGCACGGCAAGACCTATGCCTCGCTCGGGCGCGACGACGACGTGCTCGAGATCGGCCAGAACCGGGCGATCGACCTCATCGTCGCCAAGGAGACCGGCACCGGCGGCGGCCGGCGCGGCGGCGGCGATCCCGGCCGCGCGCTCGGCGAGGATCCGGAGAGCGGCAAGGCGATCGTCGTCAAGGCCGGCCGCTACGGCCCCTACGTCACCGACGGCACCACCAACGCCACCCTGCCGAAGAGCATGGAGGCGGAGGCGATCTCGCTCGAGGACGCCGCCGCCCTCCTCAAGGCGAAGCGCGCCTCCGGCGGCGGGGGCAAGACGAAGAAGGCCGGCGGCAAGAGCGCCACCAGGAAGGCGCCCGCCAAGAAGGCAGCGGCCAGGAAGGCGGAGGCTGAGGCCGACGGCGAGAGCGCGCCGAAGAAGGCCGCGACGGCGAAGACGGCGACGAAGAAGGCGTCTGCCTCCAAGAAGGCGTCTCCAGGGGCGAAGGCTGCGCCCAAGAAGGCCGTCGCGGCGAAGAAGGCCGCCGCTTCGTGAGCCTGCGCGACGGCGCGCGCCGCATCCGCGCCGACGGCGCGACGCTCGTGCGCGCCCTGCGCGACCCGCACACCCCGCGCTCCGCGAAGGCGGTGGCGCTGCTCGTCTTCGCCTACGTGCTGATGCCCTTCGACCTGATCCCCGATTGGCGCCCGATCGTGGGGCTCCTCGACGATCTCGCGGTGGTGACGGTCGGGCTGTGGGCGATCGTGCGCCTGATCCCGAAGGATCAGCTCGCCGACCACCGCGCCCGCGCCGAGGCCGGGCTCGACCTGCCCCGCCAGCGCGCCCGCCCGTTGGCCTTCGCGCTGATGGCCCTCGTCGCCTTCACGCTGCTCGCCTGGTGGGCCTTCGGCTGGATCGCAGCGCTCTGGGGAACGCCGCCGTCGTAGCGGCGAGAGCGACGGGGACGGCCCCTCTCCTTTTCCTCAGGAGCCAGGCAGCGCAGACATCGACGTCTTTGCATGCGATCGGCGTCGCTCGCGGACGTTCTTGTCCTTCCCCCTTGGGGGAAGGTGGCCCGACGCCGAAGGCGGCGGGTCGGATGGGGGTCGTCGGGAGGCACTCGATCGCTCGATCCTGCACGCCCCCCACCCCAGAGGAGTCCCATTGCCCTCCCCCAAGGGCTACGAGATTCACACATCTCTTCCGATCGGTTTTCTTGGAGATCTCAGCGTTCGCGGAGGGCTCGACGGTTTCCCCTTGGGGGAGGGCAATGGGACTCCTCACGGGTGGGGGTCGTGCAGGAACTGTCGTTCGAGTGCCTCCTGCACGACCCCCATCCGTCTCCGAGCTTCGCTCGGAGCCACCTTCCCCCAAGGGGGAAGGACAAGAGCGGCCTTCGTCGACGTCGATCGCATGCGAAGACAGCGACGTGTGCACTCCCTAGCGGTCGAGCTCGTCCCAAACCCTCAGATCCCCAGGGAAAGGCGAAGGAGATAGGACGCCTCACGCAACGCCCCCGCGCGACCCCGCCTCGCGGCTAGGACACCCTCAATCCACCCGCGGCAGCGGCGGGGGCTCGAAGCCGGGGAAGCCGCCGGGGGGTGCGAAATCGGGCATGATCAGGCGGTCGAGACGCTCGCGCACGTCCTCGTCGGTGAGCGCCGGGCGCTCGGCGCGGTAATGGGTGACCGTCTGCGGCAGCGCGTAGACGACGGCGATCATCGCGAGTTGGATGAGCACGAACGGGACGACGCCGCGATAGATCTGCATCGTCGTCACCCCCGCGATGGTGCGCCCGGTGACGGGATCGACGTGGTCGCGCGTCGGCGTGACCGATCGCAGGTAGAACAGCGAGAAGCCGAAGGGTGGGGTGAGGAACGACGTCTGGAAATTGATCGCGAGCAGCACCCCGAACCAGATCAGGTCGATGCCGAGCGCCTGAGCCGGCGCCACCAGGAGCGGCACGAGGATGAACACGATCTCGAAGAAATCGAGGAAGAAGCCGAGGAAGAACACCGTCACCGCGACGAAGAGGAGGAAGCCCGCCTCCCCGCCCGGCAGCGCGAGCAGGAGCTCCTTCACCCAGATGTGGCCGTTGACGCCGTAGAAGGTCAGCGCGAAGACGCGCGCGCCGATCAGAACGAACATCACGAAAGCCGAGAGCCTCAACGTCTGCTCGCAGGCGCCGCGGGTGAGCGGCAGGGTGAGGCGCCCCTTCAGGGCCGCGAGCGCGAGCGCGCCGACCGCCCCCATCGCCCCACCTTCGGTAGGGGTCGCGAGCCCGATGAAGATCGTGCCGAGCACGAGGAAGATCAGCGCGAGCGGCGGCACGAGCACGCTGACCACCTCCCGCGCGAGCGGCGAGAGGAGGTTCAGCTTCAGCCGCGTGTCGAGCATGGCGAGCGCGGTGGCGAACAGGACGGCGATCGCCGCGCCCCAGACATAGGGCGCCTGCTCGACGCGATCGGCGAGGAGCGCCGTCGCCGCGACGCCGATCGCCCCCGAAAGCGCCATCACGACGAGGAGCGAGGGCAGCCCCCGGCCGATCCGGCGCGCCTCCTTCGGCAGCGGCGGGGCGAGCTGCGGGCGCAGGCGCGAGACGACGAGGACGTAGATCGCGAAGGCCGCCGTGAGCATCAGCGCCGGCACCATCGCCCCGCGATACATGTCGCCGACCGAGCGGCCGAGCTGGTCGGCGAGCACGATCAGCACCAGCGATGGCGGCAGGATCTGAGCGAGCGTGCCCGACGCGACGATCACGCCCGTCGCCAACCTGCGGTCGTAGCCGTAGCGCAGCATGATCGGCAGCGAGATCAGCCCCATCGAGATCACGGCCGCCGCGACGACCCCCGTCGTCGCCGCGAGCAGCGCGCCGACGAGCACGACCGAGAGCGCGAGCCCGCCCGGCATCGCGCCGAAGAGCTGGCCCATCGTGTCGAGCAGGTCCTCCGCCATGCGCGAGCGCTCGAGGACGAGCCCCATGAAGGTGAAGAAGGGGATCGCGAGCAGCGTCTCGTTCGCCATCGCCGCGAAGACGCGATCGGGCAGCGCCTGGAAGAAGGTCGGCGCGAACAGCCCCAGTTCGATGCCCACGAAGCCGAAGAAGAGCCCGAGCGCGGCGAGCGAGAAGGCGATCGGATAGCCGAGGATCATGAACGCCACGAGGCACACGAACATAATCGGGGCGATGTTCTCGATAAGGAAGGCGCTCATCCGAGGCTCACGGCTCGCGGCGCGTGGCCGGGTGGGGGACGGTTTCGTCGGCTTCGTCCGCGAGCCGCCCGGTGACGATCGCGAGCCGCTTGACGAATTCGGACACGCCCTGCGCGAGAAGCATGGCGAAGCCGACGAGGACGAGGAGCTTGGCCGGCCACAAAGGCAGCCCGCCGGCATTGGCCGACATCTCGCCGGTGCGCCAGGACAGGAGGAAGAAGGGCACGGCGAGCACCACGTGGACGAGGGCGAAGGGGATCAGGAAGAGCGCGTGGCCGACGAGGTCGAGCCGGTCGCGCGCGCCCTTCGAGAAGCGGCTCGCGAGGATGTCGATCCGCACGTGCTCGTTGCGCCGCAGCGTCCAGGACGCGCCGAGCAGAAAGACCGCGCCGAACAGGTACCATTGCACCTCGAGCCAGGCGTTCGACGACAGCGAGAACATCCGGCGCGACAGCGCATTGCCCGCCGAGATCACCACGGCCGCGAGGACGAGCCACGCGGCGAGCCGGCCGATCAGCGCATTCGTCGCGTCGATGGCGCGCGCGAGGCGCAGAGCGAGGGCCATCGGGCCTGTTCCTCCCGGCCGCACGCACGCGGCCACGAGTGCCTTCCTAGTGGAAACGCGGATGAACGCAAGCGCTCGCGCCGCGGATCGCCGTCGCGGCGCGCGCTGGTCACCGGTAGGACGACGTGAGCGCGCCGAGGAAGGCGCTCGCGTCCGCCTCGATCGCCGCGCGCCGATCGGGATTCATCTTGGCGAGCGTGCGATAGGGCATGGCCATGCGCGGATTGCGGGCGAGGCGGCTCTCGTTGTCGATCAGGAAATGCCAGTAGAGGTAGTTGAACGGGCAGGCCTTCGGGCCCTCCTTCACCTTCGGATCGTAGCGGCAGCCGCGGCAATAATCGCTCATCCGGTCGATATAGGCGCCCGAGGCCGCATAGGGCTTCGAGGCGAGGAGACCGCCGTCGGCGAAGAGGATCATCCCGTGCACGTTCGGCAATTCCACCCACTCGTAGGCGTCGGCATAGACGACGAGGAACCATTCCTCGAGCGCGGCGGGGCGGATGCCGGCAATCAGGGCGAAATTGCCGAGCACCATCAGCCGTTGAATATGGTGCGCATAGGCATGGGCGCGGGTGTCGGCGACGCATTGCGCGAGGCAGTTCATGTCGGTCTCGCCGGTCCAGTAGAAATCCGGCAGCGGGCGCTGGGCGTCGAGCGCGTTCGTCTGCGCGTAGCGCGGCATTTCCAACCAGTAGATGCCGCGGACATATTCCCGCCAGCCGATCACCTGCCGCACGAAGCCCTCGACCGCGTTGAGCGGCGCGCGCCCCTCCCGCCATTCGCGCTCGGCGGCGACGCAGACCTCCTCGGCCGTCAGCAGGCCCGCGTTCAGATAGGGCGAGATCACCGCGTGGAAGAGGAAGGGCTCGCCCGTCTTCATCGCGTCCTGGTAGTCCCCGAAACGCGGCAGAGCCGCCTCGAGGAAGAAGGCGAGCGCCTCGAGCGCGCCCGCGCGGGTCACCGCCCAGCCGAAGCCGTCGAGATCGCCGAAATGGTTGCCGAAGCGGCGCGCGACGAGGTCGAGCACCGCGCGCGTCGTCGCATCCGGCTCGAAGCGGCGGCGCGGGGGGACGGCGATGCCGGCGGGCAGGCTCTTGCGGTTGTCGGCGTCGAAATTCCACTGGCCGCCGACGGGCTCGCCGCCCTCCATCAGGAAGCCGGTCTTGCGGCGCATCTCGCGGTAGAAGAACTCCATCCGCAATTGCTTGCGCCCCTCGGCCCAGGCGGCGAACTCGCCGCGCGAGCACAGGAAGCGATTGTCCTCGCGGATCTCGACCGGGAGCCCGAGCTCCTCGCGCCAATCGCGCATCGCCTCGAGCACCCGCCATTCGCCGGGCTCGGTGACGATCACCCGGTCGACCGCATGACGCCCCAGCGCCCGCGCGAGCTCCCCGCCGAAGGAGCCCGTATTGCCGGGATCGTCGAGCCGCACGTAGTCGACCCGAACCCCTTCCTCGCGCAATTCCTCCGCGAAGTGCCGCATCGCCGAGAAGAGGAAGGCGATCTTCTGCTTGTGGTGGCGCACATAGGTCGCCTCCTCGGCGACCTCGACCATCAGGACGACGTCCGCCTCCGCATCGAGGTCGGCGAGCGAGGCGATCCGACGCGTGAGCTGGTCGCCGAGGAGGAGCCGCAGGGCGCCCACGCGCGCGCCCTCAACCCTTGGTGCGCAGGGTCGAGCGCCCGCCGTCGACGCCGATCGTCTGCCCCGTGATCCAGGACGCCTCCTCCGAGATCAGGAAGGCGGCGAGCGCGCCGGCGTCCTTCGCCTCGCCGATGCGCGGGATCGCGTGCATGCCGGCGATCGCGCTCGCCATCGCCTGATTGCCGGTCAGCGGCGAGGCGAGCGGCGTGTCCATCAACGAGGGCGCGATGCAATTGACGCGCACCTTGGGCGCGAGCTCGGCCGCGAGCGCCAGCGTCAGCCCCTGCACCGCGCCCTTCGCCATCGCGACCGAGGCGTGTGCGGCGAAGCCCTGCCGCGCGGCGACCGTCGAGAAGAGCACCACGCTCGCGCCCCCCGCCTGCCGGAACGGCGCCAAAGCCGCCTGCACCGCGAGCGCGGCGCCGAGCGCGTTGAGCCGGAAATCCGCCTCGACATCCTGCGCCGTCAGCTTGGCCAAGGGCTTGAGATTGATCGAACCCACCGCGTAGACGAGCCCGGCGAGCCCGTCCGTCCCCGCCGCGTCGCGCGTCGCGCGGGCGATCGCCTCGGGATCGGTGACGTCCGCGACGCTGTAGCCGGTGTCGAGCGCGCGCGCCGCCTCGGCGAGCCGCGCCTCGTCGCGCGCCACGAGATAGGGGCGATAGCCGCGCGCGGCGAGCGCCTGCGCGCAGGAGCGGCCGACCCCGCCGTTGCCGCCATAGACGAGAATGGTGCCGCTCATCGAACTCTCTCCCGGCTCTTGCCCACTGCAAACGACAACGCCGCGCGCTAAGTATCGCGTGGGCGTCCCGCGTCCACCCCCCGCGCGGCCGATCGTCGCCGCGGCGGCCGGGGGAGGACGCGGACGGCGCGAGCGGGAGGGGTGAGCCATGCGCTTCGCCTATGCGGGCATCGACTTCATGGCCGAGGCGCTCGAGGGCTTCCTCGCGGCCGGATGGGAGCCGGTCAAGCTGTTCACGCGCCCCTGCGACGGCGTGCTCGACCACAACGAGCGGGTGATCGCCCGCGCGCGATCGCTGCGCATCCCGATCCAGATGTCGCGGTTGCGGCCGGAGGATCTCGCGACCTTGAGCGATTGCTGCCTCGTCGTCGCGGGCTATCCGTGGCGGATCGAGGGCTGGCGCGGCGCCATTCCCTACGCGCTCAATTTCCACCCCTCCCCGCTGCCGGAGGGCCGCGGCCCCTATCCGCTCTACCGCGCATTGCTCGAGGGGCGGCGCGACTGGGGCGTGAGCGCGCACGTGATCGAGCCCGAATTCGACACCGGCGCCGTCATCGCGCAGGAGCGTTTCCCCCTCGGCGAGGCCGAGACGCACGAGACCCTCCTGATGCGGTGCCAGATGGCGACGGGCCGGCTCGCGCGCCGGATCGCCGGCGATTTCGCCGCGCTCTGGGCGGGCGCCGAGCCGCAGGGGCGCGGCTCCTATTGGCCGCGCGCGACGGATGCGCAGCGAACCCTCGACTGGACGTCGTCCGTCGACGAGATCCTCGGCCGCGTGCGCGCCTTCGGCGCGATCGAGACGCTCGCGCGCGTCGGACCGGGCGTCGTCCACGTCGCCGAGGCGCAGGGCTGGCGCGAGCCGCACGGCCATGCGCCCGGCACCGTCGTCCACACCTATCGCCGCCTCCTCGTCGTCGCCGCGCGCGACGGCTACGTCGTCCTCACCCGCTGGAGCCCGATCTCGCGCGAGGCCGCCCGCGAGATCGGCCGCTGAGCGGGGTTTTCATGGCGAAGATGCGCCGCAAGGGCGACCTCCCGACCAAAGACTGCCTCGCCTGCGGCCGCCCCTTCGCCTGGCGCAAGAAATGGGAGCGCGTCTGGGACGAGGTCCGCTATTGCTCCGACGCCTGCCGCGCCGCGCGGCCGAGGGTCGCTTCGCGCGGTGAGGCGGAAGCCGCGTCGCCGCCGCGCGGGCGGGGGCGTTGAGGGGGCGCCTGGAACCGAGACGCCGTCATTCCGGGGCGCGAAGCGAGCCCGGAACCCAGACTCCCGACCGTGGATGAGCAGCCTATAGGCTGCGTCCCTCGACATATCCATGGGCTTTGGTTGGCGAGCGAGCGCGCATGCGCGCTCGAACCGACGTCGTGGATCTGGGTTCCGGGCTCGCTTCGCGCCCCGGAATGACGGGTGGGAAGGGTTTCCGAGAATCTCTCACCGCGCCTCCACTCGCCGACCGAGCACGCGCACGAGATCGCGTCGCACACCATCCTCCTCGTCCCCGAGGAGGGCGAGCGCGCGTGCCTTGACGCTCAAACCGTCGAGCGTCTGCGCGGGATGTGCGCCGATGCGCTCGGCGATCGCGTCGCACAAGGTCCAGCCCTGCGCGATCGCGCCCGCGACCCGCTCCGACCCGTCCCCCAAAACCTCCTCGGCCAGCCAGAGCGCGTCCACCGCCTTGTCGAGCGCGGCGCCCAGCTCCAGAAGCCGCGCGTCCCGGTGCTCCTGCGCGCCGGGCGTGGTATCGTTCGTCTCGCACAAGGGGCGAATCCTGTTCGAGGGGCTGAATAATCGTATGTCGAAAAAGGATGCCGTGTCAATTCCCGACATACGAAAAAAGCGAGGCCGCCCTGCCACCGGCCTCATGCCCATGCTCACCTTCCGCGCACCACCGGAGATCGTCGCAGCTCTGGAGGAGGCGGCCCGTCGCGCGCCGGATCGGCCGAACCGGTCGGAGATGATTAGAAGGATCGTGACGGAGTGGTTGGAGGGGGAGGGGTTGGTGGAGGGGGAGCAGTAACGGCTGACCGGCAAGTTGCCGCGAGGGAGCCTATCGCGCGCTCGGAGCCGCCGCCGCGGCGATGATCCCGGCAGGTCCATCGCTCGCAGCCAACCGGGAGCCGTTCGGCATTTAAGACCTCGCGGTCTTCCTAACCCTCACTCCCCCAACGCCGCCAAAATCCGCGCCCACGAGCGGATCCCCTTGTGGAAACTACGCAAATCGTACTTTTCGTTCGGCGAATGCACGCGGTCGTCGTCGAGACCAAACCCGACGAGGACCGAATCGAGGCCGAGCGTCGACTTGAACGTGCCGACGATCGGGATCGAGCCGCCCGAGCCGATCACCACCGGCTCGACCTGCCATTCCGCGGCGAGCGCCTGGCTCGCCTTGGCGAGGGCCGGGCTGTCGTAGGGGAGCGCGATGGCGCGCGAGCCCTTGTAGCGGATGAGCTCGTAGCGGCAATCCTCCGGGATGCGGGCGGCGACGTGGGCCTCGAGCGCGTTCGCGACCGCCTCCGGGTCCTGGTCGCCGACGAGGCGGAACGAGATCTTCGCGCGCGCCTCCGCGGCGATCACGGTCTTGGTGCCCTCCCCCGTATAGCCGCCGACGATGCCGTTGACGTCGCAGGTCGGGCGCGACTGGATCTGCTCGATGACCATGCGTCCCGATTCCCCCACCGGCCGGGCGAGCCCGACCTGGCCGAGGAAGCCCTCCGCCGTGAGCCCGAGCGCGTGCCAGCGCTCGCGCACCTCCTCCGGCGGCTCGGCGACGCCGTCGTAGAAGCCGTCCAGCGTCACGCGGCCTTCCGCGTCGTGGAGATCGGCGACGATGCGCGAGAGGATGTGGATCGGGTTCGCGGCCGCGCCGCCGAAGAGGCCCGAATGCAGGTCGCGATCGGCGGCGCGCACCACCACTTCGGTATAGACGAGGCCGCGCAGCGAGGCGGTGATGGCGGGCGTGTTCGGGTCCCACATGCCGGTGTCGCAGACGAGCGCGAGATCGGCGGCGAGCTCGTCCTTGATGGCGGCGACGAAGGCCGGCAGCCCGCGCGAGCCGTTCTCCTCCTCGCCCTCGATCAGGAAGGTGATCCCGATCGGCAGCTTGCCCGTCACCGCCTTCCAGGCGCGGCAGGCCTCGACGAAGGTCATCACCTGGCCCTTGTCGTCGCAGGCGCCGCGGGCGACGATGATCTTGCGCCCGTCCGGCGTCTCAGCGATCCGCGGCTCGAAGGGCGGCGTCTCCCAGAGCGACAGCGGGTCGACCGGCTGGACGTCGTAATGGCCGTAGAACAGCGCATGCGGCGTGCCCGCCGGCCCGTCGATGCGCCCGACGACGGACGGATGCGCGCCGGGCACCTCGCGGACCTGCGCGCCGACGCCGAGGCTCGCGAGATCCGCCCGGAGCGACTCCGCCGCCGCGCGGCAATGGGCGGCATAGGCCGAATCGGTCGAGATCGAGGGGATGCGCAGGAGCGCGAACAGGCGCTCGAGCGACGCGTCGAGGTCGGCATCGATGCGGGCGAGGACGGCGTCGAGATCGGACATGCGGGGCTCTCCTTGGAATGCGGCGATCCTAGCGACCCGAGCCCCCGAGGAAAGCCCCGGTTTTCCCCATCGCCCGTGCGACGGATCGCGCGAGCATCCCACCAGGGATCAGATTTGTCTCGTTGAGCGAGCGGCGGATGCAGCGCGCTCTTGTCCTTCCCCCTTGGGGGAAGGTGGCTCCGGGCGCCAGCCCGGAGACGGATGGGGGTCGTGCAGAAGGCACCCTGACGCTTGACCCTGCACTCCCCTCACCCTCGGCGCCTCCCAACGGGGGCCATGAGCGTCGCACGTCTTTTCGGGTCTTATTCCGGATCGGGCTCGGGGTGGAGGTCGTGCAGGATCTGACGTATCGGTGCCATGTCGACGACCCCCATCCGACCCGCCGCCTTCGGCGTCGGGCCACCTTCCCCACAAGGGGGAAGGACAGAGCGCCCGGCATCGACGTCGGTCCCATACGACGCCGACGATCGCCGGCCACGGACGGCTAAGTCGCCGCCCCCGCCGTCACCCCGGCCCCCTCCCCTGCCCCCGTCTCGCGCAGGAGGATGCAGGCGACGAGGTCGCCGGTCACGTTCACGGTGGTGCGCGCCATGTCGAGGATGCGGTCGACGCCCAGAATGATCACCATGCCCTCGACCGGGATGCCGAAGCCGGCCGCGACGCTCATCAGGATCGCGATCGAGACGCCGGGCGTCCCCGGCGCGCCGATCGAGGTGGCCACCAGCGTCGCGGCGATGAGCGCGGTCTCGCCGAGCCCGAGCTCGATGCCGGCCATCTGGGCGAGGAACAGGATCGCGACGCTCTGGTAGAGCGCGGTGCCGGCCATGTTCATGGTGGCGCCGAGCGGCACGACGAGGTTGGCGGTGGCCTCCGGCACGCCGAGCCGCCGCGCGGTCGCGATGGTCATCGGCATGATCGCCGACGAGCTCGAGGTCGAGAAGGCGAGGAGCATGGTCGAGCCCGCGCCCTTCAGGAACGCCCCCGGCGAGACGCCCGCGCGCAGCCACAAAAGCGCGAGATAGACGCAGAGCAGGATCGCGAGCCCGGCGATCACGGTGAGCACGTAGGCCGACATCGCCGCGACCGTGCCGAGCCCGATGCGCATCACGAGCTGCGCCATCAGCCCGAACACGGCGAAGGGCGCGAGGAACATCGCCCATTTGACGATCTCCATCGCGATCGAGAGGAGCGCGTCGAGAAGGCGCAGGAAGGGCGCGATCCGCTCGCGGTCGACCTGCAGGCAGGCGAGGCCGACGAGCACCGCGAGCACGACGACCGCGAGGAGATCGCCCTGCACGATCGAGGCGGTGGGGTTCGTCGGCAGCACCGCGGCGAGGACTTCCGGCGCGCGGGCGAGGTCGAAGGCGTCGTTGCCGGCGGTCGGGCGCGGGGCGGGCGCAAGCGTGCCGCCCATGCCGGCGCCGGGCGCCATCAAATTGGCCAGGGTCGCGCCGAGCGTGACGGCGAGCACGGTCGTCGCGAGGACGAAGAGCGCGAGCCGCCCCGCCACCGCCTTGAGCGCGCCCGCGGACGCCGAGCCGGCGAGCCCGCCCACGATCGAGGCGAAGACGAGCGGCACGAGCACCATCGCGATGAGCCCGAGGAAGATCATGCCCGGCAGCGCGAGCCAGGAGGCGATCGTCTCCGAGGTCGCGGGCGCGACGAGCCCGACATCCGGCCCGAGCAGCGTCCCGAGCGCGAGCCCCGCCGCCATGCCGACGAGCACCTGCGCCCACAGCCGCGTCCTGATCCAGGCCCGCGTGCGGAAGCGCTGGCGCTGGAGGTGCATGCCCTGGTGCATCGTCGTGTCGATGGTGCGGTCCATGAAGGGTCCTTTCGCGCGCGCCGGGTCTTGCGCGGGTCGGGGCTCGATAGACCGCATGGACCGCGAATGCGACCCCGGAATGTCGCGGACGCGATGCCTCCCGAGCGCGGGCCGCGGCCCGAATCCGCTTCCAATCCGGAACCGGAATGCTATGGGCAGGCGTTGTTTTGCCGGCGCAAGGATTGCTCTCTCTTGGCGAAAGTCGACAAGGACCTGAAGAAGGTCGGACGGCTCGAGGCCGCGACCTACGATCTCGCTCGCAGCCTCGCGGGTCCGGGTCTCGTGCTCGTCTTCCTGATCGGCGCGATCGCAGTCGCGGCCTTCTCCGTGACCGAGGGGCCGCTCAGCGTCTTCGTCGTGATCGGCGCGGTGATCGCCGCCTACATGGCGCTCAATGTCGGCGCCAACGACGTCGCCAACAATATGGGCCCCGCCGTCGGCGCGCGGGCGCTGACGCTCGGCGGCGCGCTCGCCATCGCGGCCTTCTGCGAGGCGGCGGGCGCGCTGATCGCCGGCGGCGACGTCGTCAACACGGTCTCGCGCAACCTGTTGCGCACCGACGCCGCCATGAGCGCGCTCGACTTCATCCTCGTGATGATGTCGGCCTTTCTCGCGGCGGCTCTGTGGATCAACCTCGCGACCTATCTGCGCGCACCGGTCTCGACCACCCATTCGGTCATCGGCGGGGTGATCGGATCGGGCTTCGCCGCGGCGGGCGCCGCCGCCGTCGCCTGGCCGGTGATCGGCACGATCGCGGCCTCGTGGGTGATCTCGCCGGTGCTCGGCGGGGCGATCGCCGCCGCGCTCCTCGGCTTCGTCAAATGGGCGATCCTGTTTCGCGAGGACAAGATCGCGGCGGCCGAGCGCTGGGTGCCGGCGCTCGTCGGGCTGATGGCGGGCATCTTCGCGATGTATCTCGCGCTCAAGGGCCTCTCGCGGATCTGGCGCCCGACGACGGAGCTCGTGCTCGGCCTCGGCCTCGCGTTCTTCGCCTTCGGCTGGCTGATGTCGCGCCCCTGGGTGCGCCGCAACGCGCGCGGGCTCGAGAACCGCTCGAAGCACGTGAGCACGCTGTTCACGGTGCCGCTGATCTTCGCCGCCGCCCTCCTCTCCTTCGCGCATGGCGCCAACGACGTCGCCAATGCGGTGGGCCCGCTCGCCGCGATCGTCGCCGCGGCCGAGAGCGGCACGGCGGCGGTCGATCGCGTGCCGCTGCCGCTCTGGGTGCTCGCGATCGGCGCGATCGGCATCGCGGTGGGGCTCGCTCTGTTCGGGCCGCGGCTCATCCGGGTGGTCGGCGAGACGATCACCAAGATGGACCAGATCCGCGCCTATTGCGTCGCGCTCTCGGCGGCGACGACGGTGCTGATCGCCTCCTGGCTCGGCCTGCCGGTCTCCTCGACCCATATCGCGGTCGGCGCCATCTTCGGGGTGGGCCTCCTGCGCGAGGCGCTCACCAACAAGGGCGTGCCGAACCCCGCCGTGCAGCCGCGCTCGCTTTTCCTCGAGCCGGAGAAGCTCAACAAGACGCCGCAGGAGGCGATCGCCAATGCCCGCAAGCGCGAGAAGCGCCGGCTCGTGCGCCGCCGCCACGCCTTCGGCATCGCCGCCGCTTGGGTGATCACGGTGCCGGCCTCGGGTGCGCTCGCAGCGATCCTGTATTTCGTGCTGCGCTTCTTCGCGGCCTGAGCGGACCGGCGCGTCACGCCGTCTGCAGGGCGGCGAGGAGGCGGGCGGTCAGCGTCAGAGCGAGCGCCTGCGCGCCGAAGATCGCGATCGCGAGGAGAAGGCTCGCGGCGCGCGTCGGTGGGCCACGGCCGGCGCGCCGCGCGGCGCTCTCGGCGAGCGCCATGTGCAGCGGCAGCGCGCCGACGAGGCCCGCATAGAGATAGACGCCCGACAGATTGCCGAAGCCGGCGGCGGCGACGAGCGTCGGCGCCACCACCGCGAGGCCGCGCGCCGGATCGCCGCCGAACGAGCCGAACAGGACGGCCGAGCCCGCATAGATCGCCGCGTGAAGGGCGACGAACAAGCCGGTCCGCGCGGCGAAATCGAGCGCGACGATTCTGCCGAGCCCGGTCGTCTCCGCCCTCACGCGGGCCAGCAGCGTGAACGAGACGTAGTTGAGTGCGATGACGACCGGCAGTCCGTTCGTCGCGACCTGCCGCAGGAACGCGCCGAGCGCGCCCTCGCTCCCCCGCAGATGGGCGGCGAAGCCCGGCGTGAGCAAGACGTAGAGCGCGAGCGCCGGCACGAGCCCGGCGATCGAGACGAGCGCCACGTTGGCGACGAAGCGCGCCGCCGGCAGTTCCGGCGTCAGATGCCGCTCGACGAGCCGCGAGAGGGGGCCGTTCGCGTGCAGGGGCATGGCGTCACCGTCGCGCTCTCGCCGCTCTTCGTCTCCCGACGCGTTTCGGCAGGCGCGACCCTTCTCCTTCCTCCCGCTCGGAGTCTTGCGAATCTTGCGAGGGTTGTCATCCCGGGCCGCGAAGCGGACCCGGGACCCATACGCTCGACGACAAGTTCGGGCGCACATGCCGCGCTCGCCCCGCCACCTTGGAGCAGAAATCGTCGGAGAAACGCAGCCTACAGGCTGCGACTGCAGCGTCGAGCGTATGGGTCCCGGATCGCCTTCGGCGTCCGGGATGACACCGCAGGGAGGGATTTTCGAACGTTGAGTCTAAGCTTAGAGTCTGCGAATCTTTCGCCTAGTACTTCAACGCCGTCATTCCGGGGCGCGAAGCGAGCCCGGAACCCAGATTCCCGACCGTCGATTAGCAGCCTGTAGGCTGCGTCCCTCAAGGCGTCATCTTTCTTTGGTTGAAGCGCGAGCGCGCATGCGCGCTCGAACCGACGTCGAGGTTCTGGGTTCCGGGCTCGCTTCGCGCCCCGGAATGACGACAGGGAAGAGATTTTCGAACGCTCGGGGGAAGGAGAGGGAGCGCGCAGCCTACCCCCGCCAATCCCCCGAAAGCCGCCGGCTCACGGCCAGCGCACCGTCGGCGGCATCGAGGAGAGGATGGATTCGACGTTGCCGCCGGTCTTGAGGCCGAAGATCGTGCCGCGGTCGAAGAGGAGGTTGTACTCGACGTAGCGCCCGCGGCGGATGCACTGCTCCTCGCGGTCGGCCTCCGTCCAGGGCGTGGCGACGTTGCCGCGCAGGATGCGCGGATAGATGTCGAGGAAGGCCTCGCCGACGCGCTTGGTGAAGGCGAAGTCCTCCTCCGGGTCCCCGCTCCAATGGTAGTCGTAGAAGATCCCGCCGATGCCGCGCGGCTCGTTGCGGTGCTTGAGGAAGAAGTACTCGTCGCACCATTCCTTGTAGCGGGCGTAATCCGCGACATGCGCGAAGGCCTCGCAGGCGCCGCGCATCGCCTCGTGGAAGGCGATCGTGTCGGGGTCCTCCTGGCGGCGCCGGCGATCGAGCACGGGCGTCAGGTCCGCGCCGCCGCCGAACCACGGCTTCGTCGTGACGACGAAGCGCGTGTTCATGTGAACCGTCGGCGCGTGCGGGTTCCAGGGATGGGCGATGAGGGAGATGCCCGAGGCCCAGAAGCGCGGATCTTCGCCCGAGCCGGGGATCTGGCCGCGGAACTCGGGGGCGAACTCGCCGAACACGGTCGAGACGTGCACGCCCACCTTCTCGAAGACGCGCCCGCGCATCATCGCCATGGTGCCGCCGCCGCCATCGGCGCCGCTATGGTCCTTGCGCGACCAGGGCTTGCGCTCGAAGCGGCCGGCTTCCCCCGGCGCGTCCGCGTGGAAGGGCCCCGTCGCCTCGTCCTCGATCGCCTCGAAGGCGGCGCAGATGCGGTCGCGCAGGCTCGCGCACCACACCGGCATCGCCTCCTTCAGGCCCGCGACCGCGCCCTGATCGATCTCCGCCATCGCGCGCGCTCCCTCAGCTCAGCCGGCCGCTCGCATGGGCGAGCATCGTGTAGACCTTGCCGGTCTCGGAGGTGAGGTAGGTGCGCGTGAGCACCTGGTCGCGATCGTCGCGGGCGACCTCGGCGAGGAGCCGCTCGAACTCCTCCACGTAGCGGTCGACCGTCTGCCGGAAATCGGCCTCGCGCCGGTACTTGCGGCGGATCTCCTCGAAGGTGGCACGGCCCTGCTGGGTGTAGAGCCTGCCCTCGAAGCGGCCCATCTCGCCCGGCTCGTAGCCGTTCCAGAACTCGACCGCGACCTCGTGCACGATCATGCGCGCGATGTCGACGGAGATCGAATTGAGGCTCTCGAGCGCGTTCGAACGCGGGCGGGCGGCCTGCTGCTGGGCGGCGGGCTTGGCCGCGGGCTTCGGCGCGGCCGGCTCCTCGTCCTCCGAGGCGCGGGCGAGGACGTCGGAGAGCCAACCGCCGCGCGCCGCGCTCGCGGGCGCCCCCGCATCCGAGCCGCGCAGGCTGAGCTTCTCGACGCTGGCGCGCGCGGGCTGCGCCGGAGCCGGGGCGGGTGCGGGCGCCGCCGGAGCGGGCGCCGCGCCGCGCAAGGCGGGCTGGGCCGCGAACACGTCGGTCGCCGCCGCCACCGCCGCGCCGCCGATCGCCGCCGCGCGGGCCTGCTGCGGCTGGGCGGGGATCGCGTCGACCGCCTTGGAGGAGCGGGCGACGAGGGAGGCGAGCTCGTTGAGCGCCTTGATCTGGTCGCCGACGACGCGGCGCATGGCGGCCGCGCTCTCCTCGGTCTCCTTCGGCAATTCGAGCACGCCGCGCTTGAGCTCCGCGCGGGTCGCCTCGAGATCGCGGCTGACCTGGGCCGTCATGCCCTTGAGCTCGGAGGCCGCCTCGCGGAAGCGCGTCGCCGCGCCCGCGAGCGCCTCGTTCATCTCGCGCGCGACCTCGGAATAGGCGTCGCGGATGGCGAGCGCGGTGCGGGCGCGCTCGTCGGAGGTGGCCTCGCGCACCTTCTCGAACTCGGCGCCGATGGCGCGGCTCGCGCTCTCGGCGCTCGTGGACAGGACGCCGCCGATGGCGCGCGCCTTCTCCTCGGCCTCGTGCAGCGCGCCCTCGATCAGAGCGGAGAAGGCGCTCGTCGCGCGCTCCATCTCGCCGGAGCGCTCGTCCATGCGGGCGAGCGCGCCTTCCAGCGCCTGCACGCGCGCGCCGAGCGCGGCGCCGAGGCGGCTCTCGAGCCGCTCGAGCACCGCGGTGGCGTCGCCGAGCGAGGCGAGCTGATCGCGCGTGGTGTCGGCGATCTGGCGGCCGCGCTCGTCGAGCAGCATCGCGAGCTCGCCCGCCTCCTTGATCGCGCCCGTCGAGACGCCCTGGAGGGCGGAGACCTGCCGCTCGACGCGGGAGGCCGCGTCGCGGGTCTGCTCGGCGACCTCGCCGATGAGCGCCGCGATCTCGCCCGCGCGGCCGGCGAGCGCCTGCTCGACCTCGCCGAGGCTGCCCGTCGCGGAATTGGCGACGCCCTGGAGCGCGCGGTTCGCCTCGTGCAGGCGCAGGAGGACGCCGCCGAGCTCGGTGCGGATGCGCTCGTTCGTCGCGACGAGCGCCCCGACGGTCGCCTGGGTGCCCTCGTCGAGCGCCTCGCGCAGCTCGCTCGTCGTGCGCGCATAGGCTTCGCGCAGGTCGTCGCTGCGCACGGCGAGCGCGTCGAGCAGCTCGCGGCTCTGGGCGCCGAGCCCGTCCACGAGCCGGCTCGAGAGCGTGTCGACGTCGCGGCCGAGCGCCTCGGAGCGGGCTTCGAGCGCCTGCACCAGGGCGACGCCGCGGGTCTCGATGAGCTGATGCAGCGAGCCGACGCGCGCGCCGAGCGCACCGACGAGCGCCTCGCCACGATCGTCGACGATGCGCGCGAGATCGGAGGTGCGCTGGTCGAGCGCGTCCGTCAGGGCGCCGGCGCGGGCGTCGATCGCGCCCGTCGCCTGATCGATGCGCTCGCCGAGATTGACGATGATCGCGTCCGAGCGCTTGTCGAGGATCTCGGCGAGCGTGGTGCCGCCGCGCTCGAACAAAGCCGAGAGCCGGCCCATGCGCGTCTCGAGAGCGGTCACGAGGCCCTCGCCGCGGCTCTCGATCGTGCCGGCGAGGCGCGCCCCGCCGTCTTCGATGAGATGCTCGATGCGCCCGATGCGCTCCTCGAGCGTGCCGACGAGCGTCTCGCCGCGCGCCGCGAGGCTCGAGGTCAGGCGCTCGCCGCCCGAGGCGATCAGCGCGTCGATCTCGCCGACGCGGGCGCCGAGCGTCGCCACGAGGTCGCGGCCGCGGGCGTCGAGCGTGCCGACGAGACCCTCGCCGCGCTCCGACAGGAGCTCGGAGAGCGCGCCCATGCGGTCGTCGAACAGGCTGCCGACCTCGGCCATCCGCGCCGACAGCGTGCCGACCACCTCCTCGCCGCGCTCGTCGATGATGGCCGCGATGGAGCGGCTCGATTCGGACAGCAGCGTGGCGATCTCGCCCATGCGGTTGCCGAGCGAGACCGCGACGTCGCGGGTGCGCGCCTCGAGCTGCGCCGTCACCTCGCGCCCGCGCTCGTCGAGCGTCTGGGCGAGGAGCCGGCTCTTCTCGTCGAAGACGTGGGCGAGATCGTCGGTGCGCGAGGTCAGAGCCGCGACGACCTCGCGGCTGCGGGTCTCGAACAGGGTCACGAGCTCGCTCGAGCGCTGGGACAGCGTCTCGTCGATGTCCTTCGCGCGGCTGTCGTAGAGGCCGATGAAGGCCTCCGCGCGGGCGCCGATCGCGCCGTCGATCGCCTCGCCGCGCGCGCCGATCTCGCCGGAGACGCGCTCCAGCCGGCCGATCACGCGGGTCTCCAGGTCCTCGACGCGCCCGTCGAGCGTCGTCGCGATGGCCTCGACGCGGCCGTCGAGCGTCTTGGCGATCTCCTCGGCGCGGCCGCCGAGCACGGCGTCGATCTCGCCGGCCTTGGCGGACAGGACCTGCGTGAGCTCGGCCGAGCGGTTGCCGATGACCTCGCCGATCTCGGCCGCGCGGCTCTCGAGCGTGCGGGCGAATTCGCGGCCGCCCTCGGCGAGGACGCGGGCCATCTCGCCGGTGCGCACCACGAGCGCCTCGTTGAGCGCGGAGGAGCGCGCGCCGAGGCTCTGGTCGACGCGGGCGACGAGCTGGTCGAAGGTCGCGGTGATCTCGAGCGAGCGCTTCTGCGAGCGCTCCTCGAGCGCCGCAAGCTGGGCCTCGACGCTCTCGGTCGCCTCGCGGGCGCGCTCGGCGAGGCTCTGCGCGAGCTCCTGGCCCTGCACGTTGACGATGCGGTCGATCTCGGCGAAACGCTCGGAGACGACGCCGGTCAGGGTCTCGACGTCGCGGCCGAAGCGCTCGGCGAGCGCCCCGCCACGGTCGACGATCGTCTCCTCCAGCACGCGCAGCTTGGCGCCCAGCGCCCCGTCGAGCGCCTCCGCGCGCTCGCCGATCCGCTCGACGAGACGACCGCCGCGCTCGACCACGATCCTCTCGAAGCCGTCGAGCCGCTCGCCCAGCAGCTTGTCGAGGGCGGCGCCGCGGGTGTCGAGCGTGTCGGTGAGGGTGTCGCTCGTGCGCTGCAGCGCGTCGTTGATGCGAAGGCCCTGCGTCGTGATCGCAACGACGACCTCCTTGCCGGTGGCGGCGAGGTCCTCGCGCGTCTGCGCGGCGCTCGCGGCGAGGGCGCCGGCGAGCGCGCGCTCGTGCTCGCCGACCGCGCCCCGGAAGGCGTCCGTATGCGCGGAGAGCGCGTCCGCGAGGGTGCGGGCGGCCTCCTCGACGCGCAGGCGCACGTCGTCGCCCGAGAGCGCCACCGCCTCGCTCGCCTCGGCGATCTGCGCGCGCAGCGCGTCGAAGCGCTCGGCGATCCGCTCCGAGACCGCGTCGCCGGAGCGGGCGACGGCGGCGCTCGCCTCCTCGACCTCGGCCTTTAGCGCCTCGAAGCGCTCCGCGATGCGGCCGGACACCTCGTCGCCGGAGCGGGCGATGGCGTCGGCGGCGGAGGCCACCTCCGCGCGCACGCTCTCGCCGCGCTCGGACAGGCGCGCGATCACGCCGTCGCCGACCTCCTCGAGGCGACGGGCGAGGCCCTCGCCGCGCGAGGCGAGGACGTGGCCGACGTCGGCGACGCTCTCCTCGATCTGCGCGCGCGCCTCGGCGCCGCGGGCGGCGAGCGTCGCGGCGATGGTCTCGCCGGTCTCGGCGAGACGGGCGTTGAGCTCCTCGCCGCGGGTGGTGAAGCTCTCCTCGAGCGCCTTCGCGGTGCCCTCGAAGGTGGCGCGCACGAGCGAGCCCTGCTCGGCGAGCGAAGCGACGACGCCCTCGCCGGTCTGGGCGAGGGTGCGGGTGATCTCGCTCGCGCCCTCGGTCAGCCCGCGGGTGAGCACGCGCCCGGTCTCGTCGAGCGCGTTCGTGATGTCGCGCGATTTGCCGTCGAGGGTCAGCGCCAGCTCCTCGCCGGTCGCGGCGATGCCCGCCTTGATCTCGTCGCTCGAGCCGGCGAGACGCTGGATCAGCTCCTCGCCGCGCGAGGCGATGTCCTCGACGACGCGCTCGCCGGTGCGGCCGAGGGCGAGGGTGATCTGCTCACCGCGCGATTCGAGCGAATGCGACACCCGCTCGCCGGTCTGGCCGATCGCCTCGACGACACGCGCGGCCGCGTTCTCGAGATCCTGGGTGAAGCTCTGGTGCGAGCCGGCGAGCGCCGCGCGCACGCGCTCGGCATTAGAGACGATCGCCTCGCGCTGGGCGACGAGCTCGTCAACGAGCGAGCGGATGCGGATCTCGTTGTCGGAATAGGCCCGCTCGAGCGTGGAGATCTCGGTGCGCACGAGCGTCTCGAGCTCGCCGGCGCGGGCGAGCGCGCGCTCGATGCCGTCGCCCACCGCCGCAACCTCGCGGCGCACGGCCTGGGAGACGGTGAGCACCGCGTCGGTCGAGAAGGTCTCGGGCGTGGCGAGCCGCACGGCGACCTCGCCGATGGAGCGGGCGACGAGCTTCATCTCCTGCGAGCGCACGGCGAGGATCGCGGCGGTGAAGATCGCGGTGACCGGAGCGAGCACGAGGACGAGGGCGACCGCCGCCTCGGCCGGCGACCAGGGCCCGCCGAGCGTGGCGAGGCCCGCCTCGGCGGAGGCGACCGCCGCGAGGCCCGCGACCCAGAGGACGGAGAGGCCGGCGGCGACGGCGTAGGGGCGCCGCGAGGGCCGCGCCTGGAGCGCCTGCATCAACGCGCCGACGCTCGCCCGATCGTCGTTGGCGACGCGCGAGCGATCGGGACCGAACTCGGCGAGGGGATCGGAGCCCGGCCCGTCGGCGGGCACGGCCTCGGCGGGGGCGGCCTCGACGCGCGCCTCGGGCAGGCGGGCGAGCTCGTCCTTGCCGATCTCGGGCAGGCGAAGCTCCTCGGCGAAATTGGCGCGGACCGCCGCGAGGCGCTCCTCGTCGGCCCCCTCGGCGCGCGCCGACGGCTCGGCCGGCGTCGTGCCGTCGGCCGCGTCCGGTCCGCGCTGATCCGGCCGCTCGCGCGGATCGGGAGCGGGACGCTCCCCGTCCAGCCTCAGGGCCTGCTCGATCGCCGAAAGCGCCGCTTCCGCCGGGTCCTTGAGCTTCTTCTCTGTCGCCATCTCGCCGCCTCGTGACGCAACACGCGCGAGGGCATCTGCAGGAGAGCGCGTTAAAGTTTCGCTCCCCCGGCCCCCGAAATCCGCCGGCCCCGCCTCCCGAGGCGCGACGGACATGCGCGATCTTCTCGGAGCGACTTTAGAGGCGCGCGGATGCGAAGGAAACCCGAGCGCGGACGCTTCTTAGGTTTTCGTTAACGCTGTGGCCTCCAGGCTGTGGACAGGCGCCCGGACCCCGCCCCCGGACAAGGAGAGCCGCCGCATGCACGACGACGTCCCCCTTCTCGACCGCGATCATCTCGCGCGGCAGACCTTCGACGATGCCGACCTCGCCCGCGAGGTGCTGGCGCTGTTCGTCGGCCAGATCGGGAAGCTCGCCCCGGCGATCCTCGCGCCCGGCCCCGCCGTCGCGCGCGCGGACGCCGCCCACACGCTCAAGGGCTCCGCGCGGGGGATCGGCGCGCTGCGCCTCGCGCACCTCCTCCAGGGGATCGAACGCGACCTGCGCGGCGGCGTCGAGCCCGCCGCCGAGATCGCGGCGCTTCCCGACACGCTCGCCGCCACGCAATCGGAAATCGCGCCGCTGATCGCCTGAGCGGCACCCGCCGCGGTGCCTGCGAGACGTCTCGACCCCTTGCGTACGGGAGGAATCCCGGCTAGGCGGAGGCGACGCGCGGACATGCGTGCGGCACCGACGGAGAACCCATGGTCAGCATCACCTTCATCGACGTCCAGGGCACCGCGCGTACGGTCGAGGCCGAGATCGGCGCCACCGTCATGGAGACCGCGATCCGCAACGGCGTGCCCGGCATCGAGGCGGAATGCGGCGGCGCCTGCGCCTGCGCGACCTGCCACGTCTACGTGGCCGAGGAATGGGCGGAGAAGGCCGGGGGCGCGGAATCGATGGAGGAGGACATGCTCGACTTCGCCTTCGAGGTGCGCCCGACCTCCCGCCTCTCCTGCCAGATCCGCGTGCGCGAGGACCTCGACGGCCTCGTCGTCCACACCCCCGCCCGGCAGGGCTGAGGGCAAGGCGGGATTCCCCTGCCGTCATTCCGGGGCGCGAAGCGAGCCCGGAACCCAGATCCACGACGCTTGTTCGAGCGCGCATGCGCGCTCGCTCGAAACCGAGTCCCTGGATGCGTCGAAGGACGCAGCCTGCAGGCTGCTCATCCGACGTCGGGAGTCTGGGTTCCGGGCTCGCTTTCGCGCCCCGGAATGACGGCGTCGAGGGACGCAGCATTCGGCTGCGCTATTTCGACGATCGGTGCTGCACGTCAGCCGATCGAGCGCGGCATGCGCGCTCCTATGGTCGTCGCACGCTCACCCCCCCGCATCCAGCAGCTCTCCCGCGCGCAGGAAGCGGCGCGGGTCGACGGGGCGGCCGTCGATGCGGGTCTCGTAGTGCAGGTGCGGGCCCGTCGAGCGGCCGGTCGAGCCGGCGCGGCCGACGATCGTGCCGGCCGCGACCTCGTCCCCCTCCGCGACGACGATCGCCGAGAGATGGGCGAAGCGCGTCGTGAGGCCGTTGCCGTGGTCGATCTCGACGAGATTGCCGTAGCCGCCCGCGCGCGCCGCCACCACGACCCGCCCGGCCGCCGTCGCGTAGACGGGCGTGCCGGTCGCCGCGCGGAAATCGATCCCGCCATGGAAGGCCGGGCGCCGGGTGAAGGGGTCGGGCCGCACGCCGAAATCCGACGTCACCGCCACCTCTCCGGAGACCGGGCGGGCGAAGGGCAGACCGATCGTCGTGCGCCGCAGGCGATCGCGCAGGACGAGCATCTCCTGGAGCCCGTCGATCTTGGCCTCGAACCCGCCCGCCTCGCCGTCGATGCCGAGCGGGATGAAGGGGCCGCCCATGCCCTCGACCGCGAGCACGCCCTCGGGCGCCGGCTCGAGCGAGTCGGGATCGAGCCCCGCCGTGAGGATCGCCTCGCGCAGGAGCGTCGCCTCGTCCTCGACGACCTCCTGGATCGCCGCGAGCGCGCGCATCTGGCGCTCCTCGATCCCCGCGAGGGCCGCCTCGACGCGGGTCAGGCCGCCCTCGAGCGCGGCGCGGACGGGGGCGGCGCCAGAACTCGCGGGAGCGAAGACGCGGCTCGCGTCGCTCGCGCGGCCGTCGCGCAGGCGCAGCTCGAAGCCGCCCGGCTCGGGGCGCCGCTCGCGCGCGTCCGGCGCGACGGGAGCGGGACGCGGCACGGGCGCGAAGCCGGTCGCCGCAGCGGGCAGCGCCGGCGCCTCGATCTCGCTCGCGCGCAGGCTCCCGGTCGCGGCCGGCAGGAGATCGCCCACGACGAGCGCGCCGCCGGGCGCGATCCGCTCGGCGAGATCGGCGAGCACCGCCTGGCGCGTCTCGAGCTCGGCCTGCCGGTTCACGAGCGCGCCGACGCGCTGCTCGATCGTGTCCTGGTCGATGAGCTTCTGGCTCGCGACGCGGTCGAGCCGCGCGCGCAAAGCCCCGACCTGGTCCTCGTAGCGCGCCTCGGTCTGGGCCTGGCGGCGCAGGAGCTCGCCGACGAGGTCCTCCTTCGAGGCGATGTACCAGGTCGCGCCCCCCGCCCAGGCGGCGAGGAGGGTGAAGGCGAGGGCCGCGACGGTCGCGGTGACGGGCCCGACCGCGAAGAGCGTGCGCGGCGGCGGCCGCAACCGCGCCGTGACGAGATCCCGCTCCCGCGACGAAGCCCAGTCTCCACCCATCCTGCCGCCTCCCGACGCCTGCCACGCGCCAGGGATTCAAGCCCCGTTAGGGTTAAGATTGGGCAAACGCTCGCCGGGTCAGGCGGAAGTGGGATCTCTCCGAGGCGTCATCGACTCAGTCGCGCCGACTTGGTGCGTGCTCCCCGGTGTCATCCCCGGCCGGAGGTCGCTTGCGACCGGAGGGGAAGGGGACGAGAGCGTGAAACCTGCTTGCGCAGCAAGCGCTTGCGGCGGCGTCTAGCCGCCTGGTCGGCGGCAGGATAGTGTGCTCCGCACACGTCTTGGTGCTGGGCCCCCTTCCCCTGCGCACGCTACGCGTGCTCCGGCCGGGGATGACACGCAGGAGCAGCCCCGACGGCGTCACCACGGACGCTGGAGGGCGATCCGGGACCCAGAACCGCGACGTTTGCCTCGCAGCCTGTAGGCTGCGGGTCTCCGAGGTTCGATGATGCGAGGGTGCGGGACGAGCGCGGCATGCGCGCTCGGATTCGGTGCGGAGCGTATGGGTCCCGGGTCCGCTTCGCGGCCCGGGATGACAGCCTTCGGAAGATTCCCCCCCCCTGAGGACAAGGAGAACAGCGGCGTCCGTCTTCCAGGCCACGCCGCCGCGCCCCCTCCCCGCTCAGAGCGCCTTCACCGCCGCGAGCACCTCCTCGGCGTGGCCGGGGACCTTCACCTTCGGCCACACGCGCGCGACCTTGCCCTGCGCGTCGATCAGCACCGTCGTGCGCTCGACGCCCATGTACTTCTTGCCGTACATGCTCTTCTCGACCCACACGCCGTAGGCCTCGAGCATGCTCTTCTCCTCGTCGGAGGCGAGGTCGAAGCCCAGCTCGTACTTCGCCTTGAACTTGTCGTGGCTCTTCACCGAATCGGGCGACACGCCGAGGATCGCGGCGCCGGCTTGCGCGAAGGCGTCGCGCAGCCCGTTGAAGGCCTGCGCCTCCTTCGTGCAGCCGCTGGTGTCGTCCTTGGGATAGAAGTAGAGAACCAACGCCTTGCCCGCGAAATCCGCGAGCGAGACGCTGCGCCCGCCGTCCGCGGGGAGCGTGAACCCGGGTGCGGGCTCGCCGATGACCAGCGCCATGTGCCTTCCTTTCGTCGGTTTTGAGGTATTGTCCTGCCGGGGCCTGCGCGCGGTGTACGCCGCGCCGCGCCTCCAGGATCACGAGCATAGGCCGCCGGCGCCGCCGCGGCGAGGGCGAGGACGGGGAAAAGGCGTGGCGTCGCGACGGCGGACTCTTCTGTGACGGACGAGGTGACCCACCTCCGGCCGGCCGAGTTGCGCGGCGGGCGATTCGGACCCTGCGAGCGCCTGCGCCCACGCCGCGGCCGATTCGCGCGCGCCCTCCGCGGCATGCTCGTCGCCAAGCTCTTCCTCGGCGTCGCCCTCGTCGTCGCGGTGGGAGCGCTCTACCTGCGCCTCGATTCGGCGCCGCTGCGGGTGCACGGCCTGTCCGAGCAGATCGAGGCCGCGCTCGCGCAGCGGCTCGGCCCCACCCTCGTTCCGAGCCTCGGCGAGAGCGCGCTCACCCTCCACGAAGGCGCGCTCGCGCTCGCCGTGACCGATCTCGGCCTCTACGACGCGAACGGCGCGCTGGTCGCGCGCGCGCCGCACGCGGTGGTGGGGATCGGCACGCTCTCCCTCCTCTCCGGGCAGCCGGCGCCACGCTCGATCGTCCTCTCCGACGTCGATCTGCGCGCGCGCATCGCCCGCGACGGCTCCGTCTCGCTCGTGCCGGCGCAGGAAACGACCGCCCAGGCGAGCTCCGAACCGGCGACGCCGGTGGAGGCCGAGCCGCTCGACCCCTCCTACGAAGGCTTCGCCCCCGCGCTCGAAGCGCGCTCCAGCGCCGCGCTCGCCGTCCTCCTCGATCCGACGACCCCGTTCGGCGCCCTCGAGAGCGCGCGTCTCGACGGGGCGCGGCTGACCCTCGTCGACGAGGCGGGGCGCGAGCGGGTGGCGCTCGGGCGCATCGACGCGCGGATCTGGACGACGGGCGGGCGCCGCAGCGTCGAGGCGCAGGTCGCGAGCCCGCGCGGCACCTGGACGCTGCGCGGCGCGGTCGAGGTCGCCGACGACGGCGTCCGCCAGGCCGAACTCGCGCTCGAGGGCCTGCCGGCCTACGACCTCGCTCTGATGTCCGGCGTCTCTCAGCGGATCAGCGGCGACGGTCTCCTCCTCGGCGGATCGGCCCGGCTCTCGGTCGCCCCGGACGGCGCCGTGCGGCGCCTCGCGGTCTCGCTCGAGGGCGGGCCGGGCTGGCTGACGACGCGCGACCCCTTCATGCCGCGGGTGCCCGTCGACACGGCCGCGCTCGACGCCGAATGGCGCCCCGCCGAGGGGCTCGTCGCGATCGAGCGCCTCGCGATCGCCGGCGGCGCGACGCGAATCGCGCTCGCCGGCACGCTCGCCGCCGCCGACGAGCCCGGCCTCTGGCGCATCGATCTCCAGGGCCGCGACGCGCGCGTGCGCGGGGCGCGCGACGGCGAGCCGCCGCTGCGGCTCGATCGGGTGGCGGTGGCGGGCTCGGCCGGGCCCGACGGCGTCGTCCTCGACGCCGTCGAGGTCGCCGGCGAGAACATCGCGGTCGCCGCGCGCATCTCCTTCGGCGGCGAGGAGGATCGCGGGGGCCTGCGCGTCTCCGTCGCGACACGCGACATCGCCTCCCGGGACGCTCTGGCCCTGTGGCCCGATTTCGTCGCGCCGATCCCGCGCATCTTCCTGCGCGACGCGCTGCGCGAGGGCCACGTCCGCGCGCTCGACGTCGCCGTGGCGCTCACCGGCGAGGATCTCGCCTCGCTCCTCGACCACGGCTCGATCCCGCACGAAGCGGTCGCCGTCGATTTCGCGATCGACGAGGGGGTGCTCGCGCTCGACGCGGACTTCCCGCCGCTCGCGGGCGTCTCGGTGACGGGCCGCGTCACCGGCCGGTCGGCCTCCGTGGAGGCGCGGGCGGCCGAGCTCGTCCAGCCGGGCCGCAGCCCGATCGCGCTCGGAGCCGGGCGCATGGGCATCCGGGACTTCTGGATGCGCGAGCCGCGCGCCGAGATCGCCTTCGAGGCGTCCGGCGGGCTCGACGCGCTCGCGGCCCTGATGCGGACGCCCGCGCTCGAGGCCGCGGCCGGCATCGCGCTCGACCCGGACACCGTCTCCGGCGATGCGCGTCTCGCCGTCTCCTTCTCCTTTCCCCTCGACGAGCCCTTCGACGTCGCCGATCTGCCGATCGCGGCGAGCGGGCGCCTGACCGACGTGGTGCTCGGCGCGGTCGTCGGCGGCGAGACGCTCGACGAGGGCGCGCTCGACGTCGTGGTGCACGCCGACGGTCTCGTCGAGATCGACGGGCGCGCGCGCATCGGCGGCATCCCCGCACGGATCGCGATCGCGCAGCCGCGCGATCCCGCAGCGGAGGGCGAGGCCAGGATCGGCCTCGATCTCGACGCGCAGGCGCTCGTCGACCGCGGGCTCCTGCCGCCGGGCCGCGTTCGCGGCGCGATCCCCGTCGAAATCGTCGCGCCGATCGGGCGCGGGCCGATCCGCGGCGCGACGATCGAGGCTTTTCTCGGGGGGACGCGGATCGACGAGCCGGTGCCCGGCTTCTCCAAGGCGGCCGGAGTGCCGGGGCGCCTCTTCGTGCGCGTGCGCGAGGGCGACGCGAACGACGAGGGCGGGAGCGGGCTCCTGCTCGAGGAGATCACGCTCGAGGCCGGGAGCGCGCTCGTGCGCGGCAGCGGGCGCCTCACGCGGGAAGGCGCCCTCGCCGCCATCGACATCGACCAATTGCGGCTCTCCCCCGGCGACGACGCACGGCTCGAAGTGCGTCGCGAGAACGGCGTCACGCGCGCACGCCTGCGCGGGCGCAGCTTCGACGTCCGCCCCCTCGTCGCGAGCCTCCAGGCCGGGGGGCTCGGCGGGTCGGCGCCGTCCGGCGGCGGGGGGCCGGCCGGGGGCGAGCCGGTCGAGATCGACGCGGCGATCGACATCCTCACCGGCCATCGCGGCGAGGTGATCACGAGCGCAACCCTGTCCGCGCGCCTCGTCGGGCAGATTCCGGAGCGGCTCGAACTCGCCGGCCGCTTCCCGGACGCGCCGCTGACGGCGCGGCTCGACGGGGGCGGGCTCCTGGTCGAGAGCGCCGATGCCGGCGCGACCCTGCGCTTCCTCGGCCTCTACGACAACATGATCGGCGGGCGTCTCCTCCTCCAGGCCGGGCGGCCGGGGCCGCGCCAGGACGGCTCCCTCGTGCTGCGCGAGTTCAGCCTGCGCGACGAGCCCGCCTTGCGGCGGATCGCGGGCAGCGCGCGCGTGTCGGACGGGCGCGGCGGCACCGTCGACATCAGCGAGGCCGTCTTCGTCAAGGCGCAGGCGGATTTCGTGCGCGAGGGCGGCCTCCTCACGCTCGGCGACGCGCGGATGTGGGGCGCGCAGCTCGGCTTCACCCTGTCGGGCTGGATCGACCTCTCCCGCGACGCCCTCGATCTCGCCGGCGCCTTCGTGCCCGCCTACGGGCTCAACAACGCCTTCGCCCAGGTGCCGCTCGTCGGCCGCCTCCTCGGCGGCAACCGCTACGAGGGGCTGATCGCGGTGAATTTCCGCGTCGCCGGCCCGATGGCCGAGCCGGTCCTGACCGTCAATCCGCTCTCGGCCATCGCCCCGGGCGTCCTGCGCAACCTCTTCGGCGCCGGCACCCCCACCCGCCCCATCGCCCCCGATCTCGGCGAAGCGCCGCTCGCGCCGCCGTTGCAGATCACGCCGATGCGGTGAGGAGATCGGTCATAGCCTATCCCGACTCTGCGCCGGGCGGAAAACGCGCAGGACTCGGACCAGGGTGGCGTAGGCCGGCGCCGGCCCAGGATGCGGATCGGTTTCGTAGACGATCGTGTGGCGACGGACGACGCGCGCGCGGGTGTAAGGATGATCGCGGCTCAATGGCCATTGGAATGGAGCGTCGGCAATCGTTTCGATCGCATCGGAGATATCGATCAGAGAGGCATGCGCCGTTGCGCCCGCACCGGGCTGTGTGAGCCATAGTCGTACATTGTCGAGGTCCCGGGCGGCCGCGGGAGCGAGCGTCAGCTGCGCCGGCATCGGGCGTCAGCGCGCCTCGGTTTTCGTCGACGTATCCGGGATCGGGAACGAGCGGCCCTCTCGGAACGCACGAAGGAGGTCGCGGGCGTCCTCGCCGGTGATGCCGTGACCGTTCGCCAGCTCTTCGCGCGCCTCTTCGATCAGAGCGCGCTCGTGCTCGATGCGCGCTCGCCGCTCCGCCTCCGTCTCGGGCAGGGGGATGTTATCGTCCGGACGTCGAAGAAAGCGGGCGCTCACTTCTATTCCTCATTGCGTGCCGATGATCGCGAAACCGAGTGTCTCATGGGATCCAACCCGACGCAAGTCGTCGGAGTTTCAGAATAGCTCACCACCAGACTCACACCAATCGCAACAACACGTGCCGCTTCTTCCCGAACGACAGCTTGATCACCCCGTCGACCACGTCGCCTTCGCCCAGCGTGGCCCGCTCGTCCGTCACCGGCGCGTCGTTGACGCGCAAGCCCCCGCCCTTCACCTGGCGGCGGGCTTCCGACATCGAGGGGACGAGGGCGGCGTAGTCGGGGCCGAAGGCGGCGAGCACGCCGAGCCCCTCCGCGAGACGCGAGGCCGGGATCTCGACGCTCGGCAGCGATTGCGCGAGCGCGCCCTGCTCGAAGGTCGTCCGCGCGGTGGCCTCGGCCGCCTCCGCCGCCTCGCGCCCGTGCATGAGCGCGGTCGCCTCCGTCGCGAGCACCTTCTTCGCCTCGTTGATCTCGGCCCCCGCGAGCGCGCCGAGCCGGGCGATCTCGTCGAGCGGCAGCGTCGTGAACAGCTTGAGGAAGCGCACCACGTCGCCGTCCTCGGTGTTGCGCCAGAACTGCCAGTAATCGTAGGGGCTCAGCATCTGCGCATCGAGCCAGACGGCGCCCGCCGCCGTCTTGCCCATCTTGGCGCCGGACGCGGTGGTGAGCAGCGGGCAGGTGAGCGCGTAGAGCTGGTGCGTGCCCATGCGCCGGCCGAGATCGATGCCGTTGACGATGTTGCCCCACTGGTCCGAACCGCCCATCTGCAGATTGCAGCCGTAGCGGCGCGCGAGCTCGGTATAGTCGTAGGCCTGCAGGAGCATGTAATTGAACTCGAGGAACGAGAGCTCGTGCTCCCGCTCGAGCCGCAGCCGCACCGAATCGAAGGTCAGCATCCGGTTGACCGAGAAGTGCCGGCCGACGTCGCGCAGGAACTCGATGTAGTTGAGCGGCGCGAGCCATTCGGCATTGTCGACCATGGTCGCGTCGCCGGGCCGGTCGCCGAAAGTGAGGAAGCGCGAGAAGGTGTCCTTGATGCGCTCCTTGTTGGCCTCGATGTCCTCGAGCGAGAGGAGCTTGCGGCCCTCGTCGCGCCCCGACGGATCGCCCACCCGCGTCGTGCCGCCGCCCATCAGCACGATCGGCCGGCCGCCGGTCTTCTGGAGCCAGTGCAGCATCATGATGTTGACGAGGTGCCCGACATGGAGCGAGGGCGCCGTGCAATCGTAGCCGATATAGGCGATCACCTCCCCGGCCCGCGCCTTGGCGTCGAGCCCCTCCCAGTCCGAGCACTGGTGGACGTAGCCGCGCTCCTGGAGGATCCGCAGGAAATCGGAGGTGACGGGCACGGGCGCAGGCGCGGTCATGAGGGAGCCATCCGCTCTCGAGGTCTCGGGTCGCGGGGAGGCGTTTAACAGGACGCCGCGGGGTTTGGAATAGGGGGCGGGCGGCACGCCGCGGCGGCGCGCGTCACCAGGCGATGCGCGTGACGTGGCCCATCTTGCGGCCCGCGCGCGCCTGCGCCTTGCCGTAGAGCGTGACGTGGGCGCCCTCCTCGGCGAGGAGCGCGGGCACGGTCTCGACCGCGTCCCCGATCAGGTTCGTCATCGACACCGCGCGACCGAGCCGCTTCGTGCCGCCGAGCGGCCAGCCGGCGATCGCGCGCACGTGTTGCTCGAATTGCGAGGTCTGCGCGCCGAAATCGGTCCAGTGCCCGGAATTGTGCACGCGCGGCGCGATCTCGTTGACGAGGAGCCGCTCCGCGCCGTCCGCCGCGCGCACGAGGAAGAGCTCGACGGCGAAGATGCCGACGTAATCGAGCGCGTCGCCGATCGCGCGGGCGATGTCCGCGGCCGCCGCGCGCGTCCCCTCGCCGATGGCGGCGGGCACGCGGGTCTCGGCCAGAATATGGCGCTCATGCTCGTTCTCGCAGGCCTCGTAGGCGGCGAGGCCGCCGTCGAGGCCGCGGGCGGCGACGATCGACAGCTCGGCGGCGAACGGCACGAAGCCCTCGAGGATCGCGGGCGCGCGGCCGATCGCGGCGAAGGCGGCGGCGGCATCGTCGCCGGGGCGGATCGTCACCTGGCCCTTGCCGTCGTAGCCGAAGCGGCGCGTCTTCAGCACCGCCGGCGCGCCGATCGCGGCGAGCGCGGCGGCGAGCCCCGCCTCGTCCTCGACGCCGCGGAACGGCGCCGTCGCGAGGCCGAGGCCGGCGACGAAGCTCTTCTCGGCGAGGCGATCCTGCGTCGTCGCGAGCGCGCGGGCGCCCGGGCGCAGCACCGCGTGGCGCGAGACGATCTCGGCGGCGCGGGCGGGCACGTTCTCGAATTCGTAGGTCACGACGGCGACGGAGCGCGAGAACGCCTCGAGCGCCGCCTCGTCCTCGTAGGTCGCGTGGGTCGCGTGGGCGGCGACGGCGAAGGCGGGACTGTCGGGATCGTCGCTGAAGACGTGGGTCTTCAAGCCGAGCCGGGCGGCGGCGAGCGCGATCAGCCGGCCGAGCTGGCCGCCGCCGAGGATGCCGATCGTCGCGCCGGGCGCGAGCGGGCTCATCGCGCCGGCTCCGCGGCTTCCTCGTCGACCGGACGCTCGGCGACCGCCTCCGTCTGCCGGCGCCGCCAGGCGGCGAGGCGCTCGGCGAGCGCCGGATCGCTCAGCGCGAGGACCGCGGCGGCGAGGAGCGCGGCGTTGACGGCGCCCGCCCGCCCGATCGCGAGCGTGCCGACGGGGATGCCCGCGGGCATCTGCACGATCGAGAGGAGCGAATCCTGCCCCGACAGGGCCTTCGATTCGACCGGCACGCCGAAGACCGGCAGCGCCGTCAGCGAGGCGACCATCCCCGGCAGGTGCGCCGCGCCGCCCGCGCCCGCGATCACCACGCGAAAGCCCTCCCCCGCCGCGCCCTTGGCGAAGGCGACCATGCGCTCGGGGGTGCGGTGGGCGGAGACGATTCGCGCGTCGTAGGGCACGCCGAGCGCGTCGAGCGTCGCGGCCGCGTGGCGCATCGTCGCCCAGTCGGATTGCGAGCCCATGACGATGGCCACCGGCACGGCCGGGCTCGGGGAAGGGCTGTCGTTCGTCATCGTCACTCCGCTCCTCACCCTCGCCTCATAGAGCGACCGCGCCCGCCATCGCAAGCGCGGCGTGCCGGTCAGGCGATGATGTCGGGCAGGATCTGGTCCTCGACGAACTGGATCCGGTCGCGGAGCTGGAGCTTGCGCTTCTTGAGCCTCTGGAGTTGCAGGCGGTCGGAGGCGACGGAATCCTCGAGCGCCTCGATCGCGCGGTCGAGATCGCGATGCTCCTCCTTCAGCCGCGCGAGCTCGGCCTGGAGCTCGCTCTGCTGACCGCCCCCGCGATCGTTTCCCGCGACGCCCTCCAGCGTCACCACGTCAGCTCCCTCTTCGGCACTCATCGCCACCCCGCGAGATCGACGGATGCGCGCCGCGCGCGCCCATGCCGAAGAGAGAGCCCCAAAGCCGCCCGCCGTCAAGAGAGAGCCGCCCTGCAGCATCGATGAGGGCTTTGCCGTATAGGCGTTTACGGGAAATCCACGATGCGGCGCACAAACGGATTTCTTGGACGGAGGGTCGATTTTATGCCACCTTCATAACGTTCGTTACGACCGTCGGACCGAACGAAGGAAGGGAGACACACATGTCGCTGACCAGTCATCTGGCCGAGCTCGAGCGCAAGCATCAGGCTCTCGAGCACGAGCTCCACAAGGCTGCGATGAGCCCCTCGATCAGCGATCTGCAAATAGCCGAACTCAAGCGACGCAAGCTCGCCCTCAAGGACGAGATCGCCCGGCTGCGCGAGTCGAAACCGGCAGCGGGAACCACCCTGCATTGAGTCGAGTCCAGTCCAGTTCCAGCGTTCCGTTACGCCGCCGCCCGGCTCACGCCGCGGCGGCGGTCTTCGTTTGCGGGGTGCTCATCCCCCGGCGGTCCAGGCGTCGAGCCGATCGGCGAGCGCGGCGCGGGCCGGGTCGCCGTCGGCGCGCAGGCTCGCCGCGACGCGCCGCAGGATTGCGGCATCTTCGGTCGAACAAGTCGTCGGCGGCTCGTTGAGAAGAATGACGGTCGTCTCGTCGCGCTCGCGCCGCATCCGCTGCAGGAATTCGTCGCGTCCGGCCGGCGTCAGCCAGTCGAGATCCGCCTCCAGAGTTGCGAGGATATCTTTCAATGCAATTATGGTCTTACGTATGGTGGCCATTTGGAACCCGCGGCAACTGGCGAACTACAGTGTCTCTATGATATAGAGCCTAGGTTCTCTGCGTAAACCACTGACTTTCACCTAGGTAAACCCGGAACGTCGGCAGGCCGCACTTCAACACGCACGAATACCGCTTAGCACGCGACAATCCGTGTGATCGGTCAATCGGGTGGTACCCGCGGCGTCTCACGTGTTGAATCCCCGACCATATGCCTTAAGATGCAGCCGATGAGCCGATCTGTCGCACCCCCCGGCCTGGAGGCCGCCGCAGCCGACGCTCCGCGCGCGGGCGACGCGGCGCGGGCCGGTGCGCGTCCAGGCGTGGCCTTGGCCGCCGGGGCGCTCGGCTTCGCGGGGCTCGCGGGCGCGGGGCTCCTGATGTGGGCCGCGCAGGGGGACGCCGTCTTCGCGCAGGTCGTTCTCGCCGCATTGGCATGGTGCTTCTGAGGGGCTATCTGAGCGGCAGGCGCCGGGGAGGGCTGCGGCGCCCGACGCCGTGACGCCACGAGAGAGAGCCGCCCGCCGCCATGACAGACCGCACGCGCCGCATCGTCATCCCCCTCGCCGCCTTCCTGTTCGGCCTCGTCGCGCTCGGCATCGCCGCGGTGATGACGCTGACGCCGCAGGGCCGCGAGGTCGCCGCCTCCTCGGTCGGCGGGCCCTTCGCCCTCGTGAACCATCACGGCGAGCCGGTGAGCGAGCAGGATTTCCTCGGCGAGCCGCATCTCGTCTTCTTCGGCTTCACCCATTGCCCGGACGTGTGCCCGACGAAGCTGTGGGAGATGTCCGAGATCCTCGCCTACGTGTCGGAGACCCGCGGCCGCGACATCCGCGCGCTCTTCATCACGGTGGACCCCGAGCGCGACACGCCCGAAATCCTCCAGAACTACCTCTCGAGCTTCGACGATCGCATCGTCGGGCTGACCGGCACGCCGGAGGCGGTGGCGGACGCGGTGCGGACGTTCCGGGCTTTTGCCCGCCGGGTGCCGCTCGAGGACGGGGACTACACGATGGAGCATACGGCGATCGTCTACATCATGGACGCCCAGGGCCGCTTCGTCGCCGGGCTCGACACGACGCGCGCCCCCTCCGACGCCGCCGCCGAGCTCTTGCGCCGCATCTGAGCGGGCGCCGCCGGGTCCGTCTCGGCGGGCGCGGCGCCGTGCTCGGTCTTGTGCCAATGGCTCGGCGCGGTGAAGAGCTCGTAGAGCCCGCGCCAGGCGGCGAGGCTCACGAGCGCGTAATAGACCGGCAGGCACAGAGCCGTCCCCCACATCCCCCTCCATCCCCGCCGCGCGAGGCCGAGGAAAGCCGGCGCGTAGATCGAGGCCGCGCCCGCGAGCAGCGTCGACAACCCGACGGTCGCGACCAATAGCCCGCGCACGCTGCCGGTGTCGAGCGGATAGGGCGGCACCATCACCCCCAAAAACGCGAGCCCGCTCGCGATCGCCATCCAGGCGAAGAGCGGATAGGCGAGCGCCGAGGCCACCGTGCCGCCGATCAGGACGAGGCTCGCGAGGCTCGCGCCGGGCCCGAGCCGGACGAGCGTGCGCACCGGCGCGCGGCCGTGGACGACGCAGACCTGCAAGAATCCCTTCGTCCAGCGGGCGCGCTGGCGCAGCCAATTGCCGAGCGAGACGGGCGCCTCCTCCCACGTCGTCGAGGGCAGATCGGCGGTGCGCATCCCGAGCGTCGCGAGCCGGATGCCGAGATCGGCATCCTCGGTGACGTTGTAGGCGTCCCAGCCGTCGATGCGCTGGAGGCTGCGGGTGCGGAAATGGTTGGAGGTGCCGCCGAGCGGAATGGGGAGGTCGTAACGGGCGAAGGCCGGATTCACGACGTCGAAGAGGGCGGCGTACTCGATCGCGAAGAGGCGCGGGAGCAGGGCGTCGCGATTGTGGATCGACAGGCGCGCCTGGAGGCAGGCCACGTCGCTCGTCTCGCGCGCGAAGGCGGCGACCGCCAGGCGCAATTGATCGGGTTCGGGCCTGTCTTCGGCATCGTAGATGACGAGGAAGGAGCCGCGCGCCAGCGGCAGCGCGACATTCAGCGCGCGGGGCTTCGTCCGCGGCTGCCCGGCAGGCGCGACCACCATCTGGAAGGCTCCCGGCAAGGCGAGATCGACGATGGCGGCGCGGGTGACCGGATCGTCCTCCTCGACGACGAGCTTCACGTCGAGCTTTGAGAGCGGATAGTCGAGACTGGTCAGCGCTCGGCACAGGCCGCCCACCACGTTGGCTTCGCGATAGAGCGGCACCACGATCGTGTAGACGGGCAGGTCCGCCTCCGCCATGCGGGGTGGCGGGTCCTGCATGCGCGTCGCGACCGGCTCGAAGCAGGTCGCGATCCGCAGCGTCGCGATCACGATGAAGCACATTCCGGCGGCGCAGGCGACGAGGTCGAGCGTATGGGGCGCGAGAGCCGCCACGGCCAGGAATGCGAGTGCCAACAGGACGAGGACGACGATCTGCGCACGGCGGAAACCGCCGCGAAAGGAGAGGTCCGATCGCCTCAGCGAGAGCCCGTTGGCGGCTTCCTCGGCGATCTCGGAGGCGCGCGCGCCGAAGACCGCCTCGCGAAGGGCGTCCGGAGACGTCAAGGACATGCCCTTCGCCACGCGTCCTCCGACGAGGCTCGCGAAGCTCTCGGGCCTGGGAGCTGCGACGACCGTCCCGCCCTCGGCGAGCGGCGCGAAGCCCGACCGCAGGCTCTCGGGAAAGCGTACGTCGGGAGACAGACGAGGCCGCGCCAGATAGGGCACGCCGATCGTCGCGGCGAGCGCGCGATAGACCCGCTCGGGCTCGACCATGCCGTGCGCGAGCAGCGCCTTGGCCGCGCAGACGCCTTCGCGGCGCCCTTGCCGGGCGGCACGCAGGAGCGTGTGCGCGGGGACGCCCCAGGCGGCGAGGAACCGGACGTCGTCCGGCAGGATCGGGGGCGCCGGCGCCCCGGCTTTGTCCTCGTCCATGTCGTCCCCCCGACCCTTCACATGATTCGCAATTGCATCCAAGCGCATGCGCACGCAGAGTCTACGCACGCCTGCGTGCGCCTTGACCCCGCCGCGCGCGTGGCGCTACGTGACGTCGGGGCATCGGTATTCGCACGAAGGGTGGCGTCTTGGCAGACCACGTGGATCGCATCGGCGCCGGGGCGGCGGCACTCGGGCTCCTCGCCCTCGTCGCCTCCTCCGACCTGCCCTCCCCCCTCCCCTCCCCCGCCTTCGCGCAGCAGGGCGCGGCGCGGGAGCGGCTGGTGCTGCCGCCGGCGGTGATCCCCAATTTCTGGGACCCGCGGGCCTATGCGCCCCCGACCGACCTCTTCCTCGGCACGCGCACGGTGCGGGTCGTCACCAGCGTCGACTACCCGCCCCTGCACTTCGTCGGCGCGGACGGGGCGCCCACCGGTTTCGCGGTCGAGCTCGCGCGCGCGGCCTGCGAGCGGATGCGCATCGCCTGCACCATCCAGGCCCGCCCCTTCGGCGGCCTCCTCGAGGCGATCGAGGCCGGCGAGGCGGACGTCGCCGCCGCCGCCTTCCGCATCACGGGGGATTTGCGCGCGCGCTTCGCCGTCACGCGCCCCTATTTCGCGCTCCCCGCCCGCATCGCCGTCCCGAGCGCCCGCGCCGGCGGCTTCGATCCGGACGGCCTCGCGGGCGCGCGCGTCGGCGTCGTCGCCGGCACCGCGCACGAGGCCTATGTCGAGACCTTCTGGCCGGAGGCCGAGCGCGTCGCCGCCCAAAACCTCGCCGCCGCGCAGGCCGCCCTGCGCGCGGGCGAGACGGACTATCTCTTCGCCGACGGCCTCTCGCTCGCTCTGTGGATCGGCGGGCGGGCATCGGAGGGCTGCTGCACCTTCGCCGACGGCCCCTTCCTCGAGCCGCGCTTCTTCGGCGAGGGCATCGGCTTCGTCCTGCGCCCCGAAGACGCCGCCCTCGCCCGCGCCTTCGACGAAGCCATCCGCCGCCTCCACGAGGAGGGCGCGTACGGGGAGCTGTATCTGCGGTTCTTCCCGGTGAGCCCGCTCTGAGGGACGAGCGCGCGGCAGCATCCCTCCCCGCAGGGGAGGGTGGCCTCGGAGCCGCAGGCGAACGAGGTCGGGTGGGGCCCGGGTGGAGATCGTCCTCCGCACGACGGGCCCCACCCGGCCCCTGTCGCTCCGCTCCAGGGTCCACCCTGCCCTTCGGGGAGGGACGAGCGCGCGGAAGCATCCCTCCCCGCAGGGGAGGGTGGGAGCCGCAGGCGAACGAGGTCGGGTGGGGCCCGGGTGGAGATCGTCCTCCGCGCCACAGGCCCCACCCGGCCCCTGTCGCTCCGCTCCAGGGTCCACCCTGCCCTTCGGGGAGGGACGAGCGCGCGGCAGCATCCCTCCCCGCAGGGGAGGGTGGCCTCGGAGCCGTAGGCGAACGAGGTCGGGTGGGGCCCGGGTGGAGATCGTCCTCCGCGCCACGGGCCCCACCCGGCCCCTGTCGCTCCGCTCCAGGGTCCACCCTGCCCTTCGGGGAGGGACGAGCGCGCGGCAGCATCCCTCCCCGCAGGGGAGGGTGGCCTCGGGAGCGC
>NZ_JBKBQG010000018.1:0-82054 GCF_046292825.1 Salinarimonas sp. | reverse complement strand
AGAGATGGGAGCGCGTCCTCCCTCCCCTTAGGGGAGGGTGGCCTCGGAGGCGAAGCCGAACGAGGTCGGGTGGGGCCCGGGTGGAGATTTTCGCGGCAAGCGACGGGCCCCACCCGGCCGTTCTCGCTACCGCTCGAACGTCCACCCTCCCCTGCGGGGAGGGATGGGGGCCGACTCGCATTGTTCAGAGAGAGGCAATGGTACAGCTGGGTGGGCTCGAACCACCGACCTTCGGAGCCACAATCCGACGCTCTAACCAACTGAGCTACAGCTGCACGGCCCGTGGCGGGGCAGGCCCGCCGGACAGGTGCGCTTGATGCCCCAAACGGGCGCGCGATGCAAGCCCCTTTACCGCGCGAGCGCCCGCATGGCGCGCTCGAGGCCCTCGAGGGTCAGGGGGAACATCCGCCCCTCCATCAGCTTGGAGACGAGCCCGATCGAGTGGGTGTAGCCCCAGTGCTCCTCGGGAATGGGGTTGAGCCAGGCGGCCTTGGCGAAATGGTCGGTGATCCGCCGCAGCCAGACCTCGCCCGCCTCCTCGTTCCAATGCTCGACCGAGCCGCCGGGGATCATGATTTCGTAGGGGCTCATCGCGGCGTCGCCGACGAAGACCGCGCGGTAATCCGGGCCGAAGGTGCGGATCACGTCCAGCGTCGGAATGCGCTCGGCATGGCGCCGACGATTGTCCTTCCACAGCCCCTCATAGGGGCAATTGTGGAAGTAGAAATGCTCGAAATGCTTGAACTCCGCCCGCGCCGCCGAGAACAGTTCCTCGGCGCGCTCGACGTGCCAGTCCATCGAGCCGCCGACATCGAGGAAGAGCAGCACCTTCACCGCGTTGCGCCGCTCCGGCCGCATCTTCACGTCGAGGAAGCCGCGATGGGCGGTCTCGCGGATCGTGCCGTCGAGATCGAGCTCGTCGGCCGCCCCCGTGCGCGCGAACCGCCTGAGGCGGCGCAAAGCGACGCGCATGTTGCGGGTGCCGAGCTCGACCTTGTCGTCGAAATCCTTGAACGCCCGCTCGTCCCAGACCTTGACCGCACGATGGTTGCGGTTCTCGTGCTGCCCGATGCGCACGCCCTCGGGATTGTAGCCGTAGGCGCCGTAGGGCGAGGTGCCGGCGGTGCCAATCCACTTGTTGCCGCCCTGGTGGCGGCCCTTCTGCTCGGCGAGGCGCTCGCGCAGGCGTCGCATCACCTCCTCGAAGCCGAGCGCCTCGATCGCCTGCTTCTCCTCCTCCGTGAGGTAGCGTTCGGCGATCCGGCGCAGCCATTCCTCGGGGATGTCAGCCCGCGCGAGGGCGTCGGCGAGCGCGTCGGACCCCTCGCCGATCCCCTTGAAGACGCGCGAGAACACCCGGTCGAACTTGTCGAGGTTGCGCTCGTCCTTCACGAGGCTCGTGCGCGCGAGATAGTAGAAATCCTCCACGCTCGCATCCGCCAGGTCGGCGTCGAGGGCCTGGAGCAGCGTGAGATATTCGCGCAAGGACGCCGGCACGCCCGCCGCCCGCAATTCGCCGAGGAAGATCGTGAACATGGCGAGCAGGGTGGGGCAGGGCGCGGCGGCGCGCAAGGGGGGAGGCTCGCCGACGCGCGCGGAGCCGTGCCCGCGGCGCGGCAGGACTGTATGCATTCGCATGGAAAGGTCGGCAGCAAACATTAATCGTTCGAAAGCATAATGAGCGACGTTCCTCCTCGCCTTTCCGGAGCGTTCGCCGATGCCGACTTTGTCCCTCCGCTCGAAGATCCTCGGAGGGTTCGGCCTCCTCGTCGTCGGGCTCGTGGCGCTCGCGACCCTGTCGACGCTCGCTCTGCGCGAGGCGAGCGGCAATTTCGGCGCCTACCGCGAGGCCGCACTCCAGAACGAGCGGCTCGTGGACGCGGAAGTCGACATGCTCCACGCCGCCGCCGCCTTCGAAGCCTTCCGCCGCGAGCGCAGCGACGCCTTTGCCGAGCGCGTCGAGCGCGAGATCGCCGCGCTGGAGGAGAAGAGCGCGGCGCTGCGGACGCTGTTCGGGCGCGATCCGCTGCTCGCGCGGCTCGAGCCGGTGACGGAGACGGTCGCGACCTTCAGGCGTGTCTTCGATGCCTATCGCGCCCTGGAAGACGAGGCGGGCGCGCTGCAGGAGCGCATCGCCACGGGGATCGGCGAGGCGCGCGAGGCCGTGTCGTCCATCGCGCGCGGCGCCTATGCCGATCTCGACGTGGAAGGCGCCTACCGCGCCGCGGGCGTCGAGCAGGCGCTGCTCGACACGATCGTCGATGCGATGCGCGCGCTCGACCGCCACGATCTCGAAGCCGCCGAGCGCGCGGCCTGGGCGATCGACGAAGCGTCCTTCCGCGCCTCCCAGCTCGCCGCGGTGCTCTCGAACCGCGAGCGCCTCGACCTCCTGCGCACCGCGCGGGAGCGGCTCGAGCCCCTCGTCGGCGACGTGGCGCGGCTCGCGACCCTCTTGCCGGAGCTGCGCGGGCTCGCGGACAGCCTCGGCGAGGCGACCGGCGCGGCGGTCGCGGCGCTCGACGAGACGACGGCGGTGACCCATGCGCGCCAGAGCGAGATCGGGACCCGCGCCGACGCGGCGATCGACGCCGCGGAGCGCGACAACATCGCGGTCGGCGGCATCCTCGCCGTGATCGGTGCGGCGCTCGCGCTGGTGGTCGGGCTGTCGGTGTCGAGCGCGCTCGCACGCTTCACCGTCTCGCTGCGGGCGCTCGCGGCGGGCGAGACGAACGTGTCGATCTTCGGGCGCGGCCGGCGCGACGAGATCGGCGCGCTGGCGCAGGCGGTCGGCCTCATTGAGGCGAACGCGATCGCCAAGGCCGAGGAGGATCGCCGCCGCGAGGACACGATGAAGGAGACGGCCGAGCGCGAGCGCCAGGCGGCGATGGCGCGCCTCGCCGACGCCTTCCAGCGCGACGTCGGCGGCATCGTCGCGACCGTCGCCGCCTCCGCGCGCGAGATGCAGGAGGCCTCCCGGATGCTGACCGCGGCGGCGGAGGAGGCGTCGGGCCAGGCCTCCGCGGTCGCCGCCGCCTCGGAACAGGCGGCGTCCAACGTGAATACTGTCGCCGCCGCCTCAGAGGAGCTCGCCTCCTCGACCAACGAGATCGCGCGGCAGGTGGCGGATTCGACCCGCATGGCGGCAAGCGCCACCCGCGACGCGCAGGGCGCCGTCGTCCAGGTGCGCGACCTCTCCGACGCCGCCCGGCGCATCGGCGACATCGTCTCGCTCATCCAGGCGATCGCCGAGCAGACGAATCTCCTCGCGCTGAACGCCACGATCGAGGCGGCGCGCGCGGGCGAGGCGGGACGGGGCTTCGCCGTCGTCGCGGCCGAGGTGAAGGCGCTCGCCGACCAGACGGCGAAGGCGACGATCGAGATCGGCGAGCAGGTCCATGCCATCCAGTCGACGACGACCGCCTCCGCGCGGGCGATCGAGGCCGTCGCCGACGTGATCGGGCGGCTCGAGCGGACCTCGACCGCGATCGCGGCGGCCGTGGAGGAGCAGGGAGCGGCGACCCGCGAGATCGCCCGCAACGTTTCGGAAGCGTCCGCCGGGACGAGCGAGGTCTCGCGCGCGATCGGCGGGGTGACGCAGGCGGCCGGGTCCTCGTCGGCCGCGGCCTCGCAGGTTCTGTCCTCGGCGACGGGGCTCGCCACCCAATCGGATGCGCTGACGGGCGCGGTGCGGGACTTCGTCGAGGCCGTCCTCTCCGGTCCGCTCGATCGGCGCCGGGCCGACGATCCGGCCTATCGCGGCCCCGAGCGCCGCGCCGAGCGCCGCGCCGCGGCGTGAGACGCCCTCATTTCGCCAGCCGCGCGGCGAGGAACGCGTCGATCCGCGCGAGCGCGTCCTCGGTCATGGGGATGTCGAAGCGGTGGAAGACGTGGCAGCCGCCGGGCCAGAGCGCGACGTCGTGCGGGACGCGCGCGGCGCGGAGCCGGGCGGCGAGAAAGAGGCTGTCGTCGAGGAGCGGGTCCTTCGTGCCGCACGAGACGAGAATCGGCGGCAGCCCGGCGAGGTCGGCGTGGATCGGCGAGACGTCCGGCTCGCGCGGATCGTGGCCGCCGAGATAGTTCTCCGCGAACTTGGCGATGTCGCGGGTGTCGAGCACGAGCGGCGTGCGCCCCCAGCGCCGCACGCTCGGGGTCAGCGCGAGATCGTAGCAGCCGCAGAACAGGTTCGCGGCGACGAAGGGCATGAGCCCGTGCCGGTCGCGCAGGCGCAAGAGCGTCGTGAGCGCGAGATGCGCGCCCGCCGATTCGCCGCCGATGAAGAGCGGCCCCGAGAGCCCGACGAGTTCGCCCGCGCGGGCGACGAGCGCGAGCGCGGCGTCCTCGCAATCGTCGGGCGCGGCGGGATAGGGGTGCTCGGGGGCGAGCCGATAGGCGACCGAGACGCAGGCGAGGTCGAGCCGGTCGGCGAGGCGCTCGAGCCAGGGATCCTGCTCGGCATTGCTGCCGAAGGTCCAACCGCCGCCGTGGATGTGAAAATAGATCCCGCGCGGGCGGCTCGGCGCGATCAGCCGGGCGGCGAGCGCGCCGGGGCGCCCGCGCGCGGGGCGCTCGTCGAGCACGATCGTACGCGCCCGCGGCGAGACCGGGAGCGGCGGGATGGGGCCGCGCCCGGCGGCGCGCGCCTCCCGCACGAGGGCGACGGGATGCGCCCAGCGATCGGGAAGCCGCGTGAAGGCGTCGATCAGGCGCGCGTTGAGCGCGGCCGTCTCCGGCGCGATCGCGTCGGGGGAGAAGGGGTCGGGATCGAGGGTCGTCGGCATCCCCGCATGCATGGCACGCGACGCCGCCGCCGTCGAGATCCCGACCCGTCGCGTCGCCTCACTGGACGATGCGGCCCTCGATGACGGGCGCGAAGGGCTCGTTCGCCGCGAGGAAGGTCGCGAGCGCATCGTCGAGCCCCGTCGCCGTGACGTAGGGGTTGCGGCCGTTGTCGCGGAAGACCGCGTAGCCGTCGCCGCCATTGGCCATGAAGTTGTTCGTCACGATCGTGTAGGTCTCCTCCATGTCGATCGGCGCGAAGCCGTCGCCGGTGCGGACCTCGACGTCGGAGACGCGGCCTTCGCCGGCGGGCTTCGTCAGGTCGAGCCGGAAGCGCAGGCCCGCGACCTGCGGGAAGCGTCCCGCGCCCTCCTCGACCGCGCCGACGCCGTGCTCGAGCGCGGCGACGATGTCGGCGCCGGTGAGCTCGAGCGTCGCGAGCGTGTTCTGGAAGGGCAGCACGGTGAGCACGTCGCCCATCGTCGCGACGCCCTCGACGAGGCCCGCGCGCAGGCCGCCGCCGTTCGTGATCGCGATGGTGACGCCCTGGTCGGCGACTCGGGCGAGCATGGCGTCCGTGACCGTGTTGCCCATCTCGCACTCGCGCGCGCGGCAGCTCTCGCGCGAGCCGTCGATCGGCGCCGAGAGCGTCGCGACGGGCCGGCGCTTGATCTCCTCGATCGGCCCGGCGAGCTCCTGGATGCGCGCCTCGATGGTCGGATCGGGCTCGACGGAGGCGTCGAGCAGGATGGTGTCGCCGGTCGCGGCGACGACCGCGCCCTCCTCGTCCATCTCGAGCATCAGGTCGCCGAGATAGCGCGAGAAGGCGTAGGCCTGCACGATCGGCACCGCGCGGCCCGAGGGGCTCTCGATCATCGTCGCGTAGGGCGGCGCGCCGTCGACGCTGTTCGACAGGAGCGTGTGCGAATGCCCGCCGATGATCGCCGAGATGCCGTCGACCGCGCCCGCGATCTCCTGGTCGCGCAGGAAGCCGACATGGGAGAGGACGAGGATCTTGTGCACGCCCTCGTCCTTCACGCGCGCGACCGCCTCCTGGAGATAGGCGATCTCGTCCTCGAAGGTCACGTTCGGGCCCGGCGAGGCGATGATGGTGGTGTTCGGCGTCAGCACCGAGAGCACGGCGACCTTCTCGTCGCCGATGTCGAGAATCACGTGCTCGCGCAGCACTTCCGAGAGCGGCTCCACGTCCGCGACGCGGGTGTTGCCGGAGATCACGGGGAAGTCCGCCGCGCGGATGAACTCGGCGAGCACGCCCGGCCCGTCGTCGAATTCGTGGTTGCCGAGCGCCATGGCGTCGAAGCCGATGGCGTTCATGAACTCGACCTCGGCCATGCCCTTGTAGGTCGTGTAGTAGAGCGAGCCCTGGAACTGGTCGCCCGCGTCGAGGGTCACGACCGGCACGCCGTCCGCGGCCAGCGCCTCGCGGCGCTCGCGGATCTTGGTGGCGAGGCGCGCATAGCCGCCGAAGCAACGCTCCTCCGCGGCGTCCTGCGGCGAGCAGGTCGCGTCCGAGCGGCCGATCGACTCGATGCGGCTGTGCAGGTCGTTGATGTGCAGGACGCCGAGCTTGAAGCCGGTGCCCGCGCGGGCCGTCGTCATCGTGAAGACGCCCGCGCCGGCGACGACCATGCTCGCCCCTGCGAGCGAGAGGAAGCGGCGGCGGCTCAGGCGGGAGGCCTCGGCGAGGCTCTGACGGAGGTCGACGTCGTTTGGCATGAGGTGCACTCTCTGCGAAGTCCGTGGTCTCGCCCCGCGGGCGCGGAGCATGACAGTCGTAGCATCGGTTGCGTGACGGGGATACGGCCCCGATCGCGCGCTTGACACGGCACCGCTTGTTCCGCTCTCTCGCGCCATGTGGCGCTCGATGCAGGCTCGCGATCTTCCCGCCGTCGTCGCGCTCGCGGCGCAGGCCCACCCCGCCTATCCGGAGCGCGACGACGTCTTCGCCGAGCGCCTCGCGCTCGCGCCGAATCTGTGCCTCGTCCACGAGGCGGAGGGGAGTTTCGCCGGCTATATGATCGCGCATCCGTGGCGCGAGGGGCCGCCGCCGGCCCTCGACACGTTGCTCGGCACGCTGCCGGACGGGGCCGATCTCGTGCACCTTCACGATTGTGTGATCGCTCCGGCGGCGCGGGGGCGCGGCGGGGCGGCCGGCGGGCTCGCGGCCCTCGTCGCGCGCGCCCGCGGCCGCTTCCGCGCGATCGGCCTCGTCGCGGTGGACGGGAAGGACGCCTACTGGTCGCGTTTCGGCTTCCGACCCGTTGCGGCGCCCGCCCCCGGGACGACGCTCGACGCTTACGGAGCGCGCGCCGTGCCGATGCGACTTCCGCTCGGCGGAACGCCCTGACGCCCCCCTCGCACCGCACCCGAAAATCGGCTCGCGACTGCGCCGAAATTGCACCTTCCGGCGCAGACGACCGGCTTGACCGCCGTTTTGAGGCGGTTCACACTCGATTTCGACGCATTCGAGGGTGGCCGCCGCGCGAGCGGCGCGCGCCCCGTCCAAAACGCCCGGCGGCGCCCGCCGCACGGATCACCGGCCGAATGCGCCGGACAGGAGGAGGACAACGACCATGGCCATCGTCTCGATGACGGTGAACGGCAAGCCGGTCACCGCGGACATCGATCCGCGCACGCTGCTCGTGCAATTCCTGCGGGAGCACCTGCGCCTCACCGGCACCCATGTCGGGTGCGACACCAGCCAGTGCGGCGCCTGCGTCGTCCATGTCGACGGCAAGGCGGTCAAGGCCTGCACCGCGCTCGCCCTCCAGGCGGACGGCGCGTCCGTCGTGACGATCGAGGGCCTCGCCCAGGGCGGAGAGCTCCACCCGATGCAGGCGGCCTTCCGCGAGCATCACGGCCTGCAATGCGGCTATTGCACGCCCGGCATGATCATGACCGCCGTCGACATGGTGAACCGGCTCGGCTCCGACCTCGACGAGGCGACGATCCGCACCGAGCTCGAGGGCAACATCTGCCGCTGCACGGGCTATCACAACATCGTCCGCGCCGTCGAAGCCGGGGCCCGCGCCATGGCGGGCGGAGCGCTGCGCGAAGCCGCGGAATAAGGGCGTCGCCCGACGGGGGCTCCCATCCGCCGCGCCGACACTGCGCGGGCTCCCGCACCAGAATCCCATGCAAGAGATCGAGCGCCCGACAAGAGGCGACGGAGGAGGACATTCGCCATGACGGGTACCGGCATCGGCGCGCCCGTGCGCCGCAGGGAAGACCATCGCTTCATCACCGGACAGGGCCGCTACACGGACGATCTCGCTCGTCCCGGCCAGGCCCACGCCTATTTCGTGCGCTCGCCGCACGCGCACGCCGAGATCCTCTCGATCGACACGTCCGCGGCCCTCGCCATGCCCGGCGTGCTCGCGGTGCTCACCGGCGACGATCTCGCCGCCGACAAGATCGGCGGGCTGATCTGCGGCTGGATGATCCATTCGAAGGACGGCTCGCCGATGAAGGCGGGGCCGCATCCGGCGCTCGCCCAGGGCAAGGTGCGCTATGTCGGCGACCACGTCGCCGTCGTCATCGCCGAGACGCTCGCCCAGGCGCGCGACGCCGCCGAGGCGGTGTCCGTCGAGTATCGGGAGCTGCCCGCCATCGTCGAGACGGCCAAGGCGCGCGGCGCCGGCGCCGTCGTCCACGGGGAGGCGCCCGACAACGTCGTCTACGAATGGCATCTGGGCGACAAGGACGCGACCGAGGCCGCCTTCGCGCGGGCCGCGCACGTCACCACGCTCGACATCACCAACAACCGGCTCGTGCCGAACCCGATCGAGACGCGTGCGGCGATCGGCGAATACGATGCGGGGACGGACGCCTACACGCTCTTCACGACGAGCCAGAACCCGCACGTCGCCCGTCTCGTGCTCTCGGCCTTCATCGGCATCGCGCCCGAGCACAAGCTGCGCGTGATCGCCCCCGACGTCGGCGGCGGCTTCGGCTCGAAGATCTTCATCTATGCCGAGGAGACGGTCTGCGTCTGGGCGGCGAAGAAGGTCGGGCGGCCGGTCAAGTGGACCTCGGACCGCACGGAGGCCTTCCTCGCGGACGCCCACGGGCGCGACCACGTCACCAAGGCGCAGATGGCGGTCGACGAGAACGGCAAGATCATCGGGCTGCGCGTCCATACGGTCGCCAATCTCGGCGCCTATCTCTCGACCTTCTCCTCCTCGGTGCCGACCTATCTCTACGCGCCGCTCCTGTCGGGCCAGTACGACATCCCGGCGATCTACGCGGAGGTCGACGGCGTCTACACCAACACCGCCCCCGTCGACGCCTATCGCGGCGCGGGCCGCCCCGAGGCGACCTTCGTCGTCGAGCGGCTCGTCGAGGTGACCGCGCGCCAACTCGGCATGGATCCGGCCAAGTTCCGCAAGAAGAACTACATCAAGCGCTTCCCGCACCAGACGCCGGTGATCATGACCTACGACGTCGGCGATTACGCGGCCTCCCTCGAGAAGGCGCTCGAGATCGCCGACTACAAGGGCTTCTCGAAGCGCAAGCGCGAGAGCGCCCGGCGCGGCAAGCTGCGCGGCATCGGCTTCTCGTCCTATATCGAGGCCTGCGGCATCGCGCCCTCGCAGGCCGTCGGCTCGCTCGGCGCGGGCGTCGGCCTGTGGGAATCGGCCGAGGTGCGGGTGAATCCGACGGGCTCGATCGAGGTGCTCACCGGCTCGCACTCGCACGGCCAGGGCCACGAGACCACCTTCGCCCAGCTCGTCTCCGACCGGCTCGGCGTGCCGATCGAGAGCGTCACCATCGTCCACGGCGACACCGACAAGGTGCAGTTCGGCATGGGCACCTACGGCTCGCGCTCGGGTGCGGTCGGCATGTCGGCGATCGCCAAGGCCATCGACAAGGTGATCGCCAAGGCCAAGAAGGTCGCGGCCTACGCGATGGAGGCCTCCGAGGGCGACATCGAGTTCGAGGACGGGCGCTTCAAGGTCGCCGGCACCGACAAGTCGCTCGCCTTCGGCGAGGTCGCGCTGCAGGCCTACATCGCCCACAAGTTCTCCGGCCAGGACCTCGAGCCCGGTCTCAAGGAGGGCGCCTTCTACGATCCGACGAACTTCACCTTCCCCGCCGGCGTCCACGTCTGCGAGGTGGAGATCGATCCGGACACGGGCGTGACGACGATCGAGCGCTTCACCGCGGTCGACGATTTCGGCGTCGTCATCAACCCGCTGATCGTCGAGGGCCAGGTCCATGGCGGCATCGCCCAGGGCGTCGGCCAGGCGCTGCACGAGCAGGCGGTCTACGACGAGGCGGGCCAGCTCGTGACGGCGAGCTACATGGACTACACGATGCCGCGCGCCTCCGACCTGCCCTCCTTCCGGGTCGGCATGACGGTGACGCCCTGCCCCTCGAACCCGCTCGGGATCAAGGGTTGCGGCGAGGCCGGCGCCATCGCGGCGCCGCCGGCGGTCATCAACGCGATCACCGACGCCGTCGGCCACGAGGACGTCGCCATGCCCGCCACGCCCCAGGTCGTCTGGCGGGCCGCCCAGCGGACGCGCATGCCGATGGCCGCGGAATAATCGCGCTCGATCCGTCGCGGCGCGCCGATCGCGGTGCGCCGCCGGCTTCCTTTCGAGATCAGGACGAGACCAGAATGTACGCCTTCGACTTCCACCGTCCGACCAGCGTCCGCCAGGCGGCCGCCCTCCTCGCCAAGGCGGAGGACGCCAAGATCCTCGCCGGCGGGCACACCCTCCTGCCCACCATGAAGCAGCGCCTCGCCGCGCCCGCGAGCCTCGTCGACCTCGCCAGGTGCGACGAGCTCAAGGGCATCGAGCGCAAGGGGCGCTCCGTCGTCATCGGCGCGATGACGACCCATGCCGAGGTCGCCGCCTCGGACGTCGTCCGCGAGGCGATCCCGGGCCTCGCCGAGCTCGCCGAGCTCATCGGCGATCCGGCCGTGCGCCATCGCGGCACGATCGGCGGCTCGCTCGCCAACAACGATCCGGCCGCGGACTATCCCGCCGCCGCCCTCGCGCTCGGCGCCACGATCGTGACGAACCGGCGCAAGATCGAGGCGGACGATTACTTCAAGGGCATGTTCGAGACCGCGCTCGAAGAGGGCGAGATCATCACCCGGGTGTCCTTCCCCGTGCCCGCCAAGGCCGCCTACGCGAAGTTCCGCAACCCGGCCTCCCGCTACGCGCTCGCCGGCGTGTTCGTGGCCAAGCGCGGTTCGGAGGTGCGCGTCGCCGTCACCGGCGCGGGGTCCGACGGCGTCTTCCGCTGGGGGGCGGCCGAGGAGGCGCTGCGCACGCGCTTCACCGCGAAATCGCTCGACGGCCTGTCCGCGGACGCGGGCAAGATGAACAGCGACATCCACGCCGGCGCGGATTATCGTGCCCACCTCGTCGGCGTGATGGCGCGCCGCGCGGTCCAGGCTGCGACGGCGCGCTGAGGGGCGGGGCGACGACGGAAGGGAAGCGCTCTCACTGCTTCTCCGGGAAGAGTACGAACCGCCGTTTTCGCGCGTAATCCACGTCCGTGACGTGCGCTCTTGTCCTTCCCCCTTGTGGGGAAGGTGGCTCCGAGCGAAGCTCGGAGACGGATGGGGGTCGTCGAGGTGGCACCCTGACGCGTCATCCTGCACGACCCCCACCCCCGACCCCTCCCCACAAGGGGGAGGGGAGACCGTCGCGTTCTTCGCAGCCCGTGAGACTGTCTCCAGGGCTGGACCGGACGCGACGACCACGTTCTCGCGGTGCGAGGGCGAAGGCACGAGGCACGAGGCGAGAGGCGATCTTTGTCGGACATCCCCAAAAGCATCGACGCCACCGCCGAGCTGCTCGAGCGCGCGGGCTACGTGGCGGATCGCGCGCTCGCGACGGTCCTGTTCCTCTCCCTCAAGCTCGGCCGGCCGCTCTTTCTCGAGGGCGAGGCGGGGGTGGGCAAGACCGAGATCGCGAAGGTCCTGGCCGCCTCGCTCGGGCGGCGGCTCATCCGGCTGCAATGCTACGAGGGGCTCGACGTCGCCTCCGCGGTCTACGAGTGGAACTATGCCGGGCAGATGATGGAGATCCGCCTCGCCGAGGCCGCGGGCGAGACCGATCGCGAGCGCCTGCACGGGGACATCTTCTCGCGGCGCCACCTCGTCGAGCGGCCGTTGCTCAAGGCGCTCGAGCCCGATCCCGGCGGCGCCCCGGTGCTCCTCATCGACGAGCTCGACCGCACCGACGAGGCCTTCGAGGCCTTCCTCCTCGAGATCCTCTCCGATTTCCAGGTGACGATCCCCGAATTCGGGACGATCAAGGCCGAGCACCCGCCGATCGTGATCCTCACCTCGAACCGCACCCGCGAGATCCACGACGCGCTGAAGCGCCGCTGTCTCTACCATTGGGTGGATTATCCGAGCGCCGAGCGCGAGCTCGCCATCCTGCGCCGCAAGGCCCCGCAGGCGCCCGCCCGCCTGTCCGCCGAGATCGTCGCTTTCGTCCAGGCGATCCGCAAGGAGGAGCTGTTCAAGGCGCCGGGCGTCGCCGAGACGCTCGACTGGGCCTCCGCGCTCGTCGAACTCGACGCCGTCGCGCTCGACCCGCACCTCGTCTCGGACACGCTGGGCGTGCTCCTGAAATATCAGGACGACATCCAGAAGATGCAGGGGTCGAAGGCCAAGGAGATGCTCGACCGGGTCCGCGCCGAGGCGCGCGCGTCGTGAGGCGAGGCGGCGGGCGATCGTCCCTCCCCGGAGGGGAGGGTGGACACGGGAGCGTCAGCGACCGTGGCCGGGTGGGGCCCGGGTGGAGATTACGCGGTGAGCGTCTCGCCCCAACCGACCTCCCGAACGGCGGACCACCCCGCTCATCCCTCTCGCTCGACGCCTGCGACGGGCTCTCTTGTCCTTCCCCCTTGGGGGAAGGTGGCCCGGCGCCGAAGGCGACGGGTCGGATGGGGGCTCGTCGAGGCGGCACCGTTACGCCACATCCTGCACGACCCCCACCCCCGGCCCCTCCCCCAAGGGGGAGGGGAGACCCGAGAGCGTTTCGCAAACCGTCGGCATGAACCGAAAACCGATCGACGGAGATATCTGAATCGGACGGCCTCCGGGGAGGGATCTTCCCCATGAAGCTCGCCGAGAACATCGCCTATTTCGCCCGCACATTGCGCGCCGCCGGCATCCCCGTCGGCCCCGGCGCGGTGGCGGACGCGATCGCGGCGGTGGAGGCGGTGGGGGTGGGGACGCGGACGGATTTCTACTGGACGCTGCACGCGAATTTCGTGAAGCGCCATGAGCACACGATCCTGTTCGACCAGGCCTTCCGCCTGTTCTGGCGGCGTCGGGCGCTGATCGAGAAGCTGATCCAGCAGATGTCTCCCGTCGCGCCCGGCCGCAAGGAGGAGGAGCGCCGCCCCGAGGCCGGCTCCGCGCGCATCGCCGAGGCGATGCGGCCGAAGCCGAACGAGCCGCCGCAGACGCGCGAGGAGGAGCGCTTCTCCGCCCGCCTGACGGTGTCGGACCGGGAGGTCCTGCGCGCGCGCGACTTCGCCCAGATGTCGGCCGCCGAGATCGCCAAGGCCAAGCGCCTGATCGGGGAGCTCGATCTGCCCGACGACGCGCGCCGCATCCGCCGCTTCGTCGCCGATCCGCGCGGCGCGCGCATCGACCCGCGCCGCACCTTCCGCCGCTCGCTGCGCGGGGGAGGGGGCTCGATCGACCTCGCCTTCCGCAGCCGCGCCGTGCGCCCGCCGCCGGTGGTCGCGCTCCTCGACATATCGGGCTCGATGGCGGAATATTCGCGGCTCTTCCTGCATTTCCTCCACGCGCTCGCCGAGAGGCGCCGGCGCGTGCACGTCTTCGTCTTCGCCACGCGGCTGACCAACATCACCCGCGAATTGCGCTACCGCGACCCCGACGAGGCGCTCGCGCGGGCGGGCAAGCGCGTGCAGGATTGGGAGGGCGGCACCCGCATCGCGACCTGCCTCGCGGGCTTCAACCGAACCTGGTCGCGCCGGGTGCTCGGCCAGGGGGCGACCGTGCTGCTGTTCACCGACGGCCTCGAGCGCGACGTCGACCAGAGCCTCGCCTTCGAGATGGACCGTCTGAAGCGCTCCTGCCGCAAGCTCGTTTGGTTGAACCCGCTTCTGCGCTACGATCGCTTCGAGGCGCGCGCGTCGGGCATCCGCGCGATGCTGCCGCACGTGCACGAGTTCCGGCCGATCCACACCATCGCGGCGATGGAGGATCTGTGCGAGGCGCTGTCCGCCGGGCGTTCGGCGGGGGCCGATCCCCGCGCCTGGCTGCGCGCGGTCGCCTGAGGAGGACGAGATGGCGGACGAGACCACGAGCCTCGCGACGGAGGACGACATCCTGCGCATCGCCGAGACCTGGGCCGGGGAGGGGCGCGGCGTCGCGATCGCGACCGTGATCGAGACCTGGGGCTCGGCCCCCCGCCCCGTCGGCTCCCACCTCGTCATCGACGCGGAGGGGGCGTTCGTCGGCTCGGTCTCGGGCGGCTGCGTCGAGGGGGCGGTGATCGCGGACGCGCTCGAGGTGATCGAGACGGGCGCGCCGAAGATGCTCGAATTCGGCGTCGCGGACGAGACCGCCTGGCGGGTGGGGCTGTCGTGTGGCGGGCGGATCCGGGTCTATGTCGAGCGCGTGGAGGCGGCGTGATGAAGAGGCGCTGCGTCATCCCTCCCCGTAGGGGAGGGTGGACCTTCGAGCGGGAGCGAGAAGGGCCGGGTGGGGCCCGAGGTTCAAAGCCCGATCTCCACCGGCCGGGCCCCACCCGACCTCGGTCGCTGCGCTCCCGAGGCCACCCTCCCCTCCGGGGAGGGATTTCGGCGCGCATCCCTCCCCGTAGGGGACGGTGGACCTTCGAGCGGGAGCGAGAAGGGCCGGGTGGGGCCCGGGGTTCGAAGCCTGATCTCCACCGGCGAGGCCCCACCCGACCTCGGTCGCTGCGCTCCCGAGGCCACCCTCCCCTCCGGGGAGGGATGAGAGGCATTCCGTCATGAAGCTCTCCCTCATCCGTGCGCTCAACGAGGAGCGCGCCGCGCGGCGGGCGGTGGTCGTCGTCACCGATCTCGCGAGCGGGGCGCAGCGGCTCGTGCGCGAGGCCGAGATCGACGACGACCCGCTCGCGGATCGCCTCGCCGAGCGCCTGCGCGCGGGCAAGTCCGGCCTCGTCGAGACGCCGGACGGCGAGGCCTTCGTGGACGTCCACGTGCCGCCGGTGCGCATCCTCGTGATCGGCGCCGTGCACATCTCCCAGGCGCTCGCGCCGATGGCCCGCCTCGTCGGCTTCGACGTCACCATCGTCGATCCGCGCACCGCCTTCGCCACGCCCGAGCGCTTCCCCGACGTGACCGTGCTCCCCGTCTGGCCCGACGAGGCGCTCGCCGAGCGCCCGCTCGACCGCTACACGGCGCTCGTCGCGCTCACCCACGATCCGAAGATCGACGATCCGGCGCTCGATGCGGGTCTGCGCGCGGCGTGCTTCTATATCGGCGCGCTCGGCTCGAAGAAGACCCATGCGCGCCGCGTCGAGCGGCTCGCGCAGGCGGGCTTCGACGAGGCTGCGATCGCCCGCATCCGCGCCCCGATCGGCGTCGATATCGGCGCCGTCTCCCCGCCCGAGATCGCGGTCTCGGTCCTCGCCGAGATCGTCGGCGCGCTCAGGGCGGACCGGAGGCGCCGGCCATGATCTTCGGCGAGACGCCCGTCGCCGCCGCGATCGGCGCGCGCGCCGCGCACACGGTGCGGGCGGGCACGCTCGTCCTCAAGAAGGGCGCTCCGATCGGGAAGGCCGAGGCGGACGCCCTCGCCGCCGCCGGCATCGCGACCCTCGTCGCCGTGCGGCTCGAGCCCGGCGACATCGGCGAGGACGAGGCCTCCGCGCGGCTCGCGGAGGCGGCGGCCGGCGCGAACGTGCGCTGCGAGGCGCCGTTCACCGGGCGCACGAACCTGTTCGCGACGGCGGCCGGCGTGCTCGTGGTCGACCGCGCGCGGGTCGATGCGGTCAACGGGATCGACGAGGCGATCACGCTCGCGACGCTCGCGCAGCACGCGCCCGTCGTCGAGGGCGAGATGATCGGCACGGTGAAGATCATCCCCTATGCGGTGGGCGAGGGCGCGCTCGCGGCTGCCTGCGCCGCCGCCGCGCCCGGCCTGATGCGCGTGGCGCCTTATGCGCGCGCGCGGATCGGCGTCGTCTCGACGCTTCTGCCGGGCCTGAAGCCGAGCATCGTCGACAAGACCCTGCGCGTGCTCGAGCGCCGCCTGGAGCCGACCGGCGCGGCGATCGTCCAGGAGCGGCGCGTGCCGCATGCGGCGGGGCCGCTCGCGGACGCCCTGCGCGCGATCGCGCCCTCCTGCGATCTCCTCGTCGTCTTCGGCGCCTCGGCCATCGCCGATCGTCGCGACGTCATTCCGGCCGCGATCGAGGCGGCGGACGGTCGCGTCGCGCATTTCGGGATGCCGGTCGATCCCGGCAACCTGCTCCTCGTCGGCGATGTCGGCGGCGTGCCCGCGATCGGGGCGCCGGGCTGCGCGCGCAGCCCCAAGGAGAACGGCTTCGACTGGGTGCTCCACCGCCTCCTCGCCGACGTGCCCGTCACCCGCGCCGACATCACGCGGATGGGCGTCGGCGGGCTCCTGATGGAGATCGTCTCGCGCCCGCAGCCGCGCGGCGGCGAGGCGAGCGTGCCGGAAGGCGAGGGGGAGGGGGAAAGGGAGGACGACGCGTGACGATCGCCGCGATCGTGCTCGCCGCAGGCCTCGGCACGCGCTTCGGCGCGGCGCCCAAATGCCTCGCGCGCTTCGACGGCCGTCCTCTGGTGCGCCGCGCAGTCGAGGCCGCGCTGGCGGGGGGCGCCGATCCCGCGATCGTGGTGACCGGGCGCGCCGGCGACGCCGTCGCCGAAGCGCTCGACGGGCTCGTCCATACGCGGATCCACAACGACGCTCCCGAGCGCGGCCTCGCCTCCTCCCTGCGGCTCGGCTTCGCGGCGCTGCCCGAAGCGGCGACGGGCGCGCTCGTGCTCCTCGCGGACATGCCGCTTATCTCGGCAGAGACGATCGCCGCGCTGATCGCCGCGCAATCCGCGCATCCGGACGCCGCCGCCATCGTCCCGGTCCATGCCGGCAGGCGGGGCAACCCGGTGCTCCTCGCGCGGCGCCTCGCGCCCGAGATCGCCGCGCTGTCGGGAGATGCCGGCGCGGGGCCGCTCCTGCGCGCCCGCGAGGACGTGGTCGCGCTGCCCGTCGACGACCCCGGAATCCTCGTCGACGTCGACACGCCGGAGGCATTGGCGGCATTGATCGAGGATTGGCGCGGCGCGCGCGGCGAGGCATAAGCGGGACCGACCCTTTCGTCAGAATCGAGCCGTGATGTCCCGCCCCGCCTTCAACCCGCACGTCGCCGCGATCCAGGCGCCGCCGATCCCCGCCGCGCAGGCCTGGGCGCGCGCCTATGACGGCGCGCGCGGGTCGCTGATCGACCTCTCGCAGGCGGCACCCGGCGGGGCGCCGCATCCCGACCTCCTCGCGGCTCTCGCGGAGGCGGCGGGCTCGCCCCACGCGGCGCGCTACGGCGCCATCCTCGGCGACGAGCGCCTGCGGGCCGCGCTCGCCGGGGAGGTGGCCGCGCTCTACGGAGGGCGGGTCGATGCGGGGAACGTCGCGATCACGGCGGGCTGCAACGCCGCCTTCGTCGCGACCGCGCTCCTCGTCGCCGCCCCCGGCGACGCGGTGCTGCTGCCGACCCCCTGGTACTTCAACCACGAAATGTCGCTGTCGATGCTCGGCATCGAGGCGCGCGCGCTGCCGACCCGCGCCGAGACAGGCTTCGTCCCGGACGTCGCCGATGCCGAGCCCCTGATCGACGCGCGCGTGCGGGCGATCGTGCTGGTGACGCCCAACAACCCGACCGGCGCGACCTACCCGCCGGCGACCATCGCCGCCTTCGCCGATCTCGCCCGCCGCCGCGGCCTCTGGCTCGTCCTCGACGAGACCTATCGCGATTTCCTCCCCGCCGGCACGGGCGCCCCGCACGGCCTCCTCGCCGAGCCGGGTTGGGGCGAGCACGTCATCCAGCTCTATTCCTTCTCGAAGAGCTACGCCGTGCCCGGCCACCGGCTCGGCGCCATGCTGGCGGGGGAGGAAGCGATCGCGGAGATCGCCAAGATCCTCGACAACGTCCAGATCTGCCCCGCCCGCGCCGGCCAGGCCGCGGTCGCCTGGGCGATCGACGCCCTGCGCGACTGGCGGGAGGCCGCGCGCGCCGAGCTCGAGGCCCGCGCCGCCGCCTTCGCCGCCGCGCTCGCGCCCCACCCCGATTGGCGCATCGACCAGATCGGCCCCTATTTCGCCTATGTCCGCCATCCCTTCCCCGGCACGCCCGCCGCCGAGGTCGCGCGGCGCCTCGCGGGCGAGCGCGGCGTGCTGGCGCTGCCGGGCAGCTTCTTCGGCCCCGGCCAGGAGACTCACCTGCGCATCGCCTTCGCCAATGTGGGCGTGGCCGCGCTCGGCGACTTGACGGCGCGGCTCTCGGGATGACGCGCGGGGGGTGACCGCGTCGGCACGGTCGCGTATGGCAGGCGCGTCGGAAACACCGGAGGACCGCGCAGGATGATCTCCCAGAAGGCCCGCTACGCCTTCAAGGCGCTGATCGCGCTCGCCGAGGCGGGGCCGGGAACGACCCTTCAGGCGGGCGAGATCGCCGCCGCGCACGCCATTCCCCGCGCGTTCCTGGAGCAGATCCTGCTCGACCTGCGCCGTGCCGGCATCGTCGGGAGCCGCCGGGGGCGGGGCGGCGGTTTCGTTCTGCTGCGCGATCCGGGGGAGATCTATTTCGGTCCCGTGCTGCGCCTCGTCGACGGCCCGGTCGCGCCGCTGCCTTGCCTCTCGCGCACCGCCTATCGGCGCTGCGAGGATTGCGCCGACGAGGAGGCCTGCCGCATTCGCCGCGTCTTCGGCGTCGCCTACGAGGCGCAGCTCGCGGTGCTCGAGACGACGAGCCTCGCCGACGCGATCGCGGGCGGCGCCGTTCACCATGGCGACGCGCGGCCGGACATGGTGAACGAGAGGTGAATTGACAAACCCGATAAAGCCGACCAGCTTGATCGTGTTCAACGGAGGAACACGGTCATGGTCGCCTCTCCTCGGTTCCTCTCTCTCACCCGCCGCTCGGCGCTCCTCCTCGGCCTCGGCCTCGGCGCGCTCGCCGCGAGCGCGGCCGCGCCCCGCATCGCCCGAGCCCGTCCCGCCGGCGTGCTGCGCGTCGGCCATTTCCCGAACCTCACTCACGCCCACGCCCTCGTCGCCCGCGCCTTCGAGCGGCGCGGCGAGCCCTGGTTCGCGCCGCGGCTCGGCGACGTCTCGATCGAGTGGTACGCCTACAATGCGGGGCCGAGCGCGATGGAGGCGGTGTTCACCGGCGGCCTCGACATCACCTATGTCGGCCCCAATCCCGCGCTGAACGCCTATGCCCGCTCGGGCGGCGAGGAGATCCGGATCGTCGCGGGCGCGGTGCGCGGCGCCGCCGCCCTCGTCGTGCGCCCGGATCTCGGGCTCGAGAGCCCCGCCGATTTCCGCGGCCGGCGCATCGGCACGCCCCAATTCGGCAATACGCAGGACGTCGCGGCCCGCGCCTGGCTCGCGGCCGGCGGCCTGCGCATCACGCAGACGGGCGGCGACGCCTTCGTCGTGCCGACCGCCAATCCCGACCAGCTGACCCTCTTCGCGCGCGGCGATCTCGACGCGGTCTGGACGGTCGAGCCATGGGTGTCGCGCCTCGAGCTCGAGGCCGGAGGGCGGGTGCTCGTCGAGGAGACGGACGCGATCACGACCGTGCTCGCCACCCGCCGCGCCTTCGCCGACGAGGAGCCCGAGCTCCTCGGCCGCTTCGTCGCCGCCCATCGCGAGCTGACCCTCTGGATCGGCGAGCATCCCGAAGCGGCGCAGGACATGGTCCGCGACGAGCTCGCCGCCACCTTCCGCGCCGCGCTCGCTCCCGAGATCGTGGCGCGCGCCTGGCCGCGCATGGAGATCGCGAGCGAGATCGCGCTCGCCGAATTGGAGAGCTTCGTCGCCAAGGCGCAGGCGGTGGGCTTCCTGCGCGACGTGCCGGCGCTCGACCGTCTCGTGAGGGCCGGCGCATGAGGCCGCTCGCCATCCGCTCGATCCCGCGCGCGACGGATCTGGAGTTTGCGCGCGAGACGATCGCCCCGGCCGCGGCGAAGCTCGCCGTCGAGGCGGTCTCGAAGAGCTTTTCGGGACGGCACGGGAGCGTGCAGGCGCTCGACCGCGTCTCGCTCGCGGTGCGCCCGGGCGAGATCGTCTGCCTCGTCGGCCCGAGCGGCTGCGGGAAATCGACCCTTCTCGACATCATGGCCGGGCTCGCGCGCCCCGATGCCGGGCGGGTCCTCGCCGAGGGGCGCCCCGTCACGGGGCCGGGCCCGGATCGCCTCGTGATGTTCCAGGAGGCGGGGCTCTTTCCCTGGCTCGACGCGCTCGGCAACGTGATGTTCGGCTTGCGGCTTCGCAAGGATCTCGACGAGGCGGCGCGGCGGGAGATCGCGCACGCGCATCTCGCGCTCGTCGGGTTGAAGGGCTTCGAGCGCGCCTTCGCCCATCAGCTCTCGGGCGGCATGCGCCAGCGCGTGGCGCTCGCCCGCGCGCTCGCCCCCGACCCGGCGCTCCTCCTCATGGACGAGCCCTTCTCCGCCCTCGACGCGCTCACCCGCGAGCGGCTCTACGAGGACGTCCAGCGGATCTTCGCGACGACGGGCAAGACCGCGATCCTCGTCACCCACAACGTCCGCGAGGCCGTCTGCCTCGGCGACCGGGTCGTCGTGATGGCGCCGCGGCCCGGCCGGATCGCGAGCGAGCACGCGGTCGGCCTGCCGCGCCCGCGCGACGTCAACAGCGTGGCGCTCGCCGAGATCGCCGCGACCATCGCCGCCGATCTCAAATCGATCGCCCTCGCCGAGGAGACGCCCCGATGACCCGCCGCATCCTCGTCGTCGTGGCCTTCTTCGCGGGCCTCCTCCTCCTGTGGCAAAGCGCGGTCGCGAGCGGGCTGTGGTCGCGGGTGATCCTGCCGCCGCCGAGCGACGTCGGGCGCTTCCTCCTCGCGGCGGCGGCGGACGGCACCCTCCTCGAGGCGAGCCTCGTCACCGGCTGGCGGCTCCTCGCCGGCTATGCGATCGGGCTCGCGATCGGCCTGCCGCTCGGCCTCCTCCTCAGCGCCTCGCAGGCGATGCGCGACACGGTCGGCGCCGTCGCCCTGGGGCTCCAGACGCTGCCCTCCGTCTGCTGGGTGCCGCTCGCGCTCCTCTGGTTCGGCCAGACGGAGACGGCGATGCTGTTCATCGTGGTGATGGGCACGCTCTGGTCCGTCGCCATCGCGACCGAGCACGGCGCCCGCGCCATCCCGCCGATCTATGCCCGCGTCGCGCGCACGATGGGCTCGCGCGGGCTCCATACCTGGGTGCGGGTGATCGTGCCGGCCTCGCTGCCCTTCCTGGTGACGGGCATGAAGCAGGGCTGGGCCTTCGCCTGGCGCTCGCTGATGGCGGCGGAGATCTACGTGACGATCCTCTCCGGCTTCGGCCTCGGCCACGTGCTCCATTACGGCCGCGAGTTGAACGCGATGGATCAGGTGATCGGCGTGATGCTCGTGATCGTGATCGTCGGGCTCGCGGCGGACAGGCTCCTGTTCTCGCCCTTCGAGCGCGTGCTCCACCAGCGCTGGGGGACGAGCGCGCAGGCCGCGTGAGCGCGCGGTGGGCCCGCTCAGCGCAGGCTCACCGCCCTCTGCCGGTCCTTCGAGAGACCCGCGCCCGCCGTGCCGGGGACGAAGGCGTCGAAGGCGCCCCAGACGCGGGCGCGGATCGCGTCGCTCTCGTTGAGGAGCTCGTGGCGGGCGCCGGGGATCACGAGAGCGGGGCCGGTCTTCAACCAGGCGGCGAAACGCTCGGCGGCCGGGGTGGACACCACCCGATCGGCCCCTCCCGCGACGATGAGGACCGGCATGCGGATGTCGAGCGCGGCGCGCGGGGCCTGGAGCGTGCGCATCAGCGACCAGGCCTCGTCGAGCCAGGCGACCGTCGGCGCGCCGACCGCCCATTCCTTCACCTCCGCCGCGATGCCGGCGTTGCGCACGTAGCGCCGCTCGTCGGAGGTGAGGGGATTGCCGGGGAAGGGCCGCGTCATCACGGAGGTCTCGCCGCCGCCGGGCACGTAGGTCCCGCCGAGGAGAGCGAGCCGGCTCGCGCGGATATAGGCGCGCGCGACGCGGGGGCGGTCGATCGCCGCGAGCGCGATCATCGGCGAGAGCGCCACGAGCCGCTCGGCCGGCAGCCGCCCGTGCCGGGCGAGATCGAGCGCGATGCCCGCGCCCATCGAATGGGCGAGCACGAAATGCGGGCCGGGGCATTTGGGCAGCACCTGCGCGGCGATCGCCTCGACGTCGCGGGCGTAATGGCGGAAGCGTCGCACGTGGCCCTTGCGCGGGTCCTCCAACGCCCGGTCCGAGGCGCCCTGTCCGCGCCAGTCGAAGGCGACGACGGCGAAGCCGCGATCGAGGAGCTCCGCGATCGGCTCGGCCCATTTCTCGATGAATTCCGCGCGGCCCTGATAGATCGTCACGGTCCCCAGCGGGCGCTCCACGCGCGCCTCGAAGCGCGCGACGCGCAAGCCCACGCCGTCGGCCGCGCGGATCCGCGAGACCTCGGTGGCGATTGGGACGGGATTGTCGACGACGGAGACGAGCTTCATGGCGCAGACCCTAGACCGCTTTTGCCCGCGGCGAAACGAGGGAGACGCTTCCGGACCGGGTTCGGAGGGCCGCTCTCCTTCCCCTCGGAATCTGAAAATCTATCGTTGCGGTGTCATCCCGGACGCCGAAGGCGATCCGGGACCCAGATCCACGACGCGTCAGTCGCAGCCTGTAGGCTGCGTGTCGTAGACGATCGAACCCGCTGCACGGTGGTGCAGCGAGCGCGGCATGCGCGCTCGAACCGTCGTCGGTGTGTACTGGTCCCGGGTCCGCTTCGCGGCCCGGGATGACAGCCTTCGACAGATTCACGGACTCTCACGACGGCGGCTGCGGAGGCGGCGTCTCTGCCTCGCGCGCGATCCTTCCCCTCTTGAAGCGTGGGCGAGGGGCTCCCATCTCGAGGATGCGCCGGCCGAGACGGCGGCGCGACTTCAGGGGTCCGGCCGGACGGCGGACCCGCCAACCGCATGTCGCTCATGGAGGATATGCCATGCGTCACTTCGATCTTTCCCCGCTCTATCGCTCCACCGTCGGCTTCGATCGCCTGTTCTCGGCGCTCGACCAGCTCGTCGGCGTGGAGACCAACGCGCAGAACAGCTATCCGCCCTACAATATCGAGCGCACCGGCGAGAACGCGTACCGCGTCACCGTCGCCGTCGCCGGCTTCACCGAGGCGGACCTCACCCTCGAGGTGAAGGAGCACACGCTCGCGATCCGCGGCGCCAAGCAGGCCGACGCGGCCGGCGAGAAGCGTGAAGTGCTCTATCAGGGCATCGCCGCGCGCGCCTTCGAGCGCCGCTTCCAGCTCGCCGACGGCGTCCAGGTGACCGGCGCGACCCTCGAGAACGGGCTCCTGCACGTCGACCTCGTGCGCGAGATCCCGGAGGCGAAGAAGCCGCGTCTGATCCCGATCGCGACGGGCGCCGGCCCGCGCACCATCGACGCGGCCGTCGCCTGACGGCGCTCGGCGCGCCCGACCTCCGAACGAAACAGGGCGCCCTCCGCCGAGCGGGGGGCGCCCTTCTCGTATGGGTCTCTCGGGCGGCCCGTCGGCCGCCGCGATGGATCAGGGACCGACGTCGTCCTCTTCGCCGGGCGGGTTCTGAGTGCGGATGCCGTAGCGGCGCTCGAGGCCGGGTCCGCCGTTCTGGAAGCGGGCCGCACGCTCGGCATAATCGCGCTGCGGCCGCTCGGCCGGATCGCGACCGATCTTCGGCAGGAGCGAGACGATGTCGATGAACTCGTCGGCCTGCCGGCGCAGCTCGTCGGCGACCATCGGCGGCTGGGTGGAGATCGTCGACACGACGGAGACGCGCACGCCCCGGCGCTGCAGCGCCTCCACGAGGGAGCGGAAGTCGCCGTCGCCGGAGAAGAGGACGATGTGGTTGACGTGCTGGGCGAGCTCGAGCGCGTCGATCGCGAGCTCGATGTCCATGTTGCCCTTGACCTTGCGGCGGCCGGTCGAGTCGACGAATTCCTTCGTCGGCTTCGTCACGACGCAATAGCCGTTGTAATCGAGCCAATCGATCAGCGGACGGATCGAGGAGTACTCCTGATCCTCTACGAGAGCGGTGTAGTAGAAGGCCCGCAGCAGATAACCTCTGGATTGAAATTCTTTCAATAACCGCTTGTAGTCGATATCGAAGCCCAAAGTCTTGGTCGTGGCGTACAAATTGGCGCCATCGATGAATACGGCAATTCGTTCTCGTTGGTCCATTGCAATGTCTCCGAAATGAGCCTTTTCGATCATGAACGAAACGCGACCGCACGCAAGCGCGATCGCGACCATTTTGGTAGCCACAAGCCAGATTGGAACAATTCTGAACTTCTGTACACCATTGTGTACGGATACTGCCGCGGCTCCCGCGACCGGTCAAGGCATCTTTTACGCTCAAGAAAGGATTATTGCAATCCGCGACTGCCCGGCTTCGTGGCCGGAAGGGCGGCGAGCTCCGGCGGCAGCGCATCGGCCGGATAGGCGGGTACGACGAGGCTCGCGAGGGCCACGAGCGGCACGCCGAGATCGACGCTCCCGCCCGAGCGGTCGATCAGGCAGGCGGCGCCGACGATCTCGCCCTTCTCGCCCGCGAGCGCGGCGAGACATTCGCGCGAGGAGAGCCCGGTCGTGACGATGTCCTCGACCATCACAGCGCGCGCGCCGGCGGGGATCGAGAAGCCGCGGCGCAGCACGAAGGCGCCGGCCTCGCGCTCGACGAAGATCGCGCGCGCGCCGAGATGGCGCGCCGTCTCGTAGCCGGGGACGATGCCGCCGATCGCGGGCGAGACGACGACGTCGATCCGCCCGAAGCGCGCCTCGATCGCGCCGGCCAGCGCGCGGCACAGGCGCTCGGTCCGCACCGGATCCTGGAAGATCGCCATCTTCTGGAGGAAGACGGGGCTGTGCAGGCCCGACGAGAGGACGAAATGGCCCTCGAGCAGCGCGCCGGCCTCGCGGAACTCGGCGAGGACGTCCTCGGTCGTGAGCGCGGGCGCTGGTTCGGTCATGGGGCTGTCTCCGGGCGTGCGGGCGTGCCCGAGCCTGTCGCACGGCGCGGGGGGCGCTTGCAACGGCAATCGCGCGCGCGAGGCGATTCGCGCCCGCCGCAGCGCGCCTGCCTCCGCTCCATCTCGCCGGCTCGCGCGTTTACCGCGCGTTCAGCACGATCCCTCACCCTCCGTCCACCATAGAGAAAGGAAAGCCCCCATGCCCGAGCGCAGCACCCACGTCGCCGTCCTGATGGGGGGCTGGTCGGCCGAGCGGCCGGTGAGCCTCGCCAGCGGCAAGGCCTGCGCGGACGCGCTCGAGGGGGAGGGCTACCGCGTCACCCGCGTCGACGTCGGCCGCGACGTCGCCGCCGAGCTCGCGCGCGTCGCCCCGGACGTCGCCTTCAACGCGCTGCACGGGCCGAACGGCGAGGACGGGCGCATCCAGGGCCTGCTCGAATATCTGCGCATCCCCTACACCCATTCCGGCGTGCTCGCCTCCGCGCTCGCCATGGACAAGGACAAGGCCAAGACCGTGATGGCGGCGGCGGGGGTTCCGGTGGCGACGGGGCGAATCGCCTCCCGATTCGAGGCCGCCGAGCGCCACCTGATGGAGCCGCCCTACGTGGTCAAGCCCGTGCGGGAGGGTTCCTCCTTCGGCGTCGTCATCGTGCGCGAGGACAGGACCCATCCGCCCCAGGAGATCGCCCGCGAGGACTGGCCCTACGGCGACACGGTTCTCGTGGAGAAATTCGTCCCCGGACGCGAGCTGACCTGCGGCGTCATGGGGGACAAGCCCTTGGACATCATAGAGATTCGGCCCGCCACGGGGGTCTTCTACGACTACGATGCGAAGTACGCCAAGGGGGGCTCCATCCACATCCTTCCGGCGGATCTTAAACCGAAAATTTACCAACGCGTCCAAGAGTTGGCGTTAACGGCGCATCAAGCACTCGGCTGCCGGGGGGTGACCCGCACCGACTTCCGCTACGACGACGGCCCGGACGGTTCGGGCCAGCTCGTGGCACTGGAGGTCAACACCCAGCCCGGCATGACCGAGACGAGCCTGGTGCCCGAAATGGCGGCCCATGTGGGCCTCGGCTTCGGTGAGCTCGTTCGATGGATGGTGGAGGACGCATCTTTGGATCGGTGACCGCCCGCGGTGGCGGCGGCGCCCCCGCGCGCCCGCTCGCTGCCGGCGGCGCGAGCGCCTCCGCGCCGATCCCGGCCTTCGCCCTCCCGGCGGGTGGCGAGCGCCGCCGCAACCGCCTCGACCGAATCGCCCGCGCGCTGCCGCGCTTTTCCGGCAGCCTGCTCCTGTCCGCCTTCGCCGGCCTCGTCGCGCTCGCGGGTCTCGGCTTCGGCGGCCAGATCGACGCCTATCTGAAGGAGAACGGCGCGCCCCGCGACATCGCCGCGCGCGCCGTCGGCTTCGGCATCGAGGCGGTGACGATCTCCGGCATCGCCCGCCTGCACGAGACCGAGGTGCTCGCCGCCGCCGGCATCTCCGCGAAGAGCTCGCTGCCCTTCCTCGACGTGGCGATCGCGCGCGAGGGGCTCGAATCGCTGCCTCTCGTCGCCTCCGCCTCGGTGCGCAAGCTCTTTCCCAATCGCGTCTCGATCGCGCTCGTGGAGCGCGAGCCCTACGCGCTCTGGCAGGTGGACGGCCAGGTCTACGTCATCGCCGCCGACGGCGCGGTGATCGACCTCTTCCGCGACGATCCGCGCTACGCGACGCTGCCGCTCGTGGTGGGCGAGGCGGCGAACGAGCGGCTCGAAGACTATTTCGCCCTCGTCGACGCGGCCGGCGCCCTGCGCGAGCGCATCCGCGCGGGCACGCTCGTCGCCGAGCGGCGCTGGACGCTCCAGCTCGACAACGGGCTCGACGTGCGCCTGCCCGAGCAGGACCCCATGGCCGCCCTGCAGCGGCTCGTGCGGCTCGAGCAGCGCTACGGGCTGACGGGCAAGGACATCATCGCGGTCGACCTGCGCATCCCCGATCGCGTCGTCGTGCGCCTGACGGAAGACGCGGCGGCGGCACGGACCGAGAGCCTGCGAGGGCGGCCCATGCGCGGCCGGGGAGTGCGGACATGAGCCGGTCGTCGTTCACCCCGCGCCTGCGCCCGCTTTCGGCGCGCAAATCCGCCATCCTGTCGGTGCTCGACGTCGGCACCTCGAAGGTGGTCTGCCTCGTCGCCCAGCTCCAGCCCTGGGACGGTCCCGAGACCCTGCGCGGGCGCACCCATCTCGCCCGCATCCTCGGCATCGGCCACCACCGCGCGCTCGGCATGAAGGGCGGCGCCGTCGTCGATCTCGAGGCCGTGGAGAGCTCGATCCGCCAGGCGGTGCACGCCGCCGAGCGGATGGCGAAGGTCGAGATCCAGTCCGTCATCGTCAATCTCACCGGCGGCCGGCTCGGCTCCGAGCGGCGCGCGGCGAGCATCACGGCGCGCGGCACGGTCGGGCCGACCGACATCCAGCGCGCCCTGCGCCTCGCCGGCGCGGACGCGGTCACGCAAGGCCGCGTCGGCCTGCACGCGCTGCCCGTCGCCTACGCGCTCGACGCGCAGACCGGCATCGCCGATCCGACGGGCATGATGGGCGATACGCTCAGCGTCGACCTGCACGTCGTCGACGCCCAGGCGGCGGCCGCGCGCAACCTGATGCTCGCCGTCGAACGCTGCCATGTCGGCGTCGAGGCGGTGGTGGCCACGCCCTACGCCTCCGGCCTCTCGGCGCTCGCCGACGACGAGGCGGAGATGGGGGTCGTCGTCGTCGATTGCGGCGGCGGCACCACCTCGGTCGGCGTGTTCGAGAACGGGCACCTCGTCCATTGCGACGCCGTCGCGGTGGGCGGGCACCACGTGACGATGGACGTGGCGCGCGGGCTCGCGACGCGGCTCGCGGCGGCCGAGCGGCTCAAGACGCTGCACGGCGCCTGCATCGCCTCGGCGGCGGACGAGCGCGATCTCGTCAGCGTCCCCCAGGTGGACGAGGACGAGCGCGACGTCGCCAACCATCTGCCGAAATCGCACCTCGTGCGCATCGTCAAGCCGCGGGTCGAGGAGATCCTCGAACTCGTGCGCGACCGCCTGGTCGCGGCCGGTCATCCGGCCCGGCCCGGTCGCAGGGTGGTGCTCACCGGCGGCGCGAGCCAGCTCTCGGGCCTGCCCGAGACGGCGCGCCGCATTCTCGAGGGCCAGGTCCGCATCGGACGGCCGCTCGGGATCAAGGGCTTGCCGGAGGCGGCGAAGGGACCCGCCTTTTCGGCTGCCGTCGGCCTGCTCGTCTACCCCCAGGTCGCCCACCTCGAGCGCTTCGAGGGCGGGTCGGCGGGGAGCGGCGAGGGACAGGGATACCTGTCCCGGGTGGGCCGCTGGCTGCGTGAGAGTTTTTGAGAGGAAGCCGCGTACCGCCGGCGTAACGGGCGGGCGCGGATCGGGGATCGACAGGGGGCGCGAGAGCGCCGCGACACGGGACAAGGCCACGAGAGGGCTCGAAACATGCCTCAGATCAATCTGCATGCTCCGGACATCCGGGAACTCAAGCCGCACATCACGGTGTTCGGCGTCGGCGGCGCCGGCGGCAACGCCGTCAACAACATGATCGACTCGGGCCTGCAGGGCGTCGAGTTCGTCGTCGCCAACACCGACGCGCAGGCGCTCGCCTCCTCGCGCGCGAGCCGCATCGTGCAGATGGGCGTCGCGGTGACGGAAGGCCTCGGCGCGGGCTCGCAGCCCGATGTCGGCCGCGCCGCCGCCGAGGAGGTGCTCGACGAGATCCGCGACCAGCTGTCGGGCGCGCACATGGTCTTCATCACCGCCGGCATGGGCGGCGGCACCGGCACCGGCGCAGCCCCCGTCATCGCGCGGGCCGCGCGCGAGATGGGCATCCTCACCGTCGGCGTCGTCACGAAGCCGTTCCACTTCGAGGGTTCGCGCCGCATGCGGCTGGCCGATTCGGGCATCGACGAGCTGCAGGCGAACGTCGACACCCTGATCGTCATCCCCAACCAGAACCTCTTCCGCGTCGCCAACGAGCGCACCACCTTCGCCGACGCCTTCGCGATGGCCGACCAGGTGCTCTATTCGGGCGTGGCCTGCATCACCGACCTGATGGTGAAGGAAGGCCTCATCAACCTCGACTTCGCCGACGTGCGCGCGATCATGCGCGGCATGGGCAAGGCGATGATGGGCACCGGCGAGGCCTCCGGCGACAAGCGCGCCCAGCAGGCGGCCGAGGCTGCGATCGCCAACCCGCTCCTCGACGACGTCTCGATGAAGGGCGCCCGCGGGCTCCTCATCTCGATCACCGGCGGCCCCGACCTCACCCTCTACGAGGTGGACGAGGCGGCGACCCGCATCCGCGAGGAGGTCGATTCGGAGGCCAACATCATCCTCGGCGCGACCTTCGACGCGTCGCTCGAGGGCGTCATCCGCGTCTCGGTGGTCGCCACCGGCATCGACAGCGAGATCGCGGCCGCCGCCGCGACGGTGAGCGCCACCGAGCAGCGCATCGCCGAGGTCGCCGAGCGCCTGCGCGCCGAGGCCCGCGCCCGCGCCGCCCAGGCTCATGCCCAGGCGCTGACCCAGGGCGTCGCCCCGCAGGCGCCCTCGCCGGTGCCGCAGGTCCCCGCCCGGCCCGTCGAGCCGGCCCGTCCGGCCGAGCCGGCGCCGATCGCCGCGGCTCCGGTCGCAGCCCCCGTCGCCGCGCCCGTCGCCGCCCCCGTCGCGAGCGCGCCGGTCGAGCCGCAGCCGGCTCCGGCCCCCGTGGCGCACGCCCCGGCTCCCGCGGCGCATGCGCCCGCCGCGAGCGCGGCCGAGCAGGCGGTCGCCGCCGCCATGGCCGATCTGACGGCCGCCCGCGAGCCGGCTCCCCAGCCCGCGCCGCAGATGCAGGCTCCGATGCATCCGCACGCGGCCGGTCACGGCGATCCGGACGAGGTCTTCGTGCCGCCGCAGCCCGAGCGCGTCCTGCGCGCGCCGCGGATGCCGCGCGTCGACGAGCTGCCGCTGCCGGCGCAGAATCAGCTGCGCGCCCAGCGTCCCGAGCCCGAGCATCAGGAGCAGAAGCGCGGTCTCCTGCACCGCCTCGCGACCGTCGGCTTCGGCCGCCGCGACGAGCCGGCGCGTCCCGCCGCCGCTCCGGCTCCCGCCGCCGCCGCGCCGCGGGCACCCGTGCAGCAGCCGCATCCGGCTCACGCGCAGCATCCGCAGGCGCCTGCGGCGCCGTCGCCGGTCCATGCCGAATACGCCAAGCGTCCGGCCGCTCCGCAGGCCTATCGCCCGGCGCAAGGGGCGCTCGATTCGCACGGCCGTCCCCCGGCGCCGGCTCCGGCTCCCGCGCGCAGCCTCGACGACGACCAGCTGGAGATCCCCGCCTTCCTGCGTCGCCAGGCGAACTGAAAAGCCCTCCCGTCCCGTCGATCCACAGCTCGAGCGCCCCGGCCAAGTGTCGGGGCGCTCTCGCTTTTTCCGACCGGTGGCGACGATCCGGCAAAATCGTGGCGACTTGTAACAGAGCGTTAGAAAGCGTGATTTGGCCGTCGCTGCAGACGGGACTATGGTGCGGCCACATTCGAAGAGGAGCCCGCGCAACCGCGCGAGTCTCCCGCGGGGCTGAGAACACGGACAGGAGCCTCCCTCGGAGTGCGGCGGACAACGTCGCCCTCGGCGGTCGGTCCTGGTCCGGAGTGGGCAAAGATGAAGCAGATCAACCAAGTCACGCTGCGCGGACCTGTCGAGATCGTCGGTATCGGCGTCCATTCCGGTCAGAGCGTGCGGATGATCGTCCGGCCGGCGGCGCCCCATCACGGGATCGCCTTTCTCCGGACCGGGCTGCCGAACGGCATCGACCGCCTCATCGACGCCCGCCACCTCAATGTCTGCGCCACCGAATTGTGCACCGTGATCGGGGACCGCTCCTCGGGGGCCGTCGCGACGATCGAGCATCTGATGGCGGCCTTCGCGGGCCTCGGCATCGACAACGCGCTCGTCGAGGTGGACGGCGCCGAGCTGCCGATCGTCGACGGCTCCGCCGCGCCCTTCGTGGCCGCCTTCGATTCGGTCGGCCTCGTCGCGCAGGAAGCGCCGCGCCGCTTCGTCAAGATCCGCCGCCCGATTCGCGTCGAACGCGGCGCGTCCTTCGTCGAGCTCCTCCCGGCCGAGAAGGGGTTCCGCCTCGACGTCGAGATCGATTTCCCCCAGGCCGTGATCGGCCGACAGCGCCGCGTGCTCGAGCTCTCGCCCGGCGCCTTCCGCCGCGAGGTCGCTCCGGCGCGGACCTTCGGCTTCATGCGCGACGTCGAGCAGCTCTGGAAGGCCGGCTTCGCGCTCGGCGCCTCGCTCGAGAACACGGTCGCGATCGGCGAGGACGCGGTGATCAATCCGGAAGGGCTGCGCTACGCCGACGAGTTCGCCCGCCACAAGCTTCTCGACGCGATCGGCGATCTCGCGCTCGCCGGCCACCCGCTGATCGGCGCCTACCGGGCCTGCCGCGGCGGCCACCGCCTGAATTTCGAGGCGCTCGCCGCCCTGTTCTCGGATCGCGGCAATTACGAGATCGTCGAGGCTGGCGGCGCCCGCCGTGCCGAGCCGGCGGAGGCGTCCGCGCGCCTGCCGATCGCGGCCTTCGGGCAGGCGCGCTGAGCCGCCCGCTGCACCAGCCCGCGCCGCCCGGTGGTGTCGCTCTCGCGCACCGGCCCGGCGCTTCCTGCAATTCGGCCGGCAAACCCGCTTTCGCGAACGCCACGGCTGGGGTAAAGAGCGACGGACGGCGCCGGATTCTCGGCACCGCATGGTCCTCGGAGGTTCATCGGAGCATGTCTTTCGCGAATGGGTATCGGGGCGCGAAAGCCGGCGCCGTTCGGATCGCGGCGGTCTCGGCGCTCGCGCTCGTGCTCGCCGGCTGCGAGACCATGTCGTCGCTCAATCCCTTCTCCAGGGGTGAGACCTACCGGACCGAGGCCGTCGAGATCCGTCCGGCCGAGGAACTCTACAATCTCGGCCTCACGCGGCTCGAGCGCAACGAGTTCAGCCGCGCGGCGGAGGCGTTCGAGGAGCTCGAGCGCAATTACCCCTTCAGCGACTGGGCGCGCCGCGGTCTCCTGATGCAGACCTTCGCGCAGTTCAGCGGCCAGATGTACGACGAGGCCGAGGCCAGCGCCCGCCGCTACCTGCAGCTCTATCCGGCGACGCCGGACGCGGCCTATGCGCAATACCTCCTCGCGATGTCGAACTACAACCGCATCCCCGACATCACCCGCGATCAGGAGCGCACGCAGCAGGCCCTGCGCGCCTTCCAGGAACTGATCGACCGCTATCCGAACTCGGAATTCGTCGAGGATGCCCGCGCCAAGATCGTCTTCGCGCGCGACCAGCTCGCCGGTCACGAGATGCAGGTCGGGCGCTTCTATCTCGAGCGCCGCAATTTCACCGGCGCCATCAACCGCTTCCGCATCGTGGTCTCGCAATACCAGACCACGCGCCACGTCGAGGAGGCGCTCGCGCGGCTCGTCGAGGCCTACATGGCGCTCGGCATCACGAACGAGGCGCAGACCGCGGCCGCGGTGCTCGGGCACAATTTCCCCGAGAGCGAGTGGTACCGCGACAGCTTCGCGCTCCTGCAATCGGGCGGGCTCGAGCCGCGCGCGAACGCCGATTCGTGGATCAGCCGCGCCTTCCGCGGTTTCACGCGGACGGTGATCGGCATCGGCGGCTGACGAGCGCTCCATGCTCGTCCAGCTCGCGATCCGGGACATCGTCCTGATCGATCGCCTGGAGCTCGGCTTCTCCGAGGGCTTGAGCGTGCTCACCGGCGAGACCGGCGCCGGCAAGTCCATCCTGCTCGACGCCTTCTCGCTCGCGCTCGGGGGCCGCGGCGACGGCTCGCTCGTGCGCCACGGCGAGGGGCAGGGCTCGATCACCGCCGTCTTCGACGTGCCCGCCGACCATCCCGCCCGGGCGATCGCCCGCGCGGCCGAGATCGACACCGAAGGGGACCTGATCCTGCGGCGCGTGCAGGTGGCGGACGGGCGCACGCGCGCCTTCGTCAACGACCAGCCGGCGAGCGTTCAGGTCCTGCGCGCGATCGGCGCCGCCCTCGTCGAGATCCACGGCCAGCACGCCGATCGCGCTCTCGTCGACCCCGCCACCCACCGCGCCATCCTCGACGCCTTCGGCGGGCTCGGGACGCTGGGGGCCGAGGTCGCGTCGGCGGCGCGCGCCGTGCGCGATGCAGCCCGCGCCCTCGACGCGCAGCGCGCCCGAATCGAGGCGGCGCGGCGCGAAGCGGACTTCCTGCGCCACGCCGTCGAGGAGCTCGGCAAGCTCGCGCCCCAGCCCGGCGAGGAGGAGAGCCTCGCCGAGCGGCGGGCCGCGATGATGCAGGCGGAGAAGGTCGCGAGCGACCTCTCGGAGGCTTTCGACGCGGTCGCTGGCAATTCTTCGCCCGTGGCGAATCTCTCGGCGGCCGTGCGCCGGCTCGAGCGCCGCGCGGCGCAGGCGCCGGCTCTCGTCGACCCGCCGGTGAAGGCGCTCGACGCCGCCCTCGTGGCGCTCGACGAGGCGCGCGAGGCGCTGGAGGCGGCGATCCGCGCGGCCGAGTTCGACCCGCGCGAGCTCGAGGCCGTCGAGGAGCGCCTGTTCGCCCTGCGCGCCGCCGCCCGCAAATACGACGTGCCCGCCGACGACCTCGCCGCGCTCGCCGCCCGCTACGCCGACGACGTCGCCGCGATCGATGCCGGCGAGGAGCGCCTCGCGGCGCTCGAAACCGCGCTCGCCGCCGCCGATATCGCCTATCGCGACGCCGCCGCGCGCCTCTCCGCCGCCCGCCGCGCCGCCGCCGAGCGGCTCGACGCCGCCGTGCAGGCGGAATTGCCGCCGCTCAAGCTCGAGCGCGCCCGCTTCATCACCCAGATCGATACCGACGAGGGCGTGCGCGATGCCGCCGGCTTCGACCGCGTCGAATTCTGGGCGCAGACCAATCCCGGCACGCGGCCGGGCCCGATGATGAAGGTCGCCTCCGGCGGCGAGCTCTCGCGCTTCATGCTCGCGTTGAAGGTGGTGCTCGCCGACAAGGGTTCGGCGCCGACCCTCGTCTTCGACGAGATCGACACCGGCGTCGGCGGCGCGGTCGCGGACGCGATCGGCCAGAGGCTCGCCCGGCTCGCCGAGCGCGTTCAGGTGATGGCCGTCACCCATGCGCCGCAGGTCGCCGCCCGAGCGGGCGCGCATTACCTCATCGCCAAGGAGCCGGTGCCCGACAGCGAGCGGGTGGCGACCCGCGTGATGCCGCTCGGCGACGCTCCCCGCCGCGACGAGATCGCCCGCATGCTCGCCGGCGCCACCATCACGGAAGAAGCGCGCGCCGCCGCGGTGAAGCTGCTCGAGGCGGCGCGGTGAGCGGATGCCCGCCGGGGGACACGGTCGCCCGCGCGGCTCACTCGTAGCAGCGCGGGGGCCGCGATCGGCGGCGATCATTCGGCTGGGCGGGGGCCGAACCCGCACGTTCCGTTCCCGCTTCTCCGGCGGCATCCGCGGCGTTCGCCGTCGGGCCGGGGCGCGTCTCCTGGAGACGCTTGCCGAGCTTCTGCAAGGCCCGCAACGCTTCGGTCGCCGCGCTGTCCCCTTGGGCGCGTCGCCTCGCGCTGTAGGCGGCCTTGGCGAGGACCGCGCCGACCGTCGCGAGCGCCACGCGACCGCCCTCGGTGGACGCCTCCGCGACGAGCCGGTCGAGGCCCGGCGTGGAGATCGCCCGCGATCCGGAGATCCGCCGCCGGGGCTGCGCGTCGCTCGCGAGCCAATCCTTGGCCTCACGCTTGATGCGCGCGTCGAGGCCCGGCATCGGCGGCAGGGCCAGAAGCTTCTCGGCGAGGCGGTCCGTCTCCCGCCACATCCGCCGCAGATTGTCCTCGTCGGTCCGGTTCGCCCCGAATGTGAGGATGCGCTCCTCCTGGGCGACGGCCGCGATGACGCTCGCCCGAAAGGCCCAGGCCAAGGCCTCCGCTCCCGCCGAGCCGATATCGTCCATTCCCTACACCGATCTGCGCTTGCGACCGCAACGGAGTGAATGGCGCTCGTCCCCCGCACGCCAGTACGGATTTCCGTACCTTCCGCCTCTCCTTAGACTTAAGCCTTGGACAGCAAGGCCTATTCGACGAGCCCGAGCCGGATCGCCTCGGCCACGGCGTGCGTGCGCGTGCGGGTGCCGAGCTTCTGCTTGGCCGTGCGGATGTGCTTGTCGACGCCGTGCTCGCTGATGCGCATGAGGTCGGCCGTCTCGGACTGGGTCTTGCCTTCCGCCGCGTATTGCAGCGCCTCGCGCTCGCGCGGCGAGAGGCTGGGGCGCAGGCGCGCCGCCCCGCTCGCACGCAATTGAAGGCCGCGGCCGAGCGCATAGGTGGCGAGCAGCGTCAGCATGCCGCGCGTCCGGGGGTCGATCTCGACCCGGTCCCCTGCGAAGGAGACGCCCGCGAACTCGCCTTCGAGCGTGGCGAGCGGCACCGTTAATCCGGCCCGCAGCCCGAAATCTCCGGCCTCGTTCATCACCCGGCGCGCGGAGGGATCCTCCGCCGTCTCCTCGCCGAGCTCGCTCCACAGGAAGGGCGTGCGCGCCTCGCGGCAGCGCCGGATGGCGGGGTCGACGAACAGGTAGCCGTGGCTGAAATAGCGCCGCGCCCACTCCTCCGGCCAATGATCGAGCACGACGTGGCCGAGCTGGACGCTGCGATTGGCGCCGGGCGGCGGCATCGTCCCCGCGAGCAAGTTGGTGATGCCGTATCGGCGGGCGATCTCGAGGAGCGCTGCGCACACCTCCTCGTAGGTCGCGGCACGGTCGACGCGTTGGATGAAGTCAAGTGTCTGGTCGAGCGAGCGGCGCGTCATGCAGGCGGCTTCCGGATGTGGGCGCATCTTGCGTCCGGGAGGAGCCGGTTGCAACTGCCCGCATCCTCGCCCCGCTCAGTGCCCGCGTGAGAACGCTCCGGGATCGAGCGCGCGGTTGAGCGCGAGGGCGAGCGCGGCGATGGCGGCGCTCGGCGCGATCACGAGGCGCGGGGCGTCGAAGAGGAACATGCGGTATTCGTGGATCATCGTCCCCCAATCCGGCCGCCCGGTATCCCCCGTGAGCCCGAGAAAGCCGAGGGAGGCGACGAGGATCACAGCGCGCCCGGCATCGGCGCCCGCGAGCGCGCCGAGAGGGGGCGCGAGCGCGGGCAGGAGGTGGCGGGCGACCGCGCGCGCCCGCGGCAGTCCCAAGGCCTCGGCCGCGCGCCAATAGGGCTCGGCCGAGAGCCGCTCGAGCAGCCCCGCGATCGTGATCGCGTAGGGCGCCCAGGCGCTCGCCGCCAAGGCGAGCCCGGCGGTGGCGGGGCCGGCGCCCATCGCGGCCGCGACGACGAGGGCGACGACGAGAACCGGCAGCGCGAGGGCGATCTCGGCGAGCCGCCGCGTCGCCGAGGCCAGAGCCGGAGGCCCGAGCGCGACGAGCGCGCCGGCGAGCGTGCCGAGCCCGAGCGTCGCCGCGAGCGCGACCGCGATCGCCACGAGCGCGGGCGCCGCCCCTGCGAGGAGGCGCGAGGCAACGTCGCGGCCGAGATGGTCCGTCCCGAGCCAGTGCGCGGGGGAGGGGGCGGCGAGGATCCGGTCGAGATCGACGGCGTGCGGGTCCTGCGGCTGGACGAGGGCGCCGGCGGTCGCGATGCCGACGACGAGGGCGAGGACGAGGAGGCGCCCGCGCCCGCTCAAGGCGCGACCCGCGGATCGAGGCGCCGCCGCAACGCCCCCGCCGCGCCCGCGCAGGCGAGGAGCCAGAGCGCGACGAGCGCCACATAGGCCTGCAACACCCCGTAATCGCGCGCATGCACCGCCGACAGCACCCGCTCGGAAATCCCCGGCACGCCGAAGACGATCTCGGCGATCGCCGTGCCGCCGATCACCCAGGCCATGTCCGGGAGCGTCGCGGCGAGCACGGTGAGCGCCGCGTGCCGGCGCCCGTGCCGCCAGAGCGCGGCGCGCGGCGAGAGGCCTTTCATGCGGGCGGTCGCGAGATAGGGCGCGCGCGAGACCTCCGCGAAGGCCGCGCGGGAGAGGCGCGCGACGGAGCCGATCGAGAAGGCGCAGACGAGGAGGATCGGCAGGAGGAGCCGCTCGTGCGGCGGGCCGGAGAAGGGACGGATCAGGCGCCACTCGACGGCGACGAGCCACAGGAGGCCGAGGCCCACCGCGAAGGCCGGCAGCGCCTGGCCCGCGACCGCGAGCGCCCGGCTCGTCGCCTCCGCCAGGCCGCCGGGCCGCACCGCCGCGCGAAAGCCGAGCGCGAAGCCCAGACACGTGGCAAGGCCGAGCCCGCCGATTCCGATCGCGATCGACCAGGGCGCCCGCGCGGCGAGATCGGGCAGGATCGCCCGCCCCGTCACCGGCGAGACGCCCCAATCGAGCGTGACGAAGCCGGCGAGCCAGGCGAGGAACTGCGCCGCGAGCGATCCCTCGAGCCCGAAGGCCTCGCGATAGCCGGCGATCACCTCCGCGCTCGGGCGCACGCCCATCTCGGCGACGAGCCGCGCGACCGGGTCTCCCGGCATCAGGCGCAGCGCGAGGAACGCGCCCGCGACGACGAGGAGCCAGGAGGCGAGGAACCGCGCCGATCCGCCGAGCGCCCGCACCGCCGGTTCAGTCCGCAGGCTTCAGATCGGGGCGGATCACGTAATAATCCGATCCCCAAGGCTCGTAGCCGGCGAGCCGGGCGGAGAGCCCGACATGCCATTCCGGGGTCACCAGGAAGGCGACCGGCGCCTCCTCGGCGATCAGGGCCTGCGCCGCGCGGGCGAGCCGGACGCGCTCGGCCGGGTCCTGCGTCGCGCGCAAGTCGGCGACGAGCGCGTCGTAGGCCTCGCTCGAGAAGCCCGCGTAATTGCGCGCGGCGCCAGTCTCGAAGAAGAGCGCCAGGAAATGCGCCGGGTCGCCGGCGGGCGCCGTGTGCTGCGCCCACAGGAGGAGGTCGAAATCGCCGGACGTCGCGACCCCGTTCGCATCCTCGGTCACCTGCGTCGTCACCGCGATGCCGAGTTCGGCGAGCGCGGCGCGGATCACCGGCTGGAGCGTGACGAGATCGGGCCGCTGCGGATAGGCGACGAGGGAGAGCGCGAGGCGCTCGCCGTCCTTAGCGCGCACCCCGTCCGACCCCGGACGCCAGCCGGCCTCCTCGAGGAGCGCGCGCGCCGCCTCGACATCGGTCGCGATCGGCGCCTCGGCCGCGAAGGGGAAGGTCGGCGCGAAGGCGCCGGTCGCCGGGATGCCGCCGCGGATCGCCCGCACGAGGTCCTCGCGCGAGAGCGCGAGATCGATCGCGCGGCGCACCCGCACGTCCGCGAGGGGCCCCTCGCGCGTGTTCATCCACATCATGTACTGATAGGCGACGGGGAAGGAGCGCACCGTCAGGCTCGGATCGGCGGCGACGAGGCCGAGCGTTTCGACGGGGAGGTTGAAGGCGAGATCGAGCTCGCCCGCCCGCAGTGCGAGCGCCAGCGACTGCCCGTCGGCGATGCGCGAGAGCACGATCGGCACCCGCGCCTCGGCGCCCTCGTGATGCGGGTTCGGCTCCAGCGCGAGCGAGGCGCCGGGCTCGAAGGCCGTGACGCGGTAGGGCCCTGTGAAGACGATGCCCGCCTGCGTCTCGCGATAGACGGGAAAGACCCATTCGGCGAGGATAGAGGGCAGGATCGCGGTCGGCTCCTCGCTCGTCACGCGCAGGCGCCGATCGTCGATCGGCGCGAAGGCGAGGCGCCCGGCGCTCGCGCGGGCGGCGGGGTTGCGCTCGCTCGTTCGGGTGAGCGCGGCGGCGACGGCCTGCGCGTCGACCGGGCTGCCGTCGGAGAAGGAGCGGCCGTCCGCGAGCGTGACGATCCAGGCTCCGTCGTCCTCCTGCACGGCGCTCTCCGCGAGACGCGGCTCCACCACGCCCTCGCGCGAGACCATGAAGAGCTGTTCGGCGATGCCGTGCGACACGAGCGCCCAACCGGCCGAGCCCTCGGCCGGGTCGAGCGCGCCGGCGAGGAAGGTCTTGCCGATGCGCAGAGGCGCCGGCTCTGCCGCGAGCGCGGGGGAGGCCACGCCGAGGGCGAAGGCGGCAGCGCCCGCGAGGAGCGCGCGGCGGGGAAGGCGGATCATCGGGAGGGCTCCAAAGAGGCGAGGGCAGGGGAGGCGAGCGTGGTGACGAGCGCGCTCGCCGTGTCGATGGGCGGGATGCGGCCGAGTATGCCGGCGCGCATCGGCTCGGGCCGCGCGTCGCGCGCCATGAAGCCCTCCTCGCCCGACGCGTAGAGCGCGAGCGCGTCGAGGACGGCATGCGCGTCGCGGACCGGATCGAGATCGCCGAAGAGATAGGTGAAGCGCCCCGGCGCGGAGAGCGCCACCGTGCAGGGCCGCTTGCACTGGCTCATGCAGGCGACGCCCCGGATCACGACCGGCGGAAGCGTGCCGCGGCGCTCGGCGAAGGCGTCGAGAATGGCGCGGGCGAAGCGGGCCCCGCCGCGCTCCTCGTCGTGCGCGTCCTCGCGGCCGTCGCGGCAGCGGGTGCAGATCGACAGGGTGAGGGCTCCGTCGCGGCGCCGGCCGCGCTGGGAATAGGCATCGTCCATACGCTCTCCTTCCGGGACACCCCGCCCGGTCGCGTGATCCGTCGTGCGTCGGCAGGTCTCCTGGCTCGCGGGTCGTGGCCTTCGTCCGCCTTCCCGATTCGGGGGCCGTGAAGCCCGTCGATCAGTGGCATGTCCCGGCGAAGGCTCGCCGCTCACAGTTGCGGGGGCAGCTCCGGCATCGCCCGCCTGGACGGGCTCACCGGATTCCCTCTTCGTCCCCTCTCGGGGAACCGACGGATGCGACATTCGGCGCCCTCGGCGTCCGCGTCAAGCGCTCGCGCGCGCATCCGTGCTTCCCCAGAGGGGGAACGGGTCGGGCAGGGCGCGCCAACGGTCGGGCTCGAAGCGCGGCGTTACCGCCGACCCGACGAGGCACTGGTCGAGCGCCGCGCGCATGGCGGCCTCGTCGAGGGACGTGCCGATGAAGACGAGCTCCTGGCGCCGGTCGCCCCAGGTCGCGGACCAGTTCCGGTCGAGGATTCGGCGCCATTCGGGATGATCCGGCCAGCGCGCCTTCGGCACGGCGGCCCACCACGAGCCGATCCCGCTCGTGCGGCATTGGGCGCCCGCGATCGAGAGCTCGCCCACCCAGTTCGGCCGCGTGGCGAGCCAGAAATGGCCCTTGGCGCGCACGAGCCCCGGCCAGGTCGCGCGCAGGAAGGCGTCGAGCCTCTCCGGGTGGAAGGGGCGGCGGGCGCGGTAGACGAAGCTGCCGATGCCGTATTCCTCGGTCTCTGGAACATGCGCGTGCGGCTCGAACAGCTCCTTGTACCAGAGCGGGTGCGTCTGCGCCTTCTCCTCGTCGAAGAGCCCCGTGTCGAGCACGGCATCGAGCGGGACGCGCCCGTGCGAGGCCTCGACGATCCGCGCATCCGCATTGAGCCCGCGGACCACCGCGCGCACGAGATCGAGCTTTTCGGGCGGGACGTCGTCCGCCTTGTTGATCACGACGACGTCGGCGAACTCGATCTGCTCGACGAGGAGATCGACGAGCGTGCGCGCGTCGCCCTCGCCGGCCGTCTCGCCGCGATCGCGCAGGAAATCGTGGGATCCGTAATCGGCGAGGAGGTTGATCGCGTCGACGACGGTCACCATCGTGTCGAGCCGCGCGACGTCCGACAGGCTTGCTCCCGCCTCGTCGCGGAAGGAGAAGGTCGCGGCGATCGGGAGCGGCTCGGCGATGCCGGTGCCTTCGATCAGGAGCGCGTCGAAACGGCCCTCGGCGGCGAGCCGGCGGACCTCGGCGAGGAGATCGTCCCGCAACGTGCAGCAGATGCAGCCATTCGTCATCTCGACGAGCTTCTCGTCCGTGCGCGAGAGGTCCGCGCCGCCGGCGCGCACGAGATCGGCGTCGATGTTCACCTCGCTCATGTCGTTGACGATGACCGCGACGCGGCGGCCCTCGCGGTTGACGAGCACGTGGTTGAGGAGCGTCGTCTTGCCGGCCCCGAGAAAGCCGGAGAGCACGGTGACGGGCAGACGGGGATCGTCGCTGCGCATGGGATCGCTCGTGAATGTCGTGGGATCAGGTATGTTATGTTATAACGTTCGAGTGCCATACGACAGGAGGGGAGTCAACGCGAAAACACGGACGCGCCGTCCCTCTCCTTCCCCTCGGAGTTGTGAATCTTTCTCCTAGAACCTCCACGCCGTCATTCCGGGGCGCGAAGCGAGCCCGGAATCCAGACTCCCGACCTCTGATGAGCAGCCTGTAGGCTGCGTCCTTTGAGATATCCGTTGTCTCGGGTTGCGGAGCGAGCGCGCATGCGCGCTCGAACCAGCGTCGTGGATCTGGGTTCCGGGCTCGCTTCGCGCCCCGGAATGACGGGCGCGGAAAGATTTTCAATCTCTCAGGGAAAGGTGGCCCCGCGCCGCAGGCGACAGGTCGGATGGGGTCGTTCGCCGCGGACGCGGCCAGCGCTGAGGAAAAAGCCGGCTCAGCGGCCGGTCGCCCACCCGATCAAGGCGTGCGGGGCGAGCGCGAGGGCGACGAGCGCCGCCGCGGCGGCGGTCTCGGCGGGGCTCATCGGCCAGATCGGCCACTCTCCCAAAAGCGGCACCCCGAGCGCCGTCGGGGCGGCGATCACGAGGGCGGCCCAGGCGAGCGCGAGGAAGCGCAACGCCGCCGCCCCCGCCGCGCGACGGTCGACGCGCGGGGAGAGCCGCGCGATCATCACGGCGATCCCCATGAGGCTCGCGAAGAGCGCGGTCGACACGAGGGCGCCGATCGCGGTCGCGGCGAGCGCGGGCGTTCCCTGCAGGAAGGCCATGCCGCCCGTGAAATAGGCCGCGCGCACCACGATTCCTCCGGTCGTCGGATAGAGCGCGCCGGCGAGCACGAGGCCGAGCGCGATCGGCAGGAGCGCGAGGCGCAGATAAAGCGGGCCGCCCGGCGCGAGCGTGCCGGCGAGCACCACGCGCGCGGTCGCATAGACGACGAGCGCCGTGAACAGGGGAAAGCGCTCGACGAAATAGCCGAACAGGAAGGGCTCGGCCGCGCTCCCGATCAGCCCGCGCGCGTGCAATCCGGCGAGCCCGGCAACGATCGCCGCGAGGATCGCGAGGGCGAGGGGGCCGAACGCGAAGGCGGCCCGCCGCGCCCGCGTGCCGTCCCGGGGCATGTCCATCGCAACAGCCTCCGCCATGCTCCGCCTCTCGTGCACGTTCCTCGCCGGGTCGCGGACCGTCTTCGTGCGGATGCTATAGGGCAGTCGGCGGCCGCCGGCCAGTTGCGAGACGCCGCACGAGCCCATCCCTCCCCGCAGGGGAGGGTGGACGGACGAGCGGAGCGAGGCCGGCCGGGTGGGGCCCGGGTGGGGGTTTTCCTGCACGCGTCGGGCCCCACCCGACCTCGGTCGCTCGCGCTCCCGAGGCCACCCTCCCCTCCGGGGAGGGATGAATTCGCGATCTCCCTCCCCGGAGGGGAGGGTGGACGGGCGAGCGGAGCGAGGCCGGCCGGGTGGGGCCCGGGTTGGGGTTTTCCTGCAAGCGTCGGGCCCCACCCGACCCCTTCGCTCCGCTCAGAGGCCACCCTCCCCTCCGGGGAGGGATGACGCCGCGCTCAATCCAAGGAATTGCAGAAGCGCTGGATGCGGCTGCAGGCGTCCTCGAGCTTTTCGTCGGAGGTCGCGTAGGAGATGCGCAGGTTCGGGCCGAGGCCGAAGGCGGAGCCGTGGACGGCGGCGACGCCTTCCGCTTCGAGCAATTCGGACACGAAATCCTCGTCCGTCTCGATCACGCGGCCGGACGGCGTCTTGCGGCCGATCGCCTTCGCGCAGGACGGGTAGACGTAGAACGCGCCCTCCGGCACCGGGCATTCGAGCAGGCTCGTCTGGTTGAGCATCGAGACGACGAGGTCGCGGCGCTTGGCGAAGGCCGCGCGGAAGGTCGCGAGGTGATCCTGCGGCCCGTCGAGCGCCTCGACGGCGGCCCATTGCGAGATCGTCGAGGCGCCCGAGGTCTGCTGGCCCTGGACGAAGTCCATCGCCTTGATCAGGTGCTCGGGCCCGGCCGCGTAGCCGATGCGCCAGCCGGTCATCGCGTAGGCCTTCGAGACGCCGTTCATGGTGAGCGTGCGCTCGTACAGCCCCGGCTCCACCTGGGCCGGCGTGACGAAGTCGAAATCGCCGTAGACGAGGTGCTCGTACATGTCGTCGGTGAGCACCCAGACGTGCGGGTGGCGCATCAGCACGTCGGTGATCGCCTTCATCTCCGCGCGCGCATAGGCGGCGCCGGAGGGGTTCGAGGGCGAGTTGAGGATGATCCACTTGGTCTTCGGCGTGATCGCCGCCTCGAGATCGGCCGCCTGGAGCTTGAAGGCGTTCTCGATCGTCGTGTCGACGAAGACCGGCGTGCCGCCGCAGAGCGCCACCATCTCCGGATAGGAGACCCAATAGGGGCGGGGCACGATCACCTCGTCGCCGGGGTTCAGCGTCGCCAGCAGCGCGTTGTAGATGACCTGCTTGCCGCCGGTCGAGACGATCGTCTGCGAGGGCTTGTAGGTCAGCCCGTTCTCGCGGGCGAATTTCTTCGCGATCGCCTCGCGCAGCTGCGGAATGCCCGAGACGGGCGGATACTTGGTCTCGCCGCGGCGGATCGCGGCGATCGCCGCCTCCTTCACGTTCTCGGGCGTGTCGAAATCGGGCTCTCCGACCGAGAGGCTGATCACGTCGCGCCCGGCCGCGCGCAGATCCCGCGCCTTCTGCGTGATGACGATCGTCGCGGACGGCTTGATGCGCGAAAGCGCGTCGGCCAAAAAGCCCATGGGAAACTCCTCACCGAGACCCTAGAAAGCTGTAACCAAGCGGGCGGGACCCTAGTCGTGGCCCGCCTGCCAAGCAAGACGAAAGGCGCCCGTCCGGGTGCCCGCGAATCTGGAGGAAACGCACCATGATCACCCGCCGCGCGCTCGCGCATCTCGCCCTCGCGACCGCCGCGCTCGCGCTCCCCGCCGGCGCCGCGCTCGCGCAGAGCTTCCCGACCCGCCCCGTCACCGTCGTCGTGCCCTATCCGGCCGGCGGGCCGACCGATGCGATCGCGCGGATCATCGCGGAGGATCTCGGCACGAAGATCGGCCAGAACGTGGTGGTGCGCAACGAGCCCGGCGCGTCCGGCTCCATCGGCACCCGCGCCGTCGCCACCGGCGAGGCCGACGGCTACACGATCGTGTTCGGCAACAACCAGACGCACGGGAACAACATGTTCCTCCTGCGCGAGCCGGGCTACGACGCGCTCGACGACTTCGTGCCCCTCGCCGGCGTGGGCGCCTTCGAGCACGTCTACGTCGTCCGCAACGGCCTCGAGTCGGAGGGAATCCAGGACCTGATCGCGCTCGCCCAGGCCGATCCGGAGGGCCTGAACTACGGCTCGACCGGCATCGGCTCGGGCTCGCACCTGTCCTTCGAATTGTTCATGGCGCGCACCGACACGGCGATGACGCACGTGCCCTTCCAGGGCGCAGCGCCGCTCGTGCAGGAGCTCGTCGCCGAGCGCATCGACGTCTCGAACTCGACGCTGCCCTCGGTGCTCGGTCAGATCCAGGGCGGCGCCATCCGCGCGATCGCGATCGCGAGCCCGGAGCGCAACCCGAACCTCCCCGACGTGCCGACCCTCGCGGAGCAGGGCGTGGACGACGCCGACGCGGAATCCTGGGCGGCGCTCTTCGCCCCCGCCGGCATCCCCGACGAGGCCCGCGAGACGCTCTCGAACGGCATCCTCGCGAGCCTCGCCGAGCCCTCCGTCCGCGGCGCCATCGAGGCGCTCGGCTTCACCTTGAACGTCCGCGCGCCGGAGGACTTCCGGCCCTATCACGAAGCGGAGATGGAGACCTGGCGCACGATCATCGAGACGGCCGGCGTCGAGGCGCAGTGACGAGCCGGGCGCGCGAAACCAACCTTGTTGAGCGCGCGCGCCCTTCATCCGGGATAGTCTGCGGGGTGATTCGCCGTCAGCGGTGCTCTCGGCGCATTTCGCGTAAGGATTATAGGTAGCATTTCCGGCGCGCTCGCGGCTATCGCGGGCGCGCTCGTCCTCCGTATGATCCCGATCGGGATTTCTACGGATCGGCGCCGAGCCTGCCGAACGCTTCACGACGGCGCCGACGATGACGGAAAGTCATGGCGGTGATCCACTAATGCGTGTTGCTGAACATGCTGTTGGTTGCCGCAGCGTATTCGGAGTGTCACAAGTATAGTTTTCTTGCGCGATTTCACTGTATCGATCGTGTATTCCGCCCCGGTCGCATCGGGCTTACGGGTTTCTGCTTAACGTTTCCGTCGCGACGCGCCGCCCGCCGCGGGCGGCAGCCGTGCCTGCGCTTGAACTATCCGGGCCTCCGCGACACTGTCGCAACGCATCGGCGTCCCGAGCGGGCCGCCGACGAATTGCCGAGACGTGGCGGAGCGCGTCGCGATGCAGACGGAGCACGAGATCGAGACCGGGATGAGCGGGAGCCGCGACGTTCCTGTCCGGGCAGAGAGCGGAGATCCCGCCGGCCTGCAGCCGGATGCGCGCCGGGTCGACCGGATCGACCCGGTCTGGCTCGGCTTTCGAGCCGCCGATGCGGGCATTTCCCTCAAGGTCAAAGCGGATTCGCGCGCCGCGGTCGCTCTCGTCGTCCTGCTCGTCTTCGCGACGGTCGTCGTCGTCGCCGTGATCGCCGGGGCGGCGAACCTGCTCGTCGACCTCGCCGCGGTGGCGGGCGAGGGTAGTTGACGGGCCGCTCGCGGGATCGTGATCGCTCCGCCGCCTCCGGCTCGCCACGACGAGCGCCTAGATCCGGAGTGATGCGCGCGCGGACGAGCGGCGCGCGACGAGCCGGAGCCGTATCGCCATGACATCTCGCCTCACCTCGAGCCTGTTCGCGGGCACCCTCCTCGTCGGGCTTTCCGCCTGCCTGCCCTTCGCCACCGCGCCGGCGCAGGCCGACGAGCGGATCGACACGAGCCGCGGCCCCGTCCGCGTCGAGACGCTCGCTGCCGGGCTCGAACATCCCTGGTCGATCGCGGTCATGCCGGACGGCGCCTTTCTCGTGACCGAGCGGCCGGGTCGCCTGCGCCACGTCTCGGCCGAGGGCAGCGTCTCGGACCCGATCGCCGGCCTTCCCGCCATCGCAGCGAGCGGCCAGGGCGGGCTCCTCGACATCGCGCTCGCGCCCGATTTCGAGGCGAGCCGCGTCCTCTTCCTCACCTTCGCCGAGCCGCGGGGCGGGGGGGCGAACACCGCGCTCCTGCGCGCGCGGCTGTCCTCGGACGCGCGCGCGCTCGAAGACGTCGCGGTGATCTTCCGCGCCGAGCCGGGGGTCTCGGGCGGGCGCCATTTCGGCTCGCGCGTCGTGATCGCCCCGGACGGGGAGAGCCTGTTCGTGACGACGGGCGATCGCGGCAGCCCGGACGAATCGCAAAATCGCGGCTCGCATATGGGCATCGCGGCGCGCCTCCTCCTCGACGGCACGCCCCACCCGGACAATCCCGACTTCGGGCCCGGCGCCGTGCCGGGCATCTACGCCTACGGATTGCGCAATACGCAAGGAGCGGCGATCCACCCCGAAACCGGCGCGCTCTGGAGCGTCGACATGGGCCCGCGCTTCGGCGACGAGGTCAACGTCATCCGCGCCGGCGCCAATTACGGCTGGCCGGAAGTGTCCGACGGGCGCGAGTACAGCGGCATCCCGATTCCCGATCACGCGACGCGCCCGGAATTCGAGGCGCCCGTCTTCGTCTGGGACCAGTCCATGGCGCCCGCCGGCATCGCCTTCTACACGGGCGACCTCTTCCCCGAATGGCAGGGGGACCTCCTCGTCGGCGGCCTCGCCGGCATGGTGCTCGCGCGCCTCTCGATCGAGGGCGAGCGGGTCGTGTCGGAGGAGCGGATCGCGATGGATCGGCGCATCCGCGACGTCGCGCAGGCGCCCGACGGGGCGGTCCTCCTCCTGGAGGACGCGCCCGACGGTGCGATCCTGCGCCTGACGCCCGCCGACTGAGCCGCGCGCGAATGGATCCCGTCACCCACGCGGCGCTCGGCGCCGTGGTCGGCCATGCGCTCGCCGGGCGCCGCCTCGGCGGCGTCGCCGCGCTCGCGGGCGCGATGGCCGGCGCCTTCCCCGACATCGACGTGCTCTGGGCGGGCGCGGGCGAGGATTCGCTCTCCTATTGGGAGCTGCATCGCGGCGTCACGCATGCGCTCCTCTTCGCGCCGCTCGCGGGCATCCCGCTCGGTCTCGCGGGGGCGAGCGTGCATGCCTGGGCGCGGATGCGCCGCGGCAAGCCGGTCGCGGGGATCTTTCCCGCCTGGGTGCTCGTGTGCGTGGCGGCGATCCTCTCGCATGTCCTCAACGACGCCGTGACGGTCTACGGGACGCCTCTCTTCCTGCCCTTCAGCGACATGCGGGTGTCGATCCCCGCGATGCCGATCATCGACCCCCTGTTCACGCTCGCCCTCCTCGGCGCCCTCGCTGTCGCCGCGGCGATCGGCTGGCGGGCGCGGGCCGCGCGGATCGCCACCGCGTCGGTGCTCGCGCTCGCGATCGGCTACGTCGCCCTCGCGCTCGCGCAGAACGACGCCGCCGAGCGGATCGCCCGCGCCGATCCGGGTCTCGTCGCCGCCGCGCCCGCGCGCGTCGAGACGACGACGACGATCCTCTCGCCCTGGCTGCGGCGGGTCTCCTTCGAGACGGACGACGCGCTCCATGTCGGCTTCGTCTCGACGCTGGCGCGGGACGCGCGCCCGATCCGCTGGCACGTCGTGCCGATCGATCCCCGCGCGCGGGATCTCGCGCAGACCGCGCTCGCGACCGATCAGGGCCGGCGCTACCGGCATTTCGCCGCGGGGCTCCTCCATCCCCACCTCGTGACGCGAGACGGCCGCGATTATCTGCGCATCGGCGACGCCCGCTACGGCTTTCCCGACGGCACGCTCGGCGGCATGTGGGGCGTCGAATGGCCCCTCCTCGACGGCGCGATCGTCGCCGGCGCGGGCGAGCGCTACATGGCCCGCCCGCGCGCGAGCCTCGCCGACCTGCGCGAGCTCGTCTCGGCGACGCTCGGGCGGGAGACGGAGCGGTTCTGAGGGGAGGCGCCCCTCCCGCGACGCCGCGGTGCCTTGCTTGCGCCGTTGTCTCGGGGCATGGTCGCACGCGTTAGAACCCGGTCGCGCCGGCGGCGGCGCGCGACAGCGGAGCCCGGCACCTTGTCCATGCTCGTGATCACGAACACGCTCGCGGCCTCGCGCCGTCTCCTCTCGACGCGGGTCGCGGCGCTCGCCCTTGTCGTGGCGCTCGCGGTGCCGGCTCTGGGCGACGCCTCCGCCTTCGCCCGCGAGCAACGCGAGCCCCTCTCGGCGATCGCGCCGGCGCGCAGCCTCGAGGGGAACTTCCTCGCGGGCTACATCGCGAGCCTCGCGCGCGACACCGCCGCCGCTTCGGTCTTCATGCGCCAGGCGCTCGCGGCCGATCCGACCAATCCCGAGCTGATGGAGCGCGGCTTCGTCGCCTTCCTCGCCTCGGGCTCGATCGACGACGCGGTGCGGCTCGCCCGCCAGATGGTGCGCACCGACCCCGACAACGGCCTCGCCCGCCTCGCCATCGGCGTCGACGAGCTGCGGCGCGGACGCTGGTCGCAGGCGCGCGGCCAGCTGGAGCCCGGCGGCCCCGGCCGCGCGGCGGACCTCACCGCGACGCTGCTCGCGGCCTGGGCCCATGCCGGCGCCCGCGAGGACCGCACGGCGCTCGGCATGGTCGACCGGCTCGAGGGGGAGGGCGCCTTCGACGTGTTCCGCCTCTATCACGGCGGTCTCGTCGCGGCCTTCCTCGGCCAGCCCGCGGAGGCCGAGCGGCGGCTCGCGAGCGCGCTCGAGCAGCAGCCCGGCGCGCTCTCCCTCGTCGACGCCTATGCCCGCCTCGTCGCGCGCCGCGGCCGCCCGGACGACGCGATCGCCGCCTACGAGCGCTTCCTCGAGATCATGCCGCGCCATCCGCTCGCGCTCGACCGGATCGAGCGTCTGCGCGCGGGCGAGCGGCCCGAGCGGCCGATCTCCGATGCGCGCGCGGGCGCGGCCGAGGTCCTGTACGCACTGGGCTCGGCCGGCAACATGCAGGGCGACGAGCTGCCGGCGATCATCTATCTGCGCCTCGCGCTCCATCTCGCGCCGGACCATCCGATGGCGCTGATCACGCTCGGCGACATCCTCGAGCGCATGGACCGCTTCGAGGAGGCGATCTCGCTCTACGAGGCGATCGACCCCGCCTCGCCGCTTCGCGCGACGGCCGCCCTCCAGATCGGGCTCGCGCTCAATCGGCTCGACCGTCCCGAGGAGGCGCTGGAGCACCTGCGCGTCCTGAAGGACGAGCGTCCCGACGACATCGAGGTCGTCGTCGCCTATGCCAACGTCCTGCGCACGAACGAGCGCTGGGAGGACGCGGCGGCGGCCTACACGCGCGCGATCGACGCGATCGAGGAGCCCGACGCGAGCCATTGGACGCTGTTCTTCTTCCGCGGCGCCTCCTACGAGCGCGCCAAGCAATGGCCGCTCGCGGAAGCGGATCTGAAGGTCGCGCTCGAGCTCGTGCCGGAGACCTCGCCGATCGGCCGCGCGCAGGTGCTGAACTACCTCGGCTACAGCTGGGTCGACATGGGGATGCACATCGAGCGTGCCTTCGAGATGCTGCAGGAGGCGGTCGCGCTCTCGCCGAACGACGGCATGATCATCGATTCGCTCGGCTGGGCTTATTTCCGCCTCGGCCGCTACGAGGACGCGGTGCGCGAACTTGAGCGGGCGGTGGAGCTCAAGCCCGCCGATCCGGTCATCAACGATCATCTCGGCGATGCCTATTGGCGCGTCGGCCGCCGCCTCGAGGCGCGCTTCCAATGGCAGCACGCGCTCGACAGCGATCCCGAGCCGGACGAGCGCGAGAAGATCGAGCGCAAGCTCGCCGAGGGTCTGCCCGACGAGCCGGCGCCGCCCTCCGCCGCCGAGGCGACGCCGCCGGCACCGACCGTGCGCGACGGCGGCTGAGCGGAGCGACGCGCCCGTGCCGGACGTGCTCGCCGCCTTCGCCGCGGCGAAGGTCAATCTCGACCTCGCCGTCCTCGGCCGGCGGGCGGACGGTTACCACCGGCTCGAGAGCCTCGTCGCCTTCGCCGATGTGGGCGATCGTCTGACGCTCGAGCCCGGGCGCGACCTCGGGCTCTCGATTTCGGGCCCGCGCGCGGGTGCGCTCGCGGGGGAGGCGGCCGACGGCAATCTCGTGATCCGCGCCGCGCGCGCGCTCGCCGAGCGGGTGCCGGGGCTCGTCCTCGGCCGGTTCGCCCTCGAGAAGCACCTGCCCGTCGCCTCCGGCATCGGCGGCGGCTCGGCGGATGCCGCCGCCGCTCTGCGCCTTCTGGCGCGCGCGAACGGTCTCGCGCTCGACGATCCCCGCCTCGTCGAGGCCGCGCGGGCCACCGGCGCCGACGTGCCGGTCTGCCTCGCGGGCCGCGTGTGCGTGATGTCGGGCATCGGCGAGGTCCTGTCGGCGGCGATCGCGCTGCCGCCGATCCCGGCGGTGCTCGTCAATCCCGGCATCCCCGTCGAGACCCGCGCGGTGTTCTCCGCGCTCGGCCTCGCGCCGGGCGAGACGCGCAAAGAGGGGAGGGGAGAGGCGCCCTCGAGCGAAGGCCTCGCCGCGCTGATCGCCGATCTCGCCCGCCGCGGCAACGACCTCGAAGCCCCCGCGATCGCGCTCGCGCCCGTCATCGCGCAGGTCCGCTCCGCCCTCGCCGCCGCCCCGGGCTGCCGGCTCGCCCGGATGTCCGGCTCGGGCGCGACGTGCTTCGGGCTGTTCGCGAGCGCGCCGGACGCGAAGGCCGCCGCGTCCGCCCTCGCCGCCGCGCATCCCGCCTGGTGGGTGGCGTCGACGACGCTCAGTGCCAATCCCTCCCCGTAGGGGAGGGTGGCCTCGGAGCCGAAGGCGAACGAGGTCGGGTGGGGCCCGATGCTTGAAGGACAATCTCCACCCGGGCCCCACCCGACCCCCGTCGCTGCCGCTCCGGGGGCCACCCTCCCCTACGGGGAGGGACGCCCGCGCGTGCGCCGCCGCGAAAACCCGTGTATAGGTGCCCCCATGGCGCGCGCGCGTGCGCGACGGCGGGTGAAAAACCGAGCCGGGGCGCCTACATAGGGACACGGGACCGACTCAGTTTTGGGGAGCGTCGGCGCCGTTCGCGCGCATCCCCGGGGAACCAATGAATGGCCGAGCCTGCGACGAACATCGACAACGACGCCTACGGCGCCGAATCCATCAAGGTGCTCAAGGGGCTGGACGCCGTCCGCAAGCGCCCGGGCATGTATATCGGCGACACGGACGACGGCTCGGGCCTCCACCACATGGTCTACGAGGTCGTCGACAACGCGATCGACGAGGCGCTCGCCGGGCATGCGACGGAGGTCAACGTCTCGCTCAACGCGGACGGCTCGGTGACGGTGTCGGACAACGGCCGCGGCATTCCGACCGACATCCATCCGGGCGAGGGCGTGTCGGCGGCCGAGGTCATCATGACCCAGCTGCATGCGGGCGGTAAGTTCGACCAGAATTCCTACAAGGTCTCCGGCGGCCTGCACGGGGTCGGCGTCTCGGTCGTGAACGCGCTCTCGACCTGGCTGCGGCTGCGCATCTGGCGCGGCGGCAAGGAGCACGCGATGGAGTTCCGCCACGGCGTGGCGGTCGCTCCGCTCGCGGTGGTGGGCGACAGCGGCGGGCGGCGGGGCACCGAGGTGTCGTTCCTGGCCTCGCCCGAGACCTTCACGATGGTCGAGTTCGATTACGATACGCTCGAGCACCGGCTGCGCGAGCTCGCCTTCCTGAATTCCGGCGTGCGCATCAACCTCATGGACAATCGCCATGCGGAGAAGAAGCGCGAGGAGATGATGTACGAGGGCGGCACGGAGGCCTTCGTGCGCTATCTCGACCGCACCAAGAACCCCCTCCTGCAGAAGCCGATCATGTTGCGGGCCGAGCGCGAGGGCATCGCGGTCGAGGTCGCGCTCTGGTGGAACGACAGCTACCACGAGAACGTGCTCTGCTTCACGAACAACATTCCTCAGCGCGACGGCGGCACCCATCTCGCCGGCTTCCGCGCGGCGCTCACGCGCCAGATGACGGCCTATGCCGAGAATACGGGCCTGACCAAGAAGGAGAAGGTCTCGCTCACCGGCGACGATTGCCGCGAGGGGCTCACCGCGGTCGTCTCGGTGAAGGTGCCCGACCCGAAATTCTCCTCGCAGACCAAGGACAAGCTCGTCTCCTCGGAGGTCCGCCCGGCGGTCGAGAACGTCGTCAACGAGGCTCTGCGCGACTGGCTCGACACGCACCCCGCCGAAGCCAAGATCATCGCCGGCAAGGTGGTCGAGGCGGCCGCCGCCCGCGAGGCGGCGCGCAAGGCGCGCGAGCTCACCCGCCGCAAGGGCGCGCTCGACATCGCGTCGCTGCCGGGCAAGCTCGCCGATTGCCAGGAGCGCGACCCGTCGAAATGCGAGCTCTTCATCGTCGAGGGCGATTCGGCAGGCGGCTCGGCCAAGCAGGGTCGCGCGCGCGAATACCAGGCGGTGCTGCCGCTCAAGGGCAAGATCCTCAACGTCGAGCGCGCACGCTTCGACAAGATGCTGTCCTCGCAGGAGATCGGCACGCTGATCACGGCGCTCGGCACCGGCATCGGCCGCGAGGAATTCAACCCCGACAAGCTGCGCTACCACAAGATCATCATCATGACGGACGCCGACGTCGACGGCGCCCACATCCGCACGCTTCTCTTGACCTTCTTCTTCCGGCAGATGCCGGAATTGATCGAGCGCGGGCATCTCTTCATCGCCCAACCGCCGCTCTACAAGGTCACGCGCGGCAAGTCCTCGTTCTACGCCAAGGACGAGCGGGCGCTCGAGGATTACCTCATGGAGCAGGGCTGCTCGGAGGCGGCGCTCGAGCTCTCGACGGGCGTCACCTTCTCCGGCCAGCAGCTCGTCGCGCTGGTCGAGGAAGCGCGGATCGTGCGCAACATCCTCAACAGCCTGCACAGCCGCTATCGCCGCTCCGTGGTCGAGCAGGCGGCGATCGCGGGCGTGCTGCGCCCGCAGCTCGCCGACGATCCCGACGCCGCGCAGAAGGCGGCCGAATACGTCGCCCGTCGCCTCGACGTCGTATCCGAGGAGACCGAGCGCGGCTGGACGGGCGCCGTCGTCGACGACGGCTTCGTCTTCCGCCGCACGGTGCGCGGCGTCGACCAGGCCGAGACGCTCGATGCCGCGCTCCTCGACAGCCAGGAGGCCAAGCGCCTCGACGAGCGCGCCGGCAAGCTCCAGGAGATCTACGGGCGCGCGGTCACCTTCGTGCGCAAGGGCGAGCGCCGCGTGCTCCACGGCCCGACCGCCCTGTTCGACGCCGTCATGGCGCTCGGCCAGAAGGGCATCGCGCTCCAGCGCTACAAGGGCTTGGGCGAGATGAACGCCGATCAGCTCTGGGAGACGACGCTCGACCGCGAGGTCCGCTCGCTCCTCCAGGTGAAGGTGAAGGACGTGGCGGACGCCGACGACATCTTCGTCAAGCTCATGGGCGACCTCGTCGAGCCGCGGCGCGAGTTCATCCAGGACAATGCTCTGTCCGTGGCGAACCTGGACGTCTGATCGCGTGGAGGCGTGCGCATCGTATCGCGCACGCGCCACCGACGCGTGAACGCGTCCGTGAGCCGGTGGTTGACTGGCATGGTGGCAAATTGCTACCGTGTCGGTGACGAGGCGGCGCTCATGGAGGACGAAGCCATGGCTCAATCGATCAAGATCCCGGACGACCTCATGGAGTTGGCGCGCCCCGAAGCCGAGCGGCAGAGCCGCTCGGTCACCGGCCAGATCGCGCACTGGGCCAAGATCGGGCGAGCGGTCGAGCGCTCCGGACGCTTCAGCTACAAACAGATCGACGCCGCCCTCGCGGGCGCCCTTCTGCCGGAAGATCTGTCGGCGGAAGAAAGCGCCGTCTACGAGGAAGAGTTCTGCAAGGCCGTCGGCGTCCCCACGGAAGAAGAGAGAGCGTTCTTCGCCGACAGGCGCGCGCGCGGGCTGGGGGTCGGGCTCGACGAAACAGGTAGGATCGTCCACGCGAAGAACCGCCTTTGAGGCCTTTCCTTTTCCTGATTGCCGGCCCGAACGGGGCCGGCAAGAGCACCTTCTACGAACTGCGTCTCAAGAACCGCGTCCGAGCGCCGTTCGTCAACGCCGACGTGATCCAGCGCGACGAGCTGATGGATCCATCTCTCGCGGCTTCCTATCGGGCGAGCGAGATCGCGGAGGCGCGTCGTGACGCACACTTGCGCTCCCGTCGCAGCCTCGTGGTCGAAACCGTGTTCTCCCACGCCTCCAAGCTCGCATTCGTGGAGGCGGCCAGATCCCACGGCTTCGTGATCGTGATGTATCACATCGGCGTGCAAGGCGCCGACCTCTCCGTCGCCCGCGTGAAGGAACGGGTCGAGGAGGGCGGCCACGACGTACCCGAGCACAAGATCCGCGAGCGTTACGACCGAAACGGACCCATCATCCGCCAGGCTGTACTGCAGGCCGACAAAGCCTTCGTGATCGACAACTCGAGCCTCGACGCGCCGTTTCGGCAGGTGCTGGCTTTCGACGGCGGGGTCTTCCTCCGAGCCGACGCTCCGGTGCCGGTTTGGGCCTCGTCGCTCTACGGCGAATACATCCGCTGAGCGAGGCGGAGGTGCTTCTCCGGTCTTGCGCCCCCGTCGAACGGAAGCGGCCGCCCCCGGCGCACGCTTGCAAATAATCGTCGCCGTTTGGAGCCGACATCGCCCGGCGGCGTTGTCGCTCGGCGCGGGCGAATCCCGTCCGCCTCCTTACCGACGAGCAGCCTATGAAAACCGAAGACCCGATGCATGGTGCACGCCGCGCTCCGACGGCTCCGCACGTCGCACGCCCGTCCCGTCTGCGCGAAGGGCGTCCCGACCCGCTCGGCGCGACCTGGGACGGGCTGGGGGTCAATTTCGCCCTCTTCTCGGCGAACGCCACCAAGGTCGAGCTCTGCCTCTTCGACGCGGACGGCGGGCGCGAGATCGAGCGGATCGAGCTGCCGGAATATACCGACGAGGTCTGGCACGGCTATCTGCCCGATGCTCGTCCGGGCACCACCTACGGATACCGCGTGCACGGCCCCTACGAGCCGAGCGCCGGCCATCGCTTCAATCCCAACAAGCTGCTGCTCGATCCTTACGCGAAGCAGATCGTCGGCCGGCTCGAGTGGAACCCGGCTCTGTTCGGCTATCGGATGGAGAGCGCCGACGATCTGACCTTCGACGAGAGGGACAGCGCGCCCTTCATGATGAAGAGCCGCGTCATCGACACGGCGTTCTCCTGGGGCGCGGACCGGCGGTTGCGGACGGCGTGGGAGACGACGGTGATCTACGAGGCCCATGTCCGCGGCCTCTCCAAGCGCCACCCCGGTCTTCCCCCCGAGCAGCGCGGGACCTATGCCGGGCTCGCGAGCGAGGAGGTGGCGGGCTACCTGCGATCGCTGGGCGTGAGCGCCGTCGAGCTCCTGCCCGTCCACACCTTCGTCCAGGACAGCCACCTCCTGGAGAAGGGACTGCGGAACTATTGGGGCTACAACAGCATCGGTTTCTTCGCCCCCGAGCAGGTCTATGCGTCCAATCCCCATTTTGCCTTCGCCGAGTTCAAGGAGATGGTCGCGCATCTGCATGCCGCGGGCATCGAGGTCGTGCTCGACGTCGTCTACAATCACACGGCGGAGGGGAACGAGCTTGGACCGACGCTGTCGTTCAAGGGCATCGACAACGCCTCCTATTACAGGCTCGCTCCCGATCCGCGCTACTACATCAACGATACGGGCACGGGAAACACGGTCAATCTCAGCAATTCCCGCGTGCTGCAGATGGTCATGGATTCCCTGCGCTACTGGGCGCAGGACATGCACGTGGACGGCTTCCGCTTCGATCTCGCGACGATCCTCGGACGCGAGCCGCACGGCTTCGAGGAGGACGGCCGTTTCCTCGATGCCTGCCGCCAGGATCCCGTCCTGTCCACCGTCAAGCTGATCGCCGAACCCTGGGATTGCGGTCCCGGCGGCTATCAGGTCGGGCGCTTCTCGCCGGGCTGGGCGGAATGGAACGACCGCTACCGCGACACGGTGCGCGGGTTCTGGATGGGCGAAGAAGGCAAGCTGCCCGAACTCGCCTCGCGGGTCACCGCGTCGGCGGACCTCTTCGACAAGCGCGGGCGTCGGCCCTGGGCATCGGTGAACTTCGTCACGGCGCACGACGGCTTCACCCTCGCCGACCTCGTCTCCTACGACGAGAAGCACAACGAGGCGAACGGCGAGGACAATCGCGACGGACACTCCCACAACATTTCGCACAATCACGGCGTGGAGGGGCCGACGGACGACCCGAGCATCCTCGCCGTCCGATACCGGCAGATGCGCAACATCCTCGCCACCCTGATCCTCTCGCGCGGGACGCCGATGATCCTCGGCGGCGACGAGTTCGGGCGCACGCAGGGCGGCAACAACAACGCCTATTGCCAGGACAACGAGATCTCCTGGCTCGATTGGGAGGGGATCGGCTCCGAGGGGCGCGCGCTGGCGTCCTTCGTGCAGAAGCTCCTCGCCATCCGCCGTGCGCTCCCGATGCTGCGCAGAGGCCGCTTCCTCACGGGCGAGCCGGATGCGCAGAGCGGCGTCAAGGACGTGACCTGGCTGACGCCGTCGGGATCGGAGATGGAAGGCGAGCACTGGGACGATCCGCACGGCCGCTGCATGGGCATCCTCCTCGACGGCCGCGCGCAGGAGACCGGCATCCGCCGGATCGGGTCGGATTCGACGCTCTTGATGATCATGAACGCCCACGACGACGTGGTGCCGTTCGTTCTGCCCGAGGCGAGCGGCGGCAGCCGGTGGGTGCGGCTCATCGACACCAATGCCGACGAAGACGGCGAGATGCACGAATTCCCCTTCGGCCGCACCTACGAGGTGGCGGGGCGCTCCTTCCTCCTGTTCATCCTGCGGCCGGCCCGCCGGGCAAAGGGCCTCACCGATGCCGATCGCTCCTTCCTGCACGTGATGGAGGCCTGCGAAACGGCGGCCGCGCTGCCCATCGAGTTCCCGCACGACGAGACGCGAGCGGGCGGGAGCGACGACCTGCGGGAGTGAGGGGCGCGAGACGCCGAGAGCGACGTCCCTCCCGTGATCGGCTGCGCGTCGCGCTACCCCGCGCGAGCGGCGGAGGCGGCGAGGAAGGCGTCGATGCCGGCGAGCGCGAAGGCGAGGGTCGCCTCGTCGGTGAAGACGCCGTCCGACACCTTGGCGTTCGCCTGCGGGACGACGATCTCCTGCCAGGGGAAGACCTCGGCGAGCATGCCGTTGAGGACGTATTTCAGGTGGGCCTGCGCGCGCACGCCGCCGAGCGCGCCGCCGGACACGGAGATCACGAAGCACGGCTTGGCCTTGAACACCGACTGGTATGCGGGGCGCGACGCCCAGTCGATCGCGTTCTTCAGGACGCCGGGGATGGAGTAATTGTATTCCGGCGTCACGAACAGAACGCCCTGCGCCGTGCGGATCGCCTCGATCAGCGCCGCGGTCGCGGGGCCGCCGTCCTTGTCCGCGTCGTAATGGGGCAAGGCGCCGATATCGCCGATCGCGACGTCCGCGCAATCCGAGAGACGCGCGGCGAGCGTGCGCAGGAGCGCGCTCGAGGAGGATGCGGCGCGCAGGCTGCCCGAGAGGCCGAGGAGACGGGGACGCAAAAGGCTAGCTCCTTATAGTCTTGCGATGATCGTCGAGATCGACGGGAAGGCGATCAGGATCGCGAGCGTGACGATCATGGCGCCGACGAAGGGAATGGCGCCGCGGAAGATGTCGCCCACCGTCAGGTCGGGATCGGCGAGCGCCGACTTGATCGTGTAGACCGACAACCCGAAGGGCGGCGTCAGGAGCCCGATCTCGACCGCGACCACCGTGAGCACCCCGAACCAGATCAGGTCGAAGCCCGCCGCCGTGGCGACCGGCAGCGCGATCGGCAGGAGGATCAGCATGATCGAGATCGAATCGATGATGCAGCCGAGGAGGATCACCGTCGCGAGGAAGATCACGAGGAAGCCCATCGGGCCGATCGGGCCCGAGAGGAGCACGTCCGCCACCGCCGTCGGCAGGCCCGAGAGCGCGAGCATGCGGCTGAAGAAGGTCGCCGCCATAATGAGGAACAGGACGGAGACCGTGATCTGCCCCGCCTCGACGAGAAGCTTCCAGAAGCTGCCCGCGGTGAGGGAGCGGCGCATCAGCGCGAAGGCGAGGGCGCCGGCCGCGCCGACCGCGCCGGCCTCCGTCGGATTGAGGAAGCCGCCGTAGAGGCCGCCGAGGACGAGCACGACGAGGGCGAGGATCGGCAGCGCCATCGCCACGACGCGGGCGAGCGGCAGCGTCTCCTGCGCCTCTTGCTCGGTCGGGCCCGAGGCGGCCGCGCCCGCCGCGAAGACGAAGCCGGGTCGGAACTTGGCGAGGAGCAGGATCGTGAGGCAGAACATGCCCGCGAGGAGGAGGCCCGGCAGAATTCCGGCGAGGAACATCCGCCCGACCGATTCCTCCGCGAGCACCGCGTAGACGATCATCAGGAGCGAGGGCGGGATGAGCATGCCGAGCACCGAGCTCCCGGCCACGACGCCCGTCGCGAAGCGCTTCGTGTAGCGGTGGCGCGCCATCTCCGGCACCGCGACGCGGCTGAAGACCGAGGCCGAGGCGATCGAGATGCCGGTGATCGCCGCGAAGACCGCGTTGGCGAAGACGGTCGCGATGCCGAGCCCCGCGAGCACGCGTCTGAGCGCGTGCTGGAACACGGCGAAGGTGTCTCGCCCCATGCCCGACACCGTGACGAGGAGCCCCATCAGCACGAAGAGCGGCACCACGGCGTAGAGATATTCCCGCAGCGCGTCGTTCGCGACGGCCCCGGCCATGCGGAAGGCCACCGCGTCGTTGCGGATCGCCGCCACCCCGAAATAGGAGACGACGAGCATGCCGATGCCGATCGGCATGCCGAGATAGATGAGGACGAAGAGCGCGACGACGGCCAGCGCGCCGATTTCCACGCCGGTCATGCCGCGTCTCCCCGGTTTTCGTCTCGCATCGTCGCGTCGCTTCCGCCGCGGGTCGCGATCGCGAGCGCCGCGAGAACCTGGATGGCGAATTGCAGCGCGGCGACCACCATGCCGACGAGGATCAACAGGCGGAACGGCCAGGTCGGCAGCGTCGCGACGCCCGTCACCCCGATGAACTGCCCTGCGCCGACGTCGCGCTGGAGGATGCCGAGCGTCGCCCACGCGACGTAGGCGAGCGCGATCCCGCCGACGAGGGCGAAGAGCGCCTCCACCAGAGCCGCCACGCGCGGCCAGCGCGCGAGCGCGATCCGCTGGAACTCGGTCCGCGAGAGCCGGTCGTGACGGATCGTGGTGGCGAGCTGGAGATAGACGATCATCACCACCGTCAGCGCGCCGAGCTCGGAGACGAGCGGCAGCGACGCGCCGACGATGTTGCGCGCCACCACGTCCGCGCAGATGATCAGCATGAGGACGCCGATCAGCACCGTGCCGAGCGCGGCGAGCCCGTCGACGAGGACGCTCCAGATCTGCTGGAGCCTCGCCGACAGGCGCGCCGGGCCGGGAGCGCCGGGGGCGGGACGGGTGGAGACGGAGGCCATCGCGCGGCTCGCCGATGCTCGCGAGGCTCGCCTCAGTCCATCCGGTCCCAATCGCGCGCGGGCGTCTCGCCGCGCGCGCGCAGGCCGTCCATGTAGGCGGAGAGGAACTGCCGCGCCGGCAGGCCGCGCGCCTCGCCCGCCTGCACCCATTCGCCGGCGAGATCGGGAAGCGCGTCGACCCAGCGCTGGCGCTCCTCGTCGGGCATCACGGTGAGCGTCACCGGCGGGTTCTGGCCGGCGCCGTTCTCGACGATCCGCTCGAGCGCCGCTTCGTGGCGGACCATCAGGTCCTCGGCATGCGAGCGCGAGTAATAGTCGCCGGCGGCGAGCAGCGCCTCCTGCACCTCCTCGGGCAGGCCGTCCCAGGTGTCGCGGTTGATCGCGAGGCCGCCCGAGAAGACGACGCCCATGCGCACGCGCGTGATGTAGGGCGCGACCTCGTAGAGCCGCGCCGGCAGCACGCCGAGCGCGAGCGAGAGCACGCCGTCGGAGACGCCGGTCTGGATGTCGGTGTAGAAGGTCGTCAGCGCGCCGTCGACCGCGTTCGCGCCCGTGCCGCGCAGCCAGGTGCCGAGCACGCCGGGCGCCGAGATCTTCATGCCCTGCAGGTCGTCGAGGCTCGCGATCGGCGTCTTCGTGTAGAGGTCGTAGCTGTCGGAGCCCGTCGCGCCGAGGAAGACGAGGTTGTACTGCTCCCATTCCTGGCGGAACTCGGGCACGGTCTCGAACAGGTCGCGCATCGTGTCGAGCTGGGCGGGGACGTTGTTCGTCGAGAACGGCGTGTAGGCGGTCACCTGGCTCAGCGGCATGCGCGCGCCCTCGAGATAGGAGAACACCCAGCCGATATCGGTGACGCCCTCTTCGACCGAGGACAGGGTCGCGTTGGCGCGATAGAGCGTGCCGCCGAAGGCCTCCTGCCACTCGATACGGTAATTGCCGCCCTCGGCGAGGCGCCGGTCGACGTCGGTCATGAAATGGGTCTGGATCATGCCGATCCAGGGAATGGTCGTCGGATGGCTCGAGGCGACCGTGAGCCGCACCGTCTCCTGGGCGAGCGCGCTGCCCGGCAGGACGAGCAGGGCGGCGCAGGCGATTCCACGTAGAGCGTTCATTTCTGTCTCTCCTCCCGGATGTCTCTTCGTCCGCGTTCCGTCCCAGGTCGCGCAGGGCGCCGAACGCGATGGCGCCCATGCGTGCGGCCTCTTCAGAGGCTCTTCTTCTTCTTCTCCGCGAGCGCTGCGCGGATCTCGGCGCCGTGCTCGTCGAGCGTCGGCGGCGGCAGGACGTCGAGGTCCGGCTCGCCGTCGAAGGAATAGGGGGCGCGCACCGTGCGCACCTCGCCGTGCTCGGGGTGACGGGTCGTCACCGCGATCTGGAGATGGCGCGCCTGGGGATCGTCGAGAGCCTCGTTCGCGTCGTAGGCGGGGGCGTAGGGGACGCCCTGCGCGTCGAGGCGCGCGCACCATTCGTCGCGGGTGCGCGTGCGGAAGACGGGCGTCAGGATCTCGATGAGCGCGTCCTGGTGCTTGATGCGCTCGAGCCGCTCGGCGAAGCGCGGGTCCTGCGCGAGCCGTTCCTGGCCGGTCGCGGCGAGGAGGCCCGTCCAGAACTTCGTCGGCGAGGACAGATGGAAGGCGATCCATTTGTCGTCACTGCAGGCGAAGGTGTAGGATTGCGACACGACCGGGCGCGAGAGCGGCCCCATCACCTCGCCCACCGCGAAGTAATGGGTGAAGCTGTCGAGGTTGAAATGGCTCATCGCCTCGAGCATCGACACGTCGAGCCGCCGCCCGGTCCCCGTGCGCGTGCGCTCGACGATCGCGGCGAGGATGCCGAGCGCCGCGTATTGGCCGGTGACGGCGTCGGCGAGCGCGGGGCCGATCACGCGCGGGCTCACCGGCGGCGTGACGAGGCGCAGATAGCCGCTCGCCGCCTGCGCGACCGTGTCGTAGGCCGGGCGGTCCCGCGCGGGGCCGGTGCGGCCGAAGCCCGAGATCGCGCAATAGACGAGGCGCGGATTGAGCGCGCGCAGCTCCTCCTCGCCCGCGCCGAGCTTCTCGGCGACGCCCGGGCGGAAGTTCTGGATGAACACGTCCGCATCGCGCACGAGATCGTGGAAGACCGCACGGTCCTCGGGACTCGTCGTGTCGAGCGCGATCGAGCGCTTGTTGCGGTTGTAGGTCTGATAATGGGGCGAGTAGAGGCCGCCCTTGAAGGCGCGGAACGGGTCGCCTTCGCCGGGCCGCTCGACCTTGACGACGTCGGCGCCGAGATCGGCGAGGTGCATCGCGGCGGCGGGGCCCGTGATGTAGGTGCCCATCTCGACGACGCGGATGTCGCGCAGGATCTTGACCATCAGCGCTCTCCCCGCGCGGCGCCGTCATAGGCGATCGCCTCGTCGCCCGCATGCGACAGGATGAACCCGATCGAGCGCTGCGTTTCCTCGAGGAGGTGGGCGGCGAGCCCCCCGGCGCGCGCGACGAGCGGCACCGCCTTGAGCGCCGCCGCCGGCCAGCCCGCGTCGAGCATCAGAGCGGGGATCGCGCCCGAGACGTTGATCGGCAGAGGCCGCGCCATGACCGCCGGCGCGATCTCGCCGAGGAGGCGCAGGCAGGCGACGTGGCGGCCCGAGACGCCGTGCTCGTCGGCGAGCGCGAGGAGCCGGTCGGCGCGCGGATCGCCGCCCGAATGCTGCGGATGGCCGAGGCCCGGCACCTTCTCCCGCCGCTCGCGCATCGCCTGCAGGCGCACGGTGACGACCCCCGCGAGATCGGCCTGCGATCGAGCCTCCTCGACGAGATCGACCAGGAAGCGCCCGGCGACCTCGGAGGAGCCGGCGACGACGCTGCCCATGCCGAGGAGGCCTGCCGCCATCGCGCCCTGCCAGGCGTCGGGCCCCGCCGCGAGCGTCATCCGCGCCGCCTGCACGCTCGGCACGAGGCCGTGCTCGGCGATCGCGACCATGCAGGCGTCGAGCATCGCCTTCTGCGGAGCGGTCGGCGCCTGTCCGGTGACGAGCAGCCACAGATAGCTCGAGAAATCGACCCGGCCGATGAGGTCCTCGCAGAGGTCGTGGCCGCGGACGGTGATGCTCGTCGCGTCCGAAGTCGCGATCGCCGTGTAGGCCTGGTCCTGCTTGCCGATCCGCATGCCGCCTCCTTGGAATTTCGCAGAGCGAAAATTTTTTCTCTTGTCGTAGTTTAGTGCGCGACTTATTCTGCCGTCAACCGGGAAACGAGAGGGCGCACGATCGCCCGGCCGGAGACGGCGCCGGCGACGGTCACGAGGAGGAAACGGGATGCGCGAGATCAATCAATACACGCTCACCGAGGCGGTGAAGTCCTCATTCCGCACGGAAGAGGGGAGCCGCTTCAAGTTCCTCCTGGAGAACTTCATCGATCACCTGCACGATTTCACGCGCGAGGCGAACCTCACCCACGAAGAGTGGATGGGGATCCTGAACTTCCTCTACGATTGCGGGAAGATCTCGACGCCCGAGCGGCACGAATTCATCCTCCTGTCGGACGTGCTCGGCTTCTCGGCCCTCGTCGACATGATCAACACCCGCGGCGGGGCGACCGAAGGCTCCAATCTCGGGCCCTTCTATCTCGACGACGCGCCGCAGATGCGGCTCGGCGCGGACATGAGCGGCGGGCGCGAGGGCGCGACGGTGCTCGTCCACGGCCAGGTCCGCGACACGCTCGGCAATCCGCTGCCGGGCGCCATCGTCGATACCTGGCAGGCGGATTCGGCGGGCACCTATCCGATCCAGGAGCAGGAGCGCGGGCAGGACAAGTACGACCTGCGCGCCAAGTTCGTCGCCGACGAGAAGGGCCGCTATTTCTACACGACCGTGCTGCCGAAGCCCTACACCGTCCCCTACGACGGCCCGGTCGGGCGCTTGCTGCGCGCGGGCAATCGCCACGCCTGGCGCGCCGCCCACCTGCATTACATCGTGCGCGCGGCCGGCATGCGGGCGATCACGACGGAAGTGTTCTTCGAGAATACGGAATATCTCGACAACGACGCCGTCTTCGGCGTGCGAAAGTCGTTGATCGCCAAGATCGAACCTGTCAGGAAGAGCGACGTGTTCGAGTACGACCTCGAGAAGCGCCCGGACGCGAAGTTCGCCTTCGACTTCGTTCTCGCGCCCGAGGGCTGAGGCCATGCAGGACGCGAGCGAGCTTGTGGACGAGGACGCGCGCCCATCCGAATTCGTCGAAGCCCTCGCCCGGGGCCTCGCCGTGCTCGAAAGCTTCGACGCCTCCCATCTCGAGATGACGCTGAGCGAGATCGCCGCGCGCGTCGGCACGACGCCGGCGACCGCGCGGCGCAGCCTCCTCACCCTCGTCTCGCTCGGCTATGTCGGCCAGAACGGCAAGCGCTTCCACCTCACGCCGAAGGTGATGACGCTCGGCTCGGCCTTCTATTTCTCGGCGCGAATCGACGAGGTGCTGCTCCCGGAGCTGCGCCAGATCGTCGACACGTTCGGCGACGCCTCGTCCGTCGCCGTGCTCGACGGTCACGACGTCATCTACGTCGCCCATCATTCGACGCAGCGCGCGCGGCGCGCGAGCGCCGTCGTCGGCGCGCGCTATCCCGCCCATGCGACCTCGCTCGGGCGGGTGCTCGCGGCGGGTCTCGACGACGATCGCCTCGAGGCCTGGCTCGACCGGCTCGCGCCCGTGCCTTTGACCGCCAAGACGGTGGTCTGCAAGAGCGAGCTGCGTCGCCTCGTGCTCGAGGCGCGCGAGGCCGGCTACGCGACGACCGTCGACCAGCTCGATTACGGCATTACCGCCCTCGCCGTGCCGATCCGGCTCGACGGCGCGACGATCGCCGCGCTCAATTCCTCCGGCTATACCGGGCTCGTCACCCCGGACGCGCTCGTCGCCGAGCGCCTGCCGGACCTGCGGATGGCGGCGACGCGCATCGCTCAGGCGAGCGCGCGCTATCCCGTCCTCGCCTCCGTGCTGCGCGCGCGCTGAGGCGCGCCACCACCCTCATCGCCGACACCGACCCGAGGAGATCCCTCATGTGCAAGCTCTGCGACGAAGCCGCTGCGCGCGCCGCCGCCGCCACGGACGACGAGAGCGGCGGCTCGACCCGCCGCGACGTCCTCAAGACCTCCGTCGCCGCGGGCGCCGGCCTCGCCCTCGGCGCGGTGCCGGCCGCGGCGCAGGAAGGGGAGGGGCCGCCGGACGGCATCGGCACGCCCGGGCGGCGCGTCCTGATCAAGGGCGGCTACGTGCTCTCGATGGACGCCGAGGTCGGCGATTTCGCCCCCGGCGACGTGCTGATCGAGGGCGAGCGCATCCTCGCCGTCGGGCGCGATCTCGACGCGGGCGAGGCCGCGACGATCGACGCCGCCGGCATGATCGTGATGCCGGGCTTCGTCGACACGCATCACCACCAGTTCGAGACGGCGCTGCGCAGCTTCCTCGCCGACGGCATTCTCATCGACGACGGGCGCCCGGAGAACGCGATCAACTATTACGACACGATCCTCCAAAAGCTCTCCGTCGTCTATCGGCCCGAGGACGTCTATGTCAGCGAGCTCTACGGCTCGCTCTCGCAGATCGACGCGGGCGTCACGACCGTGATGGACGTGAGCCAGATCCACCACTCGCCCCAGCATTCGGACGCCGCGATCGAGGCGCTGCGCGATGCGGGCCGGCGCGCGGTGTTCGGCTATTTCGAGGGCTGGGGCGAGCGCGCGCGCTATCCGCAGGACGCGCGGCGCATCCGCGAGCGCTGGTTCTCGGGCGAGGACGGGCTCCTCACCATGGTCATGGGCGGGGAGATCTACATTCCCGGCTACGAGGCCGCCTGGGCGCTCGGCCGCGAGCTCGGCCTCCCGATCGCGCTGCACGTCGTCGGCACCTTCGGCATGGCGCCGACCTTCGACGAGCTGGGAGCGTCGGGCCTCTTCCGCGACGACAACATCTTCATCCACATGACCGGCATGAGCGATGCCGGCTGGCGCTACGCCGCCGATGCCGGAGCGCACGTGTCGCTCGCCGTGCCGATCGAGATGCAGATGCGCCACGGCATGCCGCCGATCCAGAAGGCGCTCGATTTCGGCATGCAGCCGTCGCTCTCGACCGACGTCGAATGCACGATGACCGCCGACATGTTCACCCAGATGCGCAGCACGATGACGCTCCAGCGCATGTTCGCCAACGAGAAGGCGCTCGCGGGGGAGGAATATCCCCGGCTCCTCACCTCGCGCGACGCGATCCGCTTCGCCACGCTCGAGGGCGCGCGCGGGCTCAAGCTCGATCGCCGCACCGGCACGCTGACGCCGGGCAAGGAGGCGGACATCGTCCTCCTCGACGCGCGCGCGATCAACGTCGCCCCGCTCAACCACGTGCCGGGCGCCGTCGTCACGCTGATGGAGCGCTCGAACGTCGACACCGTGATGGTCGCCGGCCGGGTGCTGAAATGGCGCGGCCGGCTCCTCGGGCACGACCTCGCCGGCCTGCGGTCGCGCCTCGAGGCGAGCCGCGACTTCCTGTTCGAGGCGGCGGAGGTGCCCCGCGACCTCTTCCGGTGACGGGGGCGATGTAATCGAAGGAGGGTCGGGGCGCGAGCGCGGCATGCGCGCTCGGACTCGTCGTCGAGGATATGGGTCCCGGGTCCGCTTCGCGGCCCGGGATGACAGCCTCCGATCGCTCTACGCGTGCGCGAGCCCGCCCGCGCGTTCCAGCGCGCGCATCACCCCGCGCAGCTCGGCGAGACCGCGCATGCGCCCGACGACGGGGTAGCCGGGCTGCGCGCCGCGTCCGATGTCGGTGAGGATGTCCTGGCCGTGATCGGGCCGCATCGGGATCTGCGCGTCCGCGCGCCCCGCCGCTCGCCGCGCCGCCTCCTCGGCGAGGATCGCGGCGACGAGGGCGATCATGTCGACGTCGCCGTCGAGATGATCGCTCTCGAAGAAGGAGCCGCGGACGTCTCCCGTCTCGCGCCGCACGTTGCGCAGGTGGAGGAAGTGCACGCGCGCGCCGAGCCGGCGCATGATGCCGGGCACGTCGTTGTCCGGCCGCGCGCCGAGCGAGCCCGAGCAGAGCGTCATGCCGTTCGCCGGGCTGTCGACCGCCTCGAGCACGCTGCGGAAATCCGCCTCCGTCGAGAGCACCCGCGGCAGGCCGAGGAGGGGGAACGGCGGGTCGTCGGGATGGCAGCACAGCCGCATGCCGAGCCGCTCGGCGACCGGCACGACCATTTCGAGGAACGCGACGAGATTGGCGCGCAGCCGCTCGGGCGTCACCGCCGCGTAGCGCTCGAGCTGCGCACGGACGGTCTCCAGAGTGACCGTCTCCGCGTCGCCCGGCAGGCCGGCGGTGACGGCATCCGCGATCGCGCGGCGCTCCTCGTCCGTCGTGGCGGCGTGGCGCGCGAGGGCCGCTTCGCGGACGGCGTCCGGATAGTCCTGCGCCGCGCCCCGGCGCTCCAGGACGTGGAGGTCGAACATCGCGAAGTCGGTCCAGTCGAAGCGCAGGCAGGTGCCGCCATGCGGCAGACGATGGTGGAGCTCGGTGCGCGTCCAATCGAGGACCGGCATGAAATTGTAGCAGACGACCCTCAAGCCGGCCTCGGCGAGGTGCTCGAGGCTCTGCGACCAGGCCGCGACATGGGCGCGCCAATCGCCGCTCTGGAGCTTGACGTCCTCCGACACCGGCAGGCTCTCGACCACCTCCCAGGCGAGACCCGAGGGCGAGCCGTCGCGGCGGCGTCCGATCGCCCCCTGACGCTCGGCGATCGCCTCGGGCGTCCAGACCGCGCCGGGCGGCACGTGATGGAGCGCGCTGACGACGCCCTCCACGCCCGATTGGAGCATGTCGTCGATCGTGGCGACGTCGCGAGGACCGAACCAGCGCCAGGTTTGTCTCATGTCGGGGGCTCCGCTGTGGTCGCGCGGCGCGTTCGGGCTCAACCGAAGGCGAGGCGCGGCAGGAACAGGACGAGGTCGGGGAAGGCGAGGAGCACGGCGACGAGCACCAGGATCGCCGCGACGAAGGGGATCGATTCGCGCACGTATTCCTCGACCTTGCAGCCGAGCAGGCTGCAGACGGTGTACATCGCGACGCCCACCGGCGGCGTCATCGAGCCGAGCGTCACGATCGTCATCATCAGGATGCCGAAATGCACCGGGTCGAAGCCGACGCGCTGGACGATCGGCACGACGATCGGCGTGATCAGGAGGACGATGATGGTGCTCTCGAACAGGAGGCCCGCCACGAACAAAGCGACGAGGATCGTCGCGACGACGAGGTAGGGGTTCGAGATCCCCTCCAGCAGGATGCCCGTCACCTGCTGGGGGACCTGCAGGAAGACGATCGCGAAGCCGATCATGCCCGACATCAGGATGATGAGCATCACGAGCCCGATATCGGACACCGCCCGCCCGAAGGCCCGCGCGATCGCCTGCGGGCTCAGCGCGCGATGGGCCAGCGCGCCGACGAGGAGCGCGTAGACGACGGCGAAGGCGCCGACTTCCGAGGGCGTGAACACGCCGCCGCGGATCGAGATCACGAGGAGCACGGGAAAGAGGAGCGCCCATTTCGCGTCCCAGGTCGCGGCCGCGAGCGCGCGCGCCGTCGGCCGCGTGCTCTGGGCGACGACGTAGCCGCGCCGCCGCGCGACGAGATAGGCGGCGACCATCAGGAAGAGCATCATCAGGATGCCCGGCACGATGCCGGCGAGGAAGAGCCGGCCGATCGAGACCTGGCCCACATAGCCGTAGAGGATGAGCCCGATGCTCGGCGGGATCGTCGCGGTGATGAGCGAGGAGAGCGCGATCACCGCCGCCGCGTAGCCCTTCGAATAGCCCTGGTCGATCATGCGGGGCCCGAGCACGCGCGCCTGCATCGCCGCATCCGCCACCGCGGAGCCGGAGACGCCGCCCATCAGCGTCGAGAGGATGATCGACACCTGGGCGAGGCCGCCCGCGATCCAGGCGACGGCGACGTGCGAGAACTTGAAGAGCCGCTCGGTGATGCCGCTCTCGTTCATCAGATGCCCGGCGAGCACGAAGAAGGGCACGGCGAGCAGCGGGAAGCTCTGCGAGACGGCGGCGATGCGCTGGACGCCGATCGAGAGCGGCATCACGTCCGAGGTGAGGAAGAAGGTGAAGCCCGAGAGGCCGATCGCGAAGGCGACCGGCGCGCCGAGCAGGAGGAGGACGAGGAAGACGGTGCCGATCGCGAGCATGGCTCAGGGCTCCTGTCGCGGCGCCGGCTCGGCGTCGAGGCGCGCGAAGACGAGGAGCGTCCCGCGCGCCCGCTCGCGCCAGGCCTCGATCGCGTTGGCGAGGATGGAGAGCGTCAGGAACAGGCAGCCGACGGGGACGGCGATGGTGACGTAGGCGTAGGAGAGGCCGCTGTCGCCGAACAGGCGCTGCCGGTTGAGCAGCGTCAGCTTCGTGCCCTCGACGGCGATCACCGCCATGAAGGCGATGAAGAGAGCCGCGAGCAGGAACTCGATCGCGAGCCGCACGCGCGGCGACAGCCGCCGCACCAGGAGGTCGACGCCCAGATGCGCCCGCTCGCGCATCGCGCGCGAGGCCCCGACGAAGCAGAGCCAGATGAACAGGAGCTGCGCGAGGTCCACCGACCAGATCAGCGGCCTCTCAAAGAAGCGCATCACCGCCGCCACGAAGACGAGCACGACGATGATCGCGAGAAGCAGCGATCCGACGATGGTCTCGAACCGCGCGAGACTGCGCGCCATGGCGTGTTACTCCCGGGGTAGGTGCGGCGTCGCATCCGCGGTGTCGTCCGATGGAGGAGGCGCCGTCGCTCTCCTTCGCTCGGCAGTCCGTAAATCATCCCAAGGCTGTCATCCCGGGCCGCGAAGCGGACCCGGGACCCATATCCTCGACGATCGTTCGAGCGCGCATGCCGCGCTCGCTCCGCAACCGGGAAGAGCCGACCGTTCCGGAGATACGCAGCCTACAGGCTGCGACTGACACGTCGTGGGTCTGGGTCCCGGATCGCCTTCGGCGTCCGGGATGACAACCCCGGGGATGATCTACGAACTCTGCGGGAAGGAGAGGGAGCGTCCCTCGCCAGCCCTCAGCCTTTGGGGGCGGAAGCCCGTCCTCACTCCGCTTCGGCGATCGCCTGGAGCGTGTCGCGCAATTCGCCGTAGCCGAGCTTGTCGTAGACGCCTGCGGTCGCCTCGCGGAAGGGGGTGACGTCGATCTCGCGGATCGTCACGCCGCGCGCCGTCAGATCCGCCTCGATCTGCGCGAGCGCGTCGCGGGTGCCGTAGGAGGCGACGTCGCCGGCGGCCAGCGCCTGCTCGCGCAAAGCCTGCTGCACGTCCTCGGGCAGGCCGTCGAACCAGGCGGCCGAGGTGACGAGGCCGGTGATCAGGTTGATGTGCCCCGTCTTCGTGATGTGGGTGACGACCTCGTCGAGGCGCGCGCCGACGACCGCCGGGAGCTGCGCCTCGGCCGCGTCGATCACGTTCTGCTGGAGCGCGGAATAGACCTCGCCCCAGGGCATCGGGGTGGGCGTCGCGCCCATCGCCGAGATCGTCTCGACCCAGACCGGCGCGCCCGGCGTGCGCAGGCGCACGCCCGAGAGATCGGCGGGGCCGTCGACCGGGTGCTTCGTCAGGAGATGGCGCTCGCCCTGCCACCAATTGAAGCTGAGCACCTGGTGCCCCGAGGCCGCGCGCAGCGCCTCGACCCATTCCTCGAACAGATCCGAGGTGACGACGCGGCGCATGCCGTCGTAGCCCGAGGCGAGATAGGGCGCGCCGAGCACGCCGAACTCGTTCTGGAAGACCGCGAGCCGCCCGCCGTCGACGACGACCGCCACGGGCGCGCCGGCGCGGGCCTGCTCGAGCACGTCTTCGTCCGGGCCGAGCTGCGAATTGGGGAACAGCCGCACCTCGAGGCGCCCGCCGGTCGCCTCGGCGACGCCGTCGCGGAACGATTCGAGGCCGCGGAAGAGCGGGTCGTTCACGGAGAGCGCGGTGTTTACGTTGAGCGTATAATCCGCGGCGGCAGCCGGAGCGGCGACCGCGAGGAGGATTGCCGCGAGCGCGGCAGCCGCCTTTTCGTGCCTCATGTCTTCCTCCCATCGCTGCACCTGGACGGCAGCGTTCAACCCCGGTAGACTAGTATGGTAGACGACGAGGTGTCAATATGAGCGGCCGGATCCGGATCGCCGAGGAGAGCTGGGAGGAGGGGCCGCGCCCCCGCCAGCGGACCATGGGGCAGCGCGTGTTCGAGCTCCTGAAAGCCGGCATCGTCCAGCTCGATCTGCGGCCGGGCGACGTCCTGTCCGAGGCCGAGATCGCCCGCGATCTCGGCGTCTCCCGCCAGCCGGTGCGCGAGGCCTTCATCAAGCTCGCGGAGGCGGGGCTCGTCGAGATCAGGCCGCAGCGGGGCACCTTCGTCGTCCTGATCTCCGTGCGCGAGGTCGAGAACGCGCGCTTCCTGCGCGAGGCCGTCGAGGTCGCGATCGCCCGCAAGGCGGCGGAGCGCGCGACGCCCGAGGGGCTCGCCGCCGCGCGCGAGACGCTCGAGCGCCAGCGGGAGGCGCGCGCGCAGAAGGACCCGGCGCATTTCCTGCGGCTCGACGAGGCCTTCCACTACGCCCTCGCGCTCGCCGCCGATTGCACCCATGCCTGGCGCGTGCTCGAGAGCCTGAAGGCGCAGATGGACCGCGTGCGCTTCCTCTCGCTCGCCGACGCCACTCCCGTCGGCGTTCTCATCGACCAGCACGAGGCCATCCTGGCCGCGATCGAAACCGGCTCGCCCGCCGCCGCGGAGGCCGCGACGCGGGCGCATCTCTCGGAGATCCTGGTGTCCCTGCCGAAGCTCGCGGCGGAGCGGCCCGAGCTGTTCGCCGCCCCCGACGGTCAGCCGCGGTGATCGCCCCCGCGCACAGTCCGCAGCGCCCGGATCGCGCCGCGCAATTCGGCGAGGCCCTTCATGCGGCCGGCCGCCGTGTAGCCCGGATTGACGCGCGCGCCCGCTTCGAGATCGCCGAGCATCCGGTGGCCGTGGTCGGGCCGGAAGGGGATGCGCGCCCGCGGCTCCCGCCGCGCGTCCTCGGCGAGGAGCGCGTCGAGGATTCCGATCATGTCGACGTCGCCGTCGAGATGGTCCGCCTCGAAGAAGCTGCCGTCCGCCTCCCGGGTCGTCGCGCGCAGATGGGCGAAGTGGATGCGCGGGGCGAAGCGCCGGGCCATGGCGACGAGGTCGTTCTGCGCACTCACGCCGAGGCTGCCGGTGCACAGGCAGATGCCGTTGGCGAGGCTCGGGACCGCCGCGAACAGGGCCTCGTAATCGGCGGCCGTCGAGGCGACGCGCGGCAGGCCGAGCAGCGGGCGCGGCGGATCGTCGGGATGGAGCGCGAGCCGCACGCCGAGCGCGTCGGCCACAGGCACCACCCTCTCGAGAAAGGCGACGAGGTTCGCCCGCAGCCGCGCCGCGTCGATGCCGCGATAGGCGTCGAGCCGCGCGCGGAAGGCGTCCAGCGAGAGCGCGTCCGTCGTCGCGCCCGGCAGCCCCGCCGCGATGGTGCGCACGAGCGCCTCGCGCTCCTGCGTGCTCATGCGCTCCGCGAGCGCGCGGGCGCGTGCGACGAGCTCCGGCGGATAGTCGGCGGCGGCGCCCTCGCGCGCGAGGATCGCGACGTCGAAGGCGGCGAAGCGGGTCGCGTCGAAGCGCAGGGCGGTGGCGCCGGTCGGCAGCGGCCAGTCGAGATCGGTGCGCGTCCAGTCCATCACCGGCATGAAATTGTAGCACACGACCGGGATGCCCGCCGCCGCGACCGCCTCGAGGCTCGCGATCCAGGCCTCGAGCGCCGCGCGCGCGGCGGGCGTCGCCACGCCCTCGCGCTTGATCGCGTCGGCGACGGGAATGCTCTCGACGACGCTCCAGGCGAGCGGCGTGCGGCCGGGCGGCGTCGTCTCGACGAGATCGCGCCGCGCCTCGACCTCCGCGCGCGTCCACGCGTCCCCGGGCGCACGCCCGTGCAAGGCGGTGACGACGTGGCGCGCGCCGGCCTGGCGGACGTGGTCGAGCGTGACCGGGTCGTCGGGCCCGAACCAGCGCCAAGCCTCCAGCATCGTCTTCCTCCCAAAATTGGCCTGACCACATTACCCCTTGATGGCCTGTGCGGCAAGCGCTAGGCTCATCGGTGCGGAACGAGCCGAGGACCGAACCGGCATGCCTTTCCAGGCCATCGCCCAGAGCCGTCTCTACGAGCAGGTCGCCGAGCAGATCGCAGCGATCATCGCGCGCGGCGAGTTCCGGCCCGGCGATCGCCTGCCGCCCGAGCGCGACCTCGCCGCCAAGCTCGGCGTCAGCCGCCCGACCGTGCGCGAGGCGATGATCGCGCTCGAGATCGCGGGGCTCGTCGAGGTGCGCACGGGGTCGGGGACCTTCGTGACGGAAATGGCCTCGCGCGAGCGGCCGCGCCTGCGCCTGCCGTCCGACGGCATGCCGGGACCGGTCGAGCTCGTCGCCGCGCGGGCGCTGATCGAGCCGGCGATCGCCGAGGCCGCGGCGGCGCACGCCGGAGCGGAGGAGATCGCTCGGATCGAGGGGACCGTCGCGGCCATGGCGGCGGCGGCCGACACGGCCGCCCATCGCGAGGCGGACCGCGCCTTCCATGCGGCGATCGCCGCCTGCGCCGGTAATGCGGTCGTCTGCGGCATCGTCGAGGATCTGTGGAGCGCGATGTTCTCGCCGATGTTCGAGCGGATGGGCCGGCTCTCCGGGCTGATCCCGAACGAGCATGCGAGCACGCTCGCCGAGCACGCCGCCATCGCCGCCGCCATCCGCGCCGGGGACGGCCCGGCCGCGCGCGCGGCCATGGCGGCGCATCTCGGCCATGTCGAGCGCATCCTCGCCGGTCCCGACCGCGAGGAGCCGAGAGAGGACGCGCGAAGAGAAACGCGCCGAGAAACGCGCCAGGAGCCTTCATGAACCCCCTGATCCACCCCGACCGTCTGTTTCCCCCCGATCCCGCGACCCGTGCGGTGGCGCGGTCTCTGTTCGCGGAGGTCGAGCATCTGCCGATCGTCTCGCCGCACGGCCATACCGATCCGCGCTGGTACGCGCAGAACGCGCCCTTTCCCGATCCGGCGCAGCTCTTCGTGGTGCCCGACCATTACGTCTTCCGCATGCTCTACAGCCGCGGCGTGCCGCTCGAGGCGCTCGGCGTGCCGCGGGTCGACGGCGGCGCGGTCGAGACCGACGGGCGTGCGATCTGGCGGCTGTTCTGCGGGCATTACCACCTCTTCCGCGGCACCCCGACCCGGATGTGGCTCGACCACGCCTTCGCCACCCTGTTCGGCTTCGAGGAGCCGCTCTCGCGCGACAATGCGGACGCGACCTACGACCGGATCGCGCAGGCGCTGACGACGGAGGCCTTCCGCCCGCGCGCGCTCTTCGAGCGCTTCCGCATCGAGACGATCGCGACGACCGAGGGCGCGCTCGACGATCTCGCCCATCACCGCGCGATCCGCGACAGCGGCTGGACTGGGCGCGTGATCACGACCTATCGTCCCGATGCCGTGGTCGACCCCGAATTCGAGGGCTTCGCCGACAATCTCGTGCGCTTCGGCGAGATCACCCGCTGCGATATCGGCACCTTCGCCGGCTATCTGGAGGCGCATCGCGTGCGCCGCGCCTTCTTCCGCGAGCACGGCGCGACCGCGACCGATCACGGCCACCCGAGCGCGGCCACCGCCGATCTCTCCCCCGTCGAGGCGGAGCGTCTCTATGCGCGGGTGCGCAACGGCGGCGCCGGCCCGCAGGAGGCCGAGCTCTTCCGCGCGCAGATGCTCACCGAGATGGCGCGGCTGAGCCTCGAGGACGGGATGGTGATGCAGATCCATCCGGGCTCCTGGCGCAATCACAACGCGCCGCTCTTCGCCCGCTTCGGCCGCGACAAGGGGGCCGACATCCCGCGCGCCACCGATTACGTCGGCGCCCTGAAGCCGCTCCTCGATCGGTTCGGCAACGAGCGCGACCTGACGATCATCCTCTTCACCCTCGACGAGACCGCCTATTCGCGCGAGCTCGCCCCGCTCGCGGGCCATTATCCCGCTTTGCGTCTCGGGCCCCCCTGGTGGTTCTTCGACAGCCCCGAGGGCATGCGCCGCTTCCGCGAGGCGACGACGGAGACCGCGGGCATCTACAACACCGTCGGCTTCAACGACGACACCCGCGCCTTCCCCTCGATCCCCGCGCGCCACGACGTCGCGCGCCGGGTCGACTGCGCCTGGCTCGCGACCCTCGTGACGAGCCACCGGCTCGCCGAGGACGAGGCCCGCGAGGTCGCCATCGACCTCGCCTATCGCCTCCCGAAGGAGGCCTACAAGCTGTGACCCGTCGCGGCGGGCGCGAAACGATCCGCCGCGATCCGATCCAACGAAAACGAACCCGGAGGACACGACCCATGATCACCCGTCGCATCGCCATGATCGCCCTCGGCTCCGTCGCGCTCCTCGCGGGCGTGGGCGCCGCATCCGCGCAGAACCTCGTCCTGCGCTCGGCCGACACGCACGGCGCCGATTATCCGACCGTGGAGGCGGTCGAATACATGAGCGAGCTCCTGTCGCAGCGCACCGACGGGCGCCTCTCCATCCAGGTCTTCCATTCCCGCCAGCTCGGCGAGGAGCGCGAGACGATCGAGCAGACGCGCTTCGGCGTCATCGACATGAACCGCATCAACCTCGCGCCCCTCAACAATCTCGCGCCCGAGACCGCCGTGCCGGCGCTGCCCTTCGTCTTCCGCTCGATCGAGCACATGCGCGAGGTGATGGACGGCGAGATCGGCGAGGAGATCCTCGCAGCGCTCGAGCCGCACGGCCTGATCGGCCTCGCCTTCTACGATTCGGGCGCGCGCTCGTTCTACACCTCGGTGCGCCCGATCGAGACGCCCGCCGACATGGAGGGCCTGCGCATCCGCGTGCAGCAATCGGACCTGTTCGTCGATCTCGTCAACGCGCTCGGCGCCAACCCGACGCCGATGCCCTTCGGCGAGGTCTATTCCGGCCTCCAGACCGGCGTCATCGACGGCGCGGAGAACAATTTCCCGAGCTTCGAATCGACCCAGCACTACACGGTGGCGCGCTATTACTCGCTCACCGAGCATTCGATGTCGCCGGAAGTGCTGGTGATGTCCAAGCAGACCTGGGACCGGCTCTCGGCCGAGGATCAGGAGATCGTGCGCGAGGCCGCGCGCGAATCCGTCTCGCGCATGCGCGAGCTCTGGGACGCGCGCGAGGAGGCGGCCCGCGCCGCGGTCGAGGCCGGCGGGGCGATCGTCAACACGGTCGACAAGCAGCCCTTCATCGACGCGATGGCGTCGGTCTACGAGAAGCACGTCACCGACGAGCGCCTGCGCGACCTCGTCGCGCGCATCCAGGCGGCGGGCGACTGAGCGACCGAGCCCGAGGGCGGCGCCGTCGCCGGGCTGCGCCGCCCGCTCTCCCTCGAAGCGCCGAGGTCTGGCCCATGCGAAACGTCGCCGCCGCACTCGCGCGCATCCTGCGGCCCCTCAACGTCGCCGCCCTCTGGTGCGCGGGGGCGGGGCTCGTCGCGATGACGGGGATCGTGTTCTACCAGGTGTTCGGGCGCTACGTGCTCAACCGCACGCCCGCCTGGGCCGAAGCGTCCGCCATCCTCCTGATGTCCTGGTTCATCCTGCTCGGCGCGGCGGTGGGCGTGCGCGAGCGCACCCATCTCGGCTTCGACGTGCTGCGCCACGTCGTGCCGCGCAAGGTCCAGGTCGCGATGCTCGCGGTCTCGGCGGCGCTCGTCTGCGGCTTCGGCGCGATGATGGCGCTCTACGGCTGGCAGCTCGCGCAGGGCACCTGGAGCGCGCGCATCCCGACGCTCGGCCTGCCCGGCGGCTTCCAATACATCCCCCTCGTCATCGGCGGGGCGCTGATCGCTCTGTTCTCGCTCGAGCGGCTGGTGCGGCTCCTCGCCGGCGAGGAGGAGTGAGGCCATGGAGCTCGCCATCCTGTTCGGGACCTTCGTCGCGCTCCTCCTGATCGGGACGCCGATCGCGTTCTGCCTCGGCATCGCCTCGATGGCGACGGTGCTCTATCTCGGCCTGCCGCCGCTGATCGTCTTCCAGCGGCTCACGGCCGGCATCTCCTCCTTCGCGCTCCTCGCGATCCCGTTCTTCATCTATGCCGGCGACCTGATGATCCGCGGCGGCATCGCCGAGCGGCTCGTGCGCTTCGCGGCCTCGCTCGTCGGGCATCTGCGCGGGGGGCTCGGGCAGGTGAACGTGCTCGCCTCGACCTTCTTCGGCGGCATTTCCGGCTCGGCGGTGGCGGACGCCTCCGCGATCGGCGGGCTGATGATCCCGCAGATGGAGAAGCGCGGTTACGCGCGCGATTTCGCGGTCAACGTCACGGTCACGAGCGCCATCATCGCGCTCCTGCTGCCGCCCTCGCACAACATGATCATCTATTCGCTCGCGGCGGGCGGGCGGATCTCGATCGCGGACCTCTTCACGGCGGGCATCGTGCCGGGGCTTCTCCTCGCGATGGGGCTCATGATCGTCACCTTCCTCGTCGCCAGGAAGCGCGGCTACGAGCGCGGCACGTTTCCCGGCCTCGCGGCGGTGGCGATCTGCTTCGCTGCGGCGCTGCCGGGTCTCCTCCTCATCGGCATCATCTTCGGCGGGGTGCGGCTCGGCATCTTCACCGCGACTGAGAGCTCCTGCGTCGCCGTCGTCTACGCCCTCGTCATCACGCTGATCGCCTATCGGGAGATGTCCTGGCGCGGCTTCGTCGAGGCGACGCTCGGCGCCGTGCGCACGACGGCGATGGTGCTCCTCGTGATCGGCTCGGCCGCCTCCTTCGGCTGGCTCCTCGCCTTCCTGCAGGTGCCGGCGGCGATGATCGCCTTCATGCAGACGCTCTCGAACGATCCGATCGTGATCTTCCTCCTGATCAACCTCATGCTCCTCGTGCTCGGCACCTTCATGGACATGAGCCCGCTCATCGTGATCACGACGCCGATCTTCCTGCCGGTGGCGACCGCCTTCGGCATGGATCCGGTCCATTTCGGCGTCGTTCTGATTCTCAATCTCGGGGTCGGGCTGATCACGCCGCCGGTCGGCTCGGTCCTGTTCGTCGGCTGCGCGGTGGGCAAGATCCCGATCTGGGAGGCGGTGCGGACGATCTGGCCGTTCTATTGCGTCGCGCTCGCCGTCCTGATGCTCGTCACCTACGTGCCCGCTCTGTCGCTCTGGCTGCCGAGCCTGTTTCGCTGAAGGATCACCGATGACCCGTCTCTCCCTCGCCGCCCTGCCGCACCTGCCCGACGCGGTCGCCCGCCCGGCCTACGACGTCGCCGCGGCGCGGATCGGCATCGTCCATCTCGGTCTCGGCGCCTTCCACCGCGCGCATCAGGCGCTCTACGTGGAGGACCGTCTGAACGCGGGGGAGGAGGGCTGGGCGATCTGCGGCGTGAGCCTGCGCTCGCCCGACACCCGCGACGCGCTCGCGCCCCAGGACGGGCTCTATACCGTGCTCGAGCGCTCGGGGGAGGGCACGCGGGCGCGGGTCGTGGGCGCGCTGCGCCGCCTCCTCGTCGCGCCCGAGGACCCGCAGGCGGTGATCGCGGCGATGGCGGATCCGGCTGTGCGCATCGTCTCGCTCACCATCACCGAGAAGGGCTATTGCCACGATCCGGCGACGGGGCGGCTGCGCGCGGACCACCCGGACATCGTCCACGACCTCGCTCGTCCCGAGAGCCCCAAGAGCGCCCCCGGCTTCCTCGCCGCGGCGCTCGCGCGACGCCGCGCCGCGGGTGTGGCGCCGTTCGCGGTCCTGTGCTGCGACAATCTCCCGGCCAATGGCCGCACCGTCCGGCAGGTCGTGATCGACTTCGCGCAGCGTCTCGATCCGGCGCTCGCCGAGCATGTGGCCGCTAACGTTGCCTTCCCCTCCACCATGGTCGACCGGATCGTGCCCGCGACGACCGACGCCGACCGCGCGGACGCGCGCCGGCTCACCGGCTTCGAGGATCTCTGGCCGGTCTCGACCGAGCCCTTCACGCAATGGGTGATCGAGGACGCCTTCGGCGGCCCGCGGCCACGCTTCGAGGCGGCGGGGGCGACGACGACACGGGACGTCGCGGGCTACGAGGCGATGAAGCTGCGGCTCCTCAACGGCTCGCACTCGACCATGGCCTATCTCGGCTATCTCGCCGGCCACGAGACCATCGCCGACGCGATCGCCGATCCGGTCTTCGCCGCCCTCGTGCGCGGGCAGATGGTCGAGGAGATGGAGCCGACGCTCGCGGTGCCTGCGGGCGCGGACGTGCGCGCCTACGAGGCGCAGCTCCTCGAGCGCTTCGCCAATCCCGCTTTGCGCCACCGCGCCTGGCAGATCGCCATGGACGGCTCGCAGAAGATCCCGCAGCGCTGGCTCGGGCCGATCCGCGCCCATCTCGCGGCGGGCCGCCCCTTCCCGCGCCTCGCCCTCGCGCTCGCCGGCTGGATCGCCTACGCGTCGGGCCGCGACGAGCGGGGAGGGGAGATCGACGTCCGCGACCCGCTCGCCGGCCGCTTCGCCGAGATCGCCGCGCAGGCGGGAGGCGACGTCGCGGCGCGCGTCGAGGGCTTCCTCGCGGTGCGCGAGGTGTTCGGCGAGGATCTGGGGACGGACGAGCGCGTCCGCGCCGCCGCAATCGACGCCGCGCGCAGGCTCGCGCAGGAGGGCGCCCGCGGCGCGGTGGCGGCCTTGGTCGATCGCCTGTCGCGCTGATCGAACGAGCCGCCGGGCGCCTCCCGCCGGGGCGAAGCGTCTCACAGGAAATCCGGCACCCCGGGCGTCGTCACGAAGCCGGGCAGCGCGCGCAGGCGGCGCGTCCAGGCGCGCAGGCGCGGGAACGCTTCGAGCGCGCAGCCGAACTCGACCGCCAGCGCCACCGAAGGGAAGGCGGCGACGTCGGCGATCGTGGCATGCGCCCCGGCGAGGAAGCCCTCGCCCGCGATCTCGGCGTGGAGCAGGACGCTCTCCAGATCGCGGAACGCCCGCTCGGCCGCCGCGGGAGCGTCGCTCACGGGGGAGGGGAGGGCGAGCACGGCCTCGGTGCGTGCGTGGTCGGCGGGGGCGAGGGCGTCGAGCGCGAGGAACAGGCGATCGAGACACAGGGCACGGGCGCGGGGCTCGCGCGGCAGCCAGGTGCCGTTCGGGTCGCGGGTCTCGGCGAGATGGCACAGGATCGCGCCGATGCGTGTCAGCACGAGCCCCCCGTCGACGAGGACCGGCACGCTGCCGCGGGGGTTCAGCGCGCGGAAGGCGGGCGTGTCGGTCTCCCGCCCGGGAAACACGTCGATCCCGACCCGCTCGTAGGTGCAGCCGAGGAGCCCGAGGAGGAGGCGCGCGCGGTAGCAATCCGCGGAGAGTTCGTAATCGTGGAGGACGAGGCTCACGGCGCCGCCCTCCCGTCCCGCTCGAGCGTGCCGAAGCGCAGACCCTTCTCCTTGAGCCGGCGCCGATAGGCGACCGACGACAGATCCGCCCGCGTCGGAATTTCGGCCCGCGGCGAGAGCGGCAGCAGGCGCGGGCGCTGGTTCTCGAGGATGATGCGGTCCTGCAAGAAGATCGTCTGCTGGAAGCGGATGATGTTGGTCGTCGAGGACACCGCGTCGACCACGAGCACGAAGGCGAAGGCGGCCGAGAGATCCTCCTCCAGCGGCTGGACGAGGAGGCCGATCACGTCGACCCGCGCGGGATCGCTCGGGCAGGTCTTGTAGAGGAGGACGTTGAAGGGCGTCGCGACGCGGTAGACGTATTCGCTCATCTGCCCGCCTTCCGCATGGGCGGCGGCGCGCGGCTGCCAGAACCGGCAGCGGGTGGCGATCACTTCGTCGATGTCCCGCCTGATCTCGACCTCGTAATCGGGCACCTCCGGCCGCTCCTCGATGCCCAGGAGATCGGTGTGGACGAAGGGGAAATGGGCCATGTCGAGGAAGTTCTCGACGAGCCGCAGCCCCGAGGCGCGCACCCGCACCGCCCCGCAGGTCGCAAGGCGCCGGTCGGCCTCCTCGAATTCGGGAATGGCGAAGAGGGGTTTTCCCGGCGCGCCGAGCGAGGCGAAGACGTGGCCGTAGGCGATGGTCGTCGCGAGCCGCTCGCCGTCTGGTCCGAACGCGACGATCGTGCCGTCCTGCGCGCGCGCGACGCGGACGGGGCGGCCGAGGAGGCGGGTGTCGAGGCCCGATCGCGGCACGTCCTCGATGCGGGCGAGGGCGTACCAATCGTCGCGGGCGGCGGGTTCGAGGTCGATCATCGGGCGTCCTCCGTCTCGAGATCGCGGCGCAGGCGCTCGGCTTGGAGGAGAGCCGCCCGGCGCGCCTCGCGCGTGTCCTCGGCGAGGCGCGCGAGGACGTGGAGAAGCGTGCGGCCCGGCGCGAAGGGGTGGAGCGCGATCGTCAGGTGCTCCCGCTCGACGAGGGGGCCGGTCGCGCCGAGCCTGTCGGCGACCTCGCGCCCGTCGCGCTCGACGAGGAGGGTCGCGACGGGGACCGCGTCGGGAGGGGCATCCGGCGGCTCGGCCGGCTCCCCGCCATCCGCCATCCAGACGATGCCGCCGTGCTCGCAGGCAGGATACGCGCTCGCGCACAGCGTCTTCGGCGGCACGAGATCGGGATGGGCGGGGATCGCCGTGCAGCCCGCATCCGCGCCCCAGCGCCAGCCGTGATAGAGGCACACGAGCTCCTCCCCGCGCACGAAGCCGAAGGAGAGCCGCATCCCGCGATGCGGGCAGCGATCCTCCCACACCCGCACGCCCCCGCCCGCCCCGCGCCAGACGACGATCTCGCGCCCCTCGACGAGCACCGGCGCGGCGGTGCCCGGCGCGACGTCGCGCGCGAGGGCGATCGGACGCCAAGCAGTCATGGGAAGAATCCCTCCCCGTAGGGGAGGGTGGCCTCCGAGGCGCAGCCGAAGGAGGTCGGGTGGGGCCCGAGGGTTGAAGATTGTCCTCCACCCGGGCCCCACCCGGCCTTTCTCGCTTTGCTCGAAAGTCCACCCTCCCCTCCGGGGAGGGATGGGGGCGCGAATCCCTCCCCGTAGGGGAGGGTGGCCTCCGAGGCGCAGCCGAAGGAGGTCGGGTGGGGCCCGAGGGTCGAAGGACAATCTCCACCCGGGCC
>NZ_JBKBQG010000017.1:0-82592 GCF_046292825.1 Salinarimonas sp. | reverse complement strand
CGAGCGCTCGCGGCGCAGCGGCGGCGGGATCGGGGACGGCGCCTCGCCGCCGCCCGCGGCCGCCGGGGCCTCCCCGCGCGCCGCCGGAACGAGGTTGCGGAAGAAGCGCTCGTAGATCTCAGCGCTCGTGCCGTAGGCGCTGATCGTGCCTGCGCGCATCACCGCGATCTTGTCGGTGACGTTGAGGATGCCGAAGCGGTGGGTGATCACGACGATCGTCGTCCCGCGCGCCTTCATCGCCTCCACCGCGCGGTGGAGCGCCTGCTCGCCGGTGTCGTCGAGATTGGCGTTGGGCTCGTCGAGCACCACGAGGCGCGGGCCGCCGAAGAAGGCGCGCGCGAGCCCCACGCATTGCCGTTGGCCGCCCGAGAGCCGCACGCCGCGCCCGCCGATCGGCGTGTCGTAGCCGAGCGGCAGGCCCATGATCGTCTCATGGAGGCCGACGAGCTGCGCCGCCTCGACGACGCTCTGCGTGTCGGCCTCGCCGAGCCGGGCGATGTTCTCCTTGACCGTGCCCTCGAACAGCTCGACCTCCTGGGGCAGGTAGCCGAGATGCCGGGCGCCGCCCGCGCGCATCCACAGGCCGATATCGGCGCCGTCGACGCGCACGCGGCCCATGGTCGGCGTGCCGACCCCCATCATCATGCGCGCGAGGGTCGACTTGCCCGCCCCCGACGGCCCGATCACGCCGAGGCACTCGCCTGGCGCGATGCGCAGGCTCACGCCCTGGAGGACGATGGAATTCGTGCCGGGCGGCACGTAGGTGACGTTCTCGATCGCCAGCGAGCCGACGGGCGCCGGCAGCGCGGGCACGCGCTCTCCGTCCGCCTCCTCGGCGCCGGAGAGCACCTCGCCGAGCCGCCGATAGGCGAGCCGCGCCGCGCCGAAGGCCTTCCAGCTGCCGATCAGGCCCTCGATCGGCGCAAGCCCGCGGCCGAGCAGGAGCGAGGAGGCGAAGATGATGCCCGCGCTCAGGTCATCGCGCAGGACGAGCCAGGCGGCGACGCCCATGATCAGGACCTGGACGAGGGAGCGCGTGCCCTTCGAGATGCCCTGGAGGAGCTCGCTGCGGCGCGCGACGGAGTGCTGCGCCTCCGAGACGAGGGCGACGTCGCGATAGACGAGCCGCGCGGCGCCTTCCAGCATGCCCATCGAGCGGATCGCCTGAACGTTGCGCAAAGCGGCGCCGAGGCGCTGGTTCGTAGCCGATTCCGCGAGCTGCGCGCGCAGAGCGGGCGTGTGCGTGACGAACTCGTTGACGATCGCGCAGGCGAGCATCACGAGCGCGCCCACGACGCCGATCGCGCCGAGGAGCGGGTGCACGACGAAGAGTACCCCGAAGAAGATCAGCGCCCAGGGCAGGTCGAACAAGACCACGGCCGCGGGCGAGGAGACGAATTGGCGGATCGAGGAGAGATCGTTGACCGCCTCCCCCGCCAGAGCCGGATCCTTGTGGCGCGCATATTCGAAGGCGGAGGCGAAGACGCTCGGCCGCAGCCGGTCCTCGAGCCAGAAACCCACGCGCGCGAGCGCCGAGCGGCGGAACGCGTCGAGCAGCCCGTCGACGATCACCGCCGCGGCGACGATCAGCGACAGCATCAGGAGCGTGTCGAGGCTGCGGCTCGACAGGACGCGATCGTAGATCTGCAACAGATAGATCGACGGCGCGAGCAGGAGGAGATTGTACCCGCTGCTATAGACGAAGACGAGGGCGAGCGAGGAGCGGCACGCCTTGAGCGCTTGCTCGAGATCGTTCGGCCGCATCGCGAGCGGCAGGGCTGTCGACATGGCGCGTCCTGTGCCTTCGGCTCGGTGGGAGGGCGCCGAGGGCACGTCGGGACCGGCTGCGCGCGGCACGCCGGTCCCGTGCGCCCTCGGCGGGCGCGATCGCTCGTTCAGAGCAAGTCGATCAGGTCGTTGTCGAGAAGCGACGCGACGCTCGCGGCGACGTTCGACTGCGTGATCGGAGAGACGTTCGCGGCGAGCGACGTCGCCGTCGCCGGGTTGAGCGCGTTCACGGCGAGCAGGCCGCCGACGACCGCGTTCTGCCCGGAATCGGCCGCCGCGAGCGAGATCGCGTCGTGGTTGCTGATGTTGAAGTTGCCTTGGTTGATGGACGACCAATTGGTGTTCATGGTGCACGTCCTTCTCTTCGAGGGTCGGGAGGCGCCCCGCCGTCAGCGATCGCCGGTCACCCGACGTCGATGCCCAGGTCGTTGTCGAACAGGGCACCGAAATTGAAGCCGAGATTGACCTGCGTGATGGGCGCGACGTTCACCGCGTTGGCCACCGCGAGTGCGGGGTTGCCCGCGTTCAACGCCAGGAGGCCCATGGCGATGTTGCCGCCCGAATTCGCGCCGGCGACCGCTCCGGCGTCGTTGTCGCTGAAGACGAGATTCGCCTGCGGAAGCAGGTTTTGCAGCTGATTCATCTCCGGTTTCCCTTCGAACGCCCGAGCCGCGACGGGCTCCGGCTCTGTTGACGGTGCCGGGTGGCGGGTTCAGCCGATGTCGATCCCGTCGTTGTCGAACAGGGTCGCGAGGTTGAGCGCGAGGTTCGACTGGGTGATCGGCGAGAGGTTCACCGCCGCCGAGGTCGCCGTCGCCGGGTTGGCGGCGTTGAGCGCGAGGAGACCGCCCGCGACGAGGTTGCCGCCGCTGTTCGCCTGAGCGCCGGACACGGCGTCGTTGTCGCTGACGTTGAAATTGCCCTGGAAGATGGACGACCAGTTCGTGTTCATGGCTGGAGCTCCCTTAGGCTCTGTGGGGGTCGGGGCGACGCGCAGCCTGCGGATGCGACGCCGCGTATCGACTGTCTCAGCTGCGTGCCTGCCGCGACAGCCGCCCCGTGGAGCGTCATCCCCGGCGCGCGCGCCATCCGATCGGAGCGGCGGAGAGACGCCGCTTCGATGCGGCGCCCTCGGCCGGGGCCGATCGACGACGACGCCCGCGCCACCCGTCCGGAGGGCTCCGACGCCCGGAGGGATGTCGCCGGGTAGCACGGCCGGCCCCCCTTCCGACGGGCGCTCGCCATCAGCCCGGATACGGCGCCATCCCCTCGGAGCACCTCGCGAGAACGCCTGTCCGCGGCGGCGCTCGGGCCGTCTTAATCGCGCGATGTCGGATAGGGCGGCGGAGGGGCGCGGGACCCGTGATGCCGAGATACCATTTCCACCTGAAGCGGGGCGCCGAGCGGATCGACGACGCGATCGGCGTCGACCTTCCCGACGACGCAGCCGCGCACGCCGTCGCACGGGAGGTCGTCGCCGAACAGCTCGCCCGGCACGAGGGCGTGGGCGACCTCGACGGCTGGCAGCTCGAAATCGCGGACGGGAACGGGCGCCCGGTCGCGACCATTCCGCTGCGGCTCGAAGAATGCTGAAGGCGCCCGAGTTCGCTTGAATTTTCGTGACCACCGGAACACCTTCCCTCGTGTTCCCGGAACGCCCTCGCAGACCGCGATCCTTGACCTGCGGCGCCGATATTGGCACCATGCTTTCATTCCGAGCGTACAGCCTCTCTGAATAATATCCATTAAAATCGAATACGCGTATGGGGGCCGCTACTTGAAGCGATGTATTCACAAATAGCAACGGGAGTGCGGAGCATCGTCACTCCGACACCACCGTCGAGGAGGAACGAATGTCGTCTTCGCAGAGCGCGGCGCTCGCGGCAGACACGCGCACGATCGCGGTCTTCGACCGCAGGCCCTTGTTGCGGACCCTCCTGCAGGATGCGTTGGAGCACAAGCTCGGCGGCGTAGCCGTCCTCGACGCGCAGCGCCTGCAGGAACGCGACCCCGAGCAGGGCCCGCCTTGCCTCGTCCTCGTCAGCCTCGACGGGGCGAGCGCCGCCGCCGCCGCGGCCACGCGGGAGAGCCTCGTCGGCGACGCGCCCCGCGCGGCCTTCGTCCTCCTGTCCGAGCGCGAGGACGAGGCCTTCGTCGACGAGGTGCTCGGCAGCGGCTATCGCGGCGTCCTCTCCACCGCGACGCCGCTCGACATCGTCTCCCTCGCGCTGCAGATCGTGATGGCGGGGGGCGTGTACCGGCCCTGCCGCTCGGCCAATCTCCAGGCGCGGTCCGCCGCGCCCGCGACCGCCCCCGATCCCGCGTCCGCGTCGAGCGATCAGGACCTCTCGGTGCTCACGACGCGCGAGATGGAGGTGCTCGGCGAGATCTGCCGCGGCAGCCCCAACAAGATCATCGCACGCGCTCTCTCGATCTCCGAGAACACCGCCAAGATGCACGTGCGGCGGATCATCGCCAAGCTGCGCGTGCGCAACCGCGTCGAAGCCGCGCTCCTGTTCCAGGGCCGGATCGCGGTGGCCGGCGCGCGGGCCCGCCTGGAGCGACCGCCCGCTCTGCGCGCCTCGCTCGCCTTCCCGCCCTCCCCCGCGCCGCGCTGAGGCTAGTCCCGCAGGTCGCGGCGCGGGCCGCGCCGGGTGCTGCGCGAGCGCCAGACGACCGCGACGACGATCGCCGCGACGAGCAGGATCGCAGCGACGCTACCGAGCCAGATCAACCCGCCTTCCATGAGGGCCTCCTCGCATGCGCCACGACAACGCGCGAGGAGCGGCGTTCGTCGAACCAATCCGCGGCATGTCCGTTCGCGCCACACGGGGGCAGTCTCGAGGAGGCTCGACGATGACCATGCAACGGACGAAACGCGTATTCGGCAAGGCCGCCTGCATCGCGGTGGCGGCGGGGGCTCTCGCGCTCGGGGCGTGCACGACGACGCAGCAGAGGGTCGGCGGCGCGGCCGTCGGAGCCGCGGTCGCCGGTCCGGTCGGCGCCGGCGTCGGCGTGGTGGCCGGTCCGCCGGTCGCGCAGCAGGTGGAGCGCACGGTGCGCTGAGCGCATCTTCCCCCTTCACCGGGGGCGCGGGCGGCGCTAAACGAGCCGGAAGGATCCCTCCAACGCCGGATGCGAGCGCCGCCCCATGACCACGAACATCGCCGATCTCGCCGCGACCATCGACGCCGCCTTCGAGGACCGCGCCTCGATCGGCCCGCAGACCAAAGGCGCCGTACGCGAGGCGGTCGAGGAAGCGCTCGCCGCCCTCGATTCCGGCCGCGCCCGCGTCGCCGAGAAGATCGACGGATCTTGGACCGTCCATCAATGGCTCAAGAAGGCGGTGCTCCTCTCGTTTCGCCTCAACGACATGGCGGTGATCGAGGGCGGGCCCGGCGGCGCCGTCTGGTGGGACAAGGTCGCCTCAAAATTCCAGGGCTGGGGCCCGGCCGAGTTCAAGGCGGCGGGCTTTCGCGCCGTGCCCAATTGCGTCGTGCGCCGCGGCGCCTACGTCGCCAAGAACGTCGTCCTGATGCCCTCCTTCGTCAATCTCGGCGCCTATGTCGACGAGGGCACGATGGTCGATACCTGGGCGACCGTCGGCTCCTGCGCGCAGATCGGCAAGAACGTGCACCTCTCGGGCGGCGTCGGCATCGGCGGCGTGCTCGAGCCGCTCCAGGCGAGCCCCACGATCATCGAGGACGATTGCTTCATCGGCGCGCGCTCGGAAGTGGTCGAGGGCGTGATCGTCGGCCAGGGCTCGGTGCTCTCGATGGGCGTGTTCATCTCCGCCTCGACGAAGATCGTCGATCGCGAGACGGGCGAGATCTTCCGCGGCTACGTGCCGCCTTATTCGGTCGTCGTGCCCGGCACGCTGCCCGGCAAGAACCTGCCCGACGGCTCGCCCGGCCCCTCGCTCGCCTGCGCGGTCATCGTCAAGCGCGTCGACGCGCAGACCCGCGCCAAGACCGCGGTCAACGAACTCCTGCGCGATTGACGGCGATGGATTCGCGCTCGGCGACGCAGCTCACCCAGGCGCTCCTGCGCTGCCCCTCCGTCACGCCGGCGGAGGGCGGCGCGCTCGCGCTTCTCGCAGGCGTTCTGGAGGCGGCGGGTTTTTCCGTCGAGCGCCCGGTCTTCTCAGCGCCCGGCACGCCCGACGTCGAGAATCTCTACGCGCGCATCGGCACGGGCGCACCCGTCCTCGTGCTCGCCGGCCACACCGACGTGGTGCCGCCGGGCGACGAGGCGCGCTGGACGCATCCGCCCTTCTCGGGCGAGATCGTCGACGGGGTGCTCTACGGCCGCGGCGCCGTCGACATGAAGGGCGGCATCGGCGCGATGGTCGCAGGCGCGCTGCGCTTCCTCGACGCGAACCCGGATTTTTCCGGCTCGATCGCCTTCCTGATCACCGGCGACGAGGAGGGGCCGGCGATCAACGGCACGGTCAAGCTCCTCGATTGGGCGCTCGCGCGCGGCGAGCGCTTCGACGCCTGCATCCTCGGCGAGCCGACCAATCCCGAGCGGCTCGGAGAGATGATCAAGATCGGCCGGCGCGGCTCTTTGACGGGATCTCTCGTCGTCCACGGACGCCAGGGCCACGTCGCCTATCCCCATCTCGCCGAGAACCCGATCGACGGGATGGTGCGCCTCGTCGCCGCCGTGAAGGGGACGCCGCTCGATGCGGGCACCGCGCATTTCGACGCCTCGAACCTCGAATTCACGAGCCTCGACGTCGGCAACCCGGCCTCGAACGTGATCCCGGCCGAGGCGCGGGCCGTCTTCAACATCCGCTTCAACGATCTGTGGACGCCGCAGACGCTCGCCGCCGAGATCGAGCGGCGCTGCGCCGAGGCCGCGGGCAACGCCGTGCGCTTCACCCTCGCCTTCGAGGAGACGAACGCGATCGCCTTCCTCACGCCGCCGAACGCCTTCGTCGCGGCGATGCAGGACGCGATCGAGGCCGAGACCGGCATCCGGCCGGTGCTCTCGACCACCGGCGGCACCTCGGACGCCCGCTTCATCACCCGCGTCTGCCCCGTCGTCGAATTCGGCCTCGTCGGCCGGACGATGCACCAGATCGACGAGCGCGTCCCGGTCGCGGATCTCGAGCGGCTGTCGGCGATCTACGAGGGGGTGATCGCGCGGTGGTTCGGGGTGCGTCCCTCCCCGTAGGGGAGGGTGGCCCCTGAGCGCAGCGAAGGGGTCGGGTGGGGCCCGAGGTTCGAAGGATATTCTCCTCCCGGGCCCCACCCGGCCGCTCTCGCTCCGCTCGACCGTCCACCCTCCCCTACGGGGAGGGATTTCGAACATCGGAGAAACGCAGCCCCTTCGTCGCGTAGGCCTACCGACTTCCTCCCGTCACCGAGACCCTCTATCCTTCGCAGCACGAGGAGCGCATGACGAGCCGAACCAGACCACGCTCCGTCCGGAAGCCGAAGGAGGAGGCCTTGCGGGCGAATATCAGTCGCGAGGAAGCCGAGGCGATCGCGACGGTCGAGAGCCCGCCCGCCGTCCAGAAGGGCGAACCGCCCGAGGGCGCGGATCTGCGGGGCACGCCGCACCGGTTCGTCAACCGGGAGCTGTCCTGGCTGCAGTTCAACCGGCGGGTGCTCGAGGAGGCCGAGAATGCCGGCCATCCGCTGCTCGAGCGGCTGCGCTTCCTGTCGATCTCCGCGAACAATCTCGACGAGTTCTTCATGGTCCGCGTCGCGGGCCTGAAGGGTCAGGTGCGCTCGAACGTCTCGGCGGTCAGCCAGGACGGGCTCACGCCCTCCGAGCAGCTCGCGCGGATCGCGCAGGAGGTGTCGGTGCTGGCGAGCGACCAGCAGGCCCGCTGGCGGGCGCTCCTGCCCGAGCTCGTCGCCGAGGGCATCGAGACCGTCGGCGCCGGCGATCTCGACGAGGCCGAGCGCGGTTGGCTCGAGGACCATTTCCTCGCCTACGTCTTCCCGATCCTCACCCCGCTCGCGATCGACCCCGCCCATCCGTTCCCCTTCATCCCCAATCTCGGGCTATCGCTCGCGCTCAAATTGCGGCGCCAGAGCGACGGGCGGCTGCTCAACGCGCTCATCCGCCTGCCGGTGAAGATCGACCGCTTCATCAAGCTGCCGGACAACGGCGCGGGCACGCAACGCTTCATCGCGCTCGAACAGGCGATCGTGATGCATACGGGCCGGCTCTTCCCCGGCTATGCGATCGTCGGCCAGGGCTCCTTCCGCGTCATCCGCGACAGCGATCTCGAAATCGAGGAGGAGGCGGAGGATCTCGTGCGCGTCTTCGAGACGGCGCTCAAGCAGCGCCGCCGCGGCAGCGTGATCCGGCTCGAGGTCGAGGCGGCGATGGACGACGACCTCGCGCAATTCGTCGCCGACGAACTCGACGTCGCGGCCGACGAGATCTTCCAGGTCGACGGCATGCTCGCCCTCGTCGACCTCTCGCAGATCGTCTCGCTCGAGCGGCCCGACCTCAAGTTCAAGCCCTACACCCCCCGCTTTCCCGAGCGCATCCGCGAATGCGGCGGCGACGCTTTCGCCGCAATCCGCGAGAAGGACATCATCGTCCACCACCCCTACGAGAGCTTCGATTCCGTCGTCGGCTTCCTCAGCCAGGCCGCGCGGGACCCGAACGTGGTGGCGATCAAGCAGACGCTCTACCGCACCTCCTCGCAATCGCCGATCGTGGCCGCCCTCGCCGAAGCGGCCGAAGCCGGCAAGTCGGTCACCGCCCTCGTCGAGCTGAAGGCGCGCTTCGACGAGGAGGCGAACATCCGCTGGGCGCGCGATCTGGAGCGCGCGGGCGCGCAGGTCGTGTTCGGCTTCATCGAGCTCAAGACGCACGCAAAGCTCTCGATGGTGGTCCGCCGCGAGGGCTCGCACCTCGTCACCTATTGCCATATCGGCACGGGCAATTACCACCCGATCACGGCGCGCATCTACACCGACCTGTCCTTCTTCACCGCCGATCCCGTGATCGCGCGCGACGTCGCGCGGGTGTTCAACTTCGTCACCGGCTATGCGGAGCCGGCCGAGCTCGAGCGCATGGCGGTCTCGCCCTCCACCGCCAAGAAGCGCCTCCTCGGCCACATCGCCGAGGAGATCGCGCACGCGCAGGCGGGGCGGCCGGCGGCGATCTGGGGCAAGTGCAACGCCCTCGTCGACCAGGAGATCATCGACGCCTTCTACGACGCCTCCGCGGCCGGCGTGCAGATCGACCTCGTGGTGCGCGGCATCTGCTGCCTGCGGCCGGGGATCGCGGGTCTGTCCGAGAACATCCGCGTGAAGTCGATCGTCGGGCGCTTCCTCGAGCACTCGCGCGTCTACGCCTTCGGCAACGGCCACGGCTTGCCCTCGCCGCAGGCCCACGTCTACATCTCCTCGGCGGATCTGATGCAGCGCAATCTCGACCGACGGGTCGAAGCGCTCCTGCCGATCCTCAACCCGACGGTGCACCAGCAGGTCCTCGATCAGATCATGCTCGCCAATCTCCTCGACAACCAGCAGAGCTGGCGCGTGCTGGGCAACGGCGCGAGCGAGCGCATCGTGCCGGGCGAGGGGGAGGAACCCTTCAACGCGCACAAATATTTCATGACCAATCCCAGCCTGTCGGGCCGGGGCAAGTCCTTGAAGACGTCGAGCCCGCGGCCGCTGCCACGGCGCGGCCGACGCGGCTGAGCTCGAGCCCGGGAGCGTTCCTTGGATCTCGCCACCAGAAAGTCGCCCGGCCGCGTCGCTGCCCCCGGCCGCCTCGAGGTCGGACGTCCGATCGCGATCGTCGACATCGGCTCGAACTCGGTGCGCCTCGTGGTCTACGAGGGCCTCACCCGCGCGCCGATGCCGATCTACAACGAGAAGGTCCTGTGCGGCCTCGGCCGGAACGTCGTCTCGACGGGGCGGCTCGACGAGGAGGCGGTCGCCCGCGCGCTGAAGGCGCTCGCGCGCTTCAAGATCCTGTGCGAGACGATCCGCGTCGGCGAGACGCTCGTCCTCGCCACCGCCGCCGCGCGCGACGCGCAGAACGGGCCGGATTTCCTCGCCCGCGCGGAGGAGATCGTCGGGCGGCCGATCGAGCTCCTCTCCGGCGCGCGCGAGGCGCAGCTCTCCGCGCTCGGCGTCCTCTCGGGCTTCCACCGGCCGGACGGGATCGTCGGCGATCTCGGCGGCGGCTCGCTCGAGCTCGTGGAAGTCGAGGGCACGACGATCGGCCAGGGCGTGACCCTTCCGCTCGGCGGGCTCGCGCTGCAGGACCTCTCGGACGGCAGCCCCAAGAAGGCGCAGCGCCTCGTCCGCGAGGCCCTGCCGCGCGCGCCCCAGCTCGCCAAGCTGAAGGGTCGCACCTTCTACGCGGTCGGCGGCACCTGGCGGAACCTCGCGCGCCTGCACATGGCCGAGAAGGCCTATCCCTTGCGCGTCATGCACGATTACCGCATCGACCCCGCCGACGGCATCGCCTTCCTCGAAATGGTCGAGCGCACGCCCGCTGCGGCGCTCAAGGAGATCGACGCCGTCTCCGACGCCCGCCGACCGCTCCTCGTCTACGGCGCGATCGTGCTCGAGGAGATCATCCGCCTCGGGCGGCCGAAGAGCGTCGCGATCTCCGCGCTCGGCGTGCGCGAGGGCATCCTCTACGAGCGGCTCGACGACGAGTTGAAGCCCCTCGATCCGCTGATCACCGCGTCCGGCGATTTCAACCTCCTGCGCGCCCGATCGCCGGGGCACGGGGACGAGCTGATCGCCTGGTCGGACCGCTTCTTCGAGACCTCGCGCATCGCCGAGACGCCGGACGAGTGCCGGCTGCGCCATGCCGCCTGCCTCCTCGCCGACATCGGCTGGCGCGCCCATCCCGATTATCGCGGCGAGCAGAGCCTCAACCTGATCGCGAACGGCGCCTTCGTCGCGCTCGACCATCCCGGCCGCGCCTTCCTGGCGCTGTCGAGCTATTTTCGCCACGAGGGCCTCTCGGTGGAGAAGGCGTCCGCGCAGCTCAAGGGGCTTGCGACGCCGCGCCTGATCGAGCTCGCGCGCATCCTCGGCGGGCTCTTCCGCGTCGCCTATCCGATCTCGGTGGCGATGGAGGGCGTGCTGCCGAAGACGGCCTTGATCGTCAAGGGCGGCAAGATCGTGCTGTCTCTCCCCGACGACATGGCCGACCTCGCCGGCGAGCGCCTCACCGGCCGCCTCAAGCAGCTCGGCCGCGTGCTCGAGATGGATACGCGCATTCAGATCGGGTGAGCTCCCTCTCCTGGACCTCGGGGTTTCACGACCATACGAAGGTTGTCATCCCAGGCCGCGAAGCGGACCCGGGACCCATACCCACAACGATCGTCCGAGCGCGCATGCCGCGCTCGCTCCGCCCCCTTTCGGCATCGATCGTGGGCGAAACGCAGCCTACAGGCTGCGACTGACACGTCGTGGATATAGGTCCCGGATCGCCTTCGGCGTCCGGGATGACACCCCAGAGAGAGATTTCCGCATTTTCGGGGCAAGAAGAAAGAATGGAAACCCTGGGATCTCCAGGCATTCCGCTCACCCCCTACCCCACCCCGCCGATCCGCCCCTCCCCCTCCTCCCTCGCCTCGATCGCGAGCCGCGCGGCCCCCATCGGCACGCTCGCGATCTCCGCCACCACGATCGGCGGCGCCGGCCAGCCCATCTCGCGGGCGACGAGGCAGCCGACGACGAGGATCGCGTCGGCGGCGCCGAGCACGATGCCGGCGGGGGCGAGGCCTTCGCGGATCAGTTCGAGCAGGACGGAGGAGGACGACGACGAGCCGATCGGCGCGGGCACGACGAGAATGCTGCCGGCGACGCTCGCCCCCTCCTGCGGGTGTCCGCGCGCGATCACCCGCCCGCTCGCGGGGTCGATGCCGCCCCAGAAGCTCAAGGGGGCGGCGAGCGCGAGGACGGGGCCCTCCGCCGCGCCGGGGAAGAGGACGCGCACGCTCATCGCCACAGCTCCTCGTCGCGCACGACGCGCCCCGATACCGCGCTCTCCACGCAATCGCCGAGCGAGCCGTAGAGCGTCTCCCAGCCGGTATTGCCCGGCGCGTAATGCGCGAACTTGCCCGAATTCGTCATCAGGACCCCGCTCGCGCCCGACAGGATCGGCGTCACCACGATGCAGGTATCGACGACGAAGGTGATGCCCGCCTCCTCGAGCGCGGCGCGCGCGCCGGTCTCGTCGAGCGCCGCGATCACGTGACGGCCGGTATTGACGTAGAAGGGCACCGCGACGCGCCGCCCGGCGAGCCGGCGCAGGAGCGCCGCGCATTCGTCGGCGGAGGCGTGCGGGCTGCCGATCGCGACCGCGTCGATCCGCTCGACCCCCGCGCCCGCGCTCGACAGCCGCGCCCGCGCCTCGAGGAGGGCCGCGGCGTCGAGGACGATCCGGGGGAGATCGGGGAAGCCGTGCGCGTCCCATTCGCGCGCCTCCGGCGTCACCCCCGCGACGTGGAAGAGGCCGACCGCGCCGCTCGAGGCCGCGGCCGCGCCGAGCGCCTTCAGGTCGTCCTCGCCGCAGGCGCCGTCGAGACCGACGAGGAGCGCGACGTCGGAGCCGACGCGCCGCCCGAGCCAGGCGCCGAGGACGGGGAAGAAGGCGCTCTCGCGCCGCAGCCGGGCGGAGAGCGCGGTGAGGTCGACGACGAGGCTCGGCCGGCGGTTCTCCGGGAGATGCAGGCCCGTCAGCGGCGCGCGGCCGACGAGGGCGCAGGCGATATCGAGGAAGTCGCCGTAGCGGTTCGTGCGCGCTCCGAGCACCGAATTGCAGAAGGCGACCGCGTTCGATTCGCCCCAGGCGACATCCGTCCCGGCCCGCGGGCGGTGCCCCGCCTGGTAGGGCGCGCAGGTCCAGGTCGGCCGGCAGCCGAGCGCTTCGTAGGCACGCATCAGGCGCTTGGCCATGTCGCGCTGATGGGCGGGCAGGCGCACGTTGCCCGGGCGCATCAGATCGAGCGCGCCGACATTGAGGCTCGCCGGCACCGCCACGCGCCCGCCCTCCGCGACGAGCCGCTCGGCGAACAGGACGCCCGAATCGCCGTGGTAGAGCGCGCCGTCGATATGCGCGGAGGCGACCGGGATCAGGCGGGGCGCGCCCAGGAGCCGCCCCGTCTCCGAGACGAGGCGCATGGCGAGCGCGGCGGCCTCCCCCTGCGCGCCCGCGGCGATAGCGCGCTCCTGCGCGGTCAGATCCATGATCGGGCCTCCTCTTGCGCCCATCGATCGCCCATCGCGGCCGCATCGGCAAGGGGGCTTGCCGGAACGTGGCCTTGCTCCGGCGCGTTTGCCCTCCGACACGAAACACGAGGAGAGACGATATGCCGGGCGACAGCCACGATCCCCGCACGACGGAGGAGAAGGCCCGCGCCGATCTCAAGCGCAACGCCGAGATGGGCATGGCGCCGAAGCAGAGCCCGCTGACCCGCGAGCCCTCGGTGACCGACGCCACCTTCGGCGCCAATACCGGCCGCCCTCCGGAGGCGATCCGCCAGGAGGAGGCAGCGAATCCGACGCGCACGGACGAGGGCGGCCGGGGCACGCGTCCGGGCGAGCCGAACGATCCGACGCGGGGCGGCTACCACCACGCCGATACGCGCATGGGCCATTCCCATTCCGACAAGGTCGGCGATTTCGAGCGGACGATCACCAACAGCGACGATCCGAACGAGGGCCTGCCGGATCGGTTGAAGAACCAGGAGCGGTAAAAATGAGCAACGACAAGAGCGAGATGCAGAAGAACGCCGAGAAGGCGCTCGAACTGAAGAAGAAGAACGATCCGCATCCCAACATCCCCGAGCACCGCACGGCCGGCGAGGGCATGCAGCCCCACGATCCGCCCGAGCGCCCGGTCTCCGGCGCCCTCGACGCGGAGGGATTCGAGCCCGGCTTGAGCCGTGGTCAGGGCGTGCGGCGCTCGGACAAGGGGTGAGGTCGGCTCAGATCGCCCGCCGCAGCACCGAGCGATAGGGCACGCGCGGCTCGGCGCGGGAGGCGGCGCCGGTCCCGGTCGTCGCGGTGGGGCCGTTGCCGGGCCGCCCCCCCGATCCGGGCGCGCCCTCCCCCGCGGCCTCGGTGCGTCGCGAGGGCGAGGGCGGCTCGGCGCCGCCGCCGCGATTGGGCGGCGGATCGCGCGGCGGGCCGCCGACGACGTCCGGCCGCACCGCGCGCGGGGCGCCGAACACCGAGCCCTGGCCGAGGGGCACGTCGAGATCGATGAGGTCCGGCACGTCCTCCTCGCGCTCGACCCCGTCGGCGACGAGGCGGATGCCGGCCCGGCCGAGCGTCGCGGAGAGGTCGGCGACGGCGATGTCGAGCCCGCTCGCGCGGCTCTCCGCCTCGGCGATCAGGAGCCGGGCGGGCAGCTTGACGTAGCGCACCCCGCGATCGGCGAGCCCCATCGGGTCGACCCGAAGATCGCTTGCCCGATCCATCACGAACACGATCCCGCGCGCCCGCAGAGCCGCGAGCGCGCCGGCGGTCTCCGCGTCGAGCATGCGCCAGGAGCGCTGCGAGACCTCGAAGGCGAGCTTGCCGGCCACGTCCGGATAGGCCTCGACGAGGCGCAGGAGCGTGCGCAAGAAGCCCGGCGTCTCGAGCGAGTCCTGCGCGAGATTCACGGTCACGAACGCGTCCGAGCCGCGGGCGAGGAGGTGTCGCGCGATCGCGGCCGCACGCGCGGCGACCTTGCCGTCGAGCTCCGCCGCGACGCCCGCCCGCTCGATCGCGGGCATGAACTCGCCATGGCCGATCAGCGTCTCTCCGTCGAGCCGAAGGCGCGCAAGCGCCTCGTAGAAGCGCGTCTTGCGCTGGGGCAGCGACACGATCGGCTGCAGGTGGATCTCGATCCGGTCCGCGCGCAACGCCTCGACGATCGCACGCATGCGCGCCGGATCGACGTCCTCGCGCGGCGCGGGCATGGGCGCTGGCGCGGGCGGCGGCGCGGGCGGCGGCGCCGGCTCGGGTTGCTCGACGATCGGCATGAATCGGAACGGCACCGGCGCGGGCTCCGTCCGCTCGCGCGGCGGGGGCTCGGGCGGACGCGCCTGCGGAGGCGGCGCTTCGTAGCGAGGGTCCCGATAAACCGGCTCCTCGTAGCGCGGCTCCTCGTAGCGCGGCGCCTCGTAACGGGGCGCCTCGTCACGAGGCGACTCGTAACGGGGCTCTTCGAAGCGCGGCTCTTCGAACCGCGGTTCGGGCGCGCGGGCGCGCTCCTCCTCGATGGTGGCGAGGCTGCGATCGTGGCTCGCGACCATGGCGGCGAGGTCGCGCAGGAGCCCGCTGATCAGCGCGATCTCGCCGGTGACCTCGGCGAGGATCTGGCGGTTCTCCTCCTCGGTCTCGGACGGACCGGCTGCGCGGGGTTGCTTGCGCTCGGCCTCGGCGAGGCGCGATTCGACGCGCAGCAGCCGGCGAGCCAGGAAATCGAGATCGTCGGCGGCCTTTTCAGCGGCGGCCCGACCCCGCGCGGCGACGATCAGCCCGCCGCCGCCGAGCACGAGCGCGCCGATGGCGCCGCCGGCGATCAGGGCGATGGCGAGGCCGGCGCCGGCGAGGAGGCTCGCGACGAGCGCGCCGACGAAGCCGAGCGCCGCCGCCCCGACCACCGCGTGGACGAGCCCCGGGCGCACGCGCGCCGCCTTCCTGCCTGCCTCCGCGTTGGTCTCCCGACGGGCCAACCGTCACACTCCGCTCGCGACACGATTTCGCCAGTTTTGGCCGACGTTCCGTCCCCCCACAAGGCCGCGAGCGCAACAGCTTGTGAGAAAGTACGGATGCCGCAAGGGAATCGCCTCCGGCCCGATCAGGGCGAGCCCCGACTTGCGGGCTCGCGCGGGCGGGTCCACATGCTGCATTCGGTTTTGCGGGAGCGATGCGCGATGAGCGAGCGGCACGAGGTTCTGATGCAGGTCGAGGGCATGGCCTGCGAGGGGTGCGTCAAGGCGGTGACGCGGATCGTCCAGGGCGTCGACCCGCGGGCGGAGGTCGCGGTCGACCTCGCCCACAAGCGCGCCCGCATCCTCACGAGCGCGGACACGCTCGAGATCGCGGCCGCCCTCGACAAGGGCGGCTACGAGGCGAGCGCGATGACGATGTGAGCGCGGCTCACGCCCCCGTCACCACGCCCTCGATCCCCGCCCCGATCGCGAGCACGGCCGCGTCCGTGCCGCCGCGGCCCATCAGCATGAAACCCGCCGGGCGCGGCGTGTCCGGCATCGGCAGCGACAGGCCGGTCAGCGCGAAGAGATTGCCGAAGGTCGTGTTGCGCAGCATCGTGAGGTTGGCCCTCATGAAGGCCTCGTCGTCGGCTTCGAGCGGCGCGATCTGCGGCGCCGTGATCGCGGTCGTCGGCAACACGAGGCCGTCGAGCGGGGCGAGCCGGTCGTCGAGCGCGGCGATCAGGCCCTCGCGGCGCCGCAGCAGCCGGATGTAGTGCGCGGCCGAGAAGCCCGCGCCGCGCCGGATGCGCGCGAGCACGTTGCGATCGTAATCGGCGGCGCGCGCTTCGAGCTGGTCGGCATGCACGGCCGCCGCCTCGATGGCGACGAGGGGTGCGACCGCCATCGCCTCGTTCATCGCGCCGACCAGATCCTCGATGTCGATCTCGACGATCCGCGCGCCTGCCGCGCCGAGCCGGGAGAGCGTCGCCTCGAAGGCGCTCTCGACGACGTCCTCGAGCCCGCTCGTGAGGAGCCCGCGCGGCACGCCGAGCCGCAGGCCGGCGACCGGGCGCGGCGCGAGCGGGCGGGGCTCCTCCCCCGCCAGGATCGCGTCCGTCGCCGCGCAATCCGCGACGCTGCGCGCGAGCGGTCCGATCGAATCGAGCGTGTACGAGAGAGCATAGGCGCCCGTCGTCGGCACGCGCCCGCAGGACGGCTTGAAGCCGACGACGCCGTTGAGCGCGGCGGGGATGCGCACCGAGCCGCCGGTATCGGTCCCGATCGCGATCTCGGCCGAGCCCTCCCCGACGCTCACGCCCGCACCCGACGAGGAGCCGCCCGGCACGCGGGTCGGGTCGGCGGCGTTGCCGGGGGTGCCGTAATGGGGGTTGATGCCGATGCCGGAGAAGGCGAATTCCGACATGTTCGTCTTGCCGAGGATCACCGCGCCGGCCCGGCGCAGGCGCGCGACGATCGGCGCGTCCGCAGCCGCGGGAGCCGCCTCGCGCAGGATCTTCGAGCCGGCGGAGGTCGGCTCTCCGGCGACGTCGAACAGGTCCTTGATCGAGACGATGCGCCCGTCGAGCGGGCCGAGGCTCACGCCCACCCGGCGCCGCTCGTCTGCGGCGTCGGCGGCGACGCGCGCGGCTTGCCTGTAGAGCTTCGTGTAGACGCGCTCGTCGCCGGCACGGGCTTCGAGGCGGGAGAGCACGCTCTCCAGACGGTCGCGGACGCTCGACAAATCGGGACTCCTCTCGGGGATCGCGCGGGGCCTCGCGCGCCCCCGATGCGGCCACGCGCGGGCGCCACCGTCAAGCGGCGTCCGCGCAAAGGCCCGATCGCGACGGAGCGCGCGCTCAGGCCTCCCCGCCTTCGTCGAGCGCGCGGCGGCAGCCCCAGGCGACGAGGATGTCGGTCATCCGGTCGGCGACGAAGAAGCGGGCGCTGTCGCGATCGTAGCCTTCGGCGAGGAGGGCGTCGTAATCCGTCAGCACGTGGCGGACGTAGGCGGTGAGCGAGAGCCAGGCGGCGGTCTCGGGCGTCGCGCGCGCGAGAGACGGGTTGTCGCAGGCGTGGTCGAGCACGGCCTCCCGCTCGAAATCGGGGATGCGCGGCGCGAGGCGGTCGAGCGCGCCGCCGATGCGCTGGCGTGTCCCGCTCAAGGCGCCGGGCACCGGGTAGGCCGATCTGCAGGACGTCGATGGTGCAAAAGCCATGGCCGCATTTCCTCCCTCGCCCCCGAGTGCCATGAGAGGCGGGAGCATGGGCGGACGCAACGAGCATCGACGCACGCCGGAGCGTGCGCAGATGCTTCGGAACCAAAACGACGCGAGCGCACCTGGCCGCGCTTCGCCGAGGAGGAGGACGAAGGATGTTGCCGAGGCCCAGGCCGATACCCCCCGGCCCCGGACAGGAGAGCGTCTGGGACTATCCGCGCCCAGCCCGCTGCGAGCCGACGAGCGCGCATGTCGAGATCGTGTTCGGCGGACGCACGATCGCGTCCTCGCGCGCGGCCTACCGCGTTCTCGAGACGAGCCATCCGCCCTCCTATTACCTGCCGCCGGGCGATTGCGACACGGACGCCTTCGTCTCCACGATGGGCGGTTCTCTGTGCGAATGGAAGGGGCAGGCGGTTTATTTCGACGTCCTCGCGGGTGGAAAGCGTGCCCCGCGCGCCGCCTGGGCCTATCCGCGCCCGACGCCGGAATTCGCCGCGATGGCGGGCTACATCGCCGTCTATCCCGGCCTGATGGATGCCTGCTTCGTCGACGGCGAGCGCGTGGTGCCGCAGGAGGGCGGCTTCTACGGCGGCTGGATCACCTCGAAGGTGGTCGGTCCGTTCAAGGGGCCGCCGGGGACGCGGTTCTGGTGAGGGAGGAAGCAATGTAGGAAGCGGGGACTTCAATCTGTACCGTACACCGCCGCATCGAAAAGTTCCTTGTTTTGAAACCAGTAATCAAGTAACGACTTCGCCGCTGCGTACGCTGCTTTCACTCGATCATCGATAACCGAATGCCCGTCGGCGATCGTGAATGGGAGAAGATCGCCTCTGCGTATAGCCGATGAGCGCTTGTTACTAATCAACCGGCCTGGCACGTGCGTCCCCCGGAGGGATCTCTCGAGAGTCGCAAACGGCACGTTCTTTACCGCCAGGTCCACTTCACCGACATGCCCCTTGAAATCGACCCTCAGGTATGGCGGCATCCCGCTCGTCCGGGGTGCGATGTAGACGCTTTTCGGATATCGGACCTGAGGAGGCAGGAAGTACCCTGGGAACTCTCGCTCGAGCATGCGGTAGACGGCCTCCCACCACTCAGCCACGTATGGCTCGACTTCAAGAGTCCGGGCGTCCCGTCCTCGGGCGGTCCGGATCGGCAGCGCCGCCTCCAGAAAGCACGCGCGGTATTCCGATCTGAGCGATGGCGACAAGTCTCTCAAAGCGGCAGCGGCCTCCTCAAAGGTGATGTAAACGATTTCTTCAACCTTCTGTTGAGAAGCAACGTAGCTCGCGGGTGCGAAGAGAACGATCGCGTAGCCGACAATCTCCCCTCGCTCCACCTCGGCACGCGCACGGCGAGCGTATCGGCCGAGTTGGTCCGGCATCATCGCCGCCGTAATCTTGTCCTCCACGAACATTCTAAATGTGCCGCCGGATTCGGTTGCGAAACAGGCGATCAGATCCGCCTCACTTCCATCCTCCACAACGGAGACGCGCGTGCGCAACGCGGGTGTCCTGAGCTTCGGCGGGCCAGCCGCGCGCTCGGCAAACCACGAAGCAAAAGCGGGATTCGTGCGAAGCTCTTCCGCCAACAAGAGATCGATGTCCCGCTCTTCGAAACGATGAATCTGGCAAACTTGGTCAGCCATTGATACGTCCCACCGCCTTACCCAGCGTCGCACTTCCCGAAGCGAGCTGTAGCGTGGCCGATGTCGCAGAGGGGCATAAGCTCGGCCGATTGCGTACGATCGGCGCAGCCTGGGAGAAGCTCAGCGGGAAGGGGACGTCCCGCCGCGCCCGAACCGCTCGCGCGTGGTGGCGAAGCGCAGGACGCGCTTGGCGCTGTCGATCGAGAGCCGCTCGAAGCTCTCGAACGCCGCGCGCGTGAGCTCGACGGGCGGCGTGCGGCCCGCCTTCTGGGCGAGGAAGAGCTTGAGCGTCGCCCAGTTGAAGCCCACCGCGCGCACCACGAAGAGCAGGCCCTCGTAATCGGGCGCGTGATAGGCGCTCGCGACCATCTCGAGCGGCAGCTTGCCGACCTGGGCGAGGCCCGCGAGCGCGTCCTCGACGCGGCCGGCCTTCACCCATTCGATCACGTCGCGCTCCTCGATCGGGCGGGTGCGGGCGCGGTCGCGCACGAAGGCGGCGGAGGCGGAGAGGTCGAGATGGGCGACGCGGGCGCCATCCGTGCGCACCATCGCGGCGGCGAGATCCTCGACGACGGCGTCGATCGCCCGCTCCATGCGCGAGCCGAGCTCGTCCTTGAGCGTCTCACGGACCCGCTCGCGGGCGACGGCGACGAGGCGTCCGACCTGCTCGGGCGACAGCGTGCGGCGCGCTTCGAGCACGGCCTGCAGCGTCTCGTCGGCGCGGGCGCGCTCGACGAGCTCGGCGAAGCCGCGCGCCGAGAAGACGGCGCCGTCGTTGCCGGCGACGCTGCGATCGACGGGCGGGTCGGCGCGCGCGATCAGCGCGTCCGTCACGCGTTCGGACAGACGGGCCCGGCGCGCGAGCGCGAGGAGGTGCTCGCGCCCCTTCTCCCGGGCGATGGCGACGAGGTCGTCCTCGTCGAGCCGCGGGGAGCGTTCGAGCACGGGGGCGGCGACGCGGGCGTCGTCGTCGAAGGCGAGCGCGCGCACCACCCGGCGCGGCGCCATCGCCTCCTCGGCGAGCGCCTCCGACAGATCAAGGCGGGCGCGGAATTCGAGATTGCGCGACAGCCGGAGGATCACCTCGTCGAAGGCGTCCGCATGGCTCTCGTCGATCGAGGCGGATTTCTCCAAGAAGAGGTTCGTCACCTTGCGCAGGACCGCCGTGCGGCGGCGTTGGTCCGCGCAGGACACGATCTCGTCGATCTCTTCGATGACGCTCAGCAGGGCCGGCATCGCACGCCTTTTCACAAATGCACTGGAAAAATCGCATCGAATGTCTTGAAGAAACGTGAAATCGTCGGCGAATCATGCGGGCGTCGCGCGCATACGAGTTGTGCAGACGAGAGGAGACGCATCATGCCCCGGCTGTTCGTGGGGCTCGAGCTGCCCGAGCCTGTCGCCGAGACGCTCTCCGGCCTCGCCGGAGGCCTCGAGGGCGCCCGCTTCGTGGCGCGGGAGGATCTGCACGTCACGCTCCGCTTCGTCGGCGACGTCGACGGCGACGTGGCGGACGACCTCTACGCCGCCCTCGCGGAGCGGCGCCCGCGCGAGCCGATCGCGCTCGCGATCGACGCCCTCGCGAGCTTCGGGGGCGACAAGCCGCATGCGCTCATCGCGACTCTGCCCGCCGATCGCGAACTCGCCGATCTGCAAAGCGAGGTCGAGCGGCTCGCGCGCCGCGCCGGGCTCGCGCCCGAGACGCGCAAATTCGTGCCGCACGTGACGCTCGCGCGCATGCGCGGCGTCGACGCACGCGCCGTCGCGGCCTGGATCGCCGTCCGAGAACCGCTGCCGCCGCTGCGTTTCGCCGTCGACCGCATCGCGGTGTTCTCGGCCAAACCCGGCACCGGCGGCGGACCGTACGTCGTCGAGGCGGCTTATCCGCTCGCGGAGTGAGGAGGACGGCGCCGCTCTGCTTCACCTCGGCGTTCGTGAATCGTTCGGAGGTTGTCATCGCGGGCCGCGAAGCGGACCCGGGACCCATAACCTCGACGACAACCCCGAGCGCGCATGCCGCGCTCGTTCCGCTACCGTCGGGCAGCTATCGTCGGAGAAACGCAGCCTACAGGCTGCGACTGATGCGTTGCGGGTATGGGTCCCGGATCGCCTTCGGCGTCCGGGATGACACCGCAACGAAAGATTTTCAAACTCCCAAGGGAAGGAGAGCGCGGGCCCGCTCCCGCCTCACCCCATCACGTGCGCGCCTCCGTCGACCGGGATCACCGTTCCCGTGATCCGCCGTGCGGCGTCCGAGACGAGGAAGCGGGCGAGCGCGCCGACGTCGTCGATATCGGCGAGGTGGTGCTGCGGCGCCTTCTCGGCGGCGGCGGCGAGGAGGGCGTCGAACCGGTCGATGCCGCTCGCCGCGCGCGTGCGGATCGGCCCCGGCGAGAGGGCGTGCGCGCGGATGCCCTTCGGGCCGAGCTCGGCGGCGAGATAGCGGACCGAGCTCTCGAGCGCGGCCTTGACCGGCCCCATGAGATTGTAGCGGTCGACCACGCGTTCGGAGCCGTAGAAGGTCACCGTGAGCAGCGTCCCGCCGGCTTGCATGAGGGGCTCGGCGAGACGCGCCATGCGGATGAAGGAATGGCAGGAGACGTCCATCGCGAGCCCGAACCCGGCCGCGGAGGCGTCGACCACGCGGCCGTGCAGGTCCTCGCGCGGGGCGAAGGCGATCGCGTGCAGCACGAAATCGAGCCGCCCCCAGCGCGCGCGGATCGCCTCGAAGACGGCTTCGAGCTGCCCCTCCTCGCGCACGTCGCAGGGCAGGAAGAGGTCGGCGCCGAGGGCCTGCGCGCAGGGCTCGACATGCGGCCGCGCCTTCTCGTTCAGATAGGTCAGCGCGAGGTCGGCCCCGGCCGCCCGGAAGGCGCGCGCGCAGCCATGGGCGATCGATTGGTCGTTGGCGATGCCGACGACGAGCCCCTTCTTGCCGGCGAGATCGAAGGGATCGGGCCCGCCCTCGTGGAGGCTCACCGAGGGCAGGTGCGGGCGGGGCACGACGAGGCTCTGCGTCGGCGCGATCACCTCGGCCGTGCCGGTCACGACGTTCTCGCCGTGCTGGTTCACGCAGACGCACGCGAACACGCACACGGCCTTCTCCGCGCGCTTCTCCACGAGCCGCACCCGCGTCGTGATCGCGTCGCCGACCTTCACCGGGCGCCGGAAACGCAGGTCCTGGCCGAGATAGATCGTGCCCGGCCCCGGGAGCCGCGTGCCGAGCACCGCCGAGATCAGCCCGCCCGCCCACATGCCGTGCGCGACGATGTCGTGGAAGAGGTCGCTCGCCGCGAATGCCGGGTCGAGATGGGCCGGGTTCACGTCGCCCGACACGATGGCGAAGAGCGCGATGTCGCGTCCCGTCAGGACGCGCGTGACCTGCGCCTCCTCGCCGATCGCGAGTTCGTCGAAGGTGCGGTTTCTCAGGAGCGCGTCCGCGCGCGCCGCGTCCGGCTCCCGTCGGCTCGTCTCGTCCGTCATCCCGCGTCTCCTTCTTCCCCGACAGCCGGCCTAGCGGCCCGTCGTGACGGGACCACGACGGGCGCGCATCCGTGCTCGTGCGGATGCCCTGGCGAAAGATCGCGGGCGAGCGGGGCACGAGGTGCATCGGCGAGGGCCACGGAATCTGCTCGCTTTGCAGGCAGGCGAGGCGCTCCGCATCGTTATTGCCTGTGCTTTGTGCATTCTGCTCGATCGCGCGCCGTTCCACCGGCCTGAACCAGCGGTCAGCCGGGTCGCGCATCAGGAGAAACACGCATGGCCGAGCCGAGGCGCAGCCATGGGCGCGGGGCTCTCGCTTTCGCGTCGCAACAATTTATTCACCCAACCCCCCGGTCTTGGCACGCCCTTTGATTGGGAGCCGCCCGACACCCGACGGGTCCGCTCGCGGCCCCGGGTTCGCGCAACCGGTCGACAGGCGTCGAGCAGGTCGGCATGCAAGGGGGCTTGCCCATGAAGATCGTGATGGCTGTGATCAAGCCGTTCAAGCTCGAGGAGGTGCGCGACGCGCTCACCGCTCTCGGCGTGCACGGCCTGACCGTCACCGAGGTCAAAGGTTACGGTCGGCAGAAGGGACACACGGAGATCTATCGCGGCGCCGAATACGCCGTGAGCTTCCTGCCGAAGATCAAGATCGAGGTCGCGGTCTCCGCCGATCTCGTCGCGCCCGCCGTCGAGGCGATCGCGGCTGCCGCCCGCACCGGCCAGATCGGCGACGGCAAGATCTTCGTCATGCCGCTGGAGAAGGCGGTCCGGATCCGCACCGGCGAGACCGACGCGGACGCGCTCTGACGCGCCCGCTCGCCCCGAACCATCGCAGGAGTTTTCGCATGTCGTCTTCCATCCTGACTCGGGCGATCGGCGCGACCGCCGCCCTCGCGATCCTCGCCACGGCGGCCGTCGCCCAGGACGTCGTTCCGGGCGCCGAGGTCGTCGAGGAGGCCGTCGAGGTCGCCGCGTCGACCGCCGTGCCGGCCGACGGCCAGTTCGTCTTCAACACGCTCCTCTTCCTCATCGGCGGCTTCCTCGTGATGTGGATGGCCGCGGGCTTCGCCATGCTCGAGGCCGGCATGGTGCGCTCGAAGAACGTCTCCATGCAGTGCCTGAAGAACATCGCCCTCTATTCGATCGCGGGCCTGATGTTCTGGGTGATCGGCTACAACCTCATGTACGAGGGCGTCGGCGGCGGCTTCTTCGGCACGCCGATCCCGAAGGACATTCCCGATCCGGCGCTCGACACGGGCGATTACGCCGCGGCTTCCGACTGGTTCTTCCAGATGGTGTTCGCCGCGACCACCGCCTCGATCGTGTCCGGCACCATCGCCGAGCGCACGAAGCTGTGGCCGTTCCTCATCTTCGTCGCGATCCTGACGGGCGTGCTCTACCCGATCACCGGCTCCTGGCAGTGGGGCGAGGGCTGGCTCTACGAGATGGGCTTCTCCGATTTCGCCGGCTCGACGCTGGTGCACTCGGTCGGCGGCTGGGCGGCGCTCACCGGCGCGCTCATCATCGGCGCGCGTGCCGACAAGTACTCGGCGGAAGGCCGCGTCAACCCGCTGCCGGGTTCCTCGATGCCGCTCGCCACGCTCGGCACCTTCATCCTGTGGCTCGGCTGGTTCGGCTTCAACGGCGGCTCGCAGCTCGCGATGGGCACGATCGAGGACGCCTCGTCCGTCGCCCGCATCTTCGTCAACACCAACCTCGCCGCGGCGGCGGGCGTCGTCACCGCGATGCTGCTCTGCCAGGCGATCTACAAGAAGGTCGACCTGACCATCGCGCTCAACGGCGCGCTCGCGGGCCTCGTCGCGATCACCGCCGAGCCGCTGGCGCCGTCCGTGCCGGTCGCGATCTTCGTCGGCGCGATCGGCGGCGCGATCGTGGTCTTCGCGGTGCCGCTCCTCGACAAGCTGAAGATCGACGACGTGGTCGGCGCGATCCCGGTCCACCTCTTCGCCGGCATCTGGGGCACGATGGCGGTTCCGATCTCGAACGCCGACACGTATTTCAGCGTGCAGGCGATCGGCGTTCTCGCCTACGGCGCCTTCACGGTCGTCGCGTCCGCCATCGTCTGGTACGCGCTGAAGCTCACGATGGGCGTGCGCGTCTCCAAGGAAGAGGAGCGCGTCGGCCTCGACAAGCACGAGGTCGGTGTGGAGGCCTATCCCGAGTTCGCCGGCGCCGGCCGCGCCTGATCCGAACCGGAATTGCAAACATCGAGCCGCCGCCCCCCCCCGGGCGCGGCGTTTTCCGTTCATCCCTCCCCGCAGGGGAGGGTGGCCCCTGGAGCGAAAGCGACAGGGGTCGGGTGGGGCCCGTGGCTCGACGCGAATTCTCCACCCGGGCCCCACCCGGCCTTTCTCGGCTATCGCCTCGCAAGTCCACCCTCCCCTACGGGGAGGGATTTCGCGCCCCTCCCTCCCCGTAGGGGAGGGTGGCCCCTGGAGCGGAGCGACAGGGGTCGGGTGGGGCCCGACACTTGGAGGATAATCCTCCACCCGGGCCCCACCCGGCCTTTCTCGGCTTCGCCTCGCAAGTCCACCCTCCCCTCCGGGGAGGGATGCGCGCGCCCCTCCCTCCCCGCAGGGGAGGGTGGCCCCTGGAGCGAAGCGACAGGGGTCGGGTGGGGCCCGGCGCATGAAGGAAAATCTCTATCCGGCCACGCTCGCTCCCCTCGCGTGTCCACCCTCCCCTCCGGGAGGGATTCCGCGCACTCCCCGGCGCCCTCCTCTTCGCCTAAGGTCGCCGCCGGACACCAGACGAGGCGAGCGCGCGATGGGAAGCGAGACATCCGATCTCCATTTCGAGGATTTCCGGCCCGGCGATCGGCTCTCCTACGAGCCGCGCCCGGTGAGCCGCGCGGAGATCGTCGCCTTCGCGCGCGAGTTCGACCCGCAGGGCTTCCATCTCGACGAGGAGGCGGGGCGGGCGAGCATGGCGGGCGGGCTGATCGCGTCGGGCTGGCATACCTGCGCGCTCCTGATGCGCATGCTCTCCGACGGCTTCATCCTGCGCGCCGCCTCGATGGGCTCGCCGGGCATCGAGGAGGTGCGCTGGCGGGCGCCGCTGCGGCCCGGCGCCGTCCTCTCGGGCGGCCACGAGGTGCTCGAGACCCGCGCCTCGCGCTCGCGGCCCGATCGCGGCCTCGTGCGCTTCCGCTTCCACCTCGACGACGATGCCGGCACCCGCATCCTCGAGCAGACGAACTGGATCCTCTTCGCCCGCCGCGGCGCCGAGCCGCCGGCACCGAGCGTGCCGCACGCCCCCGCCGATCGCGTGCCCGCCCCCTCCCCCGCCGCGCCGCTCCTGCCCTTCGAGGCGCTCGTTCCCGGCGAGCGCGTCGTTCTGGGCGCGCGCCGCTTCGAGGCGGACGAGATCGTCGCCTATGCGCGGCAATTCGATCCGCAACCCTTTCACGTCGATCCCGATGCGGCGGCCGCGAGCCATTTCGGCAAGCTCTGCGCGTCGGGCTGGCATACGGGCGCCGGCTGGATGCGGGCGATGGTCGATCATCGCACCCGCGCCGCCGAGGCCGCGCGCGAAGCGGGCCTGCACGTTCCGGCGCTCGGCCCCTCGCCTGGCTTCCGCAATCTCGCCTGGACGCGGCCCGTCTATGCCGGCGACGTGATCACCTACGCCTCCACCATCACCCAGACCCGCCCGAGCGGCTCGCGCCCGGGCTGGGGGCTCGTGTTTCAGCGCAACGAGGGCGTCAACCAGCACGGCGAGACGGTCTTCGCCTTCGACGGGGTGGTGCTCTGGGAGGGGGCAAGCGCAGGCTGAGCGCGCCGCCGAATTCTCACCGATCGGGCTCGCGGCCCTCCGGCAGATCGTCGTCGTCGAGGACGCGCAAAGCCGCGCCCTCGAGATCCTCGTATTGGCCCGTGCGCATCGACCAGAGGAAGGCGGCGAGGCCGAGGAAGCCGAGGCCGAGCGCGACCGGCAGGAGATAGACGAGCACGTTCACGGGCGCACCTCCTTCAGACGTGGCGCGGGCGCCGGTGCCGCGCGGGCGGGCGTCGGCGCCGGGGCGGAGCCGCCCTGCGCGCGCAGCGCGTTCACCGTCACGATCACCGACGAGCCGGACATCGCGAGCGCCGCGATCAACGGCGTGACGAAGCCCGCGACCGCGATCGGCACGGCGATCAGATTGTAGATCGTCGAGATCCAGAGATTCTCGCGCATGATCCGAAGCGCCCGCCGGGACAGGCGCACCGCCTCCGACACCGGCGCGAGGCGCTCGCCGAGCACGATCGCGTCGGCGCAGGTCTGCGCGATGTGCGAGGCCGAGATCGGCGAGAGCGAGGCGTGAGCGGCGGCGAGCGCGGGCGCGTCGTTGAGGCCGTCGCCGACCATCAGCACGTGCCGCCCCTGCGCCTTCAGGGCCTCGATGATCGCCGTCTTGTCGGCGGGCTTGGCGCCGGCGTGCCAATCGGCGATCCCGACGGCGGAGGCCGCGCGCGCGACGGGGCCCGCGCGATCGCCCGAGACGATCATCACGTGCAGGCCCTGCGCCTTCAGGGCGGCGACGGTCTCGGCCGCGTCGACCTTGAGCGTCTGGCGCAACGTCACGACCGCGACGCGGTCGCCGCGACGGATCGCGATCGCGGTCGCGTCCGGGTCTTCCGCGAGCGCGATCGCGGCCTCGATCTCGGCCCCGCAGAAGGCGGGCGATCCGAGCCGCAGACGGGTGCCGTCGACCATCGCCTCGACCCCCTGCCCCGGCTCCTCGCGCGCGTCGGCGAGCGCGCTCGTGTCGAGCCCCTCGCGCGACAGGGACAGGCCGAGCGCCTTGGCGAGGGGGTGGCTCGAGGTCTGGGCGAGGCGGGCGGCGTCGCGCAGGAGATCGTCGGGGAGCCCCGCGCGGTTGGCGATGCGCGCCTCGGGGGTCGTGAGCGTGCCGGTCTTGTCGAGGACGACCGTGTCGCAGGCCGCGATCCGCTCGATGCCGTCGCCCGCCCCGACGAGAACCCCCGCCTTGAACAGCGCTCCCGAAACGACGACCTGCACCGCCGGCACGGCGAGGCCGAGCGCGCAGGGGCAGGTGATGATGAGCACCGCCACCGCCGTGATCACCGCGAAATGGACGTCCGCCCCCCACAGCACCCAGCCGATCGCGGTCAGGAGCGCCGTCGCGTGGACGACGGGGGAATAGAGCTGGGCGGCGCGGTCGGCGATGCGGACATAGGCCGATTTCTGCACGAGCGCGGCGTCGAGGAGCTTGTTGACCTCGGCGACGAGCGAGCTCTCGGCGGCGGCGGTCGCGCGCACCACGAGCGCGCCCGTCACGTTGAGCGTGCCCGAATGGACCTGGGCGCCGCGCGCCACGGGCTCGCGCGCCGTCTCGCCGGTGACGAGGCTCGCATCGACCTCCGAGGCGCCCTCCTCCACGATGCCGTCGATCGCGATCCGATCGCCGGGGCGCACCGCGACGCGGTCCCCCGCCTTGATCGCGAGGACCGGGACCTCGGTGATGCCGCCATCGGCATCGACGCGCCGCGCCGTGTCGCCGCGCAGCGCGATGAGATTGCCCGCGACCGCGCGGGTGCGCTTGCGCATCGCCTGATCGAGCACGCGCCCGGCGAGCAGGAACGCGAGCAGCATCACGGCCGAATCGAAATAGGCGTGGGTCGCCGAATGCAGCGTCTCGTAGACGGAGATGCCCACCGCCAGGGTCACGCCGATCGAGATCGGCACGTCCATGCCGAGCGCGCGCGCCTTGATCGAGCGGATCGCCGAGCGGAAGAAGGGCTGGCCGGAATAGGCGACCGTCGGGATCGCGATGAGCGCCGAGATCCAGTGGAAGAGGTCGCGCGTCTCCGAATCGATGTCGGACACGTTGCCCGACCAGATCGACACCGAGAGCAGCATGATGTTCATGGTCGCGAAGGCCGCGACGCCGAGGCGCTTCAGCAGGTCCTTCGTCTCGGCCGCCTCGATCTCCTCCTCGCGCGAGGTCGTGAAGGGATAGGCGCGGTAGCCGAGCCGCTCGAGCCGCTCGACGACGGGCGTCGGGTCCACGGCCTGTCCGTCGAGGGTCAGGCGCAGGCGGCGCATCGAATAATTGAGGCGTGCCGTCGCGAGCCCGGGCAGGCCGGCGACGCCCTCCTCGATCTCGCGGATGCAGGCGGCGCAGGTGATGCCGTCGATGGCGAGATCGAGCTGGCCGCGGCCGTCCTGGCCGGGCGTGACGAAGGCGGAATAATCGACGCGGTCGGAAGCGGCGGGGGAAGCGCTCACGAGACGGGGTGTCCTTGGCTGTCAGTCGACGAGGATGCGATTGCGGGAGCGGAAGACGGGAATCCCGTCCTGCTCGAGCACGGTGACGAGATCCCAGCGGCCGGGCGCCGGATCGCCGGCGAAGACGACCTCGTAGGTGCCGTAGGCGGTCTCGACGACGCTGCCCGACGCGTCGAGCTGCGCGTTCGCGGGCGCGGCGAGGCGGGCGGTGCCGACGAGGCCGGCGATCGGGGCGCCGGCCGCATCGCGGACCGTGTAGGTCGCGTGCACGGCGCCGTCCGCGCCGCGGCCGACATGGGCTTCGACCGCCCAACCGCGCGACCGCTGCGCGGCCACCGCCGCGAGCTCGGCGTTGAAGGTCTGGCTGCGCTGATACGAGCTCGCCGTCTCCAGGCCACGGAAGGTCGTGGCGGCGATCTTCACGAGGAAGAAGTTCATCGCGAAGATCACGCCGAAGAAGGCGAGGAAGATCAACAGGACCTTGCGGCCGGTCAGCGGCTTGCCGCCGGGGACGTAATCGGAAGACGAGGCGGGGGAGGACATCGTCCGGTTGCTCCTGTCAATTCGCCGGCATCATGAAGTGGTCGCGCACGAAGGCGCTCTCGCCCTCCGGCGCGGCGAGCGTGAAGACGATCTCGCGCGAGGCGGGGCCGTCGGTGCCGCGCGGCACCGTGACGAGGACGCGCAGCTCGCGGGTCCGCGCCGGGCCGACCGCGACGGAGAGAGACTGCGCGGAGACGTTCTCCGCGCCGACCGCCTCCACGAAGCCCGCCGGCAGTCCGTCCAGCGAGAGCGTGAACACGCGCTCCTCGAGCGCCTTGTTGGCGAGGCGTACCGTGTAGGCGTTGCGGATCGAGCCGTCGGAGAGCTGCACGAAGAGCGGGTTGCGGTCGTGCAGAGCCGCGACGTCGAGCGTCGAGCGGGTGGCGAGGTGGAAGGCCATGAAGGCGGAGATGCCGAGGATCAGCACGACGTAGAGGATGGTGCGCGCGCGCACGATCTTCGGCTTCTCCTCGGGCTCGCCGGCGAGGCGACGCTCGAGATTGTACTCCGAATCGTAGCCGATGAGCCCCTGCGGCCGGCCGATCTTGTCCATGACGTTGTTGCAGGCGTCGATGCACAGGCCGCACTGCACGCAGCCGAGCTGCAGCCCGTCGCGGATGTCGACGCCCGTCGGGCAGACCGCGACGCACTGGTTGCAGTCGACGCAATCGCCGACCTTCTCGCCCGTCTCCCGCAAGGCGACGCTCTTCTTGAGCGAGACGCGCGGCTCGCCGCGATCGACCTTGTAGGTGACGTTGAGCGCGTGCTCGTCCGTCAGCGCCGCCTGGATGCGCGGCCAGGGGCACATGTAGGTGCAGACCTGCTCGCGCAGGAAGCCCGCGAGCGCGTAGGTCGTGAAGGTGAGGATGCCGATCCAGATGTAGGCGATGAGGGGCGCCTGCAGGGTCGCGAGCTGCCACACCAGGGTCGGCGCGTCGGCGAAATAGAGCACCCAGGCGCCGCCGGTCCACCAGGCGATCATCAGCCAGACGAAGTGCTTGCCGCCGGTACGGGCGATGCGGTTGCCGGTCCAGCGGCCCTGGTAGAGCTTCGTGCGCTCGCGCCGATCGCCCTCGAAGAAGCGCTCGACGGCGAGGAAGAGGTCCGTCCAGACCGTCTGCGGGCACAGATAGCCGCACCAGACGCGGCCCGCGAGCGCGTTCATGAGGAAGAGCACGAAGGCGGCGAGCACGAGGAGGCCGGTGAGGTAATAGACCTCCTGCGGCCAGATCTCGATGAAGAAGAAATAGAAGCGCCGCGCCGGGAAATCGATCAGCACCGCCTGGTCGGGCGCGTTCGGCCCCCGATCCCAGCGCACGAAGGGCAGGAGATAGTACACGCCGAGCGTGAGCACGAGCACCGCCCACTTGATCGAGCGGTAGCGGCCCTTCACGCTCTGCACGAAGAGCTGGCGCCGCTTCTCGTAGAGAGGCGCCTCGATGGGGATCTCGTCGGTCGTGCTGCCGGGCTTCGGTGCTGCCGTGTCGGCCATGGCTGGGGGACTCGCCTGTTCGCGCCTGACCGGACCCTAATCGCGAAGGCCGTCCTCCCGCGTTGATCGGGATCAATGGCGAGGCTTCTCCCCGCGAACGGAATGTCGCAGGTGTGGGGGGGGCCCTTGGAAGGCGAGCGCCGCCTCCAGCCGTGCCCACGCCTCCTCGCCCGCCGGCAGGCCGAATCGCAGGAGGCTCGGATCGTGCCCGAAGCGGCGGACATAGATGCCGGCGCGGCCCAGTCGGGCGAAGAGGGCCGGCGCGTCCTCGCTCGCGAGGAGCCGGTAGAGCCGCGTCCCGCGCATCGGCGCGCGCGCGTGCGGGGCGAGGAGCGCGTCGAGCCGGCCGGCGTCGGCGGCGCGGGCGGCGGCGGCACGCGCGCGCCAGTCGCGATCGGCGAGCGCGACGGCGCCGATCGCGCAAGCCGGCCCGGAGACCGCCCAGGGCCCCATCAGCGCCCGCATGCGTGCGACGAGCGCGCCCCCCTCCCCCGCCCCGCCGAGCGCGAAGCCGAGCCGCAGGCCGGCGAGCCCGTAGGTCTTGCCGAAGGAGCGCAGCACGATCCCATCGTCGGGGAGCTGCGGGCAGAGGCTCGCGCCGGGCTCCAGATCCGCGAAGGCCTCGTCGACGACGAGGAGGCCGGCATGCGTCTGCGCGAAGGCATGAAGCGTCGCGGGCGCGACCAGGCGGCCGTCGGGATTATTCGGGTTGACGAGAACGACCACGTCCGCCCCCTCCGCGGCGGCGAGATCGGCGACCTCCGTGACGCGGTGCCCGCCCGCCCGCCAGGCGGCGGCATGCTCGGCATAGGTCGGGCCCAGGATCGCGACGCGCCGGGGGGGCAGCAGGCTCGGCAGGAGGCCGATCAGGATCTGGGTGCCCGGGGCGGCGAGCACGTCGACCCCCTCCACCGCCCCGAAGGCCCCGCGCGCCACCGCCTCGAGCGCGGCCTGCGCGCCGGGCTCGGGCAGGCGCGTCCACAGATCCGGGGAGAGCGGCGGCAGCGGGTAGGGAACGGGGTTGATTCCGGTCGAGAGGTCGATCCATGGTTCGGGCGCGCGCGGAAAGAGCCGTCGCGCCGCGCCGAGTGAGCCCCCGTGCCAGATCCCCTCCCCGTCCATCGTTCCTCCCGCCCCGCATGATCGAGACCGCGCTCGCCGTCCTCGTCCTCGCCCTCGCGATCGAGGCGGCGGTCGGCTATCCGACGCGTCTGTACAACCTCGTGGGCCATCCCGTCACCTGGATGGGCGCGCTGATCGCAGCGCTCGATCGCAGCCTCAACCGCGAGAGCGCCTCGTTCGCCGCGCGGCGAACGGCCGGCGTGGCGGCTCTGATGGCGCTCCTCGTGGCGACGGGCGCCGTGGCGCTCGCGCTCGCCGCGGTGCTGACGCCGCTCGGCCTCCTCGGCAAGGTCGTCCTCGCGCTCCTCGCCTCGAGCCTCCTCGCACAGCGCAGCCTCGACGAGCATGTCGCCGCGGTGGCGGACGGCCTCGAGAGGGACGGGCTCGCGGGCGGGCGGCGGGCGGTCGCGATGATCGTCGGCCGCAATCCCGAGACCCTCGACGAGGCGGGCGTGGCGCGCGCGGCGATCGAGAGCCTCTCGGAGAACTTCTCCGACGGCATCGTCGCGCCGGCCTTCTGGATCGGAATCGGCGGGCTTCCCGGCGGCGCGCTCTACAAGGCGACCAACACGGCCGACAGCATGATCGGCCACCGCACCCCGCGCCACGAGGCCTTCGGCTGGGCGGCCGCGCGGCTCGACGACGTCGTCAACCTCCCCGCCTCGCGGCTCACGGGCTGCCTGATCGTCGCCGCCGCGGCTCTGCATCCGAAGGCGGACGCCCGCGCGGCGTGGAGGGCGATGCGGCGCGACGCGCGCCGCCACCGCTCGCCCAATGCCGGCTGGCCGGAAGCGGCGATGGCGGGCGCGCTCGGACTGCGGCTCGCCGGCCCGCGCGTCTACGGAAACATCCGCGTCGACGACGCTTACATGGGAGACGGGCGCGCGGAGGCGGGCGCGGGCGACATCCGCCGGGCGCTCGCCCTCTACCGCATCGCCTGCGGCCTCCTGTTCGGCCTCGCCGCCCTCGCCCTCTCGATCGCGCTCCTCGTCGCCTGACCCGATGGACACCACGACCCTCGCCACCCTCGCCGGCCTCGCGCTCTCCGCCTTCACCTCCGCGACGGTGCTGCCGGGCACGTCCGAAGTCGCGCTCGTCGGCGTGCTCGCGCTCGGCGACGTCGCGCTGTGGCTCGCGGTGGGGGTCGCGACGGCGGCGAACGTGGCGGGCTCCGTCGTGAACTGGCTGATCGGCCGCTTCCTGGAGGGCTACCGCGACCACCCGCGCTTCCCGGTCTCGCCCGAGCGCCTCGCGCGCACGCAGGCGATGTTCGCCCGCTGGGGCTCGTGGTCGCTCCTCCTCGCCTGGACGCCGGTCGTCGGCGACCCTCTCACCGTCGTCGCCGGGCTGATGCGCACCCCGCTCGCTCTGTTCCTGGTGCTGGTGACGATCGCCAAGGGCGCGCGCTACGTCGTCGTCGCGCTCGTGGCCCAGGGGGTGCTTTGAGGGGCGAGTGATCCCCCCCCGGAGGGGAGGGTGGCCCCTGGAGCGCAGCGACAGGGGTCGGGTGGGGCCCGGGTGGTGATAGTCCTTCATGCCACCGGCCCCACCCGGCCTTTCTCGCTGACGCTCGAAAGTCCACCCTCCCCTACGGGGAGGGATGGGGCGGCGACATCCCTCCCCGGAGGGGAGGGTGGCCCCTGGAGCGAAGCGACAGGGGTCGGGTGGGGCCCGGGTGGAGATAATCCTTCAAGCCACGGGCCCCACCCGGCCTTTCTCGCTGACGCTCGCAAGTCCACCCTCCCCTACGGGGAGGGACGAAACTCATCCCTTCAGCGCGCCGGCGACTTCGCGGAACGGGTCTTCGCTGCGGGGGCTCGAGGGGTCCTGGCGCAGGGCGTCGTAGAGCTTCGGCACGATCGCGACCGCCTGGTCGAGGTCGGGGTCGGCGCCGGGCTGGTAGCCGCCCATGAGGCGCAGGTCGCGGGTTTCCTCGAAGCGGGCGATCAGCGCGCAGAAGCGGCGCACGAGCTCGCGCTCCTCGGCGGTCCACACCCCGCGCGCGAGGCGCGAGACCGAGGCGAGCGGGTTCATCGCCGGGTAGCGGCCGCGATCGGCGATGGTGCGCTCGAGCACGATGTGGCCGTCGAGCGTGCCGCGGATGTTGTCGGCGACGGGGTCGTTGTGGTCGTCGCCGTCGACGAGGACGGAGAAGATCCCCGTGATGGTGCCGGTCCCCTCCGTGCCGGGGCCGGCGCGCTCGAGGAGCCGCGGCAGGTCCGAGAACACGCTCGGCGGATAGCCGCGCGACACGGCGGGCTCGCCGGCGGCGAGCGCGACGTCGCGGGCGGCATGGGCGTAGCGGGTGACCGAATCGACGATCAGCAGCACGTGCTCGCCGCGATCGCGGAAATATTCGGCGACCGCCATCGCGGTGTTGGGGGCGAGGCGGCGCATCATCGGGCTCTCGTCGCCGGTGGAGACCACCATGACGGCCTTCGCCCGGCGCTCGCCGAGCGTCTCCTCCAGGAATTCCCGCACCTCGCGCCCGCGCTCGCCGACGAGGGCGATGACGACGGTGTCGACGTCGCGGGCGTTCGCCAGCATCGCGAGCAGCGTCGACTTGCCGACGCCCGAGCCCGCGAAGATGCCGATGCGCTGCCCCGCGCACAGGGGCGCGAACAGGTCGATCGCGCGCACGCCGGTGCGGAAATGCTTGCCCGTGCGGGCGCGGCGCATGGCGGGCGGCGGCTCGCGGAAGGGAAGCGCTGGCTCGGGACCGGCCGCGAGCGGGCCGCGGCCGTCGATCGGGCGGCCGAGCGCGTCGATCACCCGCCCCTTCCAGGACGGGTCCGGATCGAGCGCGAAGGGCTCGAGCCGCCAGGCGCGGGCGCCGAGGCGGGCGTCGATCGCGCCCTCGAAGGGTTTCACCGTCGCGCCGGCGGCGTCGATGCGCACCACCTCGCCGATGCGGTCGCCGTCCGCGGCGGGGATCGCGACCCGCTCGCCGAGCTTCACGAAGGCGGAGAGCCCGCCGACGCGATAATGGCCGGGCGAGACGTGGGTGACGACGCCGCCCTCGCGCACGAGCGGCGTCTGCGCGGCAAGATCGCCGACCGCGCGCGCGAGCGCGTCGAGCCGATGGCGGGGCGCGGGCATCATCGCGCGCGATCCGAGCCGCGGACGGGATCGGCGCCGTCGCCGGTGGGCCAGGCGAGGTCGACGGGCTCGGGCCGCAGCGGCAGGGCGCCCAGACGACGCGCCTCGAGCGCGCCGATGATCTCGGCGGAGAACAGCGAGCGCGGATCGGCGGCGAGGCGTTGCGCGTCGACGCGCAGCGGCTCGCGCGCGGCCTGCGCATCCGGCGGGCGCCATTCCGCCTCCGGCGAGATCGCGGCGAGATCGTCGAGCGGGATCGCGAGCCCGACGGGCGGCCCCTCCCCGGCGCGAGGATCGTCGCGCTCGCTGCCCCAGAGCGAGATCGTCGGGTCGATCGTCTCGGGCGGGGGCGGCGGCGGGGGCGGCGGGGGCAGGTTCGCGGCGGCGAAGGCGGCGCGCGCGATCAGCGCCTCCTCGAAGGACGGCGGCAGCGGGCCGGGCTCCCCGGACGGCGGGCCGGCGGCGACCGGCGGCTGGCGGGCGGCACGCAGCGCCTCGCGCGCGGCGACGAGCCGATCGAGCCGCGCATGGGCGTCCGCGTCGGGCGCGAGCGCGACGGGCGGGCCGGCGACCGGAACGACGATCTCGACCATCACGAGCTCTCGCCCAGGGTGCGCACCGCGCTCGACTGGCTACGCTCGGCGTCCTCGATGGCGGTCGAGGTCGCCTGGAAGGCGCGGGTGACCATCACGAGCTTCGTCATCTCCATGACGGGATTGACGTTCGCACCCTCCGTATAGCCCTGGACGATGCCGTTGCGGGTGAAGTCGAGCACGGGCTCGGCGGGGAGATCGGGCACGACGCCCGAATTCTCGAAGCGCGAGAGCCGCGCCGCGTTCGGGATCTGGAAGAGCCCGATCGCGCCGACCTGAACGTCGCCCTGCGTCAGCATGCCGTCGCGGGAGGCGATCGGCGGGCCGGCATCGGGGTCGAGCTGGATCGGCGCGCCGCCCGCATCGAGGAGCGGATATCCGGCGACCGTGCGCAGCACGCCGTCCGCATCGATGCTCACGCGCCCGTCGCGGGTATAGACGGGCCCGTTCGGCCCTTGAAAGGCCATCCAGCCGTCTCCGTCCACCGCGAAATCGAGGAGGTTTCCGGTCTGGCTCAGGCCCCCGGCATTGCGGGAGATGAAGGTCTCGCCCGCGGTCGCGAATGCGACGGGGTCCCGCCCGCGCGTGGAGAGGATCTGCTCGAAGGTCACCTCGTCGGCGCGGTACCCGACCGTGCCGAGATTGGCGACGTTGCGCGCGAGCGTCTCCATGCGCCGCTCGAGCGCGATCTGACCGGAGAGGGCGACGTAGATCGAAGGCTGCATGGGGAACTCGCGTCAGCGGCCGAAGCGGATCGATTGGAGGCTCATGAGGACGTCGGCGCCGATCTGCGCGCTGATCGGCTGGCCGATCAGGATCGAGGGCGCCTGCGCCATCATCGGCGGGTTCTTGAGGTCGTGGAGCGTCGCGAAGCGTTGCAGGAAGGTCTCGAGCTTCTTCGGGTCGGCGAAATCCGCGAAGTCGATCCGGCTCTCGATCAGCCGCGCCTGGCGATCGATGTCCGCCTGCCCGAAGGCGTCGGGCAGGCCGAGCGCCGTGCGCACGACCTCGGCGAGCGCGGGATCGGCGAGGACGTCGTAGCCGGTCTTCAATCCGGGCGCCTTGCGCTCGAAATAGAGCGCGAGGCGAACGCCCTGGTTCTGCGCGCCCTGCTGCTCCTCGAGCGTCTGGCGCACGAAGCGGTCGATCGTGCCCTGCACGGCGCGGGAGAAGATTGTCGTCGTCGCGCCGTGACGTGCGAAGTTGAAGGTCTCGACGAAGTCGCGGTAGCGCTTGTCGACGAGCTTGTTGGCGAAGCTGTTGCGATCGTCGATGCCGCCCTCGAGCGCCTTGCGCATGAAGCCCTTGGCATAGGCCATGTCGCCGAGGCCGTGGGCCTGCATCGCGAAGGTGAAGAGGCGGTCGTCCTTGAGGAAATCCTCGATGGACTTCACCTTGCCGATGTTCTCGCGGTAATGCGCGATCTCCCGCGCCGCCTGCGGCGAATTCGCCACGCGATCGAGCGTGCGCGTGATGTCGCTCGTCACGAGCCTCAGGGACATGGCCGTCGACAGCATGCTCGCCTCCGCTTGCCTCTCGGGGAGGACGATGCGGATGGAGCCTTGCGTGGGGCTGGACGCCGAGGTTGGGCCGCTGCGTCGAAGGGGGGGACGAAATCCGAAAGCCGTCGTCAAGTCGGTCACGCGAAGCACGAGAGTGATCTTCGCAGGGTCAGTTCTCCAACCGTGTCATCCCCGGCCGGAGCGCCGAAGGCGCGCAGGGAAAGGGGACCCAGCACGAGAATCGCTTGCGAAGCAAGCACTTGTGGCGGCGACTAGCCGCCTGGTCGGCGGCAGCAGGAGCGCCTTCGGCGCCGATTCGGGCGCTGGGTCCCCTTTCACTTCGCACGCTGCGCGTGCTCCGGCCGGGGATGACACGGGGCGGGCGGCTCCCGGCATGTCTTCCGGACGCTGGAGACCACCCCTCCTGCTCCGCCCCGAACCCTCACAGGAACTCGTCGCCCTCCACGTCGTCGAAGGGGAGCGGCGCGGGGGCGCCTTCGAAGACGCCCGCGGGCGAGCGGAAGAGGTAGTTCGGCAGATAGGTCGCGAGATCCTGCCAGAACCAGACGAGCCCGAGCACCGCGATCTGCATGATCACGAAAGGCAGGACGCCCGCATAGAGCATCGTCGTCTTCACGGACGCCGGCGCCACCCCGCGCAGGTAGAACAGGGCGAAGCCGAAGGGCGGGGTGAGGAAGGAGGTCTGCAGGACGAGGCCGATGAGCACGCCGAGCAGGATCGGGTCGACGCCGAGGATGATCAGGATCGGCGCCGTGATCGGCACGACGATGAAGACGATCTCGAACGTGTCGAGGAAGAAGCCGAGCACGAACATGATCGCCATCACCGCCATCACCGCGCCGACCTGGCCGCCGGGCATGGCGTCGAGGAAGCCGCGCACGAGCTCGTAGCCGCCCATCCGGGTGAAGACGAGGGCGAAGGCGGTCGCGCCGAGGAGGATGATGAAGATCATCGAGGTGATCGTCATCGTCGAGCGGCAGGTCTCGCTCATCGTGTCGAGGAAGCTCGCCCGCAGCTTGGCCGAGGCGAGCACCGGCACGAGCGCGGCGAGAATCGCCCCGACGAGGAAGGTGAGGAGCCAGAAGGCGCCGCCGAAGGCGCCGATGGCGAGGAGCACGCAGAGGAACCCGATCCAGAACCAGAACAGCTTCTCCTCGTGGTCGACGCCGTCCTCGCCGCGCACCCGCCGCTCGGCGAGGAGCTTGATGAGGCACAGGAGGATCGCCCCGAGCGAGCCGACGGAGGCGGACTCGGTCGGCGTCGCGATGCCGCCCACGATCGAGCCGAGCACGGCGACGATGAGCGCGAGCGGCGGGATGAGCGCGACGACGACGCGCCGGCCGAGCGTGCGCCGCCGCTCGGGCGAGGTCGCGATGGCGGGCGCCGCCGAAGGGTCGAGCGCGGCGCGGACCATCACCCACACGCCGTAGAGCACGGCGAGGATCAGCCCCGGCAGGAAGGCGCCCGCGAAGAGATCGCCGACGGATACGGTGTCGGGGGCGAAATTGCCGAGCTCGGCCTGCGCGGCCGCGTTCGCGCCCTGGAGGATGTCGGCGGTGAAGATCAGGACGGTCGAGGGCGGCAGGATCTGGCCGAGCGTGCCGGCGGCGCAGATCACGCCGGTGGCGAGCTTGGGGTCGTAGCCCGCGCGCAGCATGGCGGGGAGCGCGAGGAGGCCCATCGCGACGACGGTGGCGCCGACGACGCCCGTCGACGCCGCGAGCAGCGCGCCCACGACGACGACCGAGAGCCCGAGGCCGCCGCGCATCGAGCCGAAGAGCTCGCCCATCGTGGTCAGGAGCACCTCGGCGATCTTCGAGCGCTCGAGCACCACGCCCATGAACACGAACAGCGGCACCGCGATCAGGACCGGGTTCGTGATCACCCCGAAGAAGCGTGTCGAGAGCGCCTGCAGGAGCGCGGGGTCGAACACGCCGAGCTGCCAGCCGATCAGCGCGAAGATCATCGACAATCCGCCGAGCGTCCAGGCGACGATGTAGCCGCCGAGCAGCACGACGAGGATCGCGAGGAAGAACAATCCGGCGAGGATCTGGCCGGCGAGCAGGGGATCGAACATGACGCCTCCTCGGCTATGCCGTCGCGTTTCCTCAACCGTGGGCAGGCTTTGCCGCGTAGTCTTCACGCCCGCGCAGAACCAGGACCGAGCGCGCCATCAGCGCGATGCCCTGGAGGAAGACGAGCCCGACGAACACGAGGAGCGCGCCCTTCAGGAGCCACCAGTTCGGCAGGCCGCTCTCGTTGGGCGAGCCCTCGTCGGCGAGCCACGAGTTCCAGAAGAAGCGGGCGAAGGTCACCGCGAGGACCGCGAGGAACGGCATCAGGAAGACGATCGTGCCGGCGAGATCGACGATGGCGCGCCCCTTCGGGCTCATCCGCCCGTAGAAGATGTCCACCCGCACGAAGCCGTTGCTCATCATCGTGTAGGCCGCGCCGAGAACGATCACGAGCGCGTGCTGCCAGACATAGGCTTCCTGCAGCCAGATGAAGTTCGTGTTGAGCGCATAGCGGGTGTAGACGGTCGCGAAGCAGACGAGCACCGTCCCGAGCGTCATCAGCGCCACGATCCGACCGACGAGCGTATTGAGCCGCTCGATGCCGTGAACGGTCAGCTCGAGCGCGCGCATGGCCGCCCCTCGCGCGAGACATGCGAACGATCGGAGAAGCTCGACTGTCGGGACGCCACGGCACGCTCCCCTCAACGGACCGAAAGGTCCGTATTTCTACGTGCCGCTCGTCTGCGCAGAAAATTGATAAGCTAAAAGCTGAGCATTTGCGCTCGCGATGCTCGCGCGCGGGACGCGATCAGACCGCGAAAGCGCGCCGCAGGAAGGTCTCCATGAAGGGCGGGGTGCGGGCGGGGTCGAGGGTGCCCGCCGCGCGCACGACGTGGATGTCGGCGAGTTCCGGCTCGGCTTGCGCGGCGAGCGTCGCCCGGATGCGGGCGGCGAGCCGCTCGGCGGGCTCGCGGGAGGCGACGCGGCGCAGGAGCGCGAGATAGCCGCCGTCGCGCACGACCGTCCACCCCTCGACGGCGACCTCGCCCGGGCCGAGCCCCGTCTCCTCCTCGAGTTCGCGCAGAGCCGAGCCCGCGAGATCGACCGTGCTCCCGTCGCGCACGTCGTTCATGTCCGGCGTGCCGCCGGGGAAGTAGAGGCGTCCGGAATTGGCGGTGTGGGGGCCCATCTCGCCGACGAGATACGCGCCGTCGGCGCTGCGCAGGGCCGCGAGCGCGAAGCCGTTGGCGACGTCCGCATCCTCGAAGCCGCGCGTCTTGAAGAAGAGCAGCGTCGCGTAGTCCACGGGGAAGTAGGTCGCGCGCAGGACGTCGCCGTCGCGCACGATGTCGCGGGCGAGGAGCACGCGCCCGTTGAAGAGCCGCGGCTTCTCGGCGAGCCGCGCCTGCCAATTGGCGGCGATCGCCGCCGCGTTCTCGTCCGCGAAGGGCCAGCGCCAGGTGGCGTCGAAGCGCGCCTCGATGCGCTCGACGTCGGCGACGAAATCGGTCGCTCGCCTCACGCGTAGAGCTCGCCGCGCGCGATCACGACGGCCTCCCCGCCGATCTCGGCCCCGACGAGCGCGCCGGCCTCGATCTGGAGCTGGAGGGCGATGCGGCTCGGGCGGCCCATGGCGAAACCCTGCTCGATCAGGACGTCGTGAACCCCCTCCCCCATCGGCTCGAACTGCATCAGCGCGCCGGCGAAGGCGGCGGCCGCCGACCCGGTAGCGGGATCCTCGAGCACGCCCGCGCCGAGGAGCCGGCTGAGCATGCGCGTCTGGAAGGAGGCGCGCGGGTCCTCGGTCTCGGCGGTGTAGAGATAGACGGCCGGGTGGTCGCCTCCCCCGAACACCGCGTCGAAATGCTCGCTCGCCCGCGCCCGATCGAGCGCCGCGCGCGAGCGCACCGGGACGAGATCGAAGGGCACGCCGGCGGAATGGCGGCTCGGGCGATGGCGCGCGAAGCCGATCTCGTCGGGTTCGAGGCCGAGCGCCATCGCGCAGGCGGCCTCGTCCGGGTCGCGCTCGCCGACGGACAGCGGCAGCTTCGGCAGGCGGAATCGCGCCCGCCCGCGGCCCGCGCCGGTCACCTCGACGACGCAGGGCACGATGCCGACCTCCTCCTCGAGCCCGAAGGCGCGCGCGTCCGCCCCGCCGTCCCCGTCCTCGAGCGCGAGCGCGATCGCCGTCCCGACGGTCGGATGGCCGGCGAAGGGCAGCTCGCGGCCCGGCGTGAAGATGCGCAGCCGCGCGCGATGGCGCGCATCCCGCGGCGGCAGCACGAACACCGTCTCGGAGAGGTTCGTCTCGCGCGCGATCGCCTGCATCGCGGACCCGTCGAGCCCCTCCGCATCGAAGACCACCGCGAGGGGGTTGCCGGCGAGCGGGGTGTCGGTGAAGACGTCGAGGACGGCGTAGCGGCGCGGCATCTGGTCGGTCTCTCCTGCCTCGTGGCTCCCCTCCCCTCTGCCACATCCCCCTCACCCTGTCATGTCGGATGCGACCGGGGGCCCGCGGCCGGCGGCCGTTCGCGTCGACAGCATACCTTTGTACACAGTGCAGTTTACATGAAGGGACGGCGCACGTAGTCTGTTCGGCGAGCGCGGTCACGCCAAGAGATCGCGCCACAGACGCCGAACGCGTCGTAAACATAAGCGAGGAGACGCCGATGACCACGATCGACCGCCGCCAATTCATCGTCGGAGCCGCCGCCGCGGGCGCCGCCACGACGCTCCTGCCGGCCGCCGCGCGCGCGCAGGGCGTCGATTTCTCCGGCCGCACCGTGGAATGGACGATCCCCTTCGCCGAAGGCGGCGGCTCGGACGTGTGGGCGCGCTTCTTCGCGCCGTTCCTCTCCAGGCACCTGCCCGGCAATCCGAACGTGATCGTGCGCAACGTGCCCGGCGGCGGCTCGATCACCGGCACGAACGAGTTCGTCGCCCGCGCCCGGCCCGACGGGCTCGCGCTGCTCGGGACCTCCGGCTCGACGCAATTCCCCTTCCTCCTCGGCGATCCGCGCGTGCGCTACGATTACGCCCGGCTGCAGCCGGTGCTCGTCTCGCCGACGGGCGGCGTCGTCTATCTGCCGGCGCGCTTCGGCGTCGAGGACGCCTCGCAGCTCGGGCAATTGCAGGGGACCGAGCTCGTCTATGCGAGCCAGGGCGCGACCTCGCTCGACCTCGTCCCGATGCTCGCCTTCCTCGTGATGGGGCTCGACGTGCGCTACGTCTTCGGCATGCGCGGGCGCGGAGAGGGCCGTCTCGCCTTCGAGCGCGGCGAGGCGACGGTCGACTACCAGACCTCGTCGGCCTATCTCACCCAGGTGATGCCGCTCGTCGAGGCGGGCGAGGCCGTGCCGATGTTCTCCTGGGGCGTGCTCGACGCGCAGGGCAACGTCCAGCGCGATCCGACCTTCCCGGACCTGCCGCATTTCGTCGAGGCCTACGAGATGATGCACGGCTCGCGTCCCTCGGGCGTCGAGTTCGACGCGTACATGGCCTTCTTCGGCTCGGGCTTCGCCGCCCAGAAGCCCGCCATGCTGCCCGAGGGCACGCCCGAGAACATCGTCCAGACCTATCGCCAGGCCTTCGCCGACGCGGTGGCCGATCCCGAGCTGCAGGCGGCCAAGGAGGACGTCCTCGGCGATTACGAGCAGGCCGTGCTCGACGACGTCGAGCCGCTCTACCGCGTCGCGACCTCGATCGACCCGGACGCGCGCGAATGGGTGCGCACATTCCTGCGCGAGACGCACCAGGTCGAGCTCTGACCGGCGCACGCCGTTCGCCGAAGCCGTCGCGGCACGCAGCCGCGGCGGCGTCTGTGCACCCGCGCCCGCCGCGCCGGACCGGAGCCTGACGCTTCATGATCGAGGCACTCTTCGACGCGCTCGCCAATCTGATGACCTGGCAGCATATGGCCTTCATGACGCTCGGCGTCGTGCTCGGCCTCCTCATCGGCGTGCTGCCGGGGCTCGGCGGCATCGCCGGCCTGTCGCTGCTCCTGCCCTTCCTCTACGGCATGGACCAGATCTCCGCGCTCGCGATGCTGATCGGCCTCGTGGCGATCATCCCCACGTCCGACACGTTCACCTCGGTCCTGATGGGGATACCCGGCTCCTCGGCCTCGCAGGCGACGGTGCTCGACGGCTTCCCACTCGCCAAGCAGGGCGAGGCGGCGCGCGCGCTCTCGGCGGCGTTCTTCGCCTCGCTGATCGGCGGCCTGTTCGGCGCGGCGATCCTGACCGGCTTCGTGGTGGTCGCGCGCCCGCTGATCCTGTCCTTCGGGGCGGCCGAATTGTTCATGCTCACCTTGTTCGGCCTCTCGATGGTGGGCGTGCTCGCGGGCACGAACCTCGCCAAGGGCGTGGCGGCCGCGGCGCTCGGCCTCGTCCTCGGCGCGGTCGGCGCGGCGCCGGCGACCGGCGAATATCGGATGGAGTTCGGCACGCTCTACCTCATGGACGGCGTGCCGCTCGTGATCGTGGCGCTCGGCCTCTTCGCCGTGCCCGAGATCGTCGACCTCCTGCGCGGGGGGCCGACCATCGCGCGCACGAACCGGCTCGGATCGGGCTGGTACAAGGGCATCCTCGACACCTGGCGCCACAAATGGCTCGCGCTGCGCTGCTCGGGCCTCGGCGCCGTGATCGGCGCGATCCCGGGGCTCGGCGGCTCGGTCGTCGACTGGATCGCCTATGGCCACGTCGTCCAGACCTCGAAGGACCGCTCGCAATTCGGCAAGGGCGACATCCGCGGTGTGATCGCGCCCGAGAGCGCCAACAACGCCAAGGAGGGCGGCGGGCTGGTGCCGACGCTGCTCTTCGGCATTCCGGGCTCCGGCTCGATGGCGATCTTCCTCGCGGGCATGATTCTGCTCGGGCTCCAGCCGGGCCCGGCGATGGCGGGGCGCAATCTCGACGTGACCTATACGATCGTCTGGTCGCTCGCGCTCGCCAACGTCATCGGCACCGCTCTGTGCATCGCGCTCGCGCCGGGCATCGCGCGGCTGACCACCGTGCGCTACACGCTGGTCGCGCCCTTCATGATCATGGTGATCTCGTTCGCCGCCTTCCAGGCGACGCGCTCGCTCTACGATCTCGTGGCGCTCGTCGCGATGGGGGCGCTCGGCATCCTCTTGAAGCGCTTCGGCTGGCCGCGCCCGGCCTTCCTGATCGGCTTCGTGCTCGCGCTCCAGGGCGAGCGCTATCTCTATCAGGCGGTCCAGTTCGCGGGCTGGGACTTCCTCACGCGCCCGCTCGTGATCGCGATCGCGGTCCTCACCCTCGTCTCGATCTGGCTCGGCGCCCGCAAGGGCCCCGGGGGCGGCGGGGCGGTGGCGACGGAGGGCTCGGCCGAGGCGGCGAGGGCGCGGGTCTTGTGGCCGCAGCTCCTCTTCACGGCGGCGGTGCTCGCGCTCTTCGTCTGGGCCTTCACCCAGGTCTGGCGGCTCTCCTTCCTGGGAGGCGTGTTCCCGACGGGGGTCGCGGTGGTGGGCTTCCTCGCGACGCTCCTGGTGCTGGCCCCGCTCGCTTTGGGGCGGCGCGAGTCGAGCGCCAATTTCGACGGGGAGACGACGCCCGGAGACGAGGGGTCGACATCGCCTTGGCGGATCTTCGCCTGGATCGCCGGCCTCGTCGTCGCGACCGCGCTCGTCGGCTTCTTCCTCGCGATCCTCGGCTTCTTCCTCGTGTTCCTGAGGCTCTACGCGCGGGCGTCGTGGGTGACGACGGTGCTGCTCACGGTGCTCGGCATCGGCTTCATCCTCGTCCTCGCCAACGCGCTGAACCTCGTCTTTCCGGGAGGCTGGCTGCAGGGAGCCTACGACCTGCCCTGGCCATTGCGATGAAAAATCCCTCCCCGGAGGGGAGGGTGGACACGGGAGCGAAGCGAGCGTGGCCGGGTGGGGCCCGGGTGGAGAATAGCCTTCGAGCGTCGGGCCCCACCCGACCTCCTTCGGCTTCGCCTCGGAGGCCACCCTCCCCTACGGGGAGGGAAAAAGAAAGAGACCGCGCCATGTCCGACCAGATCGCCATTCCCTGCATCCTCATGCGCGGGGGCACCTCGAAGGGGCCCTATTTCCGCATGGAGGACCTGCCCGCGGACCCGGCCGAGCGCGATCGCGTCCTCCTCTCCGTGATGGGCTCGCCGGACGTGCGGCAGATCGACGGCATCGGGGGCGCCGACACGCTCACCTCGAAGGTGGCGATGGTCGGGCGCTCGAGCCGCCCCGGCGTCGACGTCGACTATCTCTTCGCGCAGGTCTCGGTCGACAAGCCGATCGTCGACACCGGCCCCTCCTGCGGCAACATCCTCGCGGGCGTCGGGCCCTTCGCGATCGAGGCCGGTCTCGTGCCGGCGCGGGACGGCGAAACTCGGGTCGTCATCTACAACATCAACACCGACAGCCTGATCGAGGCGCGGGTGCGCACGCCGGGCGGGCGCGTGGCCTATGGCGGGGAGGCGCGCATCGACGGCGTCCCGGGGACGGCAGCGCCGGTGCGGCTGTCCTTCATGGACATCGTCGGCTCCAAGACGGGCCGCCTCCTGCCGACAGGGAACGCGATTGACGTGATCGACGGGGTCGAGGCGACCCTGATCGACGTCGCGGTGCCGATGATGATCCTGCGCGCCGCCGATCTCGGCAAGTCCGGCGACGAGACCCCCGCCGCGCTCGACGCGGACCGCGCCTTCTTCGCCCGGCTCGAGGCGCTGCGGCGGGAAGCGGGGCGGCTGATGGGGCTCGGGGAGGTGGCGGACAAGGTCGTGCCGAAGGCGGCGATCCTGTCGGCGCCGAGCGCCGGCGGCCATGTCCGCGCCCGCTATTTCGTCCCCCACAAGACCCATGCGGCGATGGCCGTGACCGGGGGCCTGTGCATCGCGACCGCCGCCATGCTCGAGGGCTCCGTCGCCGACGGGCTCGCGATCCGGCCCGCGGGCGACGACCGCGAGATCCTCGTCGAGCACCCCGTGGGCCTGTTCGACGTCGCCCTCCTCACGCGCGGCTCGGGCACCGCGCTCGAGGTCGTCTCGGGAGGCGCGGTGCGCACCGCGCGCATGCTCATGCGCGGCGAGGTTTTCGCGCGGGCGTGACGATGCGGAGGCGGCACGCGGGCCTCGCCCGACGGCTCGCTCACGTCCCCGAATAACGCGCCGCGACGTCGGCGGACGCGACCGGTGACGAATCGCACTCTCGTGTAATCGCAGAGAAGAATGGCGCGCCCGAAAGGATTCGAACCTCTGACCCCCAGATTCGTAGTCTGGTGCTCTATCCAGCTGAGCTACGGGCGCTTGCCGGAACCGGGAGGGCGTTGCCTTCCGGCGAGGCCGGTGGAATAGAAAATCGCGGGACGCTTGGCAAGCGGGTTTTTCGAGGATCGCGCGTTTTTTTCGCGGGAAGAGGGCGCGATCGTTACGCAGCCACGGTTTTTTCCCGATCGGGCACGACGACGAGGAAGCAGGCGCCGGGGCGGTCCGGCTCGTGGGCGATTCGTCCGCCGTGCAGGCGCACGATCTCCGCGCAGATCGCGAGGCCGAGGCCGGTGCCGCCGGAGGCGCCCTTGAAGGCCTCGAAGAGGTGCGCCACCGCCCGCGCCGGCAGCCCGGGGCCGTTGTCGGAGACGCGCACGTGGCAGGCCCCCTCCTCCCGCCAGGCCTCGATCGTGAGCGCCCGCGCGCCCGAGGGCGCCTTGGCGAGCGCGCGCACGGCGTTGCGGGCGAGATTGACGAAGACGCGCGCGAGCTGGGCGCGGTCGGCGTCGACGAGGAGATCGTCGGGCACGGCGAGGACGAGGCGCACGGGGCCTTCGCCGCTCTCGTCCGTTCCCTCGCCGTCCTCGCGCGCGCGCGACAGCCCCGGCACGTCGTCGAGATCGGCGAGCACGTCGAGGAGACGCACCGGCCGGCGGTCGGGCTCGGGCTCGACGGCGCGGCCATAGGCGAGGGTCGCCTCGGAGAAGTCGATCGCGCGCTGGAGCGTCGCGACGAGGCGGGGCGCGAAGCGCTGCACCGTCGGGTCGGAGGCTTCCACCATCCGGTCTGCCACGAGCTGGGCGGAGGCGAGCATGTTGCGCAGATCGTGGTTGATCTTGGCGACCCCGAGCCCGAGCTCGGCGAGGCGGCGCGTCGCGCGCAGCTCCTGGGCGAGCGCGCGCTCGGTGCGCTCGAGCGCCCGCTCGGCGACGCCGATCTCGTCGGTGCGATCGGACGGCACGATGATGCGCGCGGCATCCTCCGGCTCCTCGGAGAAGCGGGCGATGTTCGTCGACAGTCGCCGCACGGGCCGCACGATCACGAGCTCGAGCGCGAGGAAGACGAGCCCTGCCGTGATCGCCGAGATGATCAGCGAGAGGATCAGGATGTTGATCGAGAAGCCGATCAGGGCCGTGCGCAGGGGCGCGGGGTCGATCACGATCTCGACGAAGTCGATCTCCTGCGCCTGCGCTCCGGTGCCCGGCCCGATCACCCGCATGGCGCCGCCGTTCGGGCGGGTGAGCGTCGCGAAGGCGGCGCGGACGGAATCGACGAGGCTCTGGTCGCGCAGGTCGACGGTGCGGTCGATCGCAGGCGGCATCGTGTCCATCGCGAGGAGGCGCCGCGTGCCGCCGCCGCGCACCGCGACGAGCTCCGCGCCGACCCCCTCGAGCAGCTTGCGCTCGACCGCCTCTCCCACCGGCCCCTCCGCATCGGCATCGAGCACCAGCGCGGCGATCTGGGCCGCGGCGAGGCGGTCCGAGAGCCAGGAATTCTGGAAACGCGCGACCGAGGGGACGTAGATCAGCACCTCGGCGAGCATGACGAAGGCGATGGTGAGGACGAGGAGCCGCCCCGAGAGGCCGATGCCGCGGCGGGCGGAGGGCGCGCGCTCGGCCGCGGCCGGGAGCACCTCCGCCGCGATCGTTCCGTGCGTCGCCGGACCTCGCCTGCCGCCGTCGTCCATCGCGCCTCCAGCGTCCTCCTTCAGCCGAGCCAGCGTACGAGATTACGCAACCGTCCGAGCCACGGATTGAGCGCGAGCCCCTTCAAATCCTCCACCGCCGCCCGCTTGGTGATCTCGGACAGCGTCGGATAGGGCATCACCAGCCCCGCGAGATCGCGCGCGGTCAGTCCCTTGGCGAGCGCGAGCGTCCACGGCGCGATCAGCTCGCCCGCATGCGGAGCGACGATCGTGCAGCCCATGATTCGACCATTGCGCGCGACGATGGCCTTGATGAGGCCGGACGTCGTCCGCTCGGCGCGGGCGCGATCGTTCTCGGCGAGCGGCCAGCGCAGGATGCGGGCGCGCGCGTCCTTGGCGAAGGCCTCCTCCTCGGAAAGCCCCACCGACGCGATCTCCGGGTCGGTATAGGTCGCGCGCGGCACGAGGGCGGGGTCGAAGCGGGCGGGAACGCCGAACAGGGCCTGGCGCACCACGAGGCTCGCGTGCTGGCCGGCGGCGTGGGTGAGGCGCAGGCCCCCGGTCCCGCCGGTCGCGCAATCGCCGATCGCGTAGACGCGCTTGTTCGAGGTGCGCAGCCGCGCGTCGACCCGGATGCCGTCCGGCCCGTGCGCGATGCCCGCCGCCTCGAGCCCCAGATCCTCGACCACGGGGCGTCGCCCGACCGCGACGAGGAGGTGGGAGCCGTCGAGGAGGCGCTCGTGCCCGCTCGCGAGCCGCAAGGCGACGCGCACGCCCTCCTCGGCGGGCTCCGCGCGGTCGATCGCGGCGCCCTCGTGGATCGTCACGCCGTCGGCCCGCAGGGCGGCCACGACGATCCCGGCCGCCTCGCGATCCTCCCGCGGCAGCGCCTCGCCGTTCGCGATCACGGTCACGGCCGAGCCGAGCCGGCGGAAGGCCTGGGCGAGCTCCATGCCGACGGGCCCCGCCCCGATCACGAGGAGGTGCTTGGGCCGGCGGCCGAGATCGAAGATCGTCTCGTTGGTGAGGTGGGGCGTGCGGTCGAGCCCGGGGATCTCCGGCAGAGCCGGGCGCGAGCCGGTGGCGAGGACCACGCGGCGCGGGCGGATCGTCGTCTCGCCGACGAGAAGGGTCCGCGCATCGGCGAAGCGCGCGCTCTCCTGCAGGACCGCGACGCCGAGCGCGCGATAGCGCTCGACCGAATCGACGGGGGCGATCCCCGCGATGACGCCGCGCACGTGCTCGCGCACCGCGAGCATGTCGACCTCCGGCTCGCGGGCCTTGACGCCGAAGGGTGCGCTCGTCGCCTGCGCGTGGGCGCGCTCGGCGGCGGCGATGAGGGCCTTCGAGGGCACGCAGCCGTGATTGAGGCAATCCCCGCCCATCGTGCCGCGCTCGACGAGCACGACCGACGCGCCGAGCGAGGCCGCGATCGAGGCCGCCGACAGGCCGGCCGCGCCGGCTCCCACCACGCACAGATCCGGCTCGAGGGTCTTCGTCATGCGTCTCCACCCGTCACGCGCGGCGTCCCAGGCGGCCGCCGCGTCGTTGCTAACCCAATGCGGGCGTCGTGAACACCCGCGCGACGGCGCCCGACGCTTTGCGTTGACTTGTGGGGCGCCATCCGTCATAAGCCGCGCGACCGAGGACGACGCTCCGCGCGGGCGGCGGCCCCTTGTATTTCGACATCCGACACGTGACGGCGTCGGCGCGGCTCCCGCGAGGGGCCCCGCGTCAGCCCTCGAAGACCCGACCGGAGTGAAGGCCGTGAAGAGGACGTATCAACCCAGCAAGCTCGTTCGCAAGCGCCGCCACGGTTTCCGTGCGCGCATGGCGACGGTGGGTGGTCGCAAGGTGATCGCGGCGCGCCGCGCCCGCGGCCGCAAGAAGCTCTCCGCCTGAGGCGGCGCGGGCGGCCGGGCCGATGCTCACCGACGCTCCTGCGGGGCGGGCCGGTCGCCTGACGAAACGGCACGAGTTCGTCGCGGCGGCCACGGGCCGCCGCTTTCATTCCGAGCGGATGACCGTGCAGGGTCGCCTGCGCGATCCGGCCGAAGCGCCGGGCGCGGGGCTTCGCATCGGTCTGACCGTGACGAAGAAGGTCGGCCACGCCACCGAGCGCAACCGCATCAAGCGGCGTCTTCGGCACGCGACGCGCGAGGCGCTCGCGCGACACGACGCCGCGCCCGGGAACGACTCGCCGGGGGCGGAATCGGCCGTGGCCCTGGCGACGCCGCCCGATCCGCTGCCGGAGGCGGACGTGGTCGTGATCGCGCGGCGCCCCGCGCTCGAGGCTGCGTATGCGAGTCTCATTGACGATTTCGTCCGCGCCCTCCACGTGGTGACGAAACCCGGCGGGTCTCGTCCCGCCCGGCGCCCGGCGCGGGAGGACACCCGTGCGCCGCGCGCCGCATCGGACGGTCGGCGCAAGCCGCCCACATCGCAGACCTGACCCGACACCTCACGGACCGTGGGACCCATGCGCGCCGAAGACAACCGAAACATGCTCCTCGCGATCGTCCTCTCGGTGATCGTGTTCGTGGCCTGGACGTATTTCTACGCCGCGCCGCAGGCGGAGCGCGAGGCGCAGCAGCGCGCCGCGATGGAGGAGCGCCTCCAGCAGCAGCAGCAGCTCGGCGATCCCGCCCGGCCGAACCTGCCCCTGCCGGGCGAGGCCGCGACGAGCCCCGGCGCGCCGGCGACCGACATCCCCACGATCCCCGGGATGCCGGGCATGCCGGCCGCCCGCGAGGCGGTGCTCGCCCAGTCGCCGCGCGTGATCGTCGACACGCCCTCGAAGGTCGGCTCGATCAACCTGCGCGGCGGGCGCATCGACGACCTCGTCCTGCGCGACTACCGCGAGACGGTCGATCCGGATTCGCCCAACATCGTGCTGTTCGCGCCCACCGGCACGGCCGAGCCCTATTACGCCGAGTTCGGTTGGGTGGCCTCGGGCGCCGTACCTGGCGGCCTGCCGGGCCTCGACACCGTGTGGACGGCGAGCGCCGACCGCATGGGCCCCGGCAACCCGGTCACGCTCTCCTGGGAGAACGAGGCGGGCATCGTCTTCCGGCGCACGATCGCGGTCGACGCGGACGCCATGTTCACGATCGAGGACAGCGTCGAGAACGCGTCGGGCGAGACGCTGACGCTCTTCCCCTACGGCCTCGTCTCCCGCCACGGTCGCCCGGAAGTGCTCGGCTATTTCGTCCTGCACGAGGGCTTCATCGGCGTTCTCGGCGAGCAGGGCCTGCAGGAATGGACCTATTCGAACGTCGAGGGCGCGCGCACGCTCGCGCCCGGCGTGCTCGGCGAGGCCTGGCGCGAGGTCGTCGGCGGCTGGGCGGGCATCACCGACAAGTACTGGGCCGCGGCGATCATCCCGGACCAGACGCTGCCCTTCACCGGCCGCTTCACCGTCCAGCCCGATCCGACCCGCCCGATCTTCCAGGCCGACGTGATGGGCGCCGGCACGGCGGTCGCGCCCGGCGAGACGCTCACCAACACGAAGCGGCTCTTCGCCGGCGCCAAGGAGGTCGACGTCGTCGACGGCTACGCGTCGCGCTACGGCATCCTGAAGTTCGACCTCCTGATCGATTGGGGCTGGTTCTACTTCATCACGAAGCCGCTCTTCTACGCGCTGAGCTTCTTTGCCGGCGTGACGGGCAATTTCGGCGTGTCGATCCTGATCGTCACGGTGCTCCTGAAGCTCCTCTTCTTCCCGCTGGCCAACAAGTCCTACGCCTCGATGGCGAAGATGAAGGCCGTGCAGCCGGAGATGGTTGCCATCCGCGATCGCTACAAGGACGATCGCATGAAGCAGCAGCAGGAGCTGATGGAGCTCTACAAGCGGGAGAAGATCAATCCCGTGGCGGGCTGCTGGCCGGTCCTGATCCAGATCCCGGTCTTCTTCGCGCTCTACAAGGTGCTGTTCGTCACGATCGAGATGCGGCACGCGCCCTTCTTCGGTTGGATCCAGGACCTCGCCGCGCCCGATCCGACCTCGATCTTCAACCTGTTCGGGCTCTTGCCCTGGTCGGTGCCGCTCTTCCTCACGGTGGGCGTGTGGCCGATCCTGATGGGCATCACGATGTTCGTCCAGATGAAGATGAACCCCGAGCCGCCGGACCCGATCCAGAAGGCCGTGTTCACCTGGATGCCGGTGCTGTTCACGTTCCTGCTCGCGTCCTTCCCGGCCGGCCTCGTGATCTACTGGGCCTGGAACAACCTCCTCTCGGTCATCCAGCAGGGCTGGATCATGCGCCGCCACGGCGTGAAGATCGAGCTGTGGTCGAACCTCAAGAGCATGTTCGCCAAGAAGCCCGCCGCCGCGAACAAGAGCTGACGCGAACCGCCCCCGCGCGCGGGGGCGATTGCGACGCGAGGGGTTCGACAGGGCGGTGTCATTTCCTGCCGGAGCACGCATAGCGTGCGCAGGGGAAGGGGACCCAGCACCAAAACGTGTGCGGAGCACACGATCGTGCCGCCGACCAGGCGGCTAGACGCCGCCGCAAGCGCTTGCTCCGCAAGCAATTTTCACGCTGGGTCCCCTTCCCCTCCGGTCGCAAGCGACCTCCGGCCGGGGATGACACCGGTGGAGCGCTCACCCTGTCGGCGCGACTGACTTGATGACAGCCGCGGCAGCCACCGTCCCCTGAGGGAACGGACATCCCCGCCGGGGATGACACGCCCCCTCCCCCGTGGCACAAGGCTCGGCGAGACGAGGAGAGCTTCATGTCCGACAAAGAGCCGCGGCTGTCCGCCGTGATCGTGCCGGTGACGCCTTTCGAGCAGAACTGCACGGTCCTGTTCGCGCGCGAGACGATGCGCGGCGTGGTGATCGACCCGGGCGGCGACGTGCCGGCGATTCTCGAGGCGATCGCCCAGGTCGGAATCACCGTCGAGCGCATCCTCCTCACCCACGGCCATGTCGATCACGTCGCCGGCGTCGCGGACCTCCTGGACGCGCTGCCGGTGCCGGTCGAGGGGCCGCATCACGAGGACGCGTTCATGATGGGCGAGCTCCTCACGCAGATGTCGAGAAATTTCGGCCTGCCGCCCGCGCGCCCGGTCTCGCCCGATCGCTGGCTCGACGAGGGCGACGTCGTGGATGTCGGCGGCATCCCCTTCTCCGTGCGCCGCGTGCCGGGCCATTCGCCGGGCTCCGTCGCCTTCGTCTCGGAGGCCGACCGGCTCGCGATCGTCGGCGACGCCCTGTTCGCCGGCTCGATCGGTCGCACCGATCTCCCCGGCGGCGACCACGATCTCCTGATCGCCTCGATCAAGGAGAAGCTCCTGCCGCTCGGGGACGACGTCGCCTTCGTCTGCGGCCACGGCCCGATGAGCACGATGGGTCACGAGCGGACGACCAATCCCTTCCTCGTCTGAGAGGCGCCTCGGCGCGGGCCAACGTGAGCGACGAAACTCCCCTCTCCCACGCCATCTCCCTCGCCGACGTCGAGGCGGCGGCGGCGACGATCGCGGCCCATGTCGCGCGCACGCCCCTCGTCGCCGCGCCGCGGCTCTCCGATCGGCTCGGCGCGCGCCTGTCCCTCAAGCTCGAGACGCTGCAGGCGACGGGCTCGTTCAAGGAGCGCGGGGCGGCGAACCGGCTCGCGGCGCTCGACGCCGACGAGCGCGCCCGCGGCGTCGTCGCGATGTCGGCGGGCAACCACGCCCAGGCCGTCGCCTACCACGCCCAGCGCCTCGGCGTGCCCGCCACCATCGTGATGCCCGCCTCGACGCCCCTCGTGAAGGTCGAGAACACCCGCGGCTATGGCGCGAACGTGGTCCTCGTCGGCGAGACCCTGTCCGAATCGGAGACCGAGGCGCATCGGCTCGAGGCCGAGCAGGGCCTCGTCTTCGTCCACCCCTACGACGACCCGCTCGTGATGGCAGGCCAGGGCACCATTGCGCTCGAGATGCTCGCGGAGGCGCCCGATCTCGACATGCTCGTCGTGCCGATCGGCGGCGGCGGGCTGATCTCCGGGATCGCGGTCGCCGCGAAGGCGCTGCGGCCGCAGATCCGAATCGTCGGCGTCGAGGCGCGGCTCTACCCCTCCATGCACAACGCGCTCACCGGCGAAAGCCTCGCCGTCGGCGGCGCGAGCCTCGCGGAGGGCATCGCGGTGAAGAATGCCGGTCGGCTCGCGATCCCCATCGTGCGCGACCTCGTCGAGACCATCGTCGTCGTGGACGAGCCGGAGATCGAGCGGGCGGTGAACCTCTCGGCGACGCTCCTGCGCACCATGGCGGAGGGCGCGGGCGCGGCGGGCCTCGCGGCGATGCTGGCGCGGCCCGATCTCTTCGCAGGGCAGCGCGTCGGCGTGGTGCTCTGCGGCGGCAACATCGACGCGCGCCTCCTCGCCTCGGTGATGGTGCGCGAGCTCGAGCGCGACGAGCGCATCGTCTCCTTCCGCATCACGTCCGACGACCGCCCGGGCCTCCTCGGCCGCGTCGCGAGCCGGCTCGGCGCGCTCGGCGCCAACATCCTGGAAGTCTCGCATGGTCGTCTCTATCTAGACGTTCCCGCCAAGGGCGTGACGGTGGACGTCACGGTCGAGACGCGGGATGCCGCCCATACGCGGCAGATCTTCGCGGCGCTGGCCGAGGACGGCTACGCGCCGATGCGCATCGATCCGCGCGGCCTCTCGCAGGCCACGACGGGCTTGTGAGGAGACGACACGTGAACGAGCCGCGCCGCATTTCCGATGCTGCGATCGAGATCTACCCCCCGGTCGATTACGACCGCGCGACGGACGGCGTGCTGGGTCGCCGGCTCGTCGCCTTCTGCGTCGACTTCATCGTCATCTCGGCCCTCGTGATGATGTTCGGCTTCGCGATCCTGGTGCTCGGGGTGCTCACCTTCGGGCTCGCCTGGGCTTTGTTCGCGATCCTGGTGCCCGGCGTCGGCCTCCTCTACAGCGCGATGACCGTCGGGGGCGCCAACCAGGCGACGATCGGCATGCGGCTCACGGGCCTCAGGGTCCTGCGCGCGGCCTCGCCGAAGCGCGTCGACGTGCTCACCGCGGGCGTGCACGCGCTCCTGTTCTGGCTCGCAGCCTCGACCTTCCTCCTCTGGGTGATCGACGTCGTGATCGGCTTCGCCCGCTCCGACCGGCGCCTCGGCCACGACCTTCTCGTCGACATCGTCGTCGTGCGCGCCGACGCGGCGTAAGGGAATTCGAGAACCAGCACCAGGGTGTCATCCCCGGCCGAAGCACGCAAAGCGTGCGCAGGGGAAGGGGACCCAGCGCAAAGATGTGTGCGGAGCACACGATAATTGCGGCGACGAGCCGCCTGGTCGGCGGCGCGAGAGCTTGCTCCGCAAGCGCCTTCCTGTGGTGGGTCCCCTTCCCCTGCGCACGCTGTGCGTGCTCCGGCCGGGGATGACACGGGGTGGCTTCAGCCCCCCGTTCAGGCGGGGCAAGGCCTCGCGCTCCGCCGCCTCTTCCCCTGCGTCACGCCGCAGCGCGCCAAAAAACCGCCCTCGCGGGCAGCGATTTCAACGGCCGCGATCATTGTCGTCGGCGCAGCCGGTGCTATCCTCATGACAGACGAGCCCGGCCGCCCGGCCGCGAGGTGAGACGAGCGTGACCAGCCATTCCCGCGATACGCCGCAATTCTTCCTGACGGCGCCCTCCCCCTGCCCCTACCTGCCCGGCAAGGAGGAGCGGAAGGTCTTCACCCATCTCGTTGGGCGCCGCGCGGGCGAGCTCAACGACATCCTCACCCATGGCGGGTTTCGCCGCTCGCAGACGATCGCCTACCGCCCCGCCTGCGAGACCTGCCGGGCCTGCGTCTCGGTGCGCGTGCCGGTGGCGGAGTTCGCCCCCTCCGCGAGCTTCCGCCGGGTGCTCAAGGCGAATCGGGACCTGATCGGCGCGCTCGGGCCGAATCAGCCGAGCTCCGAGCAGTACACCCTCTTCCGCCGCTATCTCGACAGCCGCCATTCCGACGGCGGCATGATCGACATGACCGTTCTCGATTACGCGATGATGATCGAGGACAGCCACATCGACACGCGTCTCGTCGAATATCGCCGCCGCGGGCCCGACAGCGGGATCAACGGGCGCGGCACCGGGCCGCTCGTCGCGACCTGCCTGACCGACGTCCTCGCGGACGGCCTGTCCATGGTCTATTCGTTCTACGATCCCGAGCTGTCCGACCGCTCGCTCGGCAGCTTCGTGATCCTCGACCACATCGCCCGCGCCCATGCGATGGGGCTGCCTTACGTCTATCTCGGCTATTGGGTCGAGGGCTCGCGCAAGATGGCCTACAAGGCGCGCTTCCTGCCCCAGGAGCGGCTGATGCCGCAGGGTTGGGTGCGCTTCGACACCTGAGCCCGCGCGATTGCGCTTGCTCCGCCGGGCCTCACGGGGCACCTTCTCGCGACCCGCAGAGGATCATCTCGACGCGTGCCCGAGCGAGCCGGCCAAGACCGCTTCATCATCGATCCGCGCCGCGGCGACGTCGAGGACGACGCGTCGAGCCCGCGGCACCGTTCGCTCCTCGCGATCGCGGGGAGCATGATCGTCGAGCTCAACTTCCTGAAGCTCGCGCTCGCCCTCGTCATCATGATCGTCTTTCCGGCGGTGCTGCTGGGGCTCGCGCCGCTCCTCATCACGGGCTGGTACGGGCTCCTGTCCCGGCGCTCGGCCGAGATCGTCTCCGATCTCGCGCCCGTGGTGACGCTCGCGCTCGCCCTCGCGCTCGCCTGGTTCGGCGGCCGCCCGCTCTACCGCACGACGGAGCGCAGCTTCTGGTCGTTGATCTCGCTCGTCGTCCAGCCGGTCTACGTCCTCTTCCGCGAGAGCCTGCGCCATCTCGGCGAGCGGATCGTGCCCTCGCGCCTCGCGCCGGGGACGCGCGCCCATCTCCATTCGCTCGCCACGGCGACGGCCGGGCTGATCGTGTGCGTGCTCGCGATCTGGATCGTCTCCCTCGCCTGGCCGTCATCGCGCTGGGCGGGCAACTTCTTCGACCTGCGCTTCCCCCAGCGCCTGATCGTGCCGACCTTGGCGAACAGCGTCGTCATCATCGGGATCTTCCTCGCCGCCGCCTCCCTGTTCTGGAGCCTTGCCGACGCGACGATGCCGCCCGCGCGCGCGCTCGACCGTTTCGACGACGATCCCCCGGAGGGGGCCAAGACCTGGCGCGTCGCGCATCTGACCGATCTCCACGCCGTCGGCGGCCCCTACGAGTTCCGTCTCGAGGCCGGGCGCTCGGGGCCGCGCGGCAACGAGCGGGTCGCCCGAGCGCTCGCCCGTCTCGCGCAGGCGCACGCGGCGCGGCCGGTCGACCTCGTCCTGATGAGCGGGGACATGACCGATGGCGGCCGCTCGACCGAATGGGCCGCCTTCCACGAGGCGCTCGGCGCCTATCCCGAGCTCCTCGCGCGCACCCTCGTGATCCCCGGCAACCACGATCTCAACGTCGTGGACCGCGCCAACCCGGCCCGCCTCGAATTGCCGACGAGCACCGGCAAGACGCTGCGCCAGATGCGCATGCTCTCGGCCATCGCCGCGATCCAGGGCGAGCGCGTTCTCGTGATCGACCGCGACACCGGCCGCTTCGACCAGACGCTGGAGACCGCGCTCGAGCCCCATCGCGAGGCGATGCGCGACTTCGCGGAGACGGGGAGCTACGCGCTTTCGCTGCGGCTCGGCGCCCTCTGGGACCAGATCTTCCCCATGGTGCTGCCGCCCGAGCGGCCGGACGGGCTCGGCGTGATCCTCCTCAACTCGAACGCCGAGACGCATTTCTCCTTCACGAACGCGCTCGGGCTGATCTCGGCCGAGCAGAGCCGCGACCTCGTGACCGCGACGCGCGAGTTCCCCAAGGCGCGCTTCCTCGTCGCGCTGCACCACCACGTGGTGGAATTCCCCAAGGCCGTGCGCTTCGCGGCGCGGATCGGGACCGCGCTCATCAACGCGAGCTCGTTCGTGCGCCTCCTGCAGCCGCTCGGGCGCCGCATCGTCGTGATGCACGGCCACCGTCATATCGACTGGATCGGCGCGTCGGGCGAGACGCGGATCCTCTCCGCCCCCTCCCCCGTGATGAGCCCCGCCGAGAGCGCCGCCTTCTACGTCCACCGCTTCGGCCCCGGCCCCGGCACCACGCTGGCCCTCCACGCCCCGGAGCGCATCGCCCTCCTGTCCGAGGAGGAGCGCGACGGACGTCCGGCCCCATAGAAAACTGCATCGTTTGGGGTGTCATCCCGGACGCCGAAGGCGATCCGGGACCCATAACCACCACGTCTCAGTCGCAGCCTGTAGGCTGCGTTTCTCCGACGAGCGACGCTCCAAAGTAGCGCAGCGAGCGCGGCATGCGCGCTCGTGCGGTCGTGGAGCGTATGGGTCCCGGGTCCGCTTCGCGGCCCGGGATGACAACCCTTGGAGATTGTACGAGCTCTCCGGGAAAGGAGAGGCTTCTCGAGCGAAAGCGAGGGAGCGCGACGGACGTCCCTCGCCTTGGCGGGGGGCGTCACCCTCCCTCCCGGAACCCCGGATAGAGCGCCATTCCGCCGTCCACCACCAGCGTCTCGCCGGTGACGTAGTCGCTGGCGTCGCTCGCGAGCCACAGGGCTGCGCGGGCGACGTCCTCGCTCTCGCCGATGCGGCCATAGGGGATGAGATCCAGGAGCTTTTCGCGCTCGGCCGGGTCGTCCCAGGAGGAGCGGTTGATGGCGGTCTTGATCGCGCCGGGCGCGATGGCGTTGATGCGGATCTTCTCCCCCGCATATTCCTGCGCGAGCGACTGCATCATCAGGAGGAGTCCGCCCTTCGACGCCGCATAGTTCACGCGCCCCGACCAGGGGATGAACTGGTGGACGGAGGAGATGCACACGATCTTGCCGAGCGCCGGGCATACCTCCGGCACCGGGCCTCGCGCGCGAAACAGCCGGATCGCCTCGCGCGCGCAGAGGAACTGGCCGGTGAGGTTGACGTCGAGAACGGTCTTCCAATCCGCGAGGCTCATCTCGTGGGCGGGCGCGTCGCGCTGGAGGCCGGCATTGGCGATGAGCACGTGGACGGTGCCGAAGGCGTCGCACGCCTCCTCGAACAGGCGCTTCACGTCGCCCTCCTGCGACACGTCCGCCTGCACGATGCGGCCCGTGCCGCCCGCATCCTCGATCGCGCGGAGCGTCTCGCGCGCGCCGTCCTCGCTCGATCGGTAATTGATCACGACGTTCGCGCCGGCGCGCCCGAACAGCCGCGCGATCCCCGCGCCGATGCCGGAAGACGCGCCCGTCACGATCGCCGTCTGGCCCGTCAGATCGAGCCTGATGCCGGTCTCACCCAAGATCGCCTCCTCGGTGGGTCGTCGAGGAGGGTCAACGGCGCGGCGGGCGAGGCGTTCGGGCGCGGCGGCGCGTCATGCCGCCGCCGGCTTCAGTGCTCCGTCTCGCTCTTGCGCTCGCGCAGGTAATCGTCCGTGGTGCGCGGCTTCATGCGCTCGATCTCGTGCGGGTCGAAGCTGTCGTTGACGACCGTCTCGACGCGGCAATCCTCGCACATCTGCAGGACGCGGGAGCGGCGCTCGCCGTCGGGGCCGGAGAACATCCAATGGGTGCCCGACAGCTTCGCCATCACGCGCTCGATCGTCGCCCGCGTGCCGAAGGGCTTGCCGCAGGAGACGCACGGATAGGGCTCCTCCTCCTTGATCAGCCGCTTGGGCTCGGCCCAGGCGGCGAAATCGAGGCGGGGCTCGAGGCTGATCACCTTTTCCGGACAGGTCGCCGCGCACAATCCGCACTGAACGCAGTTCGATTCCGTGAAGCGCACGGTCGGGCGGTCCGGATTGTCGGAGAGCGCGTCGGCCGGGCAGGCGGAGACGCAGGCGAGGCACAGCGTGCAGCCGGCGACGTCGACCACGATCCCGCCGAAGGGCGCGCCCCGCTCGAGCGCGACGACCGGCACGGGCGCTGGCGCGACGCGGTGCAATTCGCGAAACGCGAGTTCGAGCATCGCGCGCTTCTTCGGCACCGCGAGGAAGGAGGCCGGCACCGCCGCCGCCCGCCCCGCGCGCGCCGCGCAGGCCTCGCGCATGGCGGCGCCGAGCGCGTCCGGATCGTCGGTCGAGACGATGCCGACGGGCGCCTCGCCGAAGCCGAGCGCGACGAGGATCGTCTCGACGGTGGCGAGCGTGCGCTCGAGCCCGACGATCTCGTGCTTCGGTTTTTCGCGCACGAGCACCCGCGCGCCGGCCGCACCATAGGCGAAGGCGGCGGCGAAGATCTCGGGGCCGATCTGCGTGACTTCGTTCACCTGGACGGGGATCGCGCGCGCCGGCAGCCCGTCGCCGAAGCGGGCGAGCGCGTCGATCATCGGCTCGCCGTGCTCGCCGTCGTGGAAGAGGAGGACGGCGTCGCGCCCGCCCGCTTGCGCATAGGCCCGCAGCATCGTGCGCAGGCGCGCGCCGAGCGTCTCGACATTGGGCATCGCATAGCTCGCCGCCCCCGTCGGGCAGGCGGCCGCGCATTGGCCGCAGCCGGCGCAGACATGGGGATCGATCGCGACGTGATCGCCGGCGGGCGCGATCGCGCCCGTCGGGCACAGATCGAGGCAGCGCGTGCAGCCCACGATCTTCGAGCGGGAATGGGCGCAGAGCCCCGGATCGAAGGCGACGTATTTCGGCTTGTCGAAGGTTCCGACGAGGTCGCGCGCCTCGTAGATCGCCCGCTCGACGCCGGCCGGATCGCGCGGATCGGCGCGCAGATAGCCCGGACGCAGATCGTCGGCGGGAAAGAGCGGGCGCTCGCCGCGCAGATCGAGCACGATGTCGCATTCCGAGCGCGCGCCGTCGCGCCCCTCGCCGAAGCGGAGCGCCGCGCGCGAGGACGGGGCGGCGGTCGCGTAATCGTCGATTTCGAGCGCAAAGGCGCCGAGATGCCCCGCGGCCTTGCGCACGCGCCCCTTCACCACGGGGAAGTCCGCCCGGCGCGGCGGCGCGATCTCGCCGGGGCGCTCCAGCATCACGGTGACGTCGAGATGATCGGCGAGGCGGCGGCCCGCCTCGATCGCGGTCTCGTCGCGGCCGAGGATGAGGATCACGCCCTCCGATTCCATCGCGACGAGCTGCACGGGCGAGACCGGTACGGACGCGGCCGCGAGAAGCGCCGCCATCTTCGGCCCCGCCTCTTTCGCCTCGCGCGACCAGCCCGCCGCCTCGCGAATGTTGACGAAGGCGAGAGCGGGCTCCTCGAGCCCGGCATCCTCGGCTGCGTCCTCGAAGGTCGGCGCCTCCTGGGTGCAGCCGATCGTGACGCGCTCGCCGCGCATCAGCGCGTCCGTGACCCGCTCGATCTCGGAGACGCAGAGCTGGGTCGCCGTCTCGAGCCGCCCGCCGCAGCCGGCGGCGAGCGCGGCCTCGTCGAGCGGCATGGTCTTTTCGCACGAGCAGGCGAAAACGATACGCTTTGTGTCGGACACGGACGCTTCTTCCCGGTGGATCGAGGCGGATCGACTTTCGGCTGCGGCGTGCCCGCGACCCCACCGGCACGTCCGTCGCTCTTGTCGCAAATCGGTTTATGTTAGAATAGACCCAAAGACGGTCCGCCGAAAGCCGGTGACGGGAGGAAAGCCAACGTGCCGCAGACGCAACCCGCGCGCGGGCCCGACGCGCTCGATCTGCCGCCTCTGTTCACGCCCGTGCGCCTGCGCGAGCGCGGGGACGCCTTCGCGCATGCCTGCGCCATCGCAGGCGAAGCGGGCGCCGGCACGCTCGTCCATGTCGGGCGCTACGATCTCGTCGAATTCGCCGTCGTGCTGGAGCCCGAGGAGCCGCTCGTGTCGGCGCGCCGCGCCTTCTTCGCCGGCATGGCGGCGGTCGCCGACGCCATCGCGGCCCATTGCCCGCCGGAGAAATCGGTCGAGTTCCTGTGGCCCGACACGATCCATTACGACGGCGCGCTGATCGGCGGCGGACGGCTCGGCTGGCCCGAGGGGACGCCCGAGGACGCGGTGCCCGATTGGCTCGTCTTCGGGTGCCAGCTCATCGCCGCCCGCATGGCGCTGACGGAGAGCGGGCTGATGCCGCTCTCGACCTCGCTCGAGGAGGAGGGTTTCGGGGAGCCGCGCGTTCTGATCGAGAGCTTCGCGCGCCACCTGATGGTGCATGTCGATGCGTGGGCGAATCGCGGCTTCCGAAAGGTCGCGGACGTCTATCTCGCCCGCCTCAAGCGCGAGAAGGCGGGCGAGCGGCGGGGCATCGACGGCAACGGCGATCTCCTCGTCCACCGCCACGGCGTCACCGGCGCCGAGCGACGCGCGCTCCTGCCCGCGCTCGCCGCGCCCGCCTGGTACGACGAGACGCGTCGGGGGCCGCGCCTGTGAGCCCGATGCTGCCGCGCACGATCCGGCTCGACCCCTCCGACACCTTCGTCTTCGCGCACCCGGCCGAGCCCGGCGAATGGGCGGTGACGGGGACGTTCCTCTTCTGGGACAAGGACATCGAGGCGTTCTCCAACAAGGAACGTGCGGCCTTCCGCGCGGGCTTCGTCGGCGTCGGCAGCCTCGGCTTCTCGACGCTCGTCGTCGCGACGCCCGCGACCCCGGAGGAGCGCGAGGCGGCGATCGCCGCGCTCGCCGCGCACATCGCCGAGCGCTTCGCGCCGCCGACGCTCGAACACGCGCGCACGGCCGCCGCGGAGGAGATCGCCTATGCGGCCTCCCTGTGCGAGGGGCATGCCGAGGGCACGCTCATCGCCATGCACCGCACCGTGAAGGACGGACGCATCGTCGAGCAGTTCCGCACGCTGCGCCATCGCGAGCCCGGCGCGCCGGGCGCCGACCGCCTGTACAGCCACGCCAAGGCCTTCATAGTCGTCGAGAGCGAGGACGAAGTGGAGGAACATGTCGACCTGTTGGGTCTCATGAAGGACGGGAGCGAGCGATGAGCCGCGAGTTCTGGGTCTCGAGCGGACACCACCTCACCCGCCGGCTGCCGGACGGCACGCTCGCCGTGACGGACGAGCTCCTCACCGCCTATCTCGCGCGCCCCGAGATCCTGCCCCCGGAGGAGGCCTGCCCGGCCGAGCGCGCGCTCCATGCGAGCCTCCTCGAGAGCCCCCGCCGCACGGTCTCGCCGGACGAGATCGCCGCGATCGCCGATCCGGACGCGCGGGAGAACTGGACCTTCTTCGTCGATTATCGCGACCGGCTCGTCGCCGCGGGCTCGATCGAGGCGGCCTGGCTCTCGCTCGTGCGGACGGGCGCCGTCGTGCCGCCGCTCTTCCTGAACCAGCTCCTGCATCTGATCCTGCGCAACGCGCTCGACGGCTGCGACGACCCTTACGTCCTGCGCGCGGCCGAGCTCTTCTTCCGCCCCCAGCGCGTCTCGACCGGCGACGGCGGGGCGATCCTCGCGGATGCCGAACTCATCGAGGAATTCGAGGGCCGCGCCCCGGTCTCGCCCCTCGTCGCCATGCTCGACAAGTCCCTCGCCGACGAGCTCGACGTGATGGACGACGGCAATGCCTGGACCTATTGGAGCCGCTCGGACGCCCACACCATGGCGATGGCGATCGGCGCGGCGCAGAAGGCGCGGGCCGGGCTCGCGCGCGCGATCGAGATCTTCCTGCGCCACCTCATGGGGATCGAGGCGCGGGTCGAGCCGATGGTCGAGATCGAGGACCAGGACTGGCGCTGGTTCGTCGGGCTCGACGCCGAGGCGACCGCGATCGGCAACCGGCTCTGGCGCGGCGAGACCGTGTCGCTCGACGACCGCATGCGCGTGCTCGCCCTCTTCCGCCTCGATTTCGCCCGCCACGCCCCGGTCGACCCGCGCGTCGAGGGCCACCCCGTCTGGCTCATCCTCGCGATGAGCGCGGACAAGGTGGTGCGCGTGAAGCCGCAGAACCTGGTGATGGGGCTGCCGTTGCGGGAGAATGCGTCGTGACGGGGTGCGAGAACCCCTCTCCCGGAAGGGAGAGGGGCAGGGGTGAGGGAATGCGGGCGGAAAGCGCGCTCGCGCCGTCGCCGACGGCGCGCCGCCTCGATCCCCTGAAAGTCCGTGAATCCTTCGGAGAGTGTCATCCCGGGCCGCGAAGCGGACCCGGGACCCATACGCTCGACCATCGTTCGAGCGCGCATGCCGCGCTCGTTTCGCTCCCTTTGAGCAGCTTTCGTCGGAGAAACGCAGCCTACAGGCTGCGACTGAGCCGTCGGGCGTATGGGTCCCGGATCGCCTTCGGCGTCCGGGATGACACCCCGGAGTTCGCGCTCGAAACACGAGGCAATCCATGACGAACTCACGCTTCACGCTGGGCGTCGTCGCGACGCGGCGGGTGTCGACGAACAAGTGGGCGCCGCCGGTCTCGTGGGCGCCGAGCGCCGTGCTGCCGCTCGCGCCGCCGACGGCGCCGATGACGCGGCTGACGCCGGAGGGCGCGCAGGAGACCTGGTATGTCGGCCCGGCCGAGCTGACGCTGCATCCCGGCGAGACGGCGCATTATCGCGACAATCTGCAATCGGGCCGGCCCTCGCTCTGGGTGGCGCTGCGAGAGGCCGGCGACGGCGTCTCGATCGCCGTCGTCACGGCCGATCCCTACGAGGGCGAGGCGCTCGCGGGCGATGCCGGGCTGATCCTCGAGGCGGTGCCGATGCCGCCCGAGATCGCGAGCGCGATCGGGGCCTTCTACGAAGCCTTTCACGTGGAGCGCGAATTCTTCAAGCGCAAGCGCAAGAAGGCCGATCCGGAGGCGCTCGCGCGCCGCGCACCGCGCGTGCTCGGCCTCGACGACGACGAGGAGGGCGGGCGATGAGCGGCGGCGGGGACGACGGCGAGGGTTTCCTCTCGCGCTGGTCGCGCCGCAAGCGGGCGATCGCGGAGGAGGAGACGCGCGCCGCGCCGGCCGAGGCGCCGGAAGACCAAGCCGCGGAGGAGCACGCGCCCGAGCCCGAGGCCGCCGCGCCGACCCCCGTCGAGGAGACCCTCTCCGAGGAGGAGCTCGCCGCCCTCCCCCCGGTCGAATCGATCGACGCCTCGACCGACATCACCGCTTTCCTCAGGAAGGGCGTTCCCGCCGTTCTGCGCAACGCGGCCTTGCGGCGCGCCTGGGCGAGCGATCCGAAGATCGCCGGCTATCTCGATCCCGCGCGCGAATACGCCTACGACTGGAACGTGCCCGGCGGCGTCCCCGGATCGGGTCCGCTGCCGGCGGACTTCGACGCCAAGGCCTTGGCGGAGAAGATATTCCGCGGCACTTCGCCGAAAGTCGAAGAGCGCGAGCCAATGGGGGATCGCGACATCGCGTCGCAGGCGGTTGAAGACGCGGAACCAAAAGACGCAGATCCGCACGAGCGCGCCGAACCCGCGGACGGCCCGGCCGACACCCCGCAGCGGGAGGTTGCCGCGTCGCAATCCCCGGAAGCCTTGCCCGCAAAGGATTTGCGCGAGGCGGCGGAGGGCTCGCCGGCAAACGCGGAAAACGCGCGAAAAGAGGGCGAAATTAGACCAAAGTCGCGCCGGCACGGCCGCGCTCGGCCTGTTTGAAACCATTCGAAACACTTGGCCGGCGCGCCATAGCCCTCTACTATGAACCCGTTCGAAAGAGGCCGTCCCGAAGAAGGCGGCCGGTTGCGGTTCGGGGAAACGAATGCGGGAGAACGGGCTCGACATGGCGATCCGCGCCGCCGGCGGCGTCGGTGCGCTCGCGCGGTCGCTCGGCATCTCGCAGCCCTCCGTCTCGAATTGGCAGAAGATCCCCGCCGAGCGCGTCCTCGCCGTCGAGACCGCGACCGGAGTTCCGCGCACGCGGTTGCGCCCAGACCTGTATCCGGAAGAGAACGCGTTGGACGACAACGAGAGCGCCGCCCCCGAGATCGACGAGATCGACCTCCTGCGCGCCCGCGAATACGACCTCCTCGCCCATCTCCTCGGCCGCGCGCCGGGTGCGGAGACGCTCGCCGCCCTCGCCGCGCTGAAGGGCGACGCGACGCCGATCGGCATGGCCCATCTCGCGCTCGCGGACGCCGCGCGCGCGACGAGCGTCGAGGCGGTGCAGCGCGAATTCTTCGACCTCTTCATCGGGCTCGGGCGCGGCGAATTGCTGCCCTACGCCTCCTTCTATCTGACGGGCTTCCTGCACGAGCGCCCGCTCGCCTCGGTGCGCGCGGATCTCGCCTCGCTCGGCATCGAGCGGGTCGACACGCTCAAGGACCCCGAGGACCACATCGCCATCCTCTGCGACGTGATGGCCGGCCTCGCCGCCGGTCGCTTCGACGCCGAGGAGACCGCCCAGAAGGGCTTCTTCGAGCGCCACCTGAAGCCTTGGGCGGCGCGATTCTTCGCCGATCTCGAGATCGCGCCCTCCTCGCGGTTCTACCGCACGGTGGGCACGCTCGGGCGGGAATTCGTGGAGATCGAGGCGCAAGCCTTCGCGATGGACGCGTGAGCGGGCGCGTCCGGTGACGTATTCGGGCGGTTCCGCACCGTCCACGGCTTTGTACGAGCGGGGGGCCGCGCGGCGCCCGCGACTTGGGAGGACCCGGACATGGGCAAGTTCGACGACAAGACGCCGGATCCGAAAGCGGTCGATCGGCGCGGCTTCCTGAAGGCGGTGGGCGGCGTCGGCACCGTCGCGGCCGCCGCCGTCGTGGCGCCGATCGCCGCGAGCCCGGCTCAGGCGCAGGGCGCCGACGACAAGCGTCGCGCCCGCTACCAGAAGACCGAGCACGTCGAGAATTTCTACCGGACCAACCGGTACTGAGGGGAGGCAGCCAGATGCTGATCAAGCGCAAGACCGCAGAGGCGCGCCGCGGCCGCCACCCGGCCGTCGTCGCCGCCGCCGCCAGCGCGGTGATGGACCGCCGCACCTTCCTGCGCCGCTCCGGGATCGCGGTCGGCGGCATCGCCGCCGCCTCGACCCTGTCGCTCGGCGCGGTCCGCAAGGCCGAGGCCGGCCCGATGATCCCGGGCGCTCCCGTGGAGCGCAGGAAGAACATCTGCACCCATTGCTCGGTGGGCTGCACGGTGATCGCCGAGGTGCAGAACGGCGTCTGGGTCGGCCAGGAGCCGGCCTGGGAGAGCCCGATCAACCGCGGCACCCATTGCGCCAAGGGCGCTGCGGTGCGCGAGCTCGTCCATGGCGACCGCCGCCTCAAGTATCCGATGAAGATGGTCAACGGGCAGTGGGTCCGCACCATCTGGGCCGAGGCGCTCGACGAGATCGCCGCGAAGCTCGGCGAGATCCGTCAGACGTCGGGCGCCGATTCGGTGTTCTGGCTCGGCTCCGCCAAGTTCTCCAACGAGGGCGCCTATCTCTACCGCAAGCTCGCCGCCTTCTGGGGCACGAACTCGGTCGACCACCAGGCGCGCATCTGCCACTCGACGACCGTCGCCGGCGTCGCCAACACCTGGGGCTACGGCGCCCAGACGAATTCCTACAACGACATCCGCAATTCCAAGACCATGATCATCATGGGCGGGAATCCCGCGGAGGCGCATCCGGTCTCCCTCCAGCACGTGCTGACGGGCAAGGAGATCAACCGCGCCAACATGATCGTCATCGATCCGCGCTTCACGCGCACGGCGGCGCATGCCAACGAGTACGTCCGCATCCGTCCGGGCACCGACATCCCGGTGATCTGGGGCATGCTCTGGCACATCTTCGAGAACGGCTGGGAAGACAAGGCCTTCATCGAGAGCCGCGTCTACGGCATGGACGAGGTCCGCGCCGAGGTGGCGAAGTGGACGCCCGAGGAGGTCGAGCGCGTCACCGGCGTGCCGGGCGCGCAGCTGCGCCGGGTCGCCGAGCTCTTCGCCACGCAGAAGCCCTCGACCCTCATCTGGTGCATGGGCGCGACGCAGAAGACGGTCGGCACCGCGAACGTGCGCGCCTATTGCACGCTGCTGCTGGCCACCGGAAACGTCGGCGCGGACGGCACGGGCGCCAACATCTTCCGCGGCCATTGCAACGTGCAGGGCGCGACCGATCTCGGCCTCGACGTCACGACGCTGCCCCTCTATTACGGCCTCGCCGAGGGCGGCTGGCGCCATTGGGCGCGCGTCTGGGGCGTCTCCTACGACTACCTGCAGTCCCGCTTCGACGAGGTCCCCGCCAAGGGCGGCCGCGAGGCGCGCACGCAGAAGCAGAACATGGAGACCCCCGGCATCACCACGACGCGTTGGTTCGACGCCGTCCTGATGCCCGCCGACGACGTCGACCAGCGCGACAACGTCAAGGCGATGATGGTGTTCGGCCACGGCGGCAACACCGTCACCCGCATGCCGGAAGTCGCGGAGGGCCTCAAGCGCCTCGACCTCCTCGTCGTCGCCGACCCGCATCCGACCACCTTCGCGGTGCTCGGCGAGCGGCGCGACAACACCTACCTCCTGCCGATCTGCACCCAGTTCGAGTGCGAGGGCTCGCGCACGGCCTCGAACCGCTCCATCCAGTGGGGCCAGAAGGTGGTCGAGCCGATCTTCGAATCCTCGAACGATTACTGGGTGATGTTCGAGCTCGCCAAGCGCCTCGGCTTCGCCGACGAGATGTTCAAGAACTACGAGTTCGTGGACGGCAAGTTCGGCCCCGAGCCGACCCCGGAATCGATCCTTCGCGAGATCAATGCCGGCGGCTGGTCGACGGGCTATTGCGGCCAGTCGCCGGAGCGCATCAAGGCGCACATGGCGAACCAGGGGGCGTTCGACCTCGTCACACTGCGCGCGCCCAGGGACGTCGCGGATGTCGGCGGCGATTATTACGGCCTGCCCTGGCCCTGCTGGGGCAAGCCGGAGATCCGCCATCCGGGCACGCACGTCCTCTACAACACGAACCTGCACGTGAAGGACGGCGGCGGCGCCTTCCGCGCGCGCTTCGGCGTCGAGCGCGACGGCGTCAACCTCCTGGCCGAGGGTTCCTACTCGCTCGGCTCGGAGCTGACGGACGGCTATCCCGAGTTCACGATGGGCGTCCTCAAGCGCCTCGGCTGGGACGCGGACCTCACGCCCGCCGAACTCGCCCAGATCGAGCGTCAGGGCGGTGAGAATGTGGACGCGGTGTCCTGGTCGACCGACCTGTCGGGCGGCATCCAGCGCGTCTGCCTCGAGCACGGCGTCGTGCCCTTCGGCAACGCCAAGGCCCGCGCGGTCGCCTGGAACCTGCCCGATCCGGTGCCGGTCCATCGCGAGCCGATCTACACGCCGCGCACGGAGCTCGTCGCCCAGTACCCGACCCGCGACGATTTCCGCCAGCAGCGCATGCCGAATATCGGCCATACGGTGCAGAAGGCCGCGATCGAGAAGAACATCGCGCGCGACTTCCCGATCATCCTCACCTCCGGCCGTCTCGTCGAGTACGAGGGCGGCGGCGAGGAGACCCGCTCCAACAAGTGGCTCGCCGAGCTGCAGCAGGACATGTTCGTCGAGATCAATCCGGCGGACGCGGCCCAGCGCGGCATCTCGGAAGGGCAATGGGTGTGGGTCAGCGGTCCGGAGAACCGCTCGCGCACCCGCGTCAAGGCGCTGGTGACGGAGCGCGTGGGTCCCGGCGTGGCGTTCATGCCGTTCCACTTCGCCGGCTGGTTCCAGGGCGCCGATCAGCGCGGCAAGTACCCGCTGGGCACGGATCCGATCGTTCTCGGCGAGAGCGTGAACACCGTGACCAGCTACGGCTACGACCCGGTGACCGGCATGCAGGAAACCAAGGTCACTCTGTGCCAGATCGCGGCCGCGTAAGGGGGATTTGAACTATGGCTCGGATGAAGTTCCTCTGCGACGCGGACCGTTGCATCGAGTGCAACGCTTGCGTCACTGCCTGCAAGAACGAGCACGAGGTGCCGTGGGGCATCAATCGTCGGCGCGTCGTGACGATCAACGACGGCCTGCCCGGCGAGCGATCGATCTCGATGGCCTGCATGCACTGCACGGACGCGCCCTGCGCGGCCGTGTGCCCGGTGGACTGCTTCTACACCACCGCCGATCAGGTGGTCCTGCACTCGAAGGACCTGTGCATCGGCTGCGGCTATTGCTTCTACGCCTGCCCGTTCGGCGCGCCGCAATACCCGCGCGTCGGCAATTTCGGTTCGCGCGGCAAGATGGACAAGTGCACCTATTGCTCGGGCGGTCCGGAAGCGGACATGTCGACGGTGGAGTACGAGAAGTACGGCGCCAATCGTCTCGCGGAAGGCAAGCTGCCGATCTGCGCGGAGATGTGCTCGACGAAGGCGCTGCTCGCCGGCGACGGCGAGATCATCGCCGAGATCTATCGCGAGCGCGTCGTCACCCGCGGCTACGGCTCGGGCGCCTGGGGCTGGCAGACGGCCTACAAGGAAACCGTCGCCATCTGAGGTCGCTTTGCGCGCCGCCGCGGGGTCCGGCCCTGCGGCGGCGCCCGCGCCTCGAAAACCACAGTTCAGGGAAGGAATATCCCATGCTCCGCGCGAGCTTCTCCGCCTTCGCCAGACATTTCGCCACGGCGCTCGCCGTGCTCGCGATCGTCGCGCTCGTCGCGACGATGCTGCCGGGCATCGCGCAGGCCCAATCCGTCAATCCGCGCGCCGAATCCGTCACGGAGCAGCAGCTCCTGCAGCAGCTCCAGCGCGGCCAGGGCATCGAGGGTCGCGTCACGATCCCCGACCAGAAGGCGACCGGCCTGATCAAGCCCGGCGGCCCCGAATGGCGCCAGTTCCATCAATCGACGATGCTGTGGGCGTCCGCGCTCGCCATCGTCGGCATGATCGCCATCGTTCTCGCGTTCTACCTGATGCGCGGCAGGATCACGGTCGATTCCGGGCTGTCGGGCATCAAGATCCTGCGCTTCAACTCGTTCGAGCGCTTCGTGCACTGGCTCACGGCGACGACCTTCCTGATCCTCGCCTTCACGGGGCTCAACCTCGTCTTCGGCCGCTACGTTCTGCTGCCGCTGTTCGGGCCCGAGACCTTCGCGGCCGCGACCCAGCTCGGCAAGTACGCGCACAATTACCTCGCCTTCCCCTTCATGGCGGGCCTCGTGTTCATGCTCGTCGTGTGGATCAAGGACAACATCCCCGACCGCACGGACATCGCCTGGCTGAAGGCCGGCGGCGGTCTGTTCTCGAAGGGCGTGCATCCGCAGGCGAAGAAGTTCAATGCCGGTCAGAAGGGCATCTTCTGGTCCGTCATCATCGGCGGCGCGGCGCTCTCCGTCACCGGCGTGCTGCTGCTCTTCCCCTATCTCGCCGGCACCTATGCCAATTGGCAGATCGCCCAGATGGTCCACGGGCTCGTCTCGGCCATCCTGATCGCCGTCATGATCGGCCACATCTATATCGGCTCGATCGGCATGCAGGGCGCCTTCGACGCGATGGGCTCGGGCGAGGTCGACTACAATTGGGCGCGCGAGCACCACTCGCTCTGGGCCGAGGAGGCGCGCCGCAAGCAGTCCGACCGCCCCGGCGGCGCCACCCCGGCAGCGGTCCCGGCCGAGTAATCGGCAGCCCGAACGCAACGACGATGCGAGCGCCTCTCCCGGCGACGGGGGAGGCGCTCTCGCGTGGGGGGTATCCGATTTGCGCATCGTCGCCGATTCCGAGGCGCCGCCCCTCTCCGCGCCAAAGGGATCGCAACGCCTTCGGAGATTCTCATCGCCGTCATTCCGGGGCGCGATAGCCAAGCCCGGAATGACGAGCGGGCAAGGATTCTCGAACGCTGACCGGAAGAAGCGGTGGCCCTGTCCGCATCGGCGCGGGCCTCACCCGCCTGCGGGATCGACCCCGCCGCTCGCGCCGTCGTCGGGCAGCGAGCCGCTGCCGGGGGTGGCGTCCTCGTTGGTGAGATCGCGCCGCGCATGCGGTCCTGCGGGGTGCGGCCGCTCGCGGTCCGCGTCCTCCTTCGTCCGTCCGGGCTGCGTCTGCGAATTCTGGTTCTTCTCGCGCTCGTCCTGCATGGCTCGCCCTCCTGGCGGGTTCTGTCGCCGGAGGAACAACGCCGGGAGCGCCCGCGGCGTTCGCGCGCGCTTCACGCAGGTCCGCGCCTCTGCTATCGGCGCCGCCGGAGGAGCCCGATGCACCGCCTTCACGCCTACGCCATCGTCAGCGCCGACGACCGCATCGCCGATGCGCAGGGGCGCTTTCCCGATTGCCTGCGCAACGACGCCGACTGGGCCTATTTCCAGGCGGGCCTCGACGCCGCGCGCGCGACGCTGCTCGGGCGCCGCTCGCACGAGGCGAGCCCCAATCACCGAAACCGCCTGCGCATCGTGATGTCGCGCTCGGCCGACGGTCTCGAGCGCCGCGCGGACGGATTCTGGTGGAACCCCGCGCGCGTCCCGCTCGCGCAGGCGCTGGCGCAAGCGGTGCCGGAGGGCGGGGATATCGGCGTGCCGGGCGGGCAGGACGTGTTCGATCATGTCGGTCCCGGCGGCTTTACGAGCTTCCACCTCGCGCGGGCGCACGACGCGCGACTGCCCGGCGGGCGGGGCCTGTTCCGCGCCTGCGAATCGGGGATCGCGGCCGAGGAGCTCCTGCACGCGGCGGGCCTCGTCGCCGGGCCGCCGATCTGGCTCGACGAGCCCGCGCGCGTGTCCCTGCGCGTGTTCCGCGCGCCATAGGCTCCCGCAAATCGCTCGGAGACGGCGAAGCCACGCGGCGCGGGCCTTGATTTCGCGCGCGCCCTCCCCGATCGTGGCCACATTGGGGCAATCAGAACAAGGGATGCTCACGATGCGTATGGCTTTGGCTCTCGGGGCTGCGGTCGCGTTGCTCGCAGGCGGCATGGCGAGTGCGGCGGATCTCGCGCGGGTGCCGACGCGCGCCCCGGTCACCGGCTCCGGCACCCCTCCGGCGGAACAGCGCGTGATCCCCTATTCCGGCGTGATTCCCACCTGCGACGCCCCCGCGGTCCTCGCCGAGATCAACCGCGCGTTCGACCGCCGCGAATCGCGCTTCTGGGATTCGCCCCTGCGGATCGTCGGCTTCGAGCATCCCCGCCTCGTCGCGCACCGGCCTTGGAGCCGCTCCTTCGTCCCGCGCAATTTCTGCTCGGCGACCGCGCTCGTCCAGGAGGGGCCGCATATGCGCCGCCACGAGGTGGCCTACATCGTGCGCGAGGAGACGGGCTATCTCTTCGGCTCGACCTGGAAGGTGGATTGGTGCGTCACCGGCGTCGAGCGCCACCTCCACGCCGCCCCCAATTGCCGCATGATGCGTCCGTGAGCGACGCGGGCCGAAAGGCGCCGCGATGAATTACCGCCACATCTATCACGCCGGCAATTTCGCCGACGTGATGAAGCACGCCCTCCTCGCCTGGCTGATCGCTTATCTCGGCCGCAAGGAGACCCCGTTCCGCCTGATCGACACCCATGCCGGGATCGGGCTCTACGATCTCGACGCGGACGAGGCGCAGCGGACGGGCGAGGCGGATGGCGGCGTCGGGCTGATCGAGACGCCGTTCTCGCCCGCGATCGAGGAGGCGCTCGCCCCCTACCGCGCCGCGCTCGCCGCCGTGCGGGCCCGCTACGGCGCGCGCGCCTATCCCGGCTCGCCGGCGATCGCGCGCGAGCTGCTGCGCCGGCAGGATCGCGGCGTCTTCGTCGAGCTGCATCCGGCCGACGCGGACGTGCTCGCCGTGCGCTTCAACAGCGTCGCCAACCTGAAGGTCCTGCATCTCGACGGCTGGACGGCGCTCTCGAGCCTGATCCCGCCCAAGGAGAAGCGCGGCCTCGTCCTGATCGACCCGCCCTTCGAGAAGGCGGGCGAACTCGATCGCCTCGTCGAGCGCATGCTCGCCGCCGCCCGCAAATGGCCGACGGGGGTCTATGTGGGCTGGTATCCGATCAAGTACCCCAAGGAGATCGACCGCGCGGCCGCCGGCTTCGCCGATCTCGCGCGGCCGGCTTTGCGGCTCGAGCTGACGATCGATCGTCCGGGACCGGAGCCGCGCCTCGTCGGCTGCGGGCTCTTCGTGATCAACCCGCCCTACACGCTCGCCGAGACCGCCGGCCGCCTCCTCCCCGCGCTCGCCGAGCGGCTCGGCCGCGAGGGACGCGGCGGCTCGCGGATCGAGGCGATCGGCGCGGCGGGCGAGGGGCGCAGCTGATCGCGATCGCTCACCGGCTCTTGCGGGCCTCCTCGTCGGTGAGGTCGCCGTGCTCCTCGGCGTCGCCGCCGGCGCCCTTCGTCGCGGACCGGTAGGCCTGCGCCTCGCCGCCCGGCTCGCTCCAGGCGCGGCGCATGGTGGCGTTGCCCTCCGGGCCTTCGCCCTCGTCGACGGTCGGATTGCCGTCGTTGCGCTGGCGGTTGCGCAGGACGCTCACGTCCTCGTCCTTCAGATTGGGGCGATCCCGCTTCTCGTCGGCCATGGCGCGTCTCCCTGTGCTGTGCGGGAAGGCCAACCGCCGGGGCGGCGGCGCGTTCCGATGCGCGCCCCCCGCAAACCCGCGATGCGCTCGCGCATTGACTCACGTCACGGAAGACGGCGGGCCCGGGGGCCATGCTGGCGGTCGCGGGCGCCTCGCCGCGCGCGCCAACGACCCACAAGGAGGAGGAACGCCATGACCGACGAGCAACGTGCCGACATCCTCGAGATCTTCCAGCGCGCCCGCGACCTCACCGTCGCGACGATCCGCCCTGACGGCTTCCCGCATGCGAGCGTCGTCGGCTTCGTCGCCGACGGGCTCGCCCTCGTCTTCGGCTGCGCCGCCGATTCGCAGAAGGCGCGCAACATCGCGCACGATGCGCGCGTGTCCTGCACCCTCGGCCTGCCCTACGAGGACTGGAACGAGATCCGCGCCATCGGCCTCGGCGGCCTCGCCGAGCGGATCTCCGACGAGGACACACGCGGGCGGATCGGCGGGATGATGATGCAGAAATACCCGCAGATCTCGGCGATCGCCCCGGGCGGCCTCGGCGCGCTCGGGAACGTCGCGCTCTTCCGCGTGCGCCCCCTCGGGATCTCGCTCATCGACTACCGGAAAGGGTTCGGCCACACCGAGCACGTCCCCCTCGACGGCTCGGCGCCGGGGCCCGACATCGTCCAGGAGGCCGACGAGGAGAGCTTCCCCGCGAGCGACCCGCCCTCCTGGACGGGAATCCACACCCGGTGAGAGTGCGCGAAACCGTCTGGTACTTCGACGCCGTCATCCGGCGCCGTCATTCCGGGGCGCGAAGCGAGCCCGGAACCCAGAGCCACGACCTCCGATGAGCAGCCTATAGGCTGCGTCCATGGACCCATCGAGTTTAAGGTGTTGCCGAACGAGCGCGCATGCGCGCTCGCACCGGCGTCGGGAGTCTAGGTTCCGGGCTCGCTTCGCGCCCCGGAATGACGGGGTATGTACATTCGAATTCTTACCCCCTCACCGGCTCGTGCGGATCACCGGGAGGTCGAGGTCGCGGACCTTCTTGCGCAGGGTGTTGCGGTTGAGGCCGAGCAGCTCGGCGGCGCGGATCTGGTTGCCGCGGGTCGCGGTCAGCGCCGCCGCGATCAACGGACCCTCGATCTCGCGCAGGATGCGGTGATAGAGCCCCGGCGGGGGCAGCGTGTCGCGGAAATTGCCGAAGTAGCGGGTGAGGTGCCGCTCCACCGCGCCCGAGAGCGTGTCCACGCCCTCGATCGCCTCCCCGTTCGCCACGCCGACCGGCTCGAAGGGGCGCACGTCGAGCTCGCCCTCGATGATCGGCGCGGTGATCGTGTCCTGCGGATAGAGCGCGGCGAGGCGGCGGATCAAGTTCTCGAGCTCGCGCACGTTGCCGGGCCAGCGATAGCGCTTGAGCCGGTCCATCGCCTCCGAATCGAGCTGCTTGCGGGGCAGGCCCTCCTTCTCGACGAGCGCGAAGAAATGGCGGGCGAGGTCCGGGATGTCCTCCGCGCGCTCGCGCAAGGGCGGAAGACGCAAGGGCACGACGTTGAGGCGGAAGAACAGGTCCTCGCGGAAGAGCCCCTGCTGGATCGAGATGCGCAAGTCCTTGTTGGTGGCCGCGACGATGCGCACGTTCGTCTTGATCGGCGTGCGCCCGCCGACCGTCGTGTACTCGCCCTGCTGGAGGACGCGCAGGAGGCGCGTCTGCGCCTCCATCGGCATGTCGCCGATCTCGTCGAGGAAGAGCGTGCCGCCCTCCGCCTGCTCGAAGCGGCCGGCCGAGCGCGCGGTCGCGCCGGTGAAGGCGCCCTTCTCGTGGCCGAAGAGCTCGGATTCGATCAGATCGCGCGGGATCGCGGCCATGTTGACCGCGACGAAGGGGCCCGAGCGGCGCTTGCCGTAATCGTGCAGCGCCCGCGCGACGAGCTCCTTGCCGGTGCCGCTCTCGCCGGTGATCATCACGGTCAGATCGGTCGGCATCAGGCGGGCGAGCGCGCGGTAGATCTCCTGCATCGCGGGCGAGCGGCCGACGAGCGGGATGTCCTCCCCCTCCCCGTCCGCCGACGAGACCGGGCCGCGCGGGCGCGAGAGCGCGCGGCCGACGACGGCGACGAGCTCCTTCAGGTCGAAGGGCTTGGGCAGGTACTCGTAGGCGCCGCGCTCGGAGGCCTTGATCGCGGTCATGAACGTGTTCTGCGCGCTCATGACGATGATCGGCAATTCCGGCCGCAACCGCTTGATGCGCGGCAGGAGGTCGAAGGCGTTCTCGTCGGGCATCACCACGTCGGTGATGATCAGGTCCCCGTCGCCCTGCGCGACCCAGCGCCAGAGCGTCGCCGCGTTCGAGGTGGAGCGCACCTCGTAGCCGGCGCGGGAGAGGGCCTGGTTCAGAACCGTCCGGATGGCGGCGTCGTCGTCGGCGAGGAGGATGTGTCCGCTCGGCATGGTACTCGTCTCGGGGTCTCGGTCTCGTCCCGTCGCCCGCCCGTCGAGGCTCGTCACGAGCCTCGGCCGTCGCGGGCGCTCGACATGGGCAGGAGGATACGGAAGGTCGTCTTTCTCGGTGCCGGATCGCACTCCACGATGCCGCCGTGGTCGCCCACGATCTTCGCCACCAATGCAAGACCGAGGCCAGAGCCGTTGGCTTTCGTGGTGACGAAGGGGTCGAACAATTCGGATACGAGTTCGGGCGGAATGCCCGGGCCGTTGTCGCGCACCGCGATCTCGATCGGCAGGCTGACGCGTTCGCTCGATCCCGGGATCTGCAGCCGAATGCCGGTGCGGAACGCGGTGGAGAGCACCATCTCCCCCTCGAGCGCGTCCACCCCGATCGCCTCCGCCGCGTTCTTGACGAGGTTGAGCACGACCTGGATGAGCTGGTCGCGATTGGCCAGGACCGGCGGCAGCGAGGGATCGTATTGCTCGAGGATGCGGATGTGGCGGGCGAACCCCGTCTGCGCGAGCCGCTTCACGTGGTCGAGCACGGAATGGACGTTGACCGGCCCGCGCTCGACGGGGCGCTGATCGCCGAACAGCTCGACGCGCTCGACGAGCTTCACGATCCGGTCGGCCTCGTCGCAGATGAGGCGGGTGAGCAGGCGGTCCTCGTCGCCGGCGGATTGCTCAAGGAGCTGGGCGGCGCCGCGGATGCCCGAGAGCGGGTTCTTGATCTCGTGGGCGAGCATCGCGCCGAGCGCCGTCACCGAGCGCGCGGCGGCGCGATGGGTGAGCTGGCGGTTCATCTTGTCGGCGATGGTGCGCTCCTGGAGCATCAGCACCACCACCTCCGCGTCCTCCGGCAGCGGCGAGGCGAAGACGTCGACGATGCGCTCGAGGCCGAGCCGGGGGCCGCCGATATCGACGCGGTACTCGCTGACGCTCGTGCGCCGACGCCGCACCTCCTCGACGAGGCTGAGCACGGGCGAGCCGAAGGGGACGAAATCCTCGAGGCGCAGGCGCTGGAGCACGCGCTGGCTCGTCTCCAGGAAAGCCTCGGCCGCCGAATTCGCGAAGAGCAGCTCGCCGTCCGCCCCGACCGTCATCACCGGAAGCGGCAGCGCGTTCATCACCGCGTCGCTCGCGGAGCCGGGCCGGCCTCCGCTCTGGTCGCCAGAGCGCCTCATGCCGCGGCCTCGAAGCGATGCTCGTAGACGGCGCCGATCAGCGCGAGGACCTCGGCTGGCTCGCGCGAGACGACGAGCCGCTCGCGGGCGGGCGCCGGCAGCGCGAAGCCGTCGGCGCGCGCGGCGTCGGCGAAGGCGGCGAGGTGCTTGCGGGCATGGCGCAGACCGGCCTCCACGCCCATCAGGGACAGGAGCCCCTCGTAATGCTCGCGCATGGCGGCGACCTTGGCGGCGGGCGGCGGCTCGCGATGCGCCCGACCCGCGAGCCCCTCCCCGATCGCGCCGACCAGCCAGGGCCGGCCGAGCGCCGCGCGCCCGACCATCACGGCGTCCGCCCCCGAGCGCGCGAGTGCCGCGCGGGCATCGGCGAGGGTCGCGATGTCGCCGTTGACGACGAGCGGCAGCCGCGTCGCCTCGCGCACCGGTCGCACGGCGTCCCAATCCGCGCGCCCCTTGTAGAACTGCATCCGCGTGCGCCCGTGGACGGCGATGGCGGCGGCGCCCTCGCCTTCCGCGCGGCGCGCGAGCTCGGGCGCGTTGCGGCTGTCCGCGTCCCAGCCGAGCCGCATCTTCACCGTGACGGGGATCGAGACCGCCGCCACCGTGGCGCGGATCAGAGCGGTCGCGTGGTCGAGATCGCGCATCAGGGCCGAGCCCGCCCAGCCGCCGGTGACGCGCTTGGCCGGGCAGCCCATGTTGATGTCGACGACGTCCGCGCCGCTCGCCTGCGCGAGCCGCGCCGCCTCCGCCATCCAATGCGGATCGCAGCCCGCGAGCTGGACGACGTGGGGCGAGACCCCCTCCCCCTCCGCGCGGATGCGGTACTCCTCCGCGCCCTTCACGAATTCGTCGGAGGCGACCATCTCGGACACGACGAGGCCCGCCGCGAATCGCGACGCGATCCGGCGCATGTGGATGTCCGTCACGCCCGACATCGGCGCGAGCGCGGCGCGGGCGACGAGGCGCACGGGGCCGATCTCGAGCGGCGGGCCGTCCGCGGCGGGAATGGAGGAGCGTCGAGTCTGGGCGTTCATTTGCACAAGGATTAGCCAAGCCTCAGAAAAGTGCAAGTGCGCAGGAGGGCGGCTGGTTTGCCACCGCGCGCGCCATTCTCTATCACCGCAGGATCGCGACGGAACGACGAAGGACCGCGCTCGTGGGGCAGCACATCGAAGTCGCGGCGCTGATCGTCGCCGCCGGGCGCGGATCGCGGGCCGGAGCGGGGGCGCCCAAGCAATATCGGCGCCTCCGGGGCGACAGCGTGCTCGCGCGCACCCTCGCCGCGTTCGGCGCGGCTGAGACGATCGACCGCATCCTCGTCGTGATCCATCCCGACGACGCGGCGCTCTACGAGGAAACCCGCGCAAGGCTTCCCCAAGCGGTGCGCGCGCGGCTGCTCGAGCCGGTCCCCGGCGGGGCGACGCGCCAGCTCTCGGTCGCCGCGGGGCTCGCCCGGCTCGCGCAGACGGCGCGCCCGGACATCGTCCTCGTCCACGACGCGGCCCGCCCCTTCGTCTCGCAGGCGCTGATCGCGCGCGCGGTGGAGGCCGGGCGCACGAGCGGCGCCGCGATCCCCGGCATCGACGTCGTCGACACGATCAAGCGGGTGGACGAGACGGGCCGCGTGATCGAGACGCCGGCGCGCGCGGCGCTGCGCGCCGTGCAGACGCCCCAGGCCTTCGCCTTCGCGCCCCTCCTCGCCGCCCATGCGCGCGCGCAGGAGGAGGGCCGCGACGACTTCACCGACGACGGCGCGCTCATGGAGCACGCGGGCCACGGCGTCTTCGTCTTCCCCGGCGAGCCGGGCAATCTCAAGCTGACGCGGCCGGAAGACTTCTCTCGGATCGAGGAGACCCGCATGATCGTGCGCACCGGCACCGGCTTCGACGTCCACGCCTTCGGCGAGGGCGATCACGTCTGGCTCGGGGGCGTGCGCATCCCGCACGATCGCGGCGTGATCGCCCATTCGGACGGCGACGTCGTGCTCCACGCGCTGACCGACGCGCTCCTCGGCGCGCTCGCCGACGGCGACATCGGCACTCATTTCCCGCCCTCCGACCCGCAATGGAAGGGCGCGAGCTCCGATCGCTTCCTCGCCCACGCGGCCGCGCTGGTGCGCGCGCGGGGCGGGATCATCGACCATCTCGACGCCACGCTTCTCGCCGAGCGCCCGAAGGTCGGCCCGCATCGCGAGGCGATCCGGATGCGCATTTCCGAGATCGTCGCGGTTCCGGTCTCGCGCGTTTCGATCAAGGCCACGACGACGGAGAGCCTCGGCTTCACCGGTCGTCGCGAGGGCATCGCCGCCCAGGCCGCAGCGACCATCCGCCTGCCCGACGAGGAGGGCCCGCCTTGATCTTTCCCGACGAGATGCGCGCGGAGGCGACGGCGCTGCTCGACGCCTGCAAGGCGGTCGACCTGAAGATCGTCACCGCCGAGAGCTGCACGGGCGGGCTCGTCGCCGGCCTGTTGACCGACATTCCCGGCTCGTCCTCCGTCGTGGAGCGCGGCTTCGTCACCTATTCGAACGAGGCCAAGAGCGAGTGCCTCGGCGTGCCGGAAGGGCTGATCGCGGCGCACGGCGCGGTGTCGGAGGAGGTCGCGCGCGCGATGGCGGAGGGGGCCCTGCGGGCCTCCCACGCCGACCTCGCCGTCTCGGTGACGGGCATCGCCGGCCCCGGCGGCGGCTCGGCCGAGAAGCCCGTGGGCCTCGTCCATTTCGCCCTCGCGCGGCGCGGCGGCGAGACGCTCGCGCGCGCCTACCGCTACGGCGATCTCGGGCGCTCGATGGTGCGGCTGCGGACGGTGGCCGACGCGATCGGATTGCTGCGCGAGGGGCTGGGGGAGCATCCCTCCCCGTAGGGGAGGGTGGCCCCTGGAGCGTGAGCGACAGGGGTCGGGTGGGGCCCTAGGTTTGGAGGATATTCTCCACCCGGGCCCCACCCGGCCTTTCTCGGCTCACGCCTCGAAAGTCCACCCTCCCCTCCGGGGAGGGATTATCGCCCGACCTTGCAATCGAAAGCTCCCACCCCTATCCTTTCATCAGAAAGGATACGTCATGGCGCTTGCTCCCGCCACGGCCCCTGCCCTCGATCGCGGTGCCGTCCTCGCGAAGGCGACGCTGCGCGCGGCCGCGCGGCTCGGGCTGAGCGGGCGGCAGCTCGCCGGGATCCTCGGCGTCTCGGAGGCGACGATCTCGCGGCTGCGGCGCGGGGAAGCGGGGCTCGAGGAAGGCACGAAGCCGTTCGAGCTCGCCGCGCTCCTGGTGCGCGCCTTCCGCTCGCTCGATGCGATCGCCGGCGGGGACGAGGTGGTGTGCCGGGCGTGGGTCGCTGCGCCGAACGAGGCGCTCGGCGCAGCGCCGCTCGCACGCATGGCCAGCGTTCAGGGGCTCGTCGATGTCGTCGCCTATCTGGACGCCAGACGCGCTCCGCTCTGAGGCGCGCCCGCTCGCCGGTCTCGCCTGGCGGCTGGTGGAGGCGCAGCATCGCGTCTCGACGCTCAAGCTCGTCGACAGCCTCCCCGAGCAGGAGGCGCTGGAAGCGATCCTCGAGGACACGAAGCCGCTCGTGCCGGAGGCGTGCCGGCACCTCGACTATCTCCTCGCCACCCCCTTTCGCTACCGACCTTATCCGAACGGCTCCCGCTTCCGACGCGCCGGCCTGACGCCGGGGGTCTGGTACGGGGCCGAGCGGCCGGAGACGGCGGTCGCGGAGATGGTGTTCTACCGCTTCCTGTTCTTCGCTGAGAGCCCGCTGACGCCGTTCCCCGACGACGCGGCCGAATTGACCGCCTTCTCGGCCGCGCTGGCGACGCCTGTCGCGCTCGATCTGACGACGGGGGCGCTCGCGCGCGACCGAGCGGTCTGGATGCACCCGGTCGCCTACGAGCCCTGCCAGGCGCTCGCGGACGCCGCGCGCGCGATCGACGCGCAGATCGTGCGGTACGCATCCGTGCGCGATCCGCGCCGCGGCGCCAATCTCGCGGTCCTGTCCTGTCGCGCCTTCGCGGAGCCGAGCCCGGTCGAGCGCCGGACGTGGCGTCTGCGCATCGGCCCGACGGGCGCCCAGGCCCTGTGCGAGCACCCGCGCGACGCGCTCGAATTCGCGACGACCGCCTTCGCCGATCCACGCCTCGCAGGCATGATTTGGGACCGGCCGCGGGGCGGTTGAAGAGGGGCGCGGGGGGCTCGTGCAAGCGAAGCTCCCTCCCCGTAGGGGAGGGTGGACTTTCGAGCGGAGCGAGAAAGGCCGGGTGGGGCCCGGGTGGAGATTATCCTTCAACCCTCGGGCCCCACCCGACCCCTTCGCTGCGCTCAGGGGCCACCCTCCCCCTCCGGAGAGGGATTCGCGCCCCCATCCCTCACC
>NZ_JBKBQG010000016.1:0-83482 GCF_046292825.1 Salinarimonas sp. | reverse complement strand
CCCCCCCTGGGGGGGGGTAGGCGCGCCCCCCCCCCCCCGGGTGGGGGGGGGTGGACTTGCGAGGCGAAGCCGAGAAAGGCCGGGTGGGGCCCGGGTGGTGGATTTGCTTCGAACGTCGGGCCCCACCCGACCCCTGTCGCTGCGCTCCAGGGGCCACCCTCCCCTACGGGGAGGGATTCGCGACGCCCATCCCTCCCCGTAGGGGAGGGTGGACTTTCGAGCGAAGCGAGAAAGGCCGGGTGGGGCACGTGTGGTGATTGTGCTTCGAACGTCGGGCCCCACCCGACCTCGTTCGCTCCCGCTCCGAGGCCACCCTCCCCTACGGGAAGGGATTCCCTCACAACCGCCGCAGCAGCACTTCTTCGATGCGGTGGCTCGCGCCCTTCTTCAGGATGAGGCTCGCGCGCTGGCGGGTGGGGACGATGTTGTCGCGCAGATTGGGGAGGTTGATGCGGTTCCACAAGCCGTCGGCGATCCCCATCGCCTCCGCCTCGTCGATCTCGGCATAGCGGCGGAAATAGGAGAGCGGATCGCGGAAGGCCGTGTGGCGCAGGCGCAGGAAGCGGTTGACGTACCAGCGGTGCAGGTCGTCCTCGTCGGCGTCGAGATAGATCGAGAAGTCGAAGAAATCCGACACGAACGGGATCGCCGTGCCGTCCTTCGGCAGGCGCGCCGGCTGGAGCACGTTGAGCCCCTCGACGATGAGGATGTCGGGCCGGTCGACCGTCACGGTCTCGCCGGGCACGACGTCGTAGACGAGGTGCGAATAGAGCGGCGCCGTCACGTCGCGGCGCCCGGCCTTGATCTCGGAGAGAAATCGCAGGAGCCCTGCCGTGTCGTAGCTCTCGGGAAAGCCCTTGCGCTCCATCAGCCCGAGCCGGGTGAGCTCGCGGTTCGGCAGGAGGAACCCGTCCGTCGTGACGAGATCGACCTTGGGCGTGTTCGGCCAGCGCGCCAGCAGCGCCTTGAGCACGCGCGCCGTCGTCGACTTGCCGACCGCGACCGAGCCCGCCACCCCGATGATGTAGGGCACCTTGGTCTCGTTCTCGGCCATGAGGAAGCGCTGCGTCGCCTTGAACAGCCCTTGCGTCGCCGCGACGTAGAGGGACAACAGGCGCGAGAGCGGCAGGTAGATCGCGATCACCTCGTCGAGCGAGATCGGATCGTTGAGCGATTGCAGCCGGTCGACCTCGTCGGCGGACAGCGTCAGCGGCGTGTCCGCGCGCAGATGGGCCCATTCGTCCCGGCCGAAGCGGCGATAGGGGGAGACCTCGGGGGGCATCTCGGGCGCGAGCGCGCCGGGAACGGCCTGGACGAGGGGATCGGGAACGCGGTTCGTCACGAATTCTCTCCGCCGGTCGTGCTCGCGTCGCTGCGAACGCCATCGGCTCCCCGTGCCGCCTTCTCGGCGAGCCCGGACGTGCCCTGGCGCTTGTCGAGCTCCGCCATCACCTCGGCGAGCGGCACGCCGCGCGCCAAGAGCACCACGAGGAGGTGGTATAGCACGTCGGCCGCCTCCGACACGAGCGCCGCGCGATCGCCGAGCGCCGCCGCGATCGCCGCCTCGACCGCCTCCTCCCCGAGCTTCTTGCCCGCCCGCGAGGGATCGGCGATCAGCCGTGCGGTGTAGGACGTCTCGGGAGACGCTTCGGCCCTCTCGGCGAGGGCGGCCTCGAGATCGGGGAGGGTGAGCGGGGCCATGCCGGTCCTCACGCGTCGAGCCGCACGGGGATGCCAGCGGCCGCCATCGCCGCCTTGGCCTCGCCGATCGTGTGCTCGCCGAAATGGAAGATCGAGGCGGCCAGCACCGCGCTCGCATGGCCGTCGCGCACGCCCGCGACCATGTGCTCGAGGCTGCCGACGCCGCCCGACGCGATCACCGGCACCGACACCGCATCCGCGATCGCGCGCATGAGGGCGATGTCGTAGCCGGATTTGGTGCCGTCGCGGTCCATCGAGGTGACGAGCAATTCGCCCGCCCCGAGCGCGACGACCTCGCGGGCGTAATCCACCGCGTCGAGCCCCGTGGGCTTGCGGCCGCCATGGGTGAAGATCTCCCAGCGCGGCGGCTCGCCCTCCCCCGAGACGCGCTTGGCGTCGATCGCGACGACGATGCATTGGGCGCCGAATTTCTCCGAGGCGCGACGCACGAAATCGCGGTCCGCCACCGCGGCGGTGTTGATCGAGACCTTGTCGGCGCCGGCCAAGAGCAGCGCGCGGATGTCCTCCACCGTACGCACGCCCCCGCCGACGGTGAGCGGCATGAAGCAGGCCTCGGCCGTGCGGGTGACGACGTCGAGCAGGATGCCACGGTCCTCGTGGCTCGCGGTGATGTCGAGGAAGCAGAGCTCGTCCGCGCCCGCGGCGTCGTAGGCGACGGCGCTCTCGACGGGATCGCCCGCATCGCGCAGGTCGACGAACTGGACGCCCTTGACGACGCGGCCGTCCTTGACGTCGAGGCAGGGAATGACGCGGATCTTCAACATCGGCACGGGCTCGCGAGCGGTTCGCTGCCGCGAATGCGCGGCACGTCCTTTCAAGCGAGCCCGGCGCGGGGCGTCAAGCGGAGGATGGCGCGCGCGCCCTCAGACGTTCGCCTGAATCCAGCGCTGCAGGTCGCCCTTGGGGGCGGCGCCGACCTTCTGGCCGGCGAGCTCGCCGTTCTTGAAGATCATCAGGGTGGGGATCGAGCGGATGCCGAGCTGGCCGGCGACGCCCGGATTCTCGTCGACGTTCACCTTGGCGATCGTGACCTTGCCCGCCATCTCGCCGGCGATCTCCTCGAGCGCCGGGCCGATCATCCGGCACGGGCCGCACCACTCGGCCCAGAAATCGACGACCACGGGCTTGTCGGACTTGAGCACGTCCGCCTCGAAGCTCTGATCGGTCACCTTCACCGTCGCCATATCGGTCTTCCTCTTCCGGGCGCGCGACACGCGGCGCCTCCTGTCCGTCCGCGCCAAGGTAGGGAGCGGGCGCGCGCCGATCAAGCGCAGCGCGTCCCCATCCGGGAGGGGCGTTCGTCGGAGGCTCTCGTTTCGAATGGGAAAGGAGCGAGCGCGGCGGCGCGGTCCCCGACCGCCCGCGCGTCCGCACGGCAGGATCGCAGCGCAGGCTCCCCGCACCTTGCATCGCGACAATCGTCGTGAAACTGTCACGTCACAAATCCTCTGCGGGAGATCAACCCGCATCGCGAACAGGGAGAACGCGACCCATGCGCAAGCTCGCTCCGTCCGCCGTCTCGAGCGCCGTCCTCGCGGCCACGATCGGCCTCGCCGCCTTCGCCGGCGAGGCGCGGGCCGATTATTACGAGGGCCGGACGATCCGCATCGTGATCCCCTTCTCCGCCGGCGGCGGCACGGACACGTTCGGGCGGCTCATCGCGCAGCATCTCGGCCGGCACGTCCCCGGCAATCCGACCGTGATCGCCGAGAACGTCACGGGCGCGGGCGGGCTCCTGGGCTCGAACGAGTTCGCCGAGCGGGTCGAGCGCGACGGCACCACGCTGCTCACCGCCTCGGGCCACCTCAACCTGCGCGCCTTCCTCGGCCTCGAGGGCCTGCGGCTCGATCTCGACGAGCTCACCCCCGTCGTCGCCGCCCCGATGGGCCACGTCACCGCGATCAACACTCAGACGACGGGCATCACGGATCCTGCCGAGATCCTGACCTATGGCGGCCGCATCACCAAGGGGATCACCGATCCCGTGGGCCTCGTCGAATCGATCGTGGCGCTCGAGATGTTCGGCATCGACTATCGCGACGTGCCCGGCTTCGGCGGGCGCGGCGACACCCGCATCGCCTTCGAGCGCGGCGAGCTCGTGATCAACACGCAGGCGACGCCGGCCTTCAACGCCCGCGTCCAGCCGATGATCGACGAGGGCAACGCCATCGCCGCCTGGGCGACCGGCTTCATCGACGCGGAGGGCAACCCGGTCCGCGATCCGGCGGCGCCCGACATCGTCACGGCGCCCGAGCTCTACCAGCAGATCCACGGGCGCATGCCCGAGGGGCCGGCCTGGGAGGCCTACAAGGTCGTCGCCAACCTCGTCCAGAACACGCGCGGCACGATCTGGGTGCATTCGGACGCGCCCGAGGAGGCGCGCGAGGCCCTGCGCACCGGCGTCGACGCCATGGTGCAGGACGAGGCCTTCATCGCCGACGCGGAGGCCATTCTCGAGGGCTACGAGATCATCTCCGGCGCGGGCCTCGACCAGATCAAGCGCGAGCTCGACGAGGCGCCGGAGGAGGTCGTGACCTGGCTCCAGGACATGCTGACCGAGCGCTTCGGCGTCGCCTTCGCGCGCTGAGCCGCGCGAGACCACCCTTCGAAGCCGCGCCTCGATCGGGCGCGGCTTCGTTCGTCGCCGCCCCTCCTTCGCCCGACCAGGTGACATCCGCCGATGTGGGACGCGCTCGTCAACGGGTTGTTCATCCTCCTCGATCCGTTCCGCATGGCGATGCTGTTCGCCGGCGTCGTCATCGGCATCGTGGTCGGCATCCTGCCGGGCTTGGGCGGGCTCATGGGCATGGCGCTCGTCCTGCCCTTCCTGTTCGGCATGGATTCGTATGCGGGCATCGCGATGCTGATCGGCATCGCCGCCGCCGTGCCCTCCGCCGACACCTTCCCCTCGGTGCTGATGGGCATTCCGGGCTCGTCGGGATCGCAGGCGACGATCATGGACGGCTATCCGCTCGCGCGAAAAGGCCAGGCGGCGCGCGCGCTCTCGGCCGCCTTCACGGCATCGCTGATCGGCGGCCTCATCGGCGCGCTGGCGCTGACCGCGCTCGTCCCCTTCGCGCGCCCGCTGGTGCTCGCCTTCGGCACGCCGGAATTGTTCATGCTGACCGTGCTCGGCCTCTCGATGGTGGGCGTGCTCAGCGGCAACAGACCGCTTCTCGGCATCATCGGGGCCGTCGCGGGGCTGATCATCGGCACGGTCGGCGGGGCGCCGGTCGCGCCGGAATACCGCTTCGTCTTCGGCGAACTCTATCTCTACGACGGCTTCTCCCTCGTCATCGTCGCGCTCGGCCTGTTCGCGCTGCCGGAGGTGATCGACCTCCTGGCGAAAGGCGGCGCCATCGCCCAGCGCGGATCGGGGCTCGGCGGGGGCTGGGGCGAGGGCCTGCGCGACACGATGCGTCACAAATGGCTCGTCGTGCGCCATTCGCTCTTCGGCGTGATCATCGGCGCCATTCCGGGCATGGGCTCCTCGATCATCGACTGGCTGAATTACGGCTACGTCGTCCAGACCGCGAAGGACCGCTCGCAATTCGGCAAGGGCGACATCCGCGGCGTCATCGCGCCCGAGAGCGCCAACAATGCCCGCGAGGGCGGGGTGCTGATGCCGACCCTGCTCTTCGGCGTGCCGGGCTCGAGCGCGATGGCGCTCTTCCTGGGCGCGCTGCTCATCTTCGGCATCCAGCCCGGGCCGGCCCTCCTGCGCGACGATCTCGACCTCGTCTTCGTGATCATCTGGTCGCTCGCGATCGGCAACGTGATGGGGACCCTGCTCTGCCTCGCGCTCAGCCGCCCGATCGCGAAGCTCACCTTCGTGCCCTTCTACCTGATCGCGCCGATCGTGCTGTGCATCGTCGTGCTCGGCGCCTACCAGGAGACGCGCCATTGGGGCGATCTCCTCACCCTGTTCGGCTTCGGCGTGCTCGGCTGGATCATGAAGCGCATCGAGATGCCGCGCCCGCCGCTCCTCATCGGCTTCATCCTGTCGGGTCTCGCCGAACGCTACCTGTGGATGTCGTACAATCTCTATGATTGGGAATGGCTCGCCCGCCCCGGCGTGATCGCGATCGGCGTGCTCTGCCTCGTCCTCGTCGTCGGCGGCTCGCTGATGAAGGCGCGCGCGGCCCGCGGCGGCGGCGCGAGGGCGACGGACGAGGAGGGCGTGCGATGAGCGCGAGAGACGGGATCGACCCGAGCCCCTGGTTCCGAACGGGCCTCGTCCTCGTGCTGCTCGCGATGTTCTCCTACGTGGTGTTCGCGGCGGGCGGCTTCCGGCTCGGCGCGCGGCTCTTCCCGCAATATGTCGGCACGGCCGGCATCGTCCTGTGCCTCCTCGAGCTCGCACGCCAGGCGCTCACGCGCGGCCGCGCCGCCCTGCGCCGGGGCGAGGAGCCGTCGACGGCGGATCTGACGGTGGAGGCGGACGAGCAGACGCTCGCCGGCTGGGGGCGGGCGGGCAAGCTCTTCGTCTGGATCGCCCTCTATTACGCGCTCATCTTCCTCGTCGGCTTCACGCTCGCGACGATCGTCTTCGTGCCCGCGCTCCTCACGATCCGCTTTCGGGCGGGGATCGGGGCGAGCGCGGCGATCGTGGTGGGCCTCGTCGCCCTGATCTTCGCGCTCCAGACCTTCCTGCGCCTGCGCGTGCCGACGGGGATCCTGCCCGTGCCGTTCTGAGCGGCGCGACGCGCCTCGCTCTCGCGCCTCACCCCGCCGCGTGCTTGTCCATCGCCTGGGCGAGCGCGATGTCGAGGCGGGTGAGACCGCCCGCGTCGTGGGTCGAGAGCGTCACCTCGACGGTCCGGTAGACGTTGCGCCATTCGGGGTGGTGATCGAGCTTCTCCGCGACCAGCGCCACCTTGGCCATGAAGCCGAAGGCCTCGACGAAATTCGTGAACACGTAGGTCTTGGCGATCGCGTCCCGGCCCTCGACCATGCTCCAGCCGGCGAGCGCCGACAGCATCTCCCGGCGCTCGTCCTCGCTCAACAGATCCCGCCGCATCGCGTCCTCCTCGCATCCCCGTGCCGACGAGAGCGGAGATAGGGCTCGAAGGCCAGCCCGGGAAGGCGCGGCGGCTCGGCCGTCGGAACCTCGGCGCGAGACCCGCCGTTGCGCGCGTGGCGCCACATGCTGCCGCAGGAGAGACGAGAATGGCCGACGTGAAGGAAACCTACATCACCGCGCTCAAGAACACGCACGCTCTCGAGGCCGAGGCGCTGCAGGCGATGGAGCGGCAGGTCGAGCGGCTCGACCATTATCCCGACCTCAAGGCCATGCTCGAGCAGCACATCGAGGAGACGAAGCGCCAGCGCGAGCGGCTCGAGACGGCGCTCGATTCCCATGGCGAGAGCCCCTCGACCATCAAGGAGAGCTTCCTCGCCTTCACCGGCAACGCCGCCGCGATGTTCCACGCACCCGCGCAGGACGAGATCCTGAAGAATCTCTACGCCGACCACGCGATCGAGGCCTACGAGATCGCGGCCTATCGCTCGCTCATCGCGATCGCCGAGCGGGCCGGCGATACGGCCTCGATCGGCGCCTTCCGGCAATCGCTCGCCGAGGAGGAGGCGATGGCCAAGCGCGTCGCCGACGAGATCGAGCCGATCACCCGCCGCTATCTCGAGCTCACCCTGTCGGGCCGCGAAGCGAGCCATTGAGACCGCGCCCGAGCGCGCGCGGAGCGCCGTCGTCCCGGGCCGCGCGGCGGACCCGGGGCACGGCCCTCAAGGCTGCCAGGGGCGCACCGGCTCCTCGCGCCGCTTCTCCTCGCGCGCGAGCGCGCCGACCTCGTCGAGGAGAAGGCGCAGGGCCGTCTCGACGCCCTCGCCGGAGACCGCCGAGAGCACGAGCGGCTTCTTCCCGCAGGCGCGGCGCAGGCGGTCGACCTGCTTCTTCAGGGTGTCGGGATCGAGCGCGTCCGCCTTCGAGAGCGCCACGATCTCGGGCTTCTCGACGAGGCCGGCGCCATAGGCCTCGAGCTCGTTGCGGACCGTCTTGTAGGCCTTCCCCGCGTGCTCGCTCGTCCCCTCGACGAGGTGGAGGAGCACGCGGCAGCGCTCGATATGGCCGAGGAAGCGGTCGCCGATGCCCGCCCCCTCGTGCGCGCCCTCGATCAGACCCGGAATGTCGGCGAGCACGAATTCCCGCCCGTCGATGCGCACGACGCCGAGCCCCGGATGGAGCGTCGTGAACGGATAATCCGCGATCTTCGGCTTGGCCGCCGTCGTCGCGGCGAGGAAGGTCGACTTGCCCGCGTTGGGCAGGCCGACGAGGCCCGCATCGGCGATGAGCTTGAGCCGAAGCCACACCCAGCGCTCCTCGCCCGGCAGGCCGGGATTGGCGCGGCGCGGCGCGCGATTCGTCGAGGAGGTGAATTGCGCGTTGCCGAAGCCGCCATTGCCGCCGCGGGCGAGAAGCACCTTCTGGCCGATTTCGGTGAGATCCGCGATCAGGGTCTCGCCGTCCTCGTCGAGGATCTGCGTGCCGACAGGGACCTTGAGCACCATGTCCTCGCCCGAAGCGCCGGTGCGGTTGCGGCCCATGCCGTGGACGCCGATGCGGGCCTTGAAGTGCTGCTGGTAGCGGTAGTCGATGAGCGTGTTGAGCCCCTCGGCGCATTCCACCCAGACGTCGCCGCCGCGCCCGCCGTCGCCGCCGTCGGGACCGCCGAACTCGATGAACTTCTCGCGTCGGAAGGAGACGGCGCCGGCGCCGCCGTCCCCCGCCTTCACGTAGATCTTGGCCTGATCGAGGAATTTCATCGTCTCGTTCCTAGAGCGCGTCTCGCGCGCGCGTCACTCCGCCGCCTGGGGCAGGCGGCGCTCGTCTCGTTGTGCCGGGTCGCTCTCGGCGTCGGCGGCATCGGCGCGCTCCTCGCCCGAACCGACCGGGGGCGCCCAGCCCTCGCGGCTCCAGCTCTTGAGGCTCGCCCACACGCGCCGCTCGAGCACGAAGCGGTCGACCGCCATGCGCCCGCGCAGCGGCGAGGTCTCGAAGCCGCTGCCGGCAGCCCGGAAGCCGCAGGTCTCGAGCACCCGCCGCGAAGCGGGATTGACGACCCGCACCGAGGCCACGAGCTCCGGCATCCGCGTGTAGGAGAACGCCGCGTCGATCAGGGCGCGCGCCGCCTCGGTGGCGAGGCCCTGGCCCCAATGCTCGCGGCCGATCCAATAGCCGAGCGCGGGCCCCTGGTCGGTCGGGTGGATGCCGACCATGCCGACGAGGGCGGTCGGACGCGCCTTCGGCGCGACGGCGAAGACGAGCTCGCTGCCCGCCAGCATGGCGCCGCGCGCGCGGACCACGAAGGCGTCCGCCTCCTCGGTCGGGTAGGGGTGCGGGATGCGTGCCGTCATCTCGGCCACCTCCCGCTCGCCCGCGAGCGCGGCGATCGCGCGCGCGTCGCCGGCGCGCGGCCAGCGCAGCCACAGCCGTCTCGTCTCGAGCCGGAAGACGTCGTCGCGGAACAGGTCTGGGAACATCGGTGCGCTCCGTATGGGTCCCGGCTTCGCCGGAGATCGAACGCGAAAGGGGAGGTGGAATTCCCACCTCCCCTTCGGGTTTCGAGCGACCGGAGCGCTTGTCGGTGCGCCTGACCCGGTGGAAGCTCGGACCGCTCGGTTCTGGTGGGACCGGCGGGAGCTTCGCATCGGGTGTTCAGCTCTCGCCTTTTATTCGGCCGCCTCGGCGGCGGGCACGACGGATACGACCGATTTGCCATGTCGCTGGCCGAATCGGACGTGGCCCTCGCAGAGCGCATAGATCGTGTGATCCTTGCCGAGGCCGACATTCACGCCCGGATGGACGCGCGTGCCGCGTTGACGCACGATGATGTTGCCGGCGACGACGGCTTCGCCGCCGAACTTCTTGACGCCGAGGCGACGGCCTTCGGAATCGCGGCCGTTGCGGGACGAACCGCCTGCCTTCTTGTGAGCCATGGGACTACTCCGCTCTATCTCTGTCTCGCGACGCGCATGCGACGCCGCCGAATTCCCGGATTGCCGTCACGCCCCTCAGGCGGCGGCGATCTCGACGATGCGCACCGTCATCAGATCCTGACGGTGCCCGCGCTTGCGCTTCGAGTTCTTGCGGCGGCGCTTCTTGAAGGCGATCACCTTCGGGCCCCGCGTGAGCTCGACGACCTCGCCCGTCACGCGCGCGCCGTCCACGACGGGGGCGCCGACGGTGACGGCGTCGCCGTCGACCAGCATCAGCGCCTCGAACGAAACCGTCTGGCCCGGCTCGGCGGCGAGCCTCTCGATCGTAATCACGTCCTGCGCGGCAACGCGGTACTGCTTGCCGCCGGTCTTGATCACTGCGAACATCGTTTTCTCCTCGTGTTCGTTCCGGCTCTCCGCCGCGCCCGGATCGAGCGTCGACGCCGCATGCCCGAGGAGTGATCCGAGGGCCCGCGGCGGGCGGGGCCGGCTTCTTTGCAGCTTCCGGCAAAATGGGATTCCGACGCGCACGCGCCGGAAGCGAGGGAGGTAGTCGCATCGGCTGCGAATGTCAATCGAAAGCGCGTGGACGAGCGCGCGAATTCCGCTTGTCGCCCCGCCCCCCGCATGCTATCGACCCGCCCGCTGCTCGCAAACGGGCCGCGCGCCCGCCGCGCGCCCCGCCTCGACGGAGAGGTGGCAGAGTGGTTGAATGCACCGCACTCGAAATGCGGCATACGGGCAACCGTATCGGGGGTTCGAATCCCCCCCTCTCCGCCAACCGCGCCGACGATCCTCATGCATTTCCTCGCGTAGCGCGGCACGGGCGACGCCTACGTGCGACGCGATGGTTCTCCCCGTGACGTCTGCCCACGCGAGCACGGCACCCTGCAACAGAAAACATATCTCGTCTCGTGTGCGAGATTCGACCGCACGGGCTTCGTCCGGCACGGGGCGCGGTCGGGAGCGCCGACCTGTTCGCATCTCGGCGCTCCTTTGCCGCGTCGGCCTTACTCGAAGGTGAAGGTCGCCACCTCGCAGACGTTGACGCCGAATTCCTCGACCTCGTCACCATCGTCGAAGACGGCCTTGAAGTCGAACATGCAATAACCTGAGGCGTCGTCGATGTCGATCACCACAGATCTGCCCGACGGCAGCACGCTCGCCCCGAGAATGTCCTCTTCCCACGTCGTCCGGTCTTGGTTCGAGGCGTAGAATTCCACCATCGTGTAACCGGTTCGATTGACGATTTCCACACGCCGGTCGAGGGCCGACGCCTCGGTCATGGGCAGAGCAAAGGCGGACAACCCCAGCGCAATCGCGCTGGCGAGCCGCAGAGCATTGGTTTTCATGGTGAGGTCTTTCGACGAAGCACGCCACATGGCGCGGCGCAACTTACGTCGCGATCGTGCCGCTGCGAAGGGGCCCGCCTCGCCAAAATCGTTAGTGCAGGGCTCCCCGGTCTCGGCGGCACCGGTGAGCCGGAGGGTTCGGTTTGCGGGCTCTATCGGGGACCGCCGCGGCTCGTCACCCGTCGCGCAGACGCGTCGCGAGCGCATGTTTGAGGATCTTGCCGGTCGCGGTCGCGGGAAGCTCGGTCTCGATCCTGTAGGCGCTCGGGCGCTTGTAGGGGCTGAGCCGCGGCTCGACATGGGCCTCGAGCTCGGCGGCGTCGAGGACGGTGCCGGGCTCGACGAGGACGAAGGCGACGACCTCCTCGTTGCCGCCCTCCACCCGCCGCCCGACGACGGCCGCCTGGATGACCTTGGGGTGCTCGACGAGCGCCGCCTCGACCTCGACCGGATAGACGTTGAAGCCCGAGCGGATGATCAGCTCCTTCGAGCGCCCGACGACGTGCAGGCGCCCGTCCTCGTCCATGCGGCCGAGATCGCCCGTGCGCAGGAAACCGTCGTCTTGCATCACGCGGGCGGTCTCCTCCGGGTTTTGGTAATACCCGCGCATCACGTGCGGGCCCCGCGTCAGGATCTCGCCGACGCCGTCCGCCGCACCGTCGGCTGAGTCGAGCGCGACCTCGACGCCCGGGAAGGCGAGGCCGACCGAGACGTCGCCGCTGCCGAGCGCGCTGCGGGTCGCGGTGATCCCCGCGCTCGTCTCCGTCATGCCGTATCCGTTCTGCAGGGGCAGGCCGTAGAAAGCCTCCGCGCGGCGCTTGAGCTCGGGGTCGAGGGGTGCGCCGCCGGACGAGACGAAGCGCAGGTCCGAGCCCGTCAGCCGCTCCTCGCCGATCGCGCGGGCATGCGAGACGAGGAGCGCGTGCATCTGCGGCACGGCGGGCAGGATCGTCACGCCCGCGTGCAGAGCGGCGAGCACGGCCTCCGGGCGAAAGCGCGGGACGAGCCGCAACTCGGCGCCGACGCTCGCCGCCGCCGACAGCATCGAGGCGAGGCCGAAGACGTGGGTGATCGGCAGGACGCCGTAGATCACGTCGCCGGGATGCATGCGGCGCATCTGCGCGGATGCATTGCCGGCAAAGAGAAGATTTCCGTGGCTCAGCATCACGCCCTTCGGCCGCCCGGTCGTGCCGGTCGTGTAGAGGAGACAGGCGACCTGATCGGCGCCGTCCGAGACCGGCTCGGGCCGCGCGTCCCCGCCCTGCGCGATCGCGACCCTGCCGCAGGCGGTCTCGACGTGGAGCGCGCCGACGCTCTCGGCATGGCGCGCCGCGTCGGGCGAGGCGGTGGCGACGTAGATCTCGACGCGCGGGCTCGCATCGTCTCGGATGCGCGCGAGCTCCGCCGCCACGAGCCGCGCATTGACCGGCACGGCCCAGGCATCGAGCCGCGAGGCGGCGAAGAAGAAGGCGACGAGGGCGGGCGCGTTCTCGGAGACGATCAGCACCCGGTCGCCCGGCCGCACGCCGCGCGCGCGCAGGATCTCCGACGCCTCGGAGATCGCCGCGTCGAGCGCGCCCCAGCTATGGACCGTGCCCTCGCCGTCGCGCAGAGCGGGCCGATCGGGGCGGATGGCGGCATTGCGGGCGGCGAGTTCGTGGAGGCGGGTGGGCGCCATCTCAGGCCCTCTCCGGCACGCGCTTGAACACGCCCGTCGAGGTCGCGACGAGGGTGCCGTCCTCGTGTTCGAGCCGGGCTGCGATGAACAGGAGCGAGCGCCCGCCCCCGGTCACTTCGGCGATCGCCGTCAGCCGCCCGGCGCGCGCGGGGGCGAGGAATTGCGTATTGAGCGAGATCGTCAGGAAGGGCGCGCGGCCGGCCGGATCGACGGTGAGGCTCGCGGTCGCGCCGCTCGCATTGTCGAGGAGCGTCGCCGCGATGCCGCCGTGGAGGACGCCGTGGCGGTTGAGGTGGCGCTCGTCCATGTCGAGGATGCAGCGCGCGCGCCGATCCGGCTGGCCGACGTCGAGCACGTAGCCGACGAGGCGCTGGGTCCCGGTCTCGTCGCGGATCAGCCCCTCGCTCACGCCGCACTCTCCCGCGAGAGCGCGACGAAGCGCGCGAGATGGTGGTCGGCATCGCCGAAGCGATGGTCGATCATCACGAGGCGCTTGGCGATGTGGGCGAGCTCGTATTCCTGCGTCATGGCGATGCCGCCGTGGAGCTGGATCGCCTCCTCGGCGATATGGCGGGCGGCGCGCCCGATCAGGTTCTTGGCCGCCGCCATATGGCGTTCGCGGATCGCGCGCGCGCGGTGCAGGTTGCCGGCGGCGTTGATCGCGGCGGAACGAGCCTGTTCGAGGGCGATCGCCATGTCGGCCATGCGGTGCTGGAGCGCCTGGAACTTGCCGATCGGCTGGCCGAACTGCTTGCGGGTCTTGAGATAGTCGTTGGTGAGCCCGGTCGCGGTCTCCATCAGCCCGACGGCCTCCGCGCAGAGCGCGACGATGGCGTGCGCCGCGCGCCGCTCGATCGCCTCGTAGGCCTTGGTGCCGTCGCCGAGCAGGATCGCGGGGGTCTTCTCGAGGGTGATTTCCGCCGCCCGGCCGCCGCCGACGAGGCCGTAATCCCGCATGGTGAGGCCGGCGGCGCCGGGCTCGACGAGGAACAGGCGGATGCCGTCGGTCCCCTCCCCCTCGCGCGCGCTCGCCAGGAGAAGGTCCGCCGCCGGCGCGTTCGTCACGACGGCCTTGCGGCCGGTGAGCACGAAGCCGTCGCCGTCGCGCACGGCGCGCGTCTCGACATGGTCGAGATCGTAGCGCCCGCCCGGCTCGAGCCCGGCGAAGGCGAGTTGGCGCGTGCCGGCGACGATCTGCGCGACCATCACCTTCTGCTCGTCCGTGCCGAGATCGGCGACGAGGCCGCCGCCCATGATCGCCGTCTCGACGAGCGGATCGACGGCGCCTGCGCGGCCGATCTCCTCGAACACCACGAGGATGTCGAACCCGCCCCCACCGAAGCCTCCGACCGCCTCCTCGAACAGCGCGCCGACGACGCCGAGTTCGGCGAGCCCGGCCCAGATCTCGTCGGAGAAGCCGCGCGGATCACGGCCGATCGCGTTGCGGGCTCGCGTCGTGTAGCGCGCCGCGAGGAAGCGCCGCAGGCTGTCCTGCAGCATCCGCCGCTCCTGCGTGTGGCTGAAATCCATGACGGCGATCTCCTCGTGTTTCGATGCTTCCTCGACCGATAAGGACAAACCCTCCCGCCCGTCATTCCGGGGCGCGAAGCGAGCCCGGAACCCAGATCCACGACGTTCGTTCGAGCGCGCATGCGCGCTCGCTCCTCGACCCCAGAAAAATCATAGGTCGAGGGACGCAGCCTATAGGCTGCTCTTCCAAGGTCGGGCGTCTGGATTCCGGGCTCGCTTCGCGCCCCGGAATGACGGCGGGAGAGGACATCCTCGCTCCTCCCATCCCCTCACAACCCCAACAACGACTTCGCGACGATCGTGCGCTGGATCTCGTTGGATCCCCCGTAGATCGACAGCTTGCGATTGTTGAAATATTGCCCCGTCAGCGGCGCGGCGTAATCGGGGCCGACCGGCTCGACGTTGGCTCCCGGCTCCAGCGCCTCCGAGACGAAGGGCATCGCGTAGGGGCCGACGGCGCGGCGGGCGAGATCGTTGATCTCCTGGCGGATCCGGGTGCCCTCGATCTTCAGGATCGAGCTCTCGACGCCCGGCGCGTGGCCGGCGCTCGCGGCGGCGAGGACGCGCAGATTGGTGGTCTCCATCGCCATCAGATCGATCTCGACCATCGCCACGCGCGCCGCGAAATAGGGGTCGTCGATGAGCCGCCGCCCGCTCGCGCGCTCGCGCTCGGCGATGCGCTTCAAGGCGGCGAGCCCGGCTTTCGCGTAGCCGACGCCGGCGATGTTGGTGCGCTCGTGGGTGAGGAGGTACTTGGCGTAGGTCCAGCCCTCGTTCTCGCGTCCCACGAGGTTCGCGACCGGCACGCGCACGTCGTCGAAGAAGACCTCGTTGACCTCCGCCTCGCCGTCGAGCAATTCGATCGGGCGGATGGTGATGCCGGGCGTGCTCATCTCGATCAACAGGAAGGAGATGCCCTCCTGCTTCTTGGCGGCGGGATCGGTGCGCACGAGGCAGAAGATCCAGTTCGCGTGCTGACCGAGCGTCGTCCAGGTCTTCTGGCCGTTGACGACGTAATGGTCGCCCTCGCGCCGCGCGCTCGTCGTCAGCGAGGCGAGGTCCGAGCCGGCGCCGGGCTCGGAATAGCCTTGGCACCACCAATGCTCGCCGTTCAGGATTCGCGGCAGGAAATGGTCCTGCTGCTCCTTCGAGCCGAAGCGCTGGAGGACCGGGCCGAGCATCGTCACGCCGAAGGGCACGATGCGTGGCGCGTTCGCGGCGGTCGTCTCCTCCTCGAAGACGTGGCGCTCGACCGCCGACCAGCCGCACCCGCCGAACTCCCTCGGCCAATTGCCCGCGAGCCAGCCCTTCTCGGCGAGGATCGCGTGCCATTCCTCGTAATCTTCCTTGCGCAGGCGCTGGCCGCGGCTGACCTTGTCCGAGAGGTGCTCGGGCAGGCGCTCGCGCAGGAAGGCGCGGATTTCGGCGCGGAAAGCCTCTTCCTCGGGGCTGAAGGACAGGTCCATGGCGCGCCTCCGTCAGAAAATCTCGAACAAGCCGGCGGCGCCCTGACCGCCGCCGACGCACATCGTCACGATCCCGAGGCTCGCTCCCCGCCGGCGCCCTTCGAGCAGGAGGTGGCCCGTCATGCGCGCGCCCGTCATGCCGAAGGGATGGCCGATCGCGATGGAGCCGCCGTTCACGTTGAGCCGCTCGTCGGGGATGCCGAGCCGGTCGCGGCAATAGAGGACCTGGCTCGCGAAGGCCTCGTTGAGCTCCCACAGATCGATGTCGTCCATGCGCTTGCCCTGGCGCTCGAGGAGGCGCGGGACGGCGAAGACCGGGCCGATGCCCATCTCGTCGGGCTCGCAGCCCGCCACCGCGAAGCCGCGAAAGGCGCCGAGCGGGCTGAGCCCCTCGCGCGCGGCGGCCGCGGCCTCCATCATCACGAGCGCCGCCGCGCCGTCGGAGAGCTGCGAGGCGTTGCCGGCGGTGACGAACGCCCCCTCCCCGCGCACCGGCGAGAGCGCGGAGAGGCCCTCCAGCGTCGTCGACGGGCGGCTGCACTCGTCGGCGGAGATGGTGATCGTCTCCCGGCGCGTCTCCTTGGTCGCCTTGTCGAGAACGCTCGTCGTCACCTCCATCGGCACGATCTCGCCGGCGAAGAGCCCGGCCTCCTGGGCAGCCGCGATGCGCGTCTGCGAGGCGAGCGCGTACTCGTCCTGCGCCTGCCGGGAGATGCCGTAGCGTCGCGCGACGATGTCGGCGGTCTCGATCATCGAGAGATAGAGCTCGGGCTTGTGCGCCTCGATCCAGGCCTCGCGGGAGAGGCGCGGCGGGGGCTGGACGAGGCTGATGCTCTCGAGCCCGCCGACGAGGACGGCGTCCACCCCCTCCTCGCGGATCAGGTGCGCGCCCATCGCGACCGCCTGCAGCCCCGACGCGCAGAAGCGGTTCACGGTCGTCCCCGCGACGCCGATCGGCAGCCCGGCGCGCACCACGATCTGACGGGCGATGTTGCCGCCGGTCACGTATTCCGGATAGCCGCAGCCGAAGATCGCGTCCTCGATCATCGCCGGATCGATCCGCGCGCGGCGCACGGCCTCGCCTGCGACATGCGCGCCCATCGTCGCGCCGTGGGTCTCGTTGAAGGCGCCGCGGCCGGCCTTGCCGATCGCGGTGCGGGCGGTCGAGACGATGACGGCCTCTCTCATGACGTGCTCCCGGTGACGATACCGACGCTCTCCGAAAACCCCGCCGCGCGAGGCGGGGTTCACGCCACGGGTAGCACTCGGCACCGTCCGCTTCAACTTGCGAAACGACGTTTCGCAGATGGGATCGGCGTCTCGACGCCGATCGGCGATTCGGGACTGTCATCCCGGGCCGCGAAGCGGACCCGGGAGCCATACGCTCGACGACCGTACGAGCGCGCATGCCGCGCTCGCCGCATCACCGTGCAGCAATTTCGATCGTCGGAGAAACGCAGCCTACAGGCTGCGACTGATACGTCGTGAATATGGGTCCCGGATCGCCTTCGGCGTCCGGGATGACAACCCACGGTGACGTTCCGACATCTCAACCCGGCTCCGCCGGCGTGCTCAGCTTGCGGCCGAGGCGGGCGAGCTTGGGGCCGAGCTCCTCCTCGAGCTGCCGGCGCGAGAACAGGAAGGCGGGACCGCCGCAATTCAACGCGAACGAGATCTGCCCGTGCGGCAGGATCACCGGCACGCCCACCGCGCTGACGTCGGGCTGCCAATCGCCGGCGGCGACGACGAAGCCCTTCTCGGCGAGCTCCCGCATCGCCTGCTCGACGCCGCGCAGGATCGCGGGGAAATCGTCGGCCTCGCGCCGCGCGAGATGATCGAGGAGGAAGGCGCGCTCGGTCTCGGGCAGAGCCGCGAGGAAGGCGCGGCCCATCGCGGTGCGGCCGATCGGCACGCGGTCGCCGACGCCGAGCCGCAAGGTGATGTGTCCGGGCCCGCGGCAGGTCTCGACATAGATCATCGAGAGCCGGTCGCGGCTGCCGAGCGAGACCGAGGCATCGACCTCGTCCGCGAGCGCCTGCATCAGCGGGCGCGCCCGCTCGCGCACCTGCAGATCGGTCAGGAGCGCATAGCCGAGCGCCAGCACGCCGACGCCGAGCCGATAGCGGCCATGCGCTTCGGTTTGCACCAGATAGCCGAGCTTCGTGAGCGTATGCGTGAGGCGCACGAGCGTGGGTTTGGGCAGGCCGGTGCGCTCGGCGAGCTCCCAATTGCCGAGCTCGACGTCGCCGGGCCGGAAGGCCCTCAGGACTTCGAGGCCGCGGGCGAGCGCGGTCACGAATTGGCGGTCCTTGCCCGCGCTCTCGTCGTCGTCGTCGTCGATCCGCAGATCGTCGTCGCGCGTGTGCCTCATTCCGATCTCCAGGTGGCTCCGTCTCGTGCCGGCCTCGCCCGCGCGTCCCGCCAGGTGAGCAGGAGCGCGGGCAGACCGAGCGCGAGACCGATGCCCGACATGTGCATATGCGTGAGCCCGATCCCCGCCGCGCCGGGCGAGGCGAAGAACAGGCCCGCGACGAGCAGGCTGCCCCGCGCCGCGTAACCGACGATCCCGTCCCGCATCGTGCCGATCCCGGTGACGTAGCCCTGCAGCGCCGAGCCGATGAAGAACACGCCGACGAGCGCCGTGACGAAGACCGTCGCGACCTCGCCCGGACTGCCCTGCCCGATCAGAGCAGGATTGAGCACGAAGAAGAACGGGATCACGTAGATGACGCTGCCGAGCCGCATCGCCGCGAAGGCGGAGCGCATCGGCGTCGTGCCCGCCACCGTCGCCGCCGCGAAGGCGCCGAGCGCCACCGGGGGCGTGATGAAGGACACCATTCCCCAGTAGAGAATGAAGAGGTGCACGGCAAGAGGATCGAGCCCGACCTGGATCAGCGCCGGCGCGAGCACCACCGCGAGGAAGATGTAGCAGGCCGTCACCGTCATCCCCATGCCGAAGACGAAGGCGGTGAGCGCGCCCATCAGGAGGAGCGGGAGCGCCTCGCGCCCGGCGAGGAAGACGAGATCGTTGACGAGCGTGCCGGCGAGCCCCGTCGCCGAGAAGGCGCCCACGACGAGCCCGACGCCGAGGAGGAGCGCCACGAGCTCGGCGAGCGCGCGCCCGACATTGACGAAGAGATCGACGAACCCCTTCAGCGAGAAGCGCGTCGAGGGGAAGAGCTGGTTGATGAACAGGAGCAGGGCCGTCGCGTAGAAGGGCGCGATCGTCTCCTGGCGGCGGAACATCATGAAATAGATCAGCACCGCGAAGACGAGGATGTAGGGCCAGCCCTGCTTGATCGTCGCCCCGAGGGTCGGCAATTCGTGCTTTTCCATGCCGCGCAGGCCGTTGCGGCCGGCATAGGCGTCGAGCTGCACGAAGATGCCGAAATAGAACAGGATCGAGGGGATCGCCGCCGCGAGCACGATCTCGGCATAGGGGCGGCCGAGGAACGAGGCCATGATGAAGGCGGTCGCGCCCATCACCGGCGGCATCAGCACGCCGCCCGTCGAGGCGCAGGCCTCGGTGCCCGCGGCGTAGCGCGGCGGGAAGCCCGATTTCTTCATCGCCGGGATCGTCACGGTGCCGGTCGTCAGCACGTTCGAGATCACCGAGCCCGACATCGAGCCCATGAAGCCCGAGGCGAAGATCGCGACCTTGCCCGCGCCGCCCCGGAAGCGGCCGACCAGCGCGAAGGCGAGATCGTTGAAGAACTTGCCCCCGCCCGTATATTGCAGCGTCGCCCCGAACAGGATGAAGCCGACGACGAGCTGCCCGAAGGAGCGCATCGGGATGCCGAGCGCGCTCTCGCTCGAGATCACGTGGAAGACGATCGTGTCGTAGAAGGTCTGCCGAAAACCCTGGATCGGGCCGGGCACCTGGTCGGCGAAGGTCGGGTAGAGCGAGAAGACGAGCACGACCGCGAAGATGATCCACCCGCCCGTGCGCCGCGCGCCCTCGAGGATCAGGAGCCAGAACGCGACCGAGAAGTAGAAGGCCGTCGGCGGGGCGGAGAATTCCCAGCCGAGCCGGAGCGCACGGTCCGCCGTGAGGACGAAATAGCCGACGACGACGATCGCGGCGAGCGCGAGGACGACGTCGTACCAGGGCACCCGATCGAGCGGCGCGCCCGCGTGAGCCGGGAACGTCAGGAAGGCGACGGCGAGCAGGACGAGCGCGAGTAGGTAGAGATATTGCGGATCCAGCATCGCGAAGCCGAGGAGCCGCAGGTTGAAGAGCTGGTTGACCGCAAGCAGGATCGCCGCCGCCGTGGCGATCGCCACGACGATGCGCAGCGGCCCCGACAGTGTGCGGCGACGCAGCTCGAGGGGAAGCTCCTCCGGCGTCGGCCCCAGCGCGGGCGGCTCGGCCACAGGCGCGCGGCCCGAGCGGGAAGCCGGATGGCTCGTTGCGTCTTGCCGTTCGGCCATGAAGCGGTCCTGTGTGACGCCCGGGTGGTCGGGGGTGAGGTTGTCATCCCGGGCCGCGAAGCGGACCCGGGACCCATGCGCTCCGACGATCGTCCGAGCGCGCATGCGCGCTCGCTTTCCCACCGGTGCAGCAGCGTCGCTCGTCGGAGAAACGCAGCCTACAGGCTGCGACTGAGCCGTCGGGCGTATGGGTCCCGGATCGCCCTCTCGCGCCGGGATGACACACCTGCGAGACCTTCAAGAACAGGGGGAAGGGCGCACGACGCCCTCACCCCTCCTGCGGATGGAACACCACGTCCTTGCCCGCTTCCTCGAGGCGCTCGGCGCGCAGCTCCATCCAGCGCTGCGTGAACTCGTCCTCGGGGATGTCCTGCGCGAGGATCTCGTCCCAGGCCTCGCGCAGCACGCGCTGGCGCTCGATCAGCATGTCGTTGTGGGCCTGCGCCTCGTCGGACCAGACGCCGATCTCCCGGTAATAGCGGATCGCGCCCTCGTGATACGGCACCGCCCAGGTGAAGCTCTGGCGCTCGAGCGCCCAGCCGTTGGCGCCGGGCGCGTCGCCCGAATATTGGTCGAACAGCTCCACCATCGCCTTCGTCATGTTGTAGACGAGGCTCTCGTCCTGGTCCGAATAGGCGATCAGCACGGGATAGGGATAGGCCGCGCCCTCGTGGGGGTTCTCGGGCGTGATGGCGGCGCCTTCCGTCGCCATGTTGGGCTCGAAGAAGGGCGCCGAGCGCTGCAGGCGCTCCCAACCCTCTTCGTCGTCGTGCGGGAACACGACCCAGGCGAGGCCGCGGGGGCTCGCCTCGAGCTGATAGGCCTGGCCCGACGTCGTCGCCGCGAAGGCCGCGTCGACCTGGTTGTTGACGATGCCCTCCCAGCTCGCGCCGAAGCCGGGGAAATCGACGCGCTCGACATCGTCCCAGGTCATGCCGGCGAAGCCGAGCATCGCGGTGATGTTCTGGTTGAGCGCCGGCGAGCCGACGACCCAGGCGACGCGCTTGCCGCGCAGATCGTGGATCGTGCGCACGCCCGTATCCGCCGCGACCCCGATGCCGAGATTGCCGTCGTCGTTCGAGGCGATCAGCACGCGCACGTCCTGCGGACCCCATTCGCGCTCGCCGAATTCGAACACGCCTTCCTGCGCGAAATAGCTCGCGCCGATGCCCGTCGCGGAGAAGTCGACGCGACGCTCGCGCAGAGGCACCTGGCGGGCGACGTCGTTGCGGCCCGGCAGGACGCGCAGATTGACGCCGACCGAATTGCGCAGGGCCGATCCGATCGCGACGGCCTGGTTGTAGCCGCCGGAGCCGGTGTCGTAGGCCGTCCAGCTGATCGTGTTCGGCAATTCGATGGCGTGGGCCGCGACGGTGCCGGCGGCGACGAGCGCCGTGGCGCACAGGAGAGCGGAGAGCTTGGTCTTTTTGGGATTCATCGGCGTTTCCTCCTCGTGGATCGGGCGCCGTTGGCTCGGCGACTCCAGATGCGAAACGACGTTTCGCAATTTCGAGGATAACGCCGCCCCGCCGACCCGGCAACCACGCCGGATCGGCATTTGTCCGATGCCGATCTGGGCGCCCTGCGGACCCGAGGCGGGGTTGCGAAACGCGATTTCGTTTCCGATCATGCCCGAAACGCCGCGCCGAGAAGACGCAAGGAGCGCGGCAGCCGACGGGGGATCAGGAGGGAACGCCGTTGACGAGCGACACCGCCCCCGCGCGCGCGGGTCTCGCCAGCCTCGTCGCCCCCCGCTCCGTGGCGATCCTCGGCGCCTCCGACGACCCGACCCGCATTGGCGGCCGGCCGATCGCCTATCTGCGCGAGGGCGGCTTTCGCGGGGCGATCTACCCCGTCAATCCCAAGCGCGAGCGCGTGCAGGGCCTGCCGGCCTTCGCGCGCCTCGCCGATCTGCCCGAGGCGCCGGAAGCCGCGATCGTGGCTCTGCCCGCGCCGCTCGTCGAGGAGGCCGTCGCGGCGCTCGGTGCGGCGGGCACCCGCGCCTGCACGATCTTCTCGTCGGGCTTCGCGGAGATCGGCGAGGAGGCGCTGCAGAGGCGCATCTCGGAGAGCGCGCGGGCTCATGGCATGCGGTTGCTGGGGCCCAATTGCCTGGGGCTCTTCGACGTGCGATCGGGCTTCTACGGCACGTTCTCGACGACGCTCGATCGCGGCACGCCGCAACCGGGCAGCCTCTCGATCGTCAGCCAGAGCGGCGCCTTCGGCAGCCATCTCTATTATCTCGCGCGCCGCCGCGGGCTCGGCATGCGCACCTGGATCTCGACGGGAAACGAGGCCGATATCGACGTCGCCGAATGCCTCGAACATCTCGCGCAGGACGAGGGCACGCGGGTGATCATGGCCTATGCCGAGGGCTTTCGCGACGGCGAGGCGCTCGTGCGCGCGCTCGAGACGGCGCGGCGCAACGCCAAACCCGTGATCTTCATGAAGGTCGGCCGCTCCGAGGTCGGCGCGGACGCCGCGAGCTCGCATACGGCGGCGCTCGCCGGCGCCGACGAGGTGGTGGACGCGGTCCTGCGCCAATACGGCGCCTATCGCGCGCGCACCGCGTCCGAGCTCGTCGACATCGCCTGCGCGGCGAGCGCGAGCGCGCTGCCGTCGGGGCGGCGCATCGGCCTCGTCACGATCTCGGGGGGCGTCGGCGTGCTCATGGCGGACGAGGCGAGCGATCGCGGGCTCGACGTCGCGCCGATGCCCGAGCCCGTGCAGAGGGCGCTCAAGGAGCAGCTCCCCTATGCGGGCGTGCGCAACCCGATTGACGTGACCGCGCAGGCCTTCAACGATCCCTCGTTGCTCGCGCGCAATATCGAGACGGTGGTGGCGCAGGGCGGCTACGATGCGGTCGTCGCCTTCTTCACCTCGATCCCCGGCTCGGCCGCCAATGCGGGCCCCGTCCGCGACGCTTTGGAGGGCGTGCGAAAGGCCTATCCCGATTTCCCGCTCCTCCTGTCGATGCTCGTGCCCGAGCCCATGCGCCGCGACTACGAGGCGATGGGCTATCCGGTCTTCGAGGACCCCTCCGCCGCCGTGGGGGCGGTCGCGGCGATGGCCCACTTCGCCGAAGCGTTTTCGCGCCCGCACCTCTCCTTCCCCTCGCCGCCTGCGAAGCTCTCGAAGGCGGCCATCCCCGGCCGCGAAGCCGGATCGCCTTCGGCGTCCGGGGTCACGATCCATGGCGAGAAGGGCCCCCTCGACGAGGCGCAGGCGAAGTCGATCCTCGCGCGAGCCGGCATTCCCGTTCCCGACGAGCGGCTCGCGCGCGACGCCGAGGAGGCCGTCGCCGCCTGGCGCGCTCTGGGGCGGCCGGTCGCGCTCAAACTCGCCTCCCCCGACATCGCCCACAAGACGGAAGTGGGCGGTGTCGTGCTCGGGCTCGACGCGCAAGCCGACATTCGCGAAGCCTTCGCCGCCATTCTCGCCCGCGCCCGGGCGGCCGCGCCGCAGGCGCGCCTGTCCGGGGTCCTCGTCGCGCCGATGGAGACGGGCGGCGTCGAGACCATTCTCGGCGTGACGCGCGACCCCGTCTTCGGACCCGTCGTGCTGCTGGGAACGGGCGGAGTGCTGGTCGAGGTCGTGCGCGACGTGAGCTTCCGTCGCGCACCGGTCGATGAGGAGGAGGCTCTCCGGATGATCGACGAGCTGCGCTGCCGTGCCATCCTCGACGGCGTGCGCGGCGCGCCGCCGGCGGACAAGTCGGCGCTCGCGCGTGCCGTCGCCGCTCTGTCGCGCCTGGCGGTGGCTCAGGCGGAGACGATCGAGAGCATCGACGTCAACCCTTTCCTCGTGCGGTCGGAAGGCGCGGGTGCCGTGGCGCTCGACGCGCTCGTCGTGCCCCGCGCACGAGACGATTAGAAGCCGATCCCGCGTCGCTCGACCTTCGCCATGCCCGACGAGACGGGTATGCTCGCGTCCGAGCCATCGCGAAGGGACGTACGACATTGACCGACAACCAGACGCGGAGAACGCAGGAGGAGCGCCGCGAGGAATCGGAACAGCGCATGCTGGCGGCGGGGGTGCGCCTCGTGGCGCGAGAGGGCCTCGAGAAGCTCACCTTGACCGATGTGGGGAAAAGCGCCGGCTACAGCCGGGGATTGCCCGCGCATCATTTCGGATCGCGGGATCGCTATCTCAAGGCGCTCGCCTCCTACGTGGCGATCGAGTTCGATCGGACGCTCCGGGGCGTCGACGCGGCGACCGGTCTCGTCGCGGTCCTGGACATCACGCGAGCGGTGCTGACGCAGCTGATGGCCGATCCCACGCGCGGCATGGCGACCCAGATCGTCCTCGCCGATTCCCGGCGGCAGAGCGCTTTGTCGGAGGATCTCGCTCGGTTGCGAGACGAGACGCTCGCATTGCTGGCGCGTCACGTGCGGCAGGGGATCGAGGCGGGCGAAGTCCGGCCGGATGTCGTCCCCGAACACGCCGCCCTGCTCATCGCCGCCGGGATCTGCGGCCTCATCGACACGTGGCTGGCCGAGCCTCGGTTCGACATCGCGGCGGCAGGAGATCAATTGCTGGCCTTGATCCGGCATGGCCTCGCGAGCCGGCATCCCGATCCCGAGGCGTAGCGCGCGCGTCGAGATCGGAGGATCGCTGCGTCAGAGGCGCAAGCCGGTTGTGGCGTCGAACAGATGGATGTGGTCCGGCTGGACGGCGAGGTGGATCGCCTCTCCGGGGCGCGGCATTCGGCGCTCGCGCAGGAGGCATGTCACCTGCGTGCCGCCCACCTCCGCGACAACCTGGATCTCCGAGCCGGTCGGCTCGGTGACCACGACGCGCGCGGGAAGTCCGGCCTCGGCGATCGCGAGATGCTCCGGCCGGACGCCGACGGTGACCGGCATGCCCTCCGCCACGGCATGCGGCGCCGCGAGGCCGACCCCCGCCACCTCCACGCGCGGCGGATCGCCCGCCTGCCCGATCCCGGAGAGGAAGTTCATGGCCGGCGAGCCGATGAAGCCGGCGACGAAGAGGTTCGCAGGCCGATCGTAGAGATCGAGCGGCGCGCCGATCTGCTCGATCAGGCCGTCGTGCATGACGACGATCCGATCGGCCATGGTCATGGCCTCGATCTGGTCGTGCGTGACGTAGATCATGGTCGTGCCGAGGCGTTGATGCAGCGCCTTGATCTCGGTTCGCATCGCCACGCGCAGCTTCGCATCGAGATTGGACAGCGGCTCGTCGAAGAGGAACACCGCCGGATCGCGCACGATCGCCCGGCCCATCGCGACGCGCTGCCGTTGTCCGCCGGACAATTGCCGCGGATAGCGGTCGAGGAGATCGGTCAGGCCGAGGATTTCGGCCGCCTCTCGCGCCTTGGCCTGCATCGCCGCTTTCGATGCGCCGGCGAGGCGCAGCGAGAAGGCCATGTTCTCGGCCACCGTCATGTGCGGGTAGAGCGCGTAGGACTGGAACACCATCGCGACGTCGCGCTCCTTGGGCGGCAACGCGTTGACCACCCGGCCCGCGATGGCGATCGTTCCGCCGGAGATCTCCTCGAGCCCCGCGATCATGCGCAGGAGCGTGGACTTGCCGCAGCCGGACGGCCCGACGAGCACCACGAACTCGCCGTCCGCGATGTCGATGCTGACGCCGTGCAGGATCCGCGCGGCACCGAACGCCTTCTCGACGCTGTCGATCTGGACGCACGCCATGATCAGAGGCCCTCCTCGACGAGCGCGGCCTCCATCAGCCGCATGGCGCGGGCGCCGTCGGCGGCGCTCGGGGCGTCGTTGGCCCCGCCGCGGGCCGCGGCCACGAAATCGGCGAGCAGCGCGTAATATCCCTTGTGATCCTCGTTGGCGGCGGCGGTCAGGTTCGGCTCCCAGACAAGCGTGTCCTCGCCGTCGACGAGGCTCGCCTCGGCCTTCGCGAACTTGAAGGGAGGCGCGCGATAATAGCGGACCTCGTGGACGTTGCGGACCTCCACGCGGCGATGGTCCCCCATCACCTGCCACCATTCCATCGGCGTGCCGCGGGACTGGTGGGTGCCGAGAACCAGGGTTCCGATCGCCCCCGAGACGAAGCGGAAGTCGACGTGCAGGAGCAGCTTTCCGGGCGCCAGCTCGTGACGGCGTGCCCCGACGGAGGCGACCTCGCCCATGAGATGGGGGACGAGATCGAAGTAGTGCACGCAATGGTGGAGGTAGAAGCCGGTATAGTCGGGATCGCCGGAGAAATAGGTCGGCGCCGTCATGTACCCGCCGAGGAACGAGGCGGTCTCGCCGAAATCCGCGCTGCGCAGCACGTTGCAGGCGATGCGGTTGGCGGTCGAATAGCGCTTCATGAAGCCGACGACGACCGGCACGCCGCGCGCCCGAGCGGCCTGCGCGAGCCGCTCTGCTGCCGCGGCGGTCGCGGCCGGCGGCTTCTCGACGAAGACCGGGAGCCCTCGGGCGATTGCGGCATGCGCCGCCGCCTCGTGAACGCCGGGACCCGCGGCGACGACGAGCGCGTCGAGATCGGCATAGGCGACGAGCTCGCGCCAGTCGCGGGTCGTCCGCGCCACCCCGAAGCGGGAAGCGGTTGCGGCGAGGCGTCTCTCGTCGGTGTCGCACAAGGCGGCGAGGGACGCGTCGAGACGGCTCGCCTGCGGCAGCAGCATCTCGTTGGCGTGGGTTCCGCACCCGATCCAGCCCAGACGCAACCGGCTCATGACGCCCTCCCGGCGAAGGCGAGCGCGGCCCGCAGATGAGCGATGCTCGCCGCGAGCGCCGCGTCGTCGGCGGCGGCCTCGTCCGCGCGCGGCGCGCGCCATTGCGCCAGGGGCACGCCGGGACGCTCGTCGTTGCGGCGGAAGGGCTCCAGCGTGATCGGTCCGGCATAGCCGATGCTCGCGAGCGCGCGCGCCACCCCCGGCCAGTCGATATGGCCCGAGCCGACGAAGCCGCGATGGTTCTCGTTTGCCTGGAAATGGATCAGACGATCGCCGGCGGCACGGATCGCGTCGGGGATGGCGGGGTCCTCCATGTTCATGTGGAAGGTGTCCAGCATGACGCCCAAGGCGGGCGAGCCGGCCATCTCGACGAGCGCGAGGGCGTGGCGCGTGGTGTTGGCGATGTCGGTCTCGAAGCGGTTGAGCGGCTCGATGGCGAGGCGCACCCCCGCATCGGCCGCCCGCCCGCCCACGCGCCGCAGCCCCTCGACGACGCGCTCGATCCGGCGCGCGCGCTCCTCCTCGGCGACGGGCGCCGGCGCGCGGCCCGCGAAGACGAGCGGGGCCCCGTAGAGCGGCCCGCCGACGAGGGACGCCCCGAGCTCCTCGGCGACCGCCACGCAGCGCTCGAGATAGGCGATGCCCTCGGCACGCGCGCCCTCCTCCGCGCTCGCGAGGTCGCGGGCGAGGTTCACGCGCGCGGCGAGCACGATCCCGAGGCCGTGATCGGAGAGCGCCGCGCGGGTCTCGGCGAGGTCGAGCTCGCCGGGCTCCGGCACGAGAAGCTCGACGAAATCGCAGCCCGCCGCCTTGGCGCGCGCGAGCGTGCCGAAATGCTCCCGGCCGAAGGGCCGGGCGTAGAACATCGAGATGATGCCGATCGGATTGTCTGGTCTCATGTCTTTACCGCTCCGGCCGTGAGCCCGCCCACGAGCCGCTTCTGGACGACGAGGAAGAGGATGGTGACCGGGATCGCGACGAGCGTGCCGCCGGCCGTGAGCAGGCCCCATTGCACGCTGAACTCCCCGATGAAGAGCTGCAGCGCGACGGTGACCGTCCGCACGTTCTGGCCCGAGAGCATCATCGCGAAGAGATACTCGTTCCAGGAGGTGACGAAGATGTAGATGCCCGTCGTCACCACGCCGGGCATGACGAGCGGCAGCACCACGATGCGGATCGTCTGCAGACGCGTCGCGCCGTCGACGATCGCCGCCTCGTCGAGCTCCTTGGGGATCGCGTTCATGTAGCTCGTCAGCATCCAGATCGAGAACGGGATCGCGAAGGTGGAATGCCCGACGACGACGCCGACGAAGGTGTCGAGCAGCCCCATCCAGCGCATGAGCACGAAGAGCGGGATGATGAGCAGCACGATCGGGAACATGTTGATGACGAGGAATTGCGTCATCAGGTACCTGCGCCCGGCGAACCGGAATCGCGAGAAGGCGTAGGCGGCCGGCACGCTGACGCCCAGCCCGACGACGACGGCCCCGGTCGCCACGACGAGGCTGTTGAGGAGGTTCCTCGCGAAGCTCGTGCGCGCGAGCAGCGTCTCGTAATGCTCGAGCGTGACGCTGCGCGGCAGGTATTGCAGCGGCCGCGCGACGATCTCCGCATCCGGCTTGATCGAGGTGAGAACCATCCAGGCATAGGGGGCGAGGGCGAAGGCGACGACGGCGAGGATCGGCACCTCGACGGTCAGCGCGCGGCGCAGGCGCGAGCGACGCTCGATCATCGGCTCAGGTCCTTGGCCGCGCGGCGCACATAGGCGTAGACCACGAAGAGCAGGAGGCCGGTCAGGATCAGCGCGAGCGCCGCCCCGTAGCCGAATTCCATGGCGGAATAGGCCTTGAGAAACGCGTAGAGCGGCAGGGTGTGGGTGGCGTAACCGGGCCCGCCGCCGGTCATCACGAGGATCACGTCCAGCGAATTCGCGACCCAGATGGTGCGCAGGAGCAGCGCGGTGGCGATCACCTCGGCGATCGAGGGGAGGGTGACGAAGCGCAGCTTCTGGAGAGAGGTCGCACCGTCGATCTCGGCCGCCTCGTAGAGCTCCTGAGGCACCGTCTGCAGCCCGGCGAGGATCACGACCGCGAAGAAGGGAAAGCCCTGCCAGACGAGCGCGAGCACGACGGAATACAAGGACGTGTCGAGCCGCGCGAGCCACGCGACGGGCGCGTCGATCGCTCCGATGCGCAGGAGCACGTCGTTGATCACGCCGAGATTGAAGTCGTACATCCAGGTCCACATCAGGCCGATGATGACGCTCGGCAGCGCCCAGGGCACGACGATCAGAGCCCGCGCCGCACTGCGCCACCAGAAGCTCTGGTTGAGCAGCAGCGCCGTGCCGAGACCGAGAGCGAACTGGAAGCCGACCGCGAGACCGATCCAGAGCGCCGAGTTCCACAGGGAGAGCCAGAAGACCGGATCGGCGAGCGCGCGCGCGAAATTGCCCAGACCGACGAAGGGGATGTTGCGCGGTCTGAAGAGGACGTAGTCGTGCAGGCTCATCCAGGCCGTCTGCACCACCGGGAACAGGATGACCGCCGCCGTCACGAGGAGGGCGGGCGCCAGGAAGAGATAGGGGGTGAGCGTCGCGCGGCTGCGCGCCCGCGTGCCGATGGGCATCACGGCATTGACCTCGCGTGGTACGGAAGCGGCGGTGAGGACGGGGCCGGCGGGGCGGCCCCGTCGCCCGGCTCAGCCGTGGAAATGCGCCTCGATGGCGCGCATCATGTCGTCGGGCGAGATCTGGCCGAGCAGAGCCTGCTGCATGGTGGTCGGCCAGACGGTGCGCACGAAGTCCGCGGTCTTGGGCGAATCCGGCGGCACCGCGGCGAGAGGCAGGGAGGCCGCGCTCGCCTCCACGAAGCGCTTCTCGTGCAGCGTCCAGCCCTCAGCGCCGGAGGTCGTCACCGGGAGCTGGCCGGTCAGCTTGTTGAACTCGACGTTGTTCTCACCGGTCGAGAGGAACGCGATCCAGCGGAAGGCGGCCTCCCTCTCGGCGGCGGAGGCGAAGACGGCGTTCGACTCGTCGCCGAACAGCGTCCACCCGGAGCCGTCCGGCCGGCGGGGGACGGGAACCGCCGAGACGTTCTCGCCGAGCGCCGAGACCATCTCGTTCGACGAGCCGACGTGATGGATCGCCATCGCCGCGCGCCCGGACTTGAAGTTGTCGACGATCTGGCGGAAGCCGTCCGTCGCGGCGGAGGGCGGCACCACCTTGTGCTCGGTCGCGAGCCTGACATACCAGCGGTTCGCGGCGAGCGCCTCCTCGTTGACCATGCCGCCCTTCTCGAAGCTCGCGCCGTTGCCGAGCACGAAGGGGCCCCAATTGTCGTGCCCGCCTCCGGCTCCCCGCATGCCGAAGCCATAGACGTCGCCCTGCGTGAGCGCCTTGGCGGCGGCGAGGAAGGATTCGAAATCCGCCGGCGGAGCGAGCCCGGCAGCCGCGAACAGATCCGGGCGATAGTAGAGATACAGCACCACGTATTGCAGCGGCACGAAGTATTGCCGCCCATCCGTGCCGCGATTGACGTTCCAGATGTCCTCCGAGATGTCTGCGCGCCCGTCCCAGGCGCCGACGAGATCGTCGATCGGCTCGAGCGCCTCCATCTCGACGAGCTGAGCCTGGTTGTTGAGCTTCACCATCGCGCAATCCGGCGCTCCGCCCGCGACGATGGCTGCGAAGAGCCGCGTGTAATAGTCGTTTCCGCCGCCCCAGGGGATGCTCTCGGCCTCGATCCGGATGTCGGGGTTCTCGGCCTCGAACTTGGCGATCAGCGCGTCGGGCGTGTTCTGGGGATTGTCGAAATGGTACCACCAGCGCACCGGCGTCGGCCGCGCGATGGCGGGTGCCGCGAGCGCGCCGGTGAGCGCGGTGGCGCCGGCGAGCTTGATGAAGGTTCTGCGCCTCATCGTGTTTCCTCCTCCAGTTGTTTTTTCAATCGATTGGACAAGACGTCTCCGGCCGCGCGGATGGCGTCCTCGGCGGCCGGCAGTTCCCGCGCCATGCGGAGGAACCCGTGGACGACGCCCGGCACCACGTCGCAGCGGTGAGGGACGCCCGAATAGGCGAGCAGGCGGGAGAGGGTCAGCGTGTCGTCGAGCAGGGGATCGAGGCCGGCCGCGACGAGGTGGAGCGGCGGCAAGCCCGCGAGGTCGGCGCGCAGCGGCGCCGCGAGCGTGCGCGTATCCTCGCCCGCGCTGCCGAGGAAGTTTCTCCAATACCAGCGCATGCGGTCGCTCGAGAGCCCGAACGCGCCGCCACCGAAGGCGGCGTGGCTCGGCGTGTCGAAGTCGGGCGCGTAGCAGCCGTAGAAGAGCGCGCCCGCGGCGACCGAAGGCTCGCCACGATCGCGAGCCTCGATCATCGCGGAAAGCGCCAGATTGGCGCCGGCGGAATCGCCCGCGAGCGCGATGTGTCGCGCGTCGATCGCGCTCCCGAGCCCGCCGGCGCGCGCAAACGCGATCGCGGCGCGCGTATCCTCGAGGCCGGCCGGGAAGGGGTGCTCGGGCGCGAGCCGATAATCGATGCCGAGCACCGCCGCCTGCGCCGCGATCGCGAGCCGCCGCATCTCGTTCTCGTGCGTGTCCACCGACCCGAAGGACCAACCTCCGCCGTGAACGAAGACGATCAGCGGCAGGCGCTCCCGGCTCGGCAGGAACAGGCGCGCGCGCATTCCTCCGCCGGGACTCGGGACGGCGAGGTCGCGCGTGGCGACCGCGGGGAGGCCCTCGCGCCAGGGCGCCGCGCCGCTCTCGAACGCGCGCCGCGCCTCGGCTATCGGCATCCGCGCGTAATCGAGGCTCGGGGCCGCGCGCAGCGCCTCCAGCAAGGGGCGCATGTGAGGATCGACGAACGGCGTCACGAGGCCGCCCTCGTCGCCTCCACATCGACGATCGTGTCGATGTGGGTCCCGAGCGCGGCGGCGAGCCCGTCCGCGTCGCGTGCGGCGAGGCGCTCGAGGAGCACGTCGTGACGCGCCGCGGTCTCGACGAGAGGCCGCCGATGGCGCGGCTCCCAGAGCTTCTGGCGATGCGAGTGGAGGATGCAGCGCACGAGGATCTGCTCCAGCGCGCGCAGCCCGGCGAGACGGAAGATCTCGAGATGGAATTGCGTGTCGAGCTCGATGAGCGCGTACTCGTCGCCTGCGCGGGCCGCGTCCATCATCCGCGACATCAGGTCGGACAGGCGCTCCAAAGCGGCGCGGTCGACCGCGTGCGCGGCGCGGGGTGCCGCTCGCGTCTCGATCCGCCGGCGCAGAGCGAGGATCTCCTCCGCCTCTTCCGCGTCGAGGGGCGTGACCACGGTGCCGCGATGGCCTCCGCGCAGCACGAGGCCGTCCTCCTGCAAGCGCAGCAGCGCCTCGCGCACCGGTCCCTGGCTGCATCCGAGCTCGCTGGCGAGCCCGAGCTCCGTCAGCAGGACGCCGGGCCGCAGCTCGTTGAGGATGATGCGGCGCTTCACCGTCGCGTAGATGGCTTCCCGTGGACGCATGGACCAGGTCCCAATATCATTATCGATATTGATATTGAGGCAAGCAGGCGAGCGTGGCAATCGAAATTTCGCTCGCCCGTCGCGGATGGCGGCATCCGCGACGGGCGAGACGAGACCGCGCGCGTCCTCTCGCGAGAGCAGCCCGACGCCGAGGCGCAGGCTCTCGTCGGCCTCTCCCGTCCCTCGTCCGGACGGGGCCGCCTTACGGCTGGAGCACGATCTTTCCGAACCTCTTGCCGGTCTCGAGCATCCGGTGCGCGCGGGCCGCATCGCGAAGCGGCAGGACCTCAGCGACGATCGGCCGAAGCGCGCCGCGAGCCGCCTCGGCAAAGACCGCCGCCGCCACGCGCGCCAACTCCGTCTTGGCGACCGAATCGAGGCTGACCATCGAATAGGTGAGCGATTTCGAGAAGTTCTGCAGCATCGCCTGGTCGATGCCCGCGGGTGGAAACCCAGCCGCGGCGCCATTGACGACGTAGCGGCCGTTGCGCGCGAGCGTTCCGATCAGCGCGAGCATGCCGTCTCCGGCGACCGGATCGATGACGACGTCGAACGGACCCTCGGGCTCCGGATCGAGATCTCGGCGGATCACCTCCTGCACGCCCATCCCACGGACCTGTTCGGCCGCCTCGGCCCGCGTCGTCGCCGTGACGATCGCGCCGGAGGAAGCCGCCATCTGCGCCGCGACGGCCCCGATGCCCCCGCTCGCCCCCCGGACGAGGACGCGTTCTCCCGCAGCGAGCCGCGCGCGTTCGATGCTGAGACGGGCGACGAGCGCATTCACCCCCAGAGCCATGGCCGCTTCGGCGGATACGGTCTCGGGCAGCGGGAACACCCCGTCGCGATCCGCGACGAATTGCTCGGCATAGCCGCCGCGCCCGAGAGCGAACACCCTCTTTCCGATCAGCGCCGGATCGACGCCCGTGCCGACCGTTTCGACGCGGCCCGCCACCTCGACCCCCGGAGCGAATCCCGGCGCGGCAGCTCCCAGATGTCCCCGTCTGGCGAGGACGTCGACCAATCCGACGCCGATCGCCTCGACCGCGACGACCACTTGGCCGTCCCCGGCGACGGGGGCGGGGAGATCGACGAGAGCCAATCCGTCGGGGGGCCCGAACTCCTTCACGAGGATCGCTTTCATGTCCGACCTCCATTCATGCTCACTTGCTGGTACAGCAAACAAGTAAATTGGGCAAGCGCCGTTTCGGTCGGGCTCGTGCCGCGGCGACGATCGACGCGCGTCGCGCGGGAATCCGGGCAGGGCCTCAGCGGCCGATCCGCGCGAGCACGTCGGCGCGCAGGAAGCGCTCGATCACGAGCATGAAGCTTAAGGACGGCACGAGCAGGAGGAGCGCCGTGATCGCGGCGATCTGGAAATTGCCGCCGATCGAGGCGTTGAACATCAGGAGCGGCAGGGTGACGATGTCCGGCGCGCCGACGAAGAGCGTGCCGGTGAACTCGTCGATGCTGTCGAGGAAGACGAAGATCGCCGCCGCCATCAGACCCGGCGCCGCCTGGGGCAGCGTCACGTCGCAGAACGTCCGCAGGCGCCCCGCCCCGCAATTGCGCGCGGCCTCCTCGAGCGAGCGGTCGACCGCCGCGAAGGAGGCGCTCGCGATCCACACCGCGTAGACGAGGCCGGTGAGGCTGTGCACGAGGACGACGCCGAGGAAGGTCCCGTTGAGCCCGAGCCCGAAGAACATCGCCGCGATGTTGATGAAGATCGGCAGGCTCGGGAAGGCCTGCGGCAGGAGGAAGGCGAGCATGATCAGGCTGCGCGCGGGCAGAGCGAGGCGCGCGAGCGCGTAGCCCGCCGGCACCGCGAGCGCCATCGAGACGCCGACCGTCGCGAGCGCGATCAGGAGCGAATTCGACAGCGAGGTCCAGGCCCCGCCGCGCGGGCGGAACACGCGCTCCCAGAAGGCGAAGCCGTATTCCGTCGGCAGCCGCGCGGGGTAGAACCAGCGCTCGGCGAAGGCCCAGAGCACGAGGTTGAGGAGCGGCCCGAAGATCACGAAGGCGACGGCGCCGATCGCGATCCCGCAGACGAGATGTCGGCCGACGGCGGAGAGGGCGCGGCTCATCGCGTCCGCTCCGCGAGCACGGTGCGCAGATAGACGACGGCCGCGACGCTGGTGACGAGATAGGAGACGAGCCCGAGCGCGTTCGCCACCGCGTAATCGCCGAAATAGGTGACGCGGTGCGCCATCATCGCGGTCATCATGGTCGGATTGCCGGCGATCAGCATCATCGGCACGGAGAGCACCGAGAAGATCGTCACGAGCGAGAGGATCAGGCCGACCGCGAGGGTCGGCCCGACCTGCGGCAGCACGATCTCGACGAGACAGCGCAGCCGCGAGGCGCCGCAATTGCGCGCGGCCTCCACCTGGGCGCGATCGAGCGAGGCCATCGCGCCGGCGAGCAGCAGCGCCACGAAGGGGATCTGCTTCCAGGCGAAGGCGAGGACGAGCCCGCGCCAATCGAGCAGGCTCTGCGCGCTCGCGGCGTCGATCAGGCCGATCTCGACGAGACCCGAATTGAGGAGGCCGTTGCGGCCGAGAAACGAGCGCGCGGTCTGTCCGGCCACGACGAAGGGGATGAAGAGCGGCCAGCGATAGAGGAAGCGCAGAGCCGCCACCGCCCAGGGCGTCGCCCCGAGCGTCAGATAGCCCGCGATCGCGATCGAGGCGATCGCGACGAGCGCGAGCGAGGCCGCGGCGACGCCGATCGAGAAGGCGACGTCGCGGCCGTAGAGGACGAGCGCCGTCTCGACATGGGCGAGCGTGACGCCGCCCGCCTCGTCGGCGAAGGCGCCGACGAGGGAGCGTGCCAGCGGATAGGCGTAGAGGAAGAGGATCGCGGCGAGCGCCGGCGCGACGAGGGCGAGCGCGAGGAGGCGCGGGGCCTGCCCCGCGCCCGCCCCGTGGCGTTTCGCATCCTCGGTGTCGCTCATGCGCAAGGCCGCGCCCTCCGCCCCTCGGCGCCGCTCAGCGGACGACGCGCTCGTAGGTCTCGAGGATCAGGCGGAAATTGTCCGCCTGCGGCATCGACCAGCCGCGCTCGGCGAGGATCTCGGGCGAGACGTCGGCGAAGAGGCGCTGCCACTCGTCGTCCGAGAGGATCGGCCGGACGTGCTGAGGGTCGATGCCGGGGAACCAGTTGAAGCGGCGCACGATGCCCTCGGCCTGAACCTCCGGGCTCGTGGCGAAGGAGACGAAGGCGCGGGCGAGCTCCTCGTTGGGCGCGCCGTTCGGCACGACGTAGTACATCGGCTGGCCGGGCATGCCGGGGCCGAGCACCAGGAGGCGCAGATCCGGGTTGAGCCGCCCGTCCGCCACCCAGGTGTAGAACATGTCCATCCAGACCGGGCCCATGGCGATCTCGCCGCGGTTGAGCGCGTCGAGCGTGCCGGCATTGCCCGGCGTCTTCGTCACGTGCCCGTTGAACGCGGCGAGCTTCTCCAGCGCGGGCGTGATCGCCTGCACGCCCTCCTCGCCGAGGGGCGCGTTCTTGATCTCGTCCGCCACCTCCGTGAAGGCGTAGAGCCAGCCGAACACGAAGCCGACGCCGGACATGCCGCCGGTGATGCCGTTATAGCCGAAGAGGCCGGGATTGGCCTCGGCCCAGGCGGCGAGCTCCTCGTAGGTCTGCGGCGGCTGCGGCACGAGATCGGGGTTGTAGGCGATCGCGATCTGGCTGTGGAACATCGGCATGACGTAGCCGCCGACGTCGACGCCGAGCGCCACCTCGGCCGTGTCGCGGGTGACGAGGCCGCCGGTCTCGATCGCGTCGCGATAGGCGGTCAGCAGCTCCTCGCGGACCATCTGGCCGGCCATGCGCTGGTGGACGACGGCGACGTCGACGTCGACGCGCTCGGCGCCGGCCTGCGCGACGAGACGCTCCCAGATCGCCTGGCTGCCGCCGTCGCCGGGGCCGGTCCCGAGCGCGCGCACGGTGACGCCGGGATGGAGCGCCTCGAAGCGCGGCGCCAGGAACTCGTCGATATACTCGACCATGTTGGCGTCGCCGGCCGTGGCGATCGTCAGCGTCTGGGCCTCGGCGGGCAGCGCGAGGGCGAGCGCCGTCGCGGCGCCCGCCAGGAGGAGCGGGAGGGTCATGGCAGGGATCCTTCTCGTGGCCTGATCGGCATTGGCTCGTCGCTCCGCGCCTGCATCGCGCAGGCGAGGAGCCTTTCGTCCGGCCCGAAGGGAACGAGGGCCGATCGCGGCACCACGGCCTGCGCCGTCGTGCCGATCTCGTGGGGGCGCTCGCTCGCCGCGACGATCGTCTCGTCGCCGCAGACGAGCGCCAGGTGCCAGGCGCCGCCGACATACGCGCAATCGGCGACGCGGCCGCTGCGCACCAGAGCGCCCGGCACGTCCGCCTCGGTCACGCGCGCCTCGCGGCTGCGAAAGCCGATGCGGGCGGCGGCGACGCCGTCCTCGGGGCGCGCGGCAACGACGTTGTCGATGCCGAGGAAGCGCGCCGTCTCGATATCGGCGGGGCGGCGGTAGAGCGCGTCGGGCGCGGCGATCTGCACGATCCGGCCGGCGCGCATCACCGCGATCGCGTCGGCGAGCGCGAGCGCCTCCTCCTGATCGTGCGTGACCATGAGGGTCGTGATTCCGAGCCTGTTCTGCAGGCGGCGCAGCTCGGCCCGCAGGCTGCGGCGGATCGCGGCGTCGAGATTGGAAAGCGGCTCGTCGAGGAGGAGGACCGGCGGATCGACGGCGAGCGCGCGCCCGAGCGCCACGCGCTGGCGCTGCCCGCCCGAGAGGCTGTCGACGCGCCGCTCCCCGAAACCGGGGAGATCGAGGAGCGCGAGGATCTCGTCGACGCGCCGCGCGCGGGCCGCTCGCGGAACGCCGCGCAGGCGCAAGGGATAGGCGATGTTGTCGTGGACGCTCATGTGCGGCCACAGCGCGTAGGACTGGAACACCATCGCCGTCCCGCGCCGCTCCGGCGGCAGGTCGTCGAGGCGGCGGCCTCCGATCGCGATCGAGCCCGAGGCGAGCGGCGCGAAGCCGGCGATCGCGCGCAGGAGCGTCGTCTTCCCGCAGCCGGAGGGGCCGACGAGGCACAGGAAGGTGCCGGGCGCGGCCTCGAGGTCGACGCGATCGAGGATCGCGGCCCCGCCGAGGCGGACCGACACGCCGCGCATCGTGAGCGCCTCCTGCGCCATCCAAGCCTCCTCTTGCAACCGCGTGCATCATGAAGGGCATCTGTGACGGGCAGATAACGAAGTCGGCGAAGGAGATACGTGCTTGGCCGATCGCGCGATTGCGGCTAGCTTGCAACCGAGTGCAACGATCGGGAACAGCTGCCATGCCGGTCACGTCGGAAGATGTCGCGCGTCTCGCGGGCGTCTCGCGCTCGGCCGTTTCGCGCGCCTTCACCGACGGCGCGAGCGTCGCTCCGGAGACCCGCGCGCGCATCCACGAGGCGGCCGCCCGGCTCGGCTATCGACCGAGCCCGATCGCGCGCGGGCTCTCGGGGCGCCGCACGGGGCTCGTCGCGCTCATCGTCGGCACGCTCGACCGACCCTTCGAGGCGGAGCTGCTGGGGCGTCTCGCCGAGGGCCTGCGCGGGCTCGACGCGCGGCCGCTGGTGACGCTGGTGCCCGGCAGCGCGGCGGTCGACGCCGCCTTGTCCGACATGCTCACCTATCGCGTGGACGGCGCCATCGCGGCGGCGGGCTCGCTGGGCCCGCAGGCGGCCGAGCTGTGCGCGCAGGCGCGCGTGCCGCTCGTGATGATCAACCGCGCGCCCGCGAACGTCGACGCCGTTCTCGTCGACAACGCGGCCGGCATCGCCGAGCTCGTGGCGCTCCATCGCGCGGCCGGGCGCCGCCGCCTCGCCTGGATCGGGGGCACCGCCGACACCTTCTCCGAGGTCGAGCGCTCGCGCGCCTTCCGCGAGGCGCTCGCCGCCGCGGGTCTTGCGGCCCATGCCGAGCGGCGGGGGGACTATTCCGTCGAGAGCGGGCTCGCCCAGGCGCTCGCGCTCCTCACCGAGCCCGTTGCGCCGGACGCCATCCTGTGCGGCAACGACGCGATGGCGATCGGCGCGCTCTCGGCCGCGCGCCGGCTCGGCCGCGACGTTCCCGGCGACGTCGCGATCACGGGGTACGACGGGATCGCGGCGGCCGGGTGGGACACCTGCGCGCTGACGACGGTCGACGTCGACGCCGCCGCGCTCGCCGACAACGCGCTCGCCCTCCTGCGCCGGCGTCTCGAGGGGAACGAGGGCCCGGCGACGATCGTGCGGATCGCGCCGCGCCTCGTGCGCCGGGCGAGCGCCTAGGGCAAGGCGCCCGCCCGCGCGGGGCGGAACAGGACGGCCCACGCGAGCGACGCCGCGACGACCCCGCATGCGGCGATGGCGGCGACCATCGGCAGGGTCGTCCCATCGAAGAACGGACCCGAGACGATCACGACGAGCCCGCCGAGCACCATCTGCAGCGCCCCGCCCAGCGACGAGGCGAGGCCGGCGATCTCGCCGTGGGGATCGAGCGCCATGACCATCGTGCTCGGGATCACCACGCCGAGGCACGCATTCGCGACGACCAGGAGGCCGATGACCACGGCGAGCGGGGCGAGGCCGACCCAGGCGAGCGCGAAGAGCAGGCTCGAGAACAGGGCGAAGCCCGTGGTCCCGGCGAGCACCACCCGGTCCATGCCGAAGCGCTGCCCCAGCCGCGCGGCGGCCTGGGAGGCGGCGAAGAACCCCGCCGCGTTCGCCGCGAAGGCGAGGCTGAACTCGGTCGGAGTCAACCCGAAGCTCTCCGTGTACACGAACGAAGCGCTGGCGATGAACACGAAGAACGAGGCGAAGCCGAAACCGCCGATCAGCGTCAGCCCCATGAACCAGCGATCGGCGAGAAGGACCCTCGTCCCCTGCGCCAATCCGGCGAGCGACGCGCGGGCGCGCGCGGCGGGGGGCAGCGTCTCGGGCAGCAGGAAGCGCGTGACGAGGAGGCTCGCCAAGGCCGCGGCGAGGAGGACGACGAAGACGAGGCGCCAGCCGCCCAGGGCGATGACGCCGCTCCCGGCGAGCGGAGCGAGCATCGGCGAGACGCTGATCACCAGCATGACGAGCGCCATGATCCGCGCCGCGTCGCTGCCCGTCGCCGTGTCGCGGATCACCGCGCGGGGGACCACCATCAGGACGGCGCCCCCGATGCCCTGCACGAAGCGCGCGGCGATCAGCCAGCCGACCGACGGCGCCATCGCGCACGCCGCCGTGCCGACGATGAAGATGAGCAGGCCGACGATCAGCGGCGTCTTCCGGCCGATCCGATCCGAGACCGGTCCCCAGACGAGCTGTGCCAGGCCGAACGCGACGAAATAGGCGATGAGCGTGCCCTGCACCGCCGAGATCGGCGCGTTCAGCTCGGTCGCGACCGTCGGCAAGGCCGGCAGGTACATGTCGATGGCGAAGGGGCCGACGCATGCGAGAAGGCCGAGCACGGCGGCGAGGCGCGCCGTGGAGATGGTTTTCCGACCGGGGGACATTGGTAGACCTTCGAGAGGGTGAGGCGACCCGTCGGCGCGGCGCCTTCGGATCGGGGGGATGACGCACGAGGACGCGCGACGCGCGCCGCTCCCGACCGGCGACGACCGTCTGCGACGTGCCGCCGAGGCGATAGCAGATTTCACGCCGGAAGACGTGGCGACGGGCGCGTCGTCGCCCGGCATCCGCCGCACCACTCGAACGCATGCTCGCGTGCGGACGTTGCGCCTGTCGAGGAGGCTCCGACGCCGCCCGAGCGACGGCAGCGGGCGCCCCCCGTGACCGATGGAACGCGTCATGACCAGCGACGATTACCGCCTCCCGCCGAACCGGGTCGACATGGCCGCCGAGGAGCGCGCCATCCGCCGGGACACGAGCCTCTCCTTCGTCGCGACCCTCGCGATCTTCGCGGGCGCATACCTTGTCGCGCCGCGGCTCGTCGACCTCCCGACCGCGCCTGCGGAGCGGCTCGCCTTCGCCGCGCTGACATGGTCCGTGCCCTGTCTCGTGCTCCTCGTCGCCATCCTGATGGTGTCGACCGCGCGCCGCTTCTCGCCGGAGGACATCGGCGGGCAAGCGGCCGGCCCTCCGAGCGAGCGCTTGGCGGTGAAGGCCGCCTTCCTCCAGAACACGCTCGAGCAGACCGTGCTCAGCGGCGGTTTCTATTTCGCGCTCGCGGCCGTCGCCGGCGGCCCATGGCTCGCGCTTCTGCCGGCGACGGCGGCCCTCTTCGTCGGCGGCCGCGTTCTGTTCTATCGCGGCTATCGGCGCGGGGCGAAGGGCCGCTCGCTCGGCATGGCGCTCACCATGACGCCGTGCGTGGTGGGCTTTCTCCTCGTCGGCGCGCTCGCCGTCTTCGGCGGCCGATGAAGGCCGATCGACTTGCCAGATCCCCGGCAATCACGATTGCGGCGCCGAGGCCGGTCGCCTGGTGGAGACCTGACGACGCGGCCGACGCGACCCGGATTCGCCCTCCCCTCTCAGCGTGCGCGCGGCATGCCGATCCGCAGGCCGTCGAGCGCCCGCTCGAGAACGATCTGGCAGGAGAGGCGCGAGGTCGGGGCGAGCTGGAAGGCGCAATCGAGCATGTCCTCCTCGCCCGCGCTCGGCGGCGGCAGACGCGCGGCGAAGGCCTCGTCGACCCAGACGTGGCAGGTCGCGCAGGCGAGCGAGCCGTTGCACTCGCCCTCGATCAGGCCCTCCCGCCGCAGCGCCTCCATCAGCGACAAGCCCTCCGGCGCCGCGACTCGGCGCTCCGTCGCGTCCGCGAGGATCAGGGTGACGGTCACGTTCATCGGACGGCCTCCGCGTCGGCGGCGACGAGTGCAGGGCGTCGCCGGCATGCGGGGATCGCCGCCTCGATCGCCGCGCCGAGACGCAGGAGCCGCTCCTCGGTCCCCGCCGCGCCCGCGATCTGCACGCCGACCGGTCGGCCGTCGTCGGTGAAGCCCGCCGGCACCGCGAGCGCGGGCAGGCCCGTCATGTTGAAGAGGTAGGTGTAGGGGCACCAGCGCCAATCGTCCGGGCGCTCGCCGGGCGGGGCCTCCGCTTCGAGATCGAAGGCCGCGCTCGGCATCACCGGGGCGAGCACCGCGTCGTAGCGGTTCAGGAAGGCGCGCGCGGCCGAGGCGATCGCGAGGCGCTGCCCCATCGCGCGATGATAGGCGAGGCCGTCGATCGCCCGCCCGCGCGCCGCGATCGCCTGCAGAGCGGGCTCCATCAGCGCCTGCCGCTCGGGCGGATAGGTGTCGAGGAAGCCGGCATAGGTCGCCTCCCAGAACACCATGAACGGCTCGTGGGGATCGACCGGCCAGACCGGATCGGCCTCCTCCACGATCGCGCCCGCCGCCTCGAGCGCATCGGCGGCGCGGGCGAGGGCGGCGCGCGTCGCGGCATCGGCCTGCCCGGGCGTGCCGAGCGTCGGCGAGAGCGCGATCCGCACGCCCGCGACGGGGCCCGCCGCCGCCGCTTCGTCGAAGGGGACGGGCCAGGCATAGGGGTCGCGCGGATCGGGTCGCGCCATCACGGCCGCCATCGCCGCGACGTCGGCGATCGTGCGCGCCATCGGCCCGGTGACGGCGTGGGGCATGAAGAGCGAGGGCGGCACGGCCGGCACGCGGCCGAAGCCGGGCTTGAGGCCCGCGACGTTGCAGAAGGCGGCCGGGATGCGGATCGAGCCCGCCCCGTCCGTTCCGACCGCGAGCGCGCCCATGCCGAGCGCGAGCGCGGCGGCCGCCCCGCCGCTCGATCCGCCGGGGGTGCGGTCGAGGGCGTAGGGGTTGCGGGTGACGCCGTGGACGCGGCTCCTCGTGACGATCCGGTAGCCGGATTCCGGCGTCGCCGTCTTGCCCACGAAGACCGCCCCCGCCTCGCGCAGCCGCGCGACGGGCGCCGAATCCTCGGCGGAGGGCGGGTGCGCCTCGTGCGCGAGCGAGCCGCGACGAAGCGGCCAGCCGGCGACCGCGAGGAGGTCCTTCACCGAGGTCGGCACGCCGTCGATGGGGGACAAGGGCGCGCCCGCCCGCCATCGCGCCTCCGACGCCCGCGCCATCGCGAGCGTCGTCGGCGGGTCGACATGGACGAAGGCGCCGATCAGCGCATCGAGCCGGGCGATGCGCGCGAGCGCCGCCTCGGCCGCCGCGACGGGGGAGAGGCGTCCCGTCCGGTAGGCGTCGGCGAGGGCGCGGGCGTCGAGATCGGCGGGGCTCTCGTCGAGCGCCGACGCGACGGGCGGGGCGAGCGGGGCGCCCATCAATAGAGCTCGAAATATTCGGCCGTCTCGGCCGGCGGGATCTCGTCGCGCAGGCGGCTCGTCTCCTGCCACTTCATGGCGAGGAAGACGCGCGCGAATTCCTCGCCGAGGAGCTCGCGCAGGGCGCCGTCCGCCTCGAAGGCCTCGAGCGCGTCCTCCATCGAGGTCGAGAGCTTCTCGTAGCGCGAATCGTCCTCCTTCGGCCCGCTCGCGGAGGGGGCGAGCTCGCGGCTCTGCAGGATGCCGAGGAGCCCCGAGGCGATCACGGAGGCGGCGACGAGATAGGGGTTCGAGATCGCGGACGGCACGCGCACCTCGAGGTGCTCGCTCTCGTCGAGGCTCGCCTTCACGCGAACGCTCGCCGAGCGGTCCTGCACGCCCCAGGAGATGTTGGAGGGCGCGTAGGTGCGCGGGCGGATGCGGCGATAGCAGTTCGGCGTCGGGTTCCAGATCGCCTGCGCGCCGCGGGCATGATCGAGGATGCCCTGCACGAAGCTGCGCATCGCCGACGACATGCCGTGCTCCGCGCTCGCGTCGAGGAAGGCGTTCCGGCCGGTCGCGGCATCGAGGAGCGAGACGTGGAAATGCGAGCAGGAGCCCGAGAGGCCCTTGTAGGGCTTCGTCATGAAGGTCGCGAGCACGCCGTGGCGCGCGAGATATTCCTTCACGGTGTTCTTGAAGACGAAGGCGGTGTCGGCAGCCGCGATGCCGACTTCCGCTCCGTAATTGATCTCGATCTGCCCCGGCCCGTGCTCGACATTGTAGGTGATGATGTCGATGCCCTGCGCCTGGCAGGTGCGGATCAGCGCGTCGATCGCCGGATGCTCGTGGGTGCGCGCGGTCACGAAGATCGGCTGGCCCCCGAAGAGGGGCGCGCGGGTCTTCGCGTCGACCGCGTAGAACTCGTATTCGTGGCCCATCATCACCGCGTAGCCCATCGAGGCGGCGACGCCGAGGATGCGCTTGAGGAGGAGGCGGGGGGCAGCCATCTGCGGGCGCCCGTCGTACCACATCGTGTCGCAGATCACGCGTCCGGTGCGCTCGAGCCAGGGCACGGGGGTGAGCGTGTTCTGGTCGACGACCATCACGCAATCCGTGTAGTTCATTTCCTCGTTGTAGCCCGAGCCGCGCACCGGGATCGAATAGCTGTCGAGCGCGACGGTGCCGCCATAGAGGTTGAGCCCGCCGGTCATGTAGGAGGCGACGTGCGCGAGCGGGATCGTCTTGCCGCGCGAGAGGCCGGCCATGTCGGCCATCTCGAAGCGGATGTAGTCGAAGCCCTGCGCGCGGGCCTTCTCGACGAAGGCGAGCGCTTCGGCCTTGGTGGGCAGCGAGAGGGCCGGCACGATGTCGCGCGCCTGGCCGAGTTGGAGATCTTCGAGCATCTTTGTCGTCCTTCTTCGAGGGTCACGGGATCTCGGCGAGCCGGGCGCGGTCGACGATGGCGTGGAGATTGGCTTCGAGGCGGCGGGCGGTCGCCGCGAAGGCGGGGAGGCGGTCCCGCGCATCGGTCTCGAGCCGCGCGGCGGCGTCGCGGCCGAGCGCCGTGTCGAGCGCCGCGGCATAAGCGGGAATGTCGCGCCATTCGGGCACGGTGTCGGCGGTGATCTCGACGTGGAATTGCAGGCCCCAGGCATGGCGGCCCCAGCGCATCGCCTGGACCGCGCAGGCCTCGTTGCCGGCGAGCACGACCGCGCCCTCCGGCAGCCGCGAGACCTCCGAGGAATGCCATTGGAAGGTCTCGAGCGGCGTGTCGAGACCGCGCAGGAGCGGGTCGGCGCGGCCGGCGGGAGAGAGATCGACGGGCACGAGCCCGACCTCCGGCCGCCGCGCCGGGGAGACCGCGCCGCCGAGCGCTTCCGCCAGCAATTGATGGCCGAGGCAGATGCCGAGGAAGGGTCGGCCGAGATCGACGACGAAGCGCCGGATCGCCGCCTTCTCCGGCGCGAGCCAGGGATGGGCGTGCTCCTCCCACACGTCCATCGGCCCGCCCATGGCGACGAGGAGATCGTAAGTCGCGAGATCGGGGATCGGCTCGCCCTCGTCGAGCGCGACCGTGTCCCACGAGAGCCCCCGCGCCCGCCACAGATCGCGCAGGCGCCCGGGATGCTCGACGCAGAGGTGTTGGAAGACGAGGATGCGCATGGTCTCTCTTTCGGGCTCTCTGGTCAGGCCGATCGGACGGCGACCGGGGGAGCGGGCGTCGGCGCGCCGCGCGTGGTCGAATGCTCGAAGGCGAAGGCCCTGTCGGGGTAGAGCCGCGCGCGCACCCCGTGCGCCGCCGCCGCCGCCTCGGCGAAGCCGGTGAGGATGAGCTTGAGCTTGCCCCGATAGGCGGCGACGTCGCCGATCGCGAACACCCCCGGCCGCGCCGTCTCGCAGGTCGCCGGATCGACGGGGATCGCCTTGGCGTCCGCGCCGATGCCCCAGGAGGCGAGGGGCCCGAGATCGGTCGACAGGCCGAACAGGGCGACGAGGGCGTCCGCCGGCAGCCGCTCCTCGCCGCCGCCGATGCGGGCGATGCGCACCGCTTCGAGGGCGCCGTCCGCGCCTTCGAGCCCCGCGAGCTGGTAGGGAATCGCGAGCGCGATGCGCGGATCGGCGCGCATTGCCGCGACGGAGGCCTCGTGCGCGCGAAACGCGTCGCGGCGATGGACGACCGTCACGCCGGCCGCGACCTGCGCGAGCGAGAGCGCCCAGTCGACCGCGCTGTCGCCGCCCCCCGCGATCACGACGCGCGCGCCGCGGAAGCGCTCGCGCGAGGCGACGTGGTAGAAGACGGATCGGCCCTCGTAGGCCTCGATCCCGGCGATCGGCGGGCGGTTGGGTCCGAAGGCGCCCGCGCCCGCCGCGACGATCACCGCCCGCACCCCGATCGTGCGGCCGCGCCCCGTCACCAGGGTGAAGCCCGTCTCGACGCTGCCCGCGAGCGCCTCCGCGCTCTCGCCGGTGAGGAGCGCGGGCGCGTAGGGCGCCGCCTGGGCGAGGAGGTCGGCGACGAGGGCGTCGGCGCGGATCTCGGGGCGCCCGGGAATGTCGTAGATCGGCTTCTCGGGATAGAGCGCCGCAAGCTGCCCGCCGGGATCGGGCAGGGCGTCGAGGATCGCGCAGGAGAGGCCGATCTGGCCGAGCGCGAAGGCCGCGAACAGCCCCACCGGCCCGGCGCCGACGATCGCGACGTCGCGCACGAGATCCGGGCTCACGACCCGCCTCCCGCCGGGACGAGCGTCGCCTCGAGCGAATGGACAGCCGTCGAGCCGCCGAGATCGGCCTTGGCGCCGGCATGGAGCACATTGACGTTCGCCCCCGCCGGTTCGCGACCGGGCCACCGGCCCTTGTAGACGAGCGCGACGCCCGGCTGCACCGCCTCGCTGATGCGGACCGCGAGGTCGAGCCGCCCGGCCTCGTTCTCGAGGGTGGCCGGATCGCCGTCCGCGAGCCCGGCGGCCGCCGCGTCGTCGGGGTGGAGATGGACCCGCGCGGGGCCGATCTGGCGCGCGATGCCGGGATCGTTGGCGTAGCTCGCGTTCATCTGCCAGGCGCAGGCCGGGGAGAGGATGCGCAGACGCCCGCTCGTCGGCGGCCCGTCGGCATGCGGCTCGGGCACGAGGGGCAAGCCGTCGGCCTGCGCCCGCGCGCTCGCGATCTCGATGCGCCCCGACGGCGTCGGGAAGATGCCGTCGGCGAAGGGGATGCGCGGGGCGTCGTGGAGGCGCACCGTGCCCGCCGCCGCGAGCGCCGCGAAATCGCCCTCGAAGGGCGTCGCCGCGAGGATGCGCGAAAGGAGGCTCTCGTCGGTCTCGAAGAGCGCCGGGTGGTCGTAGCCCATGGCGGCGGCGAGGCGGCGGAAGATCTCCGCGTTCGGCAGAGCCTCGCCCGGCGGCTCCTCGACCTTCACCTGCGCGGACAAGGTGTGATGGAAATAGGGGGCGACGATGTCGTCGCATTCGAGGAAGGACGCCGCCGGGAGCACGATGTCCGCGAAGGCGACCGTGTCCGTCGGGAACACGTCGCAGGCGACCGTGAACAGGTCCTCCCGCGCCATCGCCGCGCGCAAGCTCGCCTGGTCCGGCGAGGAGGCGAGGGGGTTGCAGTTCCAGGTGAAGAAGGCCTCGGCGCGGGCGGGGTCGGCGAGAATCCGTGCGAGATCCATGTGGCTGACGCTGCCGGGGTCGCGCGCGACCTCGGGGGCGGTGAGGAGCGCCATGTCGATGCCGCGCGTCGCCGGCCCGTTCATGTAGCACAAACCCGCACCGGTCTTGCCGATCTGGCCGGTGATCGCGGCGAGCGCGGCGATGGCGCGGAAGGCGTTGCCGCCGCGGCGGGTGCGCTGCATGCCCTGGCCGAGCCAGATCATCGACGGGCCGCGCGCATAGGCGCGCGCGACGTCCGCGATCGTCTCCGCGGGCACGCCCGTGAGCGCCGCGATCGCCTCCGGCGTCGCGGCCTCGATCGCCGCCTCGATCGCGTCGTAGCCGAGGACCGAGCGGGCGACGAAGGCCTCGTCGAGGAGATTCTCGCGGCGGGCGACGTGCATGAGGCCGAAGGCGAGGGCCGCGTCGGTGCCCGGCCGCAGCTTGACATGATCCTGCGCGAAGGCGCTCGCGGTGCCCGTCGTGACGGGATCGATCACGATCACCCGCGCCGGCGTCTCGCGCAGCCAATGCTTGTGCATGTGCGGCGCCGAATGCGACGGGTTCGCGCCCCAGACGAGGATCGTCGCGGCATCGCTCGCGCTCTCCGGGTCGAAGCCGTCGAGCGAGGTGCCGAGCACGTAGTCGAGCGCCATGTGGCCGGCTTTGTTGCAGACGCTGTCGGGATCGACCTCGGTCGCGCCGAGATGGGCGAAGAAGCGGGTCGGGAACCAGCCGGCGAGGAGGCCGACCGTGCCGGTGTAATGCGCGTGCAGGATGCGCGCGGGGCCCGAATTCGCGACGATGCCCGACAACCGGTCGGCGATCGCGGCGAGCGCCTCCTCCCACGAGATCGGCGCGAAGGCGCCATCGCCCTTGGCACCGATGCGGCGCAGAGGCGTCGTGAGCCGCGCGGACGGGTCTCGCCAGACGCCGTTATAGGCGATCGCGCATTTGCCGCAGAGCGCGCCCCGGGCGATGGCGTGATCGGGATCGCCGAGCACCTTGCGCACGCGCCCGTCCTCGACCACCGCGACCATGCCGCAGGCGTCGTAGCAATCGCGCGGGCAAGTCGTCTTGACGCGGCGGCGGGTGGTGTCGGTCGTGGGCATCGCGGTCACTCCGTGGAACGCGGCAGGCTGCGGCCGCTCGCGGCGTCGAAGGCGAGGAGGCGCTCGAGGCGCGGGGCGAGCCCGAGGCGCTCGCCGGTCGAGAGGCCGCGCGCCTGCGCCGCCGGCACGCTCGCGCGGATCTCGAGGCCGGCCGCCTCGAAGGTGAGCGCGGCGCGCACGCCGAGCGGCTCGATGTCGGTCAGGGTCGCCTCGGCGGCGCCGGCACGCGGCGGGCCGATCGTCAGATCCTCCGGCCGCAGACCCGCCTCGAACCCGGTGCGCGTGCCGAGCCCCTTCGCGAGCGCGATCGGCGCGGGAAAGGTCGTGTCGAGGAGGCGCAGCCGCCCGGTATCGAGGCCCGCGGGGACGAGATTGATCTCGGGCGCGCCGACGAAGCGGGCGACCGCGCGATCGGCGGGCGCGTCGTAGATCTCCTGCGGGCTGCCGATCTGGCGCACGCGGCCCTCCATCAGGACGACGATCGTGTCCGCGAGCGCCAGCGCCTCGACGAAGTCGGGCGTCGCGAGGAGGAAGGTCGCGCCGTTCTCGCGCTGGATGCGCCGCAATTCCGCGCGCAGTTCGACCCGCAGCATGGCGTCGAGCGAGGAGAGCGGCTCGTCGAGGAGGAAGAGCGCCGGATCGCGCACGAGCGCGCGGGCCAAGGCGATGCGCTGGCGCTCGCCGCCGCTCATCGTGCGCGGCAAGCGCCCCAGCACGTGGGCGATGGCGAGCTTGGCCGCGACCGCCCGCACCCGCTCCTCGACGGTCTCCCGCGGGAGCCCGCGCAGGAGGAGCGGGCTCGCGATGTTCTGAAAGCCGGTCTTGTTCGGGTAGAGCGCGAGATTGTCGAAGATCATCGCGACGTCGCGGGCGCGCGGCTCCAGCCCGTCGAGCGGCCGCCCGTCGAGCGCGATCGCGCCCTCCTCCGGCTCCTCGAGACCGGCGATGCAGCGCATCGTCGTCGTCTTGCCCGCGCCCGCCGGGCCGAGCAGCACGACGAAGCCGCCCTTCGGCACGCGGAACGCGACCTCGTCGAGCGCGAGATGCTTGCCGAAGCGCTTCGAGAGGCGCTCGACCAGAAGTCCATCCGTCCTCACGAGAGCCTCCCCGATGCCGGATGAGCGAGGTTGCGCCCGCTCTCGCCGCAGAAGACGACGATCGCGTCGGATGCGAAGGACACCGATACCCGCGCGCCCTCCTGCGGCCGGCGCCGCGCCTCGACGAGCGCCACGAGACGCACGTCGTCGATCCCGAGCGTGACGACGGCCTCGGGGCCGCGCGGGGAGACCGAGAGGATGCGGCCCTCGACGGCGCCGGCGGTCGAGGGCTCGTGCGGATCGGCGATCGCCAGAGCCTCGGGGCGGATGCCGAGCACGATCGCCTCCTCGGCGGGCGCCCGCGCGAGCGCGAGCGGGGAGAGCGCGACGTCGATCCGCCCGCGCGAGAAGCGCGCGCCGTCCGCATCGCGCACGAGCGCCCCCTCGACGAGGTTCATGCCCGGCGAGCCGATGAAGCGGGCGACGAAGACGTGCTCGGGCGCGTCGTAGACCTGCGCGGTCGGCGCGTATTGCCGGATCTTGCCCGCGCTCATCACCGCTATGCGGCTCGCGAGCGAGAGCGCCTCGACCTGGTCGTGGGTGACGTAGACGATGGTCAGGTCGATCTCGCTCTGGAGGCGCCGCAATTCGCGCCGCATCGCGAGCCGCGCCTCCGCCTCGAGATTCGAGAGCGGCTCGTCGAGGAGGAGGATCGCGGGGCGCGTCACCAGCGTGCGGCCGATGGCGACGCGCTGGAGCTGCGAGCCGCCGAGCCGCGAGGCCTTCTCGCGCAACGTATCGGTGAGCCCCAGGAGCTCCGCCGTCTCGCCGACGCGCCGCGCGATCTCCGCCTTGGGCAGGCCGCGGACCGAGAGCCCGAAGGCGAGGTTGTCGGCGACGCTCATATGGGTGAACACCGCGTAATCCTGGAAGACGAGGCCGACGTCGCGGCGCCCGGCGGGCACGTCGACGACCGAGCGCCCGTCGATGCGGATGTCACCCGCGCTCGGCCGCTCGAGCCCGACGATCATCGAGAGCGCCGTCGACTTGCCGCAGCCGGAGGGGCCGAGCAGCGCGACCGTCTCGCCGCGCTCGACCACGAGGTCGATCCCGTCCACCGCGACGACGGCGCCGTCGGAATAATCCTTGCGGATGCCCGCAAGCTCGAGCTTGGGCGCGCTCATCGCTTCACCGCTCCGAAGGTCATGCCGCGCGCGAGCTGCTTCTGGATGAGGAAGCCCGCGATCACGAGGGGGGCCATGGCGATCACCGCGAGCGCGGCCTGGACGCCGAACAGGGTGCCGGCGGTCGCCGTGACGTATTTGGCGAGGCGCACGGGGATCGTCTCGATGCTCGAATAGGAGAGCACCAGGGCGAACAGGAATTCCGACCAGTTGAGGATGAAGATGAACAAGGTCGTCGCGAACAGCCCGCCGCGGATCAGCGGGATCGTCACGGTCAGATGCGCGGAGAGCCGCGAGCGTCCGTCGATCATCGCCGCCTCCTCGACCTCGCGCGGGACGTCGTCGACGAAGCTTTTGAGCATCCAGGTCGAGAAGGGCAGCGTCACCGCGACGTAGATCGCGACGAGGCCGACATAGCTGTCGATGAGCCGCGCGCTCGAGAACACGATCACGAAGGGCACCGCCATCGCGGCCGGCGGCACCATGCGGCCCGACAGGATCGCGAGCGGCGTGAAGCGGCCACCGGTGGCGTAGCGCGAGAGCGCGATGGCGGCGGCGAGCCCGATCGCGACCGAGAGCACGGTCGCGATGCTGCTCGCCAGCAGCGAGCCGAGGACGGCGCCCGTCGCCGCCTCGCTGACGCCGCCGACCCCGTAGACACGCAGCGCGTCCGGATCGAACAGCGTCTGGAAATTGACCAGCGTCGGCTCGGAGGGCACCCAGATCGCGGGCGCCGCGTTCCAGTCGGTGGGCGGCTTGAGCGCCGTCATCACGATCCAGAAGATCGGGAAGAGGGTGATCGCGAGCGCCGCGGCGAGGACGAGGGCGAGAGCGGGGGTGAGCGGGCGCGTCGGCATCAGCGGCGCTCCTCGAGGAGGACGTTGCGGACGGGGGTGAGCATCAGGTGCACGAGCACGAGCGTGCCGACGAGCACGAGGAAGGCCGCCGCCGCGCCGTAGGCGAGCTGGAAATCGTTGAAGGCGAGCTTGTAGATGTACAGGCTGATCGTCTCGGTCGACGTGCCCGGCCCGCCGCGGGTGAGCATGAAGACTTCGTCGAAGAGCTTGACGACTTCCATGCCGCGGATGACGAAGGCGATGACGATCACCGGCGCGAGCATCGGCAGGACGACGCGGAAGAAGACCTGCCGCGGCGAGGCGCCCAGGATCGTCGCCGCGCGCACGGGGTTCTCCGGCACCGCGTTCAGGCCCGACAGGAGGATGAGGAAGAAGAGCGGCGTCCAGTGCCAGACTTCCGTCACGACGATCGTCGCGCGTGCGGTCCAGGCCGAGCGGAACCATTCCGGCGCGCTGCCCGGGCCGAACGCGAGCTCGATCACCTGGTTGATCGGCCCGTTCGACTGGAAGAGCATCCAGAAGGTGTAGCCGACGACCACCGGCAGCACCATCATCGGCGTCAGGAGGAGCGAGAACAGCACCGACTTGCCGCGGAAGGAGCGCATGAACAGAACCGCGAGGCCGAGCCCGATCAGGAATTCGAGCGACAGACAGACGATCGCGAAAGCGAGCGTGCGCCCCACCGCCTCGACGAAGCGCGTGTCGTAGACGAGCAACTCCTCGTAGTTCATGAGACCGACGAATTCCGCGTTCAGCAGGGAGCCGCGCGTCGGCGTCCAATCGGTGAAGCTCATGTAGAGCGCCACCACGAGCGGCACGATCAGCACGAAGAGCGAGACGAGCTGGCTCGGCAGGAGCAGCGCCCGCGCGATCCGCGCGCGCCGCGTCGTCCGCTTGCGCGGCAGGGCCGGGGAGGAGGCCAGCAGCGGCGCGGCCTCGACATGCGCGTTCATGGTGTCGCCTCTCTCGAGAGGTGGGTGCGGAGGGGCGGAGTCCTTCGGACCCCGCCCGGCGCCGTGCGGCGCGTCAGGTCCACTTCGTGACGCCCGCCGCTTCCTTGATCGGGTCGGCGAGGTTCTGGGCGAGCGCGAGCCAGGCGGAGCGCACCTTCTCGCGGCCGACGCGGCGGGTGATCCGATCGAAGGCGCGGGCCGCGTCGTCGAGCGCCGCCTTCGGCGCCTTCTCGCCCGTCATGCAGGCATGGACTTCCTTGTCGAGCGCGTCCTGGTACTCGAAGCCGCCCGGCAGGCAGAAATCCGGCACGGTGTTGACCATGTTGTCGTAGAGGGTGTCGAGATAAGGCTGCGTGTAGGTGTCCACGAGCCGCGGCGTCGGCTGCTTCATGTGGTTCACGCGATAGGGGTCCGAATAGCCGCCGAGATAGGGGATGGCGTCCGCCGAGATCGTCGGCGAGGTCATCCATTGCGCATAGGCGTAGGCGAGCTCGGGATTGGCCGAGTACTTCGACACCGCGTAGCCGTAGCCCCAGCAGAACAGGCCCGCATGGAGCTTGCGGCCGTCGGGGAGGAAATCGGCGGGCATCACGGTGGCGGCGATCTTGCCCGTCGTGGCGGGGCCCGTCGACGGCGCTCGCGAATACTTGAAGCCCGACGGCCAGACGATGTTCATGAAGCCCTCGCCCCGGCCGAAGGCGTTGTAGTTCGACGACCAGGTGAAGCTGAACGCGTCCGGGTGCAGGTACTGGTTCACGGCGAGCATGTCCTCGAGCGCGGCGAGGCCCTCGTCCGAGTTGAAGGTCGGGTTCATATCGCCGTCGAAATACAGCCGACCCTTCGACATCAGCCGCTGCATGAACATCCACTTGACGTAATAGCGCGAGCGGTATTCGAGGCTGCCGTAGAAGCCGTTCGCCGGATCGTGCATGAACTCGGCGAGTTCGTGGTATTCGCGCCAGGTCAGCGGCACGCCGATCGGTCGGCCGTAGCGGTCCGCGAAGGCCTCGGCCTTGGCGTCCATCATGTCCTGGCGGCACAGAAGCGTGATCTGGTCGCCGTCGTTGAGGAGGCCCGCCACGCGGCCGTTGTAGAGCTGCGCGTGGTGGCTCGCCGGGAAGACGACGCCGAATTCCGGGTTGAAGAGCTCGGGATTGTACTTCTCCACCCACTCCGTCAGGTCGAAGATCACGCCGGCGTCGATCCAGTCCGGATAGGACATCGCGGTCGGCATCATCACGTCGTAGGTGCCGGTTCGGGCGACCGCCTCCTGCATGCCCTTGGTGTGGACGACCTCGTCGGGCTCCTCGATGAACTGGAGCTGGATGTCCAACTCGTTCTTCCACTTGTCGACATAGGGCGTCATGTTGCCGATCGACCCCGTCGGGATGAGGAGGGTGAGCGTGCGCTTCGTCGCGCGCGCCGCCGCCTCCTTGGCGAGCGCCCAGGCGCGCTCCTCCGGCCCCGAGATCGCGGCGAAGGCCCGCGCGGCGCCGAGCGGCGACTGCACGAGCACGTTGGCGATGGCGGTCGAGACGCCGAGCGCGCCGAGCCGGCCGAGAAAGCCACGCCGGGTCATTCCGCCGGCCTCGTAGGCGGCGATGGTCTGCTCGATTTTCAAGCGGTCCTTGCTCATGATCCCCTCACAGGTTTGCGGCTTGCCGGTTCGTCACCAGCAATGGTTTCGGCGCGAAGGCGGTCTCTCGCGCCGCAGATGTGTGCGGCGCGTCATGCGGGCGCTCGGATAAGTAGACGTACCGATACTTGCTCAGTGCCGGCCGGATTCGCCGGAACACTTGTCTGCCCAACATATGATCTTGCTTTCACGTGCCAGGTCAGTGCCAATTTGATCTTCGTGAGGGAGCCAATCCGACGGCGTCCCACGGGGAGTTCAGACCATGTCCCGCACCGCCGACCATGGGGCGCTTTTCGCGATCGACATCGCGCCCCGCGATGCCGCTCCGCTGCACCGCCGGATATCGGACGCGCTGAGGACGGGCATCGAAGCGGGGCGCCTGCCTGCGGGCACGCGTCTGCCCTCGACGCGGACGCTCGCGAGCGAGTGGAAGGTCTCCCGCAACACCGTCCTGCAGGTCTTCGAGACGCTGACGGCGGAGGGCTATCTCGCCGGCCGCGTCGGAGACGGGACCTACGTCGCCGCGCTCGCCGCCGCGCCGCCGGTCGCCGCCGCGTCCGAGCCCGGAAGCGGGGCCGCGAGCGGAACCTACCCCTTCCGCTCCGTGTCCCAGCGCGGGCGCATCCTCATCGCCCAGAGCGTCGGCACCCTCTCCGAGCGGCCCGTGCCCTTCATGCCGGACGTGCCCGACCTGCGCGCCTTCCCGTTGCGCTCCTGGCTGCGCATCATGAACGAGGTGAGCGGCCGCTTGACCGGGAGCGTGCTCGTCGACGTCTCCAATGCCGGCTACGGGCCCCTGCGCGAGGCGATCGCCCGGCATCTGCGGGTAACGCGCGACATCGTCTGCACGCCGGAAGAGATCATCGTCACCACCGGCTCGCAGCAGAGCCTCGACCTCGTCACGCGGCTCCTGGTCGAGCGCGGCGATCCCGTCTGGATCGAGGATCCGGGCTATTTCGGCACCCGCGCCGCGATCGCGGCGAACGGCTGCAGCGTCGTCCCGGTGGCGACGGACCGCGAGGGCCTCGTGGTGGAGGACGCCGTCGGGCGCATGCCCGCGCCGCGCATGATCGTCGTGTCGCCGGCCCGCAACTACCCGCTGGGCGACCGCCTCTCGCCGGATCGTGCGAAGGCTCTGCTCGAACACGCCTATGGCTGCGGCGCCTGGATCGTGGAGGACGATTACGATTCCGATTTCGTCTATGGCGGTCCGCCGCATCGGCCGCTTCGCAGCCGCGACCCGCAACAGCGGGTCGTCTATGTCGGCACCTTCTCGAAGACGATGCTACCCTCCTTCCGGCTCGGCTTCATCGTGGCGCCGTCCGATCTCGCGGCCGATTTCGCCAGGGCGCGCGCCGTCGTCGATCGGCACGCTCCGATCCTCGAACAGATGGTCCTCGCCGAGTTCATGCATCGCGGGCTCTATGCGGCGCATCTGCGCCGCATGCGGGCGATCTACGGCGCGCGCCAGGCGGCGCTCGTCGCCGTCCTGCGCGAGGAACTCGGCTACGAGGTGCCACCCTCGCAGCTCGCGGCCGGAATGCATCTCGTCCTGCCGCTCGCCCCCGGCGAGGACGACATCGCCTTGGCGCGTCTCCTCGCGGGGCGCGGCGTCATGGCGCGTCCCCTGTCGATCTACGGGGTCGGCATCGAGCGCCGACGGGGGCTGTTGCTCGGCTATGCCGGTTTCGAGGAGAGCGAGATTCGCCGGTCGGGAGCAGCGCTTCGAGACCTGGCCGGGAGGATCGCCGACCACGCGTCCCGCGGCATCTAGCGCGCGCGTCGCCCTCCCCAGCCTCACCGGCCCAGATTGAACACCCGATGCGGCACGAACTCGCCGCGCTCGATGGTGCCGGTCGAGACGAGCACGCCGCCGCAGGTGGCATAGGCCTGGCCCTCGATCGGGGCATCGCGGCCGCGCAGGATCACCGACTGGCCGCGCATCAGGCGGGCGGCGGCGTCGCGGGAGACCGGGACCTCGTCGATCTCGCCGAGCGCGGTCTGCACCGGCAGAACCACATCGGCGAGATCCGGCGTCTCCCCGGCCTCGGCGGCCGCGCGCAGGGCCTCGAGATCGGCGACCTCGATCGCGTCCTCCTCGGTGAAGGGGCCGACGCGGGTGCGGCGCAGGGCCGAGACGTGGCCGAAGCAGCCGAGCGCGAGGCCGAGATCGCGGGCGATCGCGCGCACATAGGTGCCGCGCCCGCATTCGGCCTCGAACACGCTCGTCTCGCCGTCGTGATGCACGAGGGAGAGCCGGTCGATCTCGACGGGCCGCGCGACGAGCTCCACCGCCTCCCCGTCGCGGGCGAGGTCGTAGGCGCGCTCGCCCGCGATCTTGATCGCGGAGAAGCGGGGCGGGACCTGCATGATCTCGCCGACGAAATTCGGCAGGAGCGCCTCGATCGCGTCCGCGGCGGGGCGCGCGTCCGAGCGGGCGACGACGACGCCCTCCGCGTCGTCGGTGTCGGTCTGCGCACCCCAGGCGACGGTGAAGAGATAGGCCTTGCGGCCGTCCATCACGAAGGGGACGGTCTTCGTCGCCTCGCCGAGCGCGATCGGCAGGAGGCCCGAGGCGAGCGGATCGAGCGTGCCGGCATGGCCGGCCTTCTTGGCATTGAGCGCGCGCTTGACGATCGCGACGGCCTGCGTCGAGGTCGTGCCGACCGCCTTGTCGAGCACCACCCAGCCGTTCACGTCGCGGCGCTTGGGGCGATCGCCCTGGCGCTGACCGCGGCGCGGGCCGCGCGGCCCGCTGCCCTCGGCCGGCCGCTCGTCCTGCGGGCTCTTCGTCTCGCGATCCTGCGTCATCGTCACTCGTTCTCGCCCTTCTTGGCCGCGCGCGTTTCCTCCGCGGCGTCGGTCTCGACATCGTCGTCCCCGTCCACGCCTGCCTTCTCGACGTCGCGGCGGACCGGCTCCGAGCGCAGCAGCGCGTCGATGCGCGCGGCCTCGTCGAAGCTCTCGTCGCGGCGGAAGCGCAGCTCGGGGGCGAATTTCAGGTTCACGCGGCGGGCGACCTCGCCGCGCAGGTGCTTGCGGGCCCGATCGAGCGCGGCGAGGACCTCGGCCTCGTCGCGGCCGCCGAGCGGCATCACGTAGGCGGTCGCGAGCTTGAGATCCGGCGACATCCGCACCTCGGGGATGGTCACCACGTGGCGCGCGAGCACGGGATCGGGCACGTCGCCGCGAGCGAGAACCTCGGCGAGCGCATGACGGACGAGCTCCGCCACCCGGCTCTGGCGTTGGGTGGGGCCGGCGGCTGCGAAACGTTTGGCCATGGGGCGCCTCCTTCGTCGAGCGGGCGCGATGCGAAGAGGAGCGCCGGCGTGGAGGATGAGCGACGCTCCGCGCGCCGCGGCGAATCGAACGCCGCGGCGCGCGGAGGAACGGAGCGGAGCGCGAAGAGGCTCAGAGGGTCCGACGGATCTCCTCGACGCGATAGCACTCGATCACGTCGCCCTTGCGCATGTCCTGGTAGTTCTCGAAGGCCATGCCGCATTCCTGGCCGGCCAACACCTCGCGCGCATCGTCCTTGAAGCGCTTGAGCTGCGAGAGCTTGCCCTCGTGGATGACGACGTTGTCGCGGATGAGGCGCACGTGGGCGCCCTTCTGCACGACGCCGTCGAGCACGCGGCAACCCGCGACCTTGCCGACCTTCGAGACGTTGAACACCTCGAGGATCTGCGCCTCGCCGAGCCGCTCCTCGCGCAGCTGCGGCGGCAGCATGCCCGACATGACGGCTTTGATGTCGTCCACGAGGTCGTAGATGATGTTGTAGTAGCGCACCTCCACGCCGGCCCGCTCGGAGGCCTCGCGGGCCTCCTTGTGGGCGCGCACGTTGAAGCCGAGCACCACCGCGCCGGACGCCTCCGCGAGCGTGACGTCCGATTCCGTGATGCCGCCGACGCCCGCATGGATGACGCGCGCCGCGACCTCGTCGTTGCCGATCTTCTCGAGCGCGCCGATGATCGCCTCGACGGAGCCCTGCACGTCGCCCTTGACGACGAGCGGCATCTCCTTGCGGCCGGCGCCTTCGCGCAGGTCGCGCATCATGTCGGCGAGCGAGCGCGTGGCCGAGCCGGTGCGGGCGGCGAGCCGCTCGCGCTTCTGGCGGGTGCGGTACTCGGTGATCTCGCGGGCGCGGGCCTCGTTCTCGACGACCGCCACGCGGTCGCCGGCCTCGGGCGTGCCGTTGAAGCCGAGCACCTCCACCGGAACCGACGGACCGGCCTCCTTGACCTGATCGCCGACATCCGAGACGAGCGCGCGCACGCGGCCCCATTCGGCGCCCGCGACGACGATGTCGCCGGTGCGCAGGGTGCCACGCTGGACGAGCACGGTCGCCACCGGGCCGCGGCCGCGATCGAGCTTGGCCTCGACGACCGTGCCTTCGGCGGCGCGATCCGGATTGGCCTTGAGATCGAGGATCTCGGATTGCAGCTGCAGACCCTCGAGCAGCTCGTCGAGACCCGCGCCGGTCAGCGCGGAGACCTCGAATTCGAGCGTCTCGCCGCCCATCGATTCCACCTGCACGTCGTGCTGGAGGAGCTCGGTGCGCACCCGCTGGGGGTTGGCGGAGGGCTTGTCGATCTTGTTGATCGCCACGATCATCGGCACGCCGGCCGCCTTGGCGTGGGAGATCGCCTCGACCGTCTGCGGCATGACGCCGTCGTCGGCCGCGACGACCAGCACGACGATGTCCGTCACCTTGGCGCCGCGGGCGCGCATCGCGGTGAAGGCCGCGTGGCCGGGCGTGTCGATGAAGGTCACCTTGCCGCCCGACGGGCTCGTCACCTGATAGGCGCCGATGTGCTGGGTGATGCCGCCGGCCTCGCCGGAGACGACGTTCGTCTTGCGGATCGCGTCGAGCAGCGAGGTCTTGCCGTGGTCGACGTGGCCCATGATGGTCACGACCGGCGGGCGGGAGACCTGATCCTCGAGCACGTCGGCCTCGGCGAAGAGGCCCTCCTCGACGTCCGACTCGGCGACGCGCTTGACGGCGTGGCCCATCTCCTCGGCGACGATCTGAGCCGTGTCCGCATCGATCACGTCGGTGATCTTGTGCATCTCGCCCTGCTTCATCAGCAGGCGGATCACGTCGACCGCGCGCTCGGCCATGCGGTTGGCGAGCTCCTGGATGGTGATCGTCTCGGGGATGATCACCTCGCGGGAGATCTTCTCGCGGGTCTCCGCCTGGCCCTTGCCCTGCAGGCGCTGCATGCGGCGCTTGAAGGAGGCGACCGAGCGCGTGCGCTCCTCGTCGCCGGCGAGCGCCTTCGTCACGGTCAGGCGACCGCGGCGACGGTCGTCGGCGCCCTTGGTGGGCTTGGGAACGGGAGGCGCCTTGACGGCACCCTTGCGGGCGCGCGGCGCCTCCTCCTCGGCGGGAGCGGCGGCGGGACGGCCGCGCGCGGCGGGGGCTCCTTCGGGACGCGCGCTCGCGGGACGCGCGGGCTCGGCGGCCTTCGCCTCGACGGGCTTCTTCTCGGGCTCCGGCTCGGGCGCGGGGCGCGCCATCGAGTCGAGGCTCGGCGGACGACGGCTGTCGCCGCGCGGAACGGTCTGATGCGGAAGGCCGACGCGGGTGCTCGCCGCCGGTCGACCCTCGCGCGCCACCGGGCGAGCGGGACGGGCCGCGGCGGCAGCCTGCGCCGCGGGCGCTTCGCCGGTGCTCGGCGCGGCGGAAGCGGGCTGAGCGGGGGCGGCCTCGGCGACCGTCTCCGGCTTCGCGCTTTCCGACTTCGCCGTTTCGGACTTGGCGGCGGCCTCGGCTTCGGAGCGGCGACGCGCCTCCTCGGCCTCGGCGCGGCGGCGCTCCTCCTCCTCCGCCCGGGCCTTGGCCTCGGCGGCGACGCGGGCGCGCTCCTCCTCCTGGCGGCGACGCTCTTCCGCCTCGCGGCGGCTGCGCTCCTCCTCCTCGCGACGACGGGCGTCGACGAGCGCGGCGGCGCGGGCGTCGCGCTCGCTCTCGGAGAGGGAACGGAGCACCATCGCACCCGGACGCGTCGGCGCGCCGGGGCGTGCCTTCTGCGGCGCCGGCGCAGCCGGCTTGGGCGCGGCGGCGGGTGCCGTCGCGGTCTCCTTCGCCGACGCCTCGCCGGGCGCGCGAACGGAACGCTTGCGCTCCACGACGACCTGCTTGGTGCGGCCGTGCGAGAAGCTCTGACGCACGGTGCCCTGCTCCACGCGGGGCTTGATGCTCAGAGTCTTCTGGGGCGCGTGCAGCGTCTTGTCGCCCGGGGTCTTGGTATCACTCATTCCGCTCACGATCCTGCGGGTTCGTATCGTCGACGTCGCCGGCCTCGTCGAGAGGCGCGGCATGCATGGCGAGGGATCCGCGATAAACGCAAAGCCGTCGCCAGCGCTCGATGAAGAGCGCGCTTCCGGCGCCCGCGACGAGGGCAGCATGTATCACATGAGACCGCCCCATTGCCAAATCCAAATCGTGGCTTTCGAGCACATCCACGACCGGAATCGACGAAGCGGCCTCTCCCAGGCGCCGTCGCAACGCCTGAGAAACCTTCCTGCGGCCGTCCGCCGCTGCTTCCGCAGCATGGACGACCGCGACGATGCCCCCCCCGGCGGCCGCCGCCTCCACCTTGCCGAAGCCGGTGACGGCGCAGCCCGCCTTGTTGGCGAGCGCGAGCCCCTGCCGCAGATCGGCGAGGAGCGCCGCGTCGATCGCGTCGGCGAGCCCGTCGGGGACCGCCACCGCGCTCTTCAAGCCGCGGGCGAAGAGGCGACGTTTCACCGCGCTCTCCACCGCGTCGCGACGCGCCGACACCCAGACTCCGCGTCCGGGCAGCTTGCGCCGCAGGTCCGGCATGACGACGCCCTCGGGCGAGGCCACGAACCGGATCATCTCGTCGGGCGCGCGCACCTCGCGTGTCGCGATGCAGGTGCGGCGAGGCTCGTTGCGCGGCACGCCCGTCTCGTCCTCGTTACCTTTCCGGCCTCAGCTCGGATGAGCCTGGGAGGCGGTCTCCTCGGAGCCGTCCCCCTCGACACCGTCCTCGTAGCCCTCGTCCGCCGCGTCCTCGACGACCGGCGCCTCGATCCAGCCCGCACGCACGCGCGCGTCCATGATCATGGCCTCGGCCTCCGCGCGGGAGATCTCGAACCCGTCGAGATAGCCCTTGTGGCGCACGGCCTCGGCGCCGCGGCCCTCGGTATAGCCGACGAGATCGTCGGTCGCGCAGCCGGCGAGGTCTTCGATCGACTTGACGTCGTTCTCGCCGAGCGCGACGAGCATCGCCGTGGTGACGCCCTCGACCTCGCGCAGCTCGTCCTCGACGCCGAGCTCGACGCGACGCGCGTCGTGCTCCGCCTCGAGCTTCTCGAGATGCTCCTGGGCGCGGGTCTGGATCTCCTGCGCCGTCTCCTCGTCGAAGCCCTCGATCGAGGCGATCTCGGCGAGGTCCACGTAGGCGATCTCGTCGATCGTGCGGAAGCCCTCGGAGGCGAGGAGCTGGGCGACGACCTCGTCGACGTCGAGCGCGTTCATGAACAGATCGGTGCGCTCGGCGAATTCCTTCTGGCGGCGCTCGGATTCCTCGGCTTCCGTCAGGATGTCGATGTCCCAGCCGGTGAGCTGCGAGGCGAGGCGCACGTTCTGGCCGCGCCGGCCGATGGCCAGCGAGAGCTGGTCGTCGGGCACCACCACCTCGACGCGCTCGGCCTCCTCGTCGACCACGACCTTGACGACTTCCGCCGGCTGGAGCGCGTTGACGATGAAGGTCGCCTCGTCCGTCGACCAGGGGATGATGTCGATCTTCTCGCCCTGCAATTCGCCGACGACGGCCTGCACGCGCGAGCCGCGCATGCCGACGCAGGCGCCGACCGGGTCGATCGACGAATCGCGCGAGATCACGGCGATCTTGGCGCGCGAGCCCGGATCGCGGGCCACCGCCTTCACCTCGACGATGCCGTCGTAGATCTCCGGCACTTCCTGGCCGAAGAGCTTGGCCATGAATTGCGGATGGGTGCGCGACAGGAAGATCTGCGGCCCGCGCGTCTCGCGGCGCACGTCGTAGACATAGGCGCGGACGCGGTCGCCGGGGCGGAAGGTCTCGCGCGGGATCAGCTCGTCGCGGCGCACGATCGCCTCGGCGCGGCCGAGATCGACGATAACGTTGCCGTACTCGACGCGCTTGACGGCGCCGTTGACGATCTCGCCGATGCGGTCCTTGAACTCGTCGTACTGACGGTCGCGCTCGGCGTCGCGCACCTTCTGCACGATCACCTGCTTGGCCGATTGCGCGGCGATGCGGCCGAAGTCGAAGGGGGGCAGCGCCTCGGCGATGAAGTCGCCGATCATGGCGGCGGGGTTCTTGCGGCGCGCCTCCTCGAGGGTGATCTCGACCGCGTCGTTCTCGATCTTCTCGACCACGTGCAGGAGGCGCGAGAGCGCGATCTCGCCGGTGCGCGGATTGATCTCGGCACGGACCTCGGTCTCGCTGCCGTAGCGGGAGCGCGCGGCCTTCTGGATCGCGTCCTCCATCGCGGCGAGCACGATCTGGCGATCGATCACCTTTTCGCGGGCGACCGCGTCGGCGATCTGCAAGAGCTCGAGCCTGTTGGCGCTGACGGCCATCGAAGTCACTCCTTCGTGACGGGGTCGTTGTCGTTGTGCGAGGGGCGCGCGTCCGAGGTCTCGTCCTCGTCGCCCTCCACCTCCTCGGTCTCGTCGGCCCCCTCCTGGGAGGGCGCCGTGCCGCGGCGCAGGCTCTCGCGCACGAGCTCGTCGGTCAGGACGAGCCGCGCCTCGCCGATCTCGGCGAGCGGCAGCCGGGCGATGCGCTCGGCCTCGTCCTTGGCGTCCGGCAATTCGACGAGGGCACGCTCGCCGTCCACGCCGCGCACGATGCCACGATAGCGCTTGCGGCCGTCCTGCGCGACCGCCATCTCGATCTTCGCCTCGTGGCCGGCCCAACGCTCGAAATCGCCGGGGCGCACGAGCGGGCGGTCGATGCCTGGAGAGGAGATCTCCAGATGGTAGGCGCGGTCGATCGGGTCGTCGACGTCGAGCGCCGGCGACACCGCGCGGCTCACCGTCTCGCAATCGGCGACGCTCATCGTGCCGTCCGGCCGCTCGGCCATGATCTGCACGGTGCAGCCGTTCTGCCCCGACACCTTCACCCGCACGAGGCGAAAGCCGAGATCGACGATCACGGGCTCGACGATCGCCGCGACACGGGCCGCGACGCCGCTCTCGGTGATCAGGCGCTCTTCGGTACGATCGGTCACGTGGCTCCTCGGTCTGCCTTGCGTCTCGTTTGGTCCGGACGTCGTGCCGCGGCACCGCGCGGGCTTCGCCGCAGCGGGGCCCCGAAACGACAAGGGAGCGGACCCGGCGGGGCCCACTCCCGTGAAACGACGCTCGCGCGCCGCTACCAGAGCTGACAAGGCGGCATATACAGGCACCCGCCCCGGATTTCAAGACCGGATACGCCGCCCGAGCGCACCCGCCCCTCAGATCTGCTGCACTTCGCGGATGTCGGGCAGGAAATGCCGCAGGAGGTTCTGGATGCCGTGCTTGAGCGTCGCGGTCGAGGAGGGGCAGCCGGCGCAGGCGCCCTTCATGCCGAGATAGACGATCCCGTCGCGATAGCCGCGGAAGACGATGTCGCCGCCGTCGCCCGCGACCGCCGGGCGGATGCGGGTCTCGATCAGATCCTTGATGGTCGCCACCGTGTCGGCGTCGGAGGTCTCGTAGAACTCCTCCTCGCCCTCGCCCGCCATCGGCGTGCCGGCGGCGAGCACCGGGCGGCCCGACATGAAATGCTCCATGATCGCGCCGAGGATCGCGGGTTTGAGGTGCTGCCACTCGCCCTCGCCCTTGGTGATCGTGATGAAATCGTAGCCGAAGAACACGCCGACCACCCCCGGCACCTGGAACAGGCGCTCGGCCAGCGGCGAGCCCTGCGCGCCCGCGGCCTCGCGCGCGTCGAAGGTGCCGTTCTCCATCACCACCCGTCCGGGCAGGAACTTGAGGGTGGCGGGGTTCGGGGTCGCTTCGGTCTGGATGAACATGGCGTATCCGGGGTGCTTTTGGGGGTCGTCTCGAATGTGGCGCCGCGCGGGCGCGGGATCAAGGGGAGGGCGAGGGTGCCCGACCGTAGCCCTCATGATTGATATCGTGATCGCCAATTGATATCGTGTGTATCCTAGAGGAGGTGCCGATGGCCTCGGTTCTCGTCCGCAACCTGTCCGACGAGACGCACCGCGCCTTGAAGGCTCGTGCGTCCATGAACAATCGCAGCACGGAAGCGGAGATCCGCGCGATCCTCGACGCCGCCGTTCGTCCTGCCGAACGTTTGCGCCTCGGCACCACGATCGCCGAGACGAGCCGATCCCTCGGGCTCACCAACGCCGATGTCGAGGCGATCGAGAGACGCGAGCACCGCGACCCGGCGGAACCCATGCGTTTCGATTGAGGCTCGGCGGACGCGGCTCGCATGATTCTCCTCGATACGAACGTCGTCTCCGAGGCGATGAAGCCCGATCCCCATCCTGCCGTGCAGGCTTGGCTGGACGCGCAGGCAGCGCAGACGCTGTTCCTCTCCAGCGTGACGGTCGCCGAGCTGTCGTTCGGCGTGGGAGCCTTGGCCAAAGGAAAGCGCCGGGACCTGCTCTCGGCCGCGCTCGAGGGGGTGCTGCGCCATTTCGAGGGACGCGTCCTGCCGTTCGACCTCGCGGCGGCGCAGTCGTTCGGAGAGCTGTCGGTGAGGGCGCGGATCGCCGGACGCGGATTCCCGATGCCGGACGGTTACATCGCCGCAATCGCCGCCGCGCGTCGCTTCTCGCTGGCGACGCGGGACGCGAGCGCCTTCGAGGCGGCCGGGCTCGTCGTCATCGACCCGTGGTCCTCCGCAGCCCGCTGAAACCCGGGCTCTGACACCCGGCCCCTGACACCAGGCCCCTGACACCCCGCCCCGCAAGTGCGATGCTCTCACGGCCACGCTCGTCGAAGGGGCTCTTTCCATGCTGCACGGCTTCGTTCTTCTCGTCCTCTTCCAATATGGCGGGGAGGCGCTCGCGCGGCTCGCCGGGGTGCCGACGCCGGGGCCGGTAATCGGTCTCGCGGCGCTCGCGCTTCTCGGCGCGCTCTGGCCGCTCCTGCAGAAGACCGTCGAGCCGACCGCGGACGCGCTCCTGCGCCATCTCTCGCTCCTGTTCGTGCCGGCGGGCGTGGGCGTGCTCCAGCATCTCGACCTCTTGTCGGCCGCGCTCGTCCCGCTCCTCGCCGTGCTCGTCCTCTCGACGCTGATCACGATGGGCGTCACGGCGCTCGTCTTCGCGCTCCTGGCGAGACCGCAGCCCGGCGTCGCGAGCGGCGGGGAGGCGCCCCGATGAGCCCGGACATCGTCCCGGTCCCCGTCGCGGCGGCCGAGTTCTGGGTGTTCCTCGCCCAGTCGCCGCTCTTCTGGCTCGCGTTGACGCTCGGCGCCTATCTCGTCGCCGACACGCTCTCGGCGCTCTCGGGGCGCAACTCGCTCGTCAACCCGGTCCTGATCGCGATCGCGATCATCGGAGCGGTGCTTCTCGCCACCGGGACCGCCTACGAGACCTTCTTCGCGGGCGCGCAATTCGTGCACGTGCTGCTCGGCCCCGCGACGGTGGCGCTCGCGATCCCGATCCTGCGGCACCGGGCGCAGATCCGCGCCAATCTCCTGCCGCTCGCCGTCGCGCTCGTGGTGGGGGCGGGCGTGGGGATCGCGAGCGCGGTGGGCCTCGCCATCGCCTTCGGGCTCGACGGCGCGCTCGTCGCCTCGCTCGCGCCGAAATCGGTGACGGCGCCGATCGCGATGGGGGTCGCGCGCGAACTCGGCGGCATCGCCGAGCTCACCGCCGTCCTCGTGATCGCGACGGGCATCATCGGCGCGGCCCTCGTCACGCCGGTGCTGAACCTCCTGCGCGTGCGCGATTTCCGGGCCCGCGGCTTCGCCGTCGGGCTCGCGGCGCACGGCATCGGGACCGCGCGCGCCCTGCAGGTGAGCCCGGTCGCCGGCACCTTCGCGGGGCTCGCGATGGCGCTCAACGGGCTCGTCACCGCGCTCGCGGCGCCGTGGCTGGTGCGCTGGCTCGCAGGCTGACGGCGCGGCTCAGGCGCGGCTCACATGGCCGAGCCGACGGCCTCCGCGCCGGACGGCTCGCGTCCGAGCGCGGCGGCGATCATCGCGAAGGCGTCGTCGCTCGACCAATGGGCCGGACCCTTGAGGATCGCGAGCTCGCAATTGCGCTCGCCGATCAGGATCGTGGTCGGCAGCCCCACCAGATGCCCGGTGCGCTGGAGCGCCTGCATCAACCGGCCCTCGTGCTCGGCGTAGAAGGCGAGATTGTCGATGCCGTGCTCGGCGAGCCATTGCCGCGGGCGCTCGAGATTGCGGGTGTCGACATTGATCGCGACGACCTCGAAATCCTCGCCGCCGAACGTCGCCTGCAATTCGTCGAGCGCCGGCATCTCCTCGCGGCAGGGTGCGCACCAGGTCGCCCACAGATTGACGAGCACGGTCCGGCCTTCGAAGGCGGCGAGGCTCGTCGGCTCGCCCGCGGGCCCGGTGAAGGTCATCTCGGGGGCGAGCCGGGGGCTCGCGTGAACCGAGACGGCGGCGACCTCGCCGCGGGCGGTCGGCGCGAGGCGGGTCAGCGTCTCGCTCGCGGGAATGCAGGCCTGCGCCACCGCTTCGGTGTTGCGGCCGGTCAGCGTCACGGCTAGGACAGCCGCTGCGGCGAGCGCGCCCACGCCGATCAGCGCGGCGGGGATGCGGGAGCGGGGGCGTTGCGTCTTCGTGTCTGTCTCGTCGGTCATCGGTCTGTCGAGCTCGAGGGGGCACGCGTGAGCAATCGGATGTGGGGTGGTCGCTTCGAGAGCGGCCCGGCCGAGATCATGGAGGAGATCAACGCCTCCATCGACTTCGACAAGCGTCTCGCGACCCAGGACATCCGGGGTTCTCTCGCCCATGCGGCGATGCTGGGCAAGACGGGTATCCTGTCGCAGGAGGATGTGGCGGCGATCGAGGGCGGTCTCAAGACGATCGCGGCCGAGATCGAGGCCGGGACGTTCACGTTTTCGCGGGCGCTCGAAGACATCCACATGAACATCGAGTCGCGGCTGCGCGACCTGATCGGCCCCGCCGCCGGGCGCCTCCACACGGCGCGCTCGCGCAACGATCAGGTCGCGACCGACATGCGGCTGTGGGTGCGCGACACGGTCGACGCGCTCGACGCCCAGATCGCCGACCTCCAGGAGGCGCTCGCGACCAAGGCCGCCGAATTCGCCGCCGCGGTGATGCCGGGCTTCACCCACCTGCAATCGGCCCAGCCCGTCACCTTCGGCCACCATTGCCTCGCTTATGTCGAGATGCTCGCCCGCGATCGCGGGCGGCTGCGGGACGCGCGCGCGCGCCTCAACGAGTGCCCGCTCGGCGCCGCCGCGCTCGCCGGCACGTCCTTCCCGATCGACCGCCACATGACCGCCCAGGCGCTCGGCTTCGACCGGCCGACGGCGAACTCGCTCGATTCGGTCTCCGACCGCGATTTCGCGCTCGAGACGCTCTCGGCTGCCGCGATCTGCGCCATGCATCTCTCGCGGCTCGCGGAAGAGATCACGCTGTGGATGACGCCGCAATTCGCCTTCATCAAGCTGTCGGACAAGTTCACGACCGGCTCCTCGATCATGCCGCAGAAGCGCAATCCGGACGCGGCCGAGCTCGTGCGCGGCAAGGCCGGGCGCGTCTTAGGGGCGCTGCAGGGGCTGCTCGTCGTGATGAAGGGCCTGCCGCTGACCTATTCGAAGGACATGCAGGAGGACAAGGAGGGCGTCTTCGACGCGCTCCAGACGCTCTCGCTCTGCCTCGCCGCCATGGCCGGCATGATTCGGGATCTCGAGCCCGATACCAAGGCGATGAAGAAATGGGCGGGCGCGGGCTTCTCCACCGCCACCGACCTCGCCGATTGGCTCGTGCGCGTCCTCGCGCTGCCCTTCCGCGACGCCCACCACGTCACGGGCCGCCTCGTCGGCCTCGCGGCGAGCAAGGGGGTGGGGCTCGAGAAGCTGACGCTGTCCGAGATGCAGGAGGTCGAGCCGCGCATCACGCAGGAGATCTTCGGCGTGCTCGGCGTCGAAAAGTCCGTCCGCAGCCGCGTCAGCCACGGCGGCACCGCGCCCGCGAACGTGAAGCGCGAGGCGCGGCGCTGGCTCGCGCGGCTCGCGAAGGAAGCGGAGAAGCGGCGGGGGTGAGGGGACTCACCCGCCGGCGGGGCGCGGCCGCACCACCCTTCGCATCTACGCCTTCCCACCTGCGACTCGATCCGCTAGGCTCGCGCGCATGACGACGACGAAGGCCAAGGATCGCGCGCGCGAGCTGGAAGAGGCGTTGCGGGCGCGGGGGGTGCGGATCACGCGGCAGCGGGCCGCGCTCATCGACGTGCTCGCCGATGCCGAAGACCATCCCGACGCGAGCGAGCTGCATCGCCGCGCGCAGGCGATCGACGCCTCCGTCTCGCTCTCGACCGTCTATCGCACGCTCTCGGTGCTCGAACAGCAGAACGTCGTCCACCGGCACGCCTTCGAGGGCGCGCCTTCGCGCTTCGAGACGGCGGACGTGCCCCACCACGACCACATCATCGATCTCGAGACGGGCGGCGTGATCGAATTCCACTCGGAGCGCATCGAGCGGTTGCAGGCCGAGATCGCGGCCGAGCTCGGCTACGAGGTCGTGCGCCACAGGCTCGAGCTGTATTGCCGCAAGAAGCGGCGCTGAGCCCCTCAGCCCGCGGGCGTCGCGAGCACCCGCGCCAGATCCGCCGACAAAGTCTCGACGAGCGGCCCGAGGTTCTCGCGGCGGGAGCGGCGCACGCGCTCGGCCTGGAGGATGGCGACGAGGTCGCGGAAGGTGCGGTCGAGATCGTCGTTGACGAGGACGTAGTCGTAATCCGTCCAGCGGGCGATCTCGTCGCGCGCCGTGGTCAGGCGGCGGCGGATGGTGGCCGGGTCGTCCTCCGCGCGGCGCGCGAGGCGCTTCTCCAATTCGGCGATCGAGGGCGGCAGGATGAACACGCTCGCGACGTCGGGCCGCATCGTCTCGTAGAGCTGGAGGGTGCCCTGGACGTCGATGTCGAAGAGCACGTCGCGGCCCTCCTCCAGCGCCGCCTCGACCGGCGCGCGCGGGGTGCCGTAATAATTGCCGTGCACCTGGGCGTGCTCGAGCAGCTCGCTGCGCTCGACCATCAGGTGGAAATCGCGCTCGGAGATGAAGCGGTAATGCACGCCGTCGACCTCGCTCGGCCGGCGCGGGCGCGTGGTGACCGAGACCGACATGCCGATCGACTTGTCGGTCTCGAGCAGGAGCCGCGCGAGCGTCGACTTGCCCGCGCCGGACGGCGAGGCGATGATCAACATGACGCCGCGGCGGGTGCGGGCGAAGGCGGTCGTCTCGGCGCTCATGGGATCACTCCACGTTCTGGACCTGCTCGCGCAGCTGCTCGACCGCCGCCTTGAGCGACAGCCCGATGCGCGACAGCCCGACATCGTTCGCCTTGGCGCACAGGGTATTCGCCTCGCGGCCGAATTCCTGGGCGAGGAAATCGAGCTTGCGGCCGACCACGCCCCCCTCGTCGAGGAGCGCGCGCGCCTGCTCGACATGGGCGGCGAGGCGGTCGAGCTCCTCGCGGATGTCGGCGCGCGTGGCGATCAGCACGGCCTCCTGGTGGAGGCGATCGGGGTCGAGGGCCGTCCCCGTCTCGAGGAGCGCCGCGACCTGCGCGGAGAGACGCGCGCGGATCGCTTCCGGCGCGCGCCCGGGATGGGCCTCGGCCTGGGCGACGAGCGAGGCGATCGCGTCGATCTGGCCGCGGATCACGCTCTCGAGCGCGGCGCCCTCGCCGGCCCGCGCGCCGACGAGCGCCTCGGCGAGTTCGGGCAGGGCGGCGGCGAGATCGGCCTCGAGGGCGGCGGCGAGGTCGGAATCGTCCCCCTCCTCGATCTCCACGATGCCGCGCACGGCGAGGAGCCCGTCGAGGGTCGCCGGCGCGATGCCGTCGGGCAGGCGAACGGCCTTGAGGGCGGCAACCAGGCTCTCCAGCGCCTCCACGTCGAGGCGGGCGCGGGCGCTGCGGCTCGCGCGGGTCAGCGTCAGCGAGAGCTGGATCTGGCCGCGGCCGAGGCGCTGCGCGAGCGCGCGCCGCGCCGCCTCGCCGATCGCGTCGTAGCCGGGGGGCACGCGCAGGCGGATCTCGAGGCCGCGGCCGTTGACCGCTTTCGCCTCGAAGGCCCAGGCATAGGGCCCGGTCGTCCCCGCCACCCGGGCGAAGCCCGTCATGCTCGCGATCGTCACGTCCTGCCTGCCTTCCGCCGCCGCTGGGCGCGGACCATAATCGCCCGCGCGCGCGCTCACAAGCGCGGCGCCCCGTTCCGTCGGCCGCTCATTGCGCCGGGCGCGGCGGCGGCAGCGGCGGGACGGCGGCGGCCGTCGCGGCGGCCGGCGTCGCGGAGGGCAGCGGCAGCTCGCCCGGCAGCGGCTCGAGCTCGGGGACGCGCTGGGGCGAATCGAGATCGAAGCTGCGATTGGCGAGGGGGTCCAGCGGCGTTCCCTCCGACACGTCGGCGGGATTGGTCGCGAGGACCGGGACGAGCGCCGCCGGGGCGGGCCCGCCCGTCGGCAGCGCGCCCTGCCGCTCGAGCGCCGGATCGTCCTCGGGCACGTCGGCGGGATCGACGGCGTCCGTCGGCCCGCTCTCGCCGCGGGAGCGCTCGATCTGGCGCCAGCGCGCCACCGCGCGCCGGTGCTGCTCGTAGGTCTCCGAGAAGGCATGGCCGCCGGTGCCGTCGGCGACGAAGAAGAGGTCGTTCGTCCGCGAGGGATTGGCGACCGCCTCCATGGCCGCGCGGCCCGGATTGGCGATCGGGGTCGGCGGCAGGCCGTGAATGACGTAGGTGTTCCACGGCGTCGGCTGCTGGATCTCGCTGCGCCGGATGCCGCGGCCGAGCGTGCCCACGCCGCCGACGAGCCCGTAGACGATCGTCGGGTCCGATTGCAGGCGCATGCCCCGCCGCAGCCGGTTGACGAAGACGCCGGCCACGCGGGGGCGCTCGTCGGCGCGCCCGGTCTCGCGCTCGACGATGGAGGCGAGGATGACGAGCTCCTCGGGGCTCTCGAGCGGCAGGCCGTCGATGCGCCGCTCCCAGATCTCGGCGAGCACCAGCTCCTGCGAGCGGCGCATCAGGTCGACGATCTGCTGGCGGCTCATGCCGCGCTCGAACTTGTAGGTGTCGGGCAGGAGCGAGCCCTCGGGGGGAATCTCCGCGATCTCGCCGACCAGGATCTCGTTCTGCCGCAGGCGCTCCACGATCTGGAAGCTGGTGAGGCCTTCGGGGATCGTGACCGTGTAGAGGACCGCGTGGCCCTCGGTGAGGACCTCGATCGCCTCCTTGATGCTGGCATTGGCCCGGAACATGAACTCGCCCGCGCGCAGACGGCCCTGCTGACGGTTGAGGACGGCGTAGGCCTGGAACAGGAGCGGCTGCTCGATGATGCCCTCGCGCCGCAGGAGCTGGGCGATGTCGCCCATGCCCGAATTGCGCGGCACGACGAGGACCCGGTCCTCGGTCAGAGGCCCTGGGGCGTTGGCCTGCTGGGCGAGGACGAAGAGCGCGACGAGCGCCGCCACGGCGGTGATCGCGAGGAGGCTGAACAAGCCCGACAGCGTGGCGAGGAGACCGCCGCGCGGCCGGCCGATCCGGCGCGGCGGCGGCGGCGGCGCCACCTGCGGCTTGATGGCCTCGTTCGGCGAGCGCGGCGCGATGCGCGGCTGCTCGGCCGGGGTGGACGGGCTCTGCGGCGCCCTCTCGGGCGGCGGGGTCGTCTCTCTGCGTCCGAACATGGGCTCACGTCTGGCGTTTCGGCGCCGGATCGATCCGGCCCGCATCGAGCCGAACTGATCCAGCAATGTGGCGAAAGCGCGCCCGGGACGTCGGGGACGCACCCGACGCCCCGGGCTCTGCGCCCGCGGCGCCCGTCAGGACGCGCGCTTGAAGACGAGCGACGCGTTCGTCCCGCCGAAGCCGAACGAGTTCGAGAGGACGACGTCGATCTTCCGCTCCCGCTTCGTCTTCGGCACGAGATCGATCGCGGTCTCGACGGAGGGGTTCTCGAGGTTGAGCGTCGGCGGCGCGACGTTGTCGCGGATCGCGAGGATGCCGAAGATTGCCTCGATCGCCCCGGCCGCGCCGAGGAGATGGCCCGTGGCGGACTTCGTCGAGGACATCGACAAGGAGCCCGCCGCGCCGCCGAGAAGCCGCTCGACCGCCCGCAGCTCGATCTCGTCGCCGAGCGGCGTCGAGGTGCCGTGGGCGTTGATGTAGTCGATCTCGCCCGGCGTGATCCCGGCCCGCTTCAGCGCCGCCCGCATGCAGCGATAGGCGCCGTCGCCGTCCTCGGAGGGGGAGGTGATGTGGAAGGCGTCGCCCGACAGGCCGTAGCCGACGAGCTCGGCGTAGATCTTCGCGCCGCGCGCCTTGGCGTGCTCGTATTCCTCGAGCACGACCACGCCCGCTCCCTCGCCCATCACGAAGCCGTCGCGGTCGCGGTCGTAGGGACGCGAGGCGCGGTGCGGCTCGTCGTTGAAGCCCGTCGAGAGCGCGCGGCAGGCAGCGAAGCCGGCGACCGAGATGCGGCTGATCGGCGATTCGGTGCCGCCGGCCACCATCACGTCCGCATCGCCGAGCGCGATCAGCCGGGCGGCGTCGCCGATGGCGTGCGCGCCGGTCGAGCAGGCGGTGACGACGGAGTGATTCGGCCCCTTGAGCCCGTGCTCGATCGAGACGTAGCCGGAGGCGAGGTTGATCAGGCGGCCGGGAATGAAGAACGGCGACACGCGCCGCGGCCCCTTGTCCCGCAGGACGAGCGCCGTCTCGGCGATGCCCTCGATGCCGCCGATGCCGGAGCCGATCAGCACGCCCGTCGCGGCCTGGTCCTCGTGGCTCTGCGGCTTCCAGCCGGAATCGGACAGCGCCTGCGTCGCCGCGGCCATCGCGAACACGATGAACTCGTCGACCTTGCGCTGGTCCTTGGGGTCCATCCACGTATCGGGATGGTAGGTCCCGTCGGACCCGTCCCCGCGTGGGATCTGACACGCGATTCTGCAGGGCAGATCGGCGGTCTCGAACTTCTCGATGCGGGAGGCTCCGCTCCGGCCCTCGAGAAGGCGAGCCCAGGTCTCGTCGACGCCGCAACCGAGCGGCGTGACCATTCCCAGGCCCGTGACGACGACGCGGCGCATCATCATGATGTGCTCGAAAGGCGCGCCCGCGAGGCCGCTTCGGGCGCCGCGGGTCCGCGCGCCTTCCTCAGCCGGCGTTCTTCTCGAGGAACTTGATGGCGTCGCCGACCGTCACGATCGTCTCGGCGGCGTCGTCCGGGATCTCGACGTTGAATTCCTCCTCGAACGCCATCACGAGCTCGACGGTGTCGAGGCTGTCGGCGCCGAGGTCGTCGATGAAGTTGGCGTTCTCGGTCACCTTCTCGGCCTCGACGCCCAGGTGCTCGACGACGATCTTCTTCACGCGCTCAGCGATGTCACTCATCGTTCGTGTTCCTCGTCTCACTCGTCGCTTCTAGCGGGTTCCGACACGTGCCGGGCCCGCGGGGTGAACCTCGTGTTTTCGCTCGGATCGTGAGACCCGGGACGCTCGCGATGCAAAAGCCCCATTTGCGTCCGCGGTCAAGCCCCCGACCGGCCGAGAGCCGGCGGCGGGGCCGCGCCACGTCGAAAATCCACGGGTGATTAACACACGCCCCGCGCGCTGGCGAGTGCCTGCGCGCATGGGATCGCATGCCGTCTCAGATCATCGCCATGCCGCCGTTGACGTGGAGCGTCTGACCGGTGACGTAGGCGGCCTCCTCGGAGGCGAGGAAGACCACCGCCGAGGCGATCTCAGCGCCCGTGCCGAGCCGGCCGGCGGGCACCGCCGAGAGGATGCCCTCGCGCTGCTTGTCGTTGAGCGCGTCCGTCATCGGCGAGGCGATGAAGCCGGGAGCGACCACGTTGACGGTGATCCCGCGGCTCGCGATCTCCGCGGCGAGCGCCTTCGACATGCCGACGAGCCCGGCCTTGGCCGCGCAATAATTGCCCTGGCCCGGATTGCCGGTGGTGCCGACGACCGAGCCGATCTGCACGATCCGCCCGTAGCGACGGCGCATCATGCCCTTCACCGCCGCGCGCGCGAGGCGGAAGGAGGCGGTGAGGTTGACCGCGATCACGCTCTCCCAATCCTCGTCCTTGAGGCGCATGAAGAGGTTGTCGCGGGTGATGCCGGCATTGTTGACGAGGATGTCGAGCCCGCCCATCGCCGCTTCCGCAGCGGGAACGAGCGCCTCGACGCTGTCCTTGTCGGAGAGGTCGGCGCGCTCGACGTGCACGCGCTCGCCGAGTTCGCCGGCGAGCGCGTCGAGCGCCTCGATCCGCGTGCCCGACACGACGATCGTCGCGCCCCGGGCGTGCAGCGCGCGCGCGATGGCGCCGCCGATGCCGCCGGTCGCGCCGGTGACGAGGGCCTTGCGGCCGGTGAGATCGAACATCGTCAAGCTCCCTTCCCTTCGTCGGCCGCGAAGGCGGCGACGTCCTCGGGCGTGCCGACGGCGCGCGTCGCGACGCCCGGCGCGATCCGGCGGATCAACCCGCACAGGACCTTCCCGGCTCCGACCTCGACCATTGCGGTCACGCCGAGATCGGCCATGGCGGCGACCGATTCGCGCCAGCGCACCGTGCCGGTCACCTGCTCGACGAGGCGCGCGCGGATCGCGTCCGGATCGACGATCGGGCCGGCGGTGACGTTGGCGATCACGGGCACGGCGGGTGCCCGCACGCTCACCTGCGCGAGCGCCGCGCGCATCGCCTCCGCCGCCGGCGCCATCAGCGCGCAATGGAAGGGGGCGGAGACGGGCAGGAGCACCGCGCGCTTGACGCCGCGCGCCTGCGCGATCGCGATCGCGCGCTCCACCGCCGCCTTGGCGCCCGAGACGACGACCTGGCCGCCGCCATTGTCGTTGGCCACGTCGCAGACGTCGCCCTCGGCGGCCTCGGCGGCGATCGCGGCCGCGTCCTCGCGCTCGACGCCGATCAGGGCGGCCATGGCCCCGGTGCCCACCGGCACCGCGTCCTGCATCGCCTCGCCGCGGATGCGCAGGAGGCGGGCGGTGTCGGCGATCGAGATCGCGCCGGCCGCCGCGAGCGCCGAATACTCGCCGAGCGAATGGCCGGCGACGTAGGCCGCGTCGCGGGCGATCGCGAAGCCCGCTTGCGCCTCGAGCGCGCGCAGGGCGGCGAGGCTCGTCGCCATCAGGGCGGGCTGGGCGTTCGCGGTGAGCGTGAGGGTCTCCATCGGCCCCTCGAAGATCAGGGCCGAGAGCTTCTCGCCGAGCGCCTCGTCGACCTCCTCGAACACGGCGCGTGCGCTCGGGAAGGCCTCGGCGAGCGCGCGGCCCATGCCGACGGCCTGGCTGCCTTGACCGGGAAAGACGAGTGCACGGGTCATGTCGGTTCCTTCGCGGGGCGCGTCCGAGAATGCGCGGGCTTGGCAAAGGCAGGGCGGGAAGTCAAGGCGAGCCGAGACGCGCCCCCCGGCGCCGCGCCCGGCGCGGAGACGTCTTGCCCGACGCCCTGCCCCGAAACGGCACGGACGAATTCGTCGAGATGCAGCATTGCACCGATTTGGTTCAGTGTTTCCTTAAAGAGTCCGAGTCATGCTTCGTCCTACAGAAGAAGAGACCGGCGCCAAGCAGGTCTAACTCACCTAACGTCAACAGATCAACATAGGTTATGCTGCAGCGCAGCGTCACCAGTGCCAGGGAGCCACGCATGCAAACCGTCCTCAAGACCGTTCTGAGCGCCGTCTTCGCCATCGGCCTCGCCACCGCCGCGCAGGCCGATCTCGCGCCGCTGGAGATCGAAGGCGCCACGACCGTCGACGCGGACGGCGTGATCGAGCTGATCGAGCGCCACCCCACTCTCGTGATCCTCGACAACCGCAACCAGGCGGATTTCGACGCCGGCCGGATCGAGGGCGCCGTGCGCCTGATCGACACCGACATCAACGGCGAGGCGGATCTCGCCGCGGTGGTGCCGACGAAGGACACGCCCGTCCTGTTCTATTGCAACGGCCTGCGCTGCGGACGCGCGGCGAACGCCGTCGTCAAGGCGGTGAGCTACGGCTACGGCAACGTCTATTATTACGCGCTCGGCATGGAGGAATGGCGCGAGAAGTCCCTCCCGCTCGTCGCCTGGTGAGCCGGCGATCCGTTCCCCGGGCATCGTCCGCACCTTGCGCGGGCGATGCCCCGCAAGCCCCGAGCCCTAGAGACCCGAGGATCCTCATGTCGGAGCGTCGCAAGCTCTTCGCCATCCTGGCGGTGTCGGTCGCGCTCAATTGCGCCGCCGCCTTCGTGGCCATGCTCGTCGTGACCGATCGCTACGGCGAGGCCGTCCACGACGCGAACGCGGCCCAGATCGGCACGATGCTCGATCGCTACGTCGAGGAGACGGCCTGGACCGGCTATGTCGAGCGCGTCGGCGGGTTCGCGGCGCAGGTCGCGCAGGAGGCGGAGATCCGCCAGCTCCTGGGCACCGGCGACGCCGCAGGCCTGCGCGAGGCGCTGCCGCGGATGCTGCGGCGCGACATCGTCACCTCCGGAGCGGTCTCCGTCATGGGGCTCTCGGTGCTCGGCACCGATGCGATGCCGATCGCCGATCATCGCGGCGGCGCGGCGGCGGCCCCGCCCGTCGCGCTCGCCGATCGCCTGCGCGCCCGCGAGGGCACCGACAGGCTCGTGCGGCTCGTGCACCATTGGCAGGAGCGCGGGGAGCCGCGCATGTCCGTCGTGGTGCCGATCGGCGGCCTGCGGCTCGCCGGCTATCTCGTCGTCGACACCGATCCGCTCCACGCGCTCGCGACGACCGACACGCGGATGGGCATGGGCATCGTCTATCTCTCCGCGCAGGACGGCCGCGTCCTGCGTCGCCTCGACAATTTCGCCCTGCCCGTGGGCGCGGTTCCCGCGAGCGCGGTTCTCGACATCCGCACGCCCGAAGGCGACGTCGCCTTCCGCGCCGATGCGAGCTGGGACGCCTCGGGCTATTCCGGCACGGTCGCGAGCCTGCGGGCCTGGTCGCTCGGGGGGCTCGCGCTCCTGATCGCGACGATCGGCGCGGGCACGATCGGCCTCGTCTTCCGCCTCACCCGCCGCATCGCAGCCGCCGAGGCGCAGGCCGCCGAGGCCGTCGCGGCCGAGCGGGCGCGCCACGAGGACGAAGCCCGCGCGGCCCAGGACGCCGCCCGCGAGCGGGCCGAGAGCGAGCGCCGCGAGGCCATGATCCGCCTCGCCGACCAGCTCGACGCCTCGGTCGCCCGCGTGGCGCAGACGCTCGGCAGCGCCTCGGCCCAGATCGAGGGCAGCGCAGAGGCGCTCCTCGCGCTCGCCACCGCCACCAGCACCCGCGGCGAGAGCGCCGGCGAGGCGACGAAGCGCGCCACCGCCGACGTCGGCACCGTCGCCTCCGCGAGCGAAGAGCTCGCCGCCTCGATCGCCGAGATCGGCGCGCGCGTCGCCCAGGCCTCGAACATCGCCGAGAGCGCGGTGGGCGAGGCGGACGCGGTCGGCAACAAGGTCCACGCGCTCGGCGACGCCACCGCCCGCATCGGCGACGTCGTCTCGCTGATCAACGAGATCGCCGCGCAGACCAATCTCCTCGCGCTCAACGCCACCATCGAGGCCGCGCGCGCCGGCGAGGCGGGCCGCGGCTTCGCGGTCGTCGCCGCCGAGGTCAAGTCGCTCGCCAACCAGACCGCCAAGGCCACCGACGAGATCGGCACGCAGATCGGCGCCGTCCAATCGGCCTCGGTCGAGGTCGTCGCGGCGATCGAGGGCATCTCGCGCACGATCCGCGAGCTGAGCGGCATCGCGACGAGCGTCGCCGCCGCCGTCGAGCAGCAGCGCGCGGCCACCGACGAGATCGCCCGCGGCGTCTCCCAGGCGGCGGACGGGACGGAGACGATCGCGAGCTCGGTCGAGGCCGTTGCGGGGTCCGCCGCTCAGACGATGGACAAGGCCGGCGAGGTCCGCACCGCCTCCGGCATCCTCGCCGCGGAGGCGCAGACGCTCCGCCGCGAGGTCGCCGGCTTCGTCGAGCGCCTGCGCGCGGCGTGAGCGTTCGGAGATCTTGGCCCTCGGTCGTCGTCGCGTCGGTCGCGCTTGCCGCGACGAGCCCAATCTACGAATCCCGCGCAGAGCGCCCGCTCAGGCGAAATCGGAATCGAGGGCGCCCTCCTCGCGCGCGAGGCCGAGATAGGCCTCGCGCAGGCGGCGGGCGACGGGGCCGGGGCGGCCCTCGCCGACGGGGGCGCCGTCGATCGAGACGATCGGCATCACGATCGCCGAGGCCGAGCAATAGAAGGCCTCGCGCGCGGCGTGCGCCTCCTCGACCGTGAACAGCCGCTCCTCGACCTTCATCTGCAGGTCGGCGGCGATCTTCTTCACCGCGAGGCGGGTGATCCCCGGGAGCACCGCGTTCGAGAGCGGACGCGTGACGAGGGTGCCCTCCGCGCTCACGATGAAGGCCGTGGACGAGCCGCCCTCGGTGACGTGCCCGTCCTCCACCATCCAGGCCTCGGCGACGCCGGCCTTGGCCGCGGCCTCCTTGGCGAGGACCTGCGCGAGGAGCGCGACCGACTTGATGTCGCGGCGCTTCCAGCGCAGATCCGGCACCGTGATCACCCCGACCCCGGTCTCGGCGGCCTTCGAGGCGAGAATCGCCTTCGCCTGCGTGAACATGACGACCGTCGGCGCCGTGTCCCGGGGCGGGAAGGGGAAGTCGCGCTCGGCCACGCCGCGGGTCACCTCGATATAGACGAGCCCCTCGCTCAAGCCGTTGCGGGCGGCGAGATCGGCCATCAGCTCGGTCCATCGCGCGATCGAGTAGGGATTGGCGATCTCGATCTCGGCGAGCGAGCGCTCGAGCCGGGCGAGATGGGCGCGGGCATCGACGAGGCGCCCGTCGATCACGGCCGCGACCTCGTAGATCCCGTCGGCGAACAGGAAGCCGCGATCCATCACCGAGATCTTCGCCTCCTCGAAGGGGACGAACGACCCGTTGAGGAACACGGTGCGCTGCGGGGCGGGGGACGACGACATGGACAGGGGCCTCTCGACTGGGTTCGGGCGCTCTTGCCAGCAAAGCTCACACGAGCCGCGGGGCGCGCGCAACCCGCGCGGCAGCGCCATCCGCATGCGCGCTCCCGCGAGGCGGGGGCGGACCCGCTCAGGTGATCTTGCGCACGAGCCGCACGAGCGTCGCCCGCTCGGCGGGCGTGAGCGGCGCGAGGGTCAGGCGCGTGATCTCGGCCGCCATCGGCAGCGCGCGCGCGACGACCCGCTCCCCCTCCGGCGTCAGCGCGACGACATGCATGCGCCGGTCCTCCTCGGAGGGCAGCTTCGCCACGAGCTCGCGCTCGACGAGCCGCGAGACGACGCCGTTGATCGTGGAATTGTCCATCGCCGTCTGTCGTCCGAGCGCGTTCTGCGAGCACGGGCCTGTCTCGGCGAGCTTCGCCATCACGGCGAATTGCTGCGCCGTCAGCGCCTCGGGGATGTGGGCGGCGAAGATGCTCAGGTGGCGCTGCTGCGCCTTGCGGATGAGAAAGCCGATCTGGTTCTCAAGCACGTAGCCGCGCCGGCGGCGCCCGCGCATGCCCTCCGGCTCCGGCGCGAGGGCCGGGGCGGGATCGTCTCGAGCGTTCTCCGGCGCGTCGTCGTCCTCGTCGTGCGACATGGGGATGCTTTAGGGAAAATGGGCCGACATGGCAACGATCGCGCGCGTGCCGCCCCGCCTCACGCGTCGGCAGGCGTGGGCGCGGCGGGGGTGGCGGCGGGAGAGGCGGCGGCGGCGGTGGCCTTGGCGATCGCGGCGGCGAGCTGCTCCTGGGTGAAGGGCTTCGCCAGAAGACCCGCGAGCCGCGCCGCCGCCCCCTCGGGCAATTCGGAATAGCCCGTCGCGAGGACGACCGGCAGGCCCGGCAGCTCGGCCCGGATCGCCTCGGCGAGTTCGAGGCCGGTCATGCCGGGCATCATCTGGTCGGTGATCACGAGATCGACGGTGCGGCCCGCGCGCAGGATCTCGAGCGCGGCACGCCCCGAGCCGGCTTCGATCGGTTCGTGGCCGAGATCCTCGAGGATGCCGGCGGTGCCCATCAGGACGAGGGCGTCGTCGTCGACGGCGAGCACGCGCAGCGGGCGGGCGGCGGCGGGCGGCGGGGCGACGGCGGGCTCCTCGGCGGCGTCTTCCTGGAGATCGGTCGCCGGCAGGAGGATCTCCGCGGTCGTGCCCTCCCCCGGCGCGCTCGTCAGCGTGAAGGCGCCCGCCGATTGGAGCGCGAGGCCCTGCACCATCGAGAGGCCCATTCCCGTGCCGCGGCCGACGTCCTTCGTCGTGAAGAAGGGCTCGGTCGCGCGCGCGAGCGTCGCCGCGTCCATGCCGGTGCCGGTGTCGACGACGCGGATGCGCAGATAGCGGCCCATCGCCGTGCCCGAGCGGATCGCCGCGCCCGCGTCGTGGACGACCTCGTCGACGCCGATCGTCAGGCGCCCCCCGTCGGGCATCGCGTCGCGCGCGTTGACGGCGAGGTTGAGGAGCGCGAGCTCGAGCTGGTTGGCGTCGACGAGCGCGCGCGAGAGCGGCGCCGCGAAGCGCGTCTCGACGGCGATGCGGGGTCCGAGCGTCCGGCGCAGGAGCTCGGTCATGCCGCTCACGAGATCGGGCAGCGAGGTCGGCCGCGGCACGAGCTCCTGGCGGCGCGCGAAGGCGAGCATGCGCTGGGTGAGCGCGGTGCCGCGCCGGGCACCCTCGGTCGCGTTGTCGATCAGGCGCTGGGCGCGGGCATCCTCCGGCGGAATGCGCTTGCGCAGCATGTCGAGCGCGCTGAGCACCACCATCAGCAGATTGTTGAAGTCGTGGGCGATGCCGCCGGTGAGGCGCCCGAGGCTCTCGATCTTCTGCATCTGCACGATCTTGGCCGCGCCCTCCTCCACGAGCCGCTCCAGATCGGCGTTGAGCCGCGCGAGCGTCTCCTCCGCGCGCACCCGCTCCGTCACGTCGTCGAAGGCGGCGACCGCGAGGACCGGCTTGCCGCGCGTGTCCTGCACCGCCGAGGCGCTGACTTCGAGCTCGATCACGACGCCGTCCGCGCGCTTGTAGGGGACCCGCGCGCGCTCGACACGCTCCCCGTGCAGGGCGACGCGGGCGAGCGGGTACTGCTCCGGCGGCAGCGGCCGCCCGTCCGGCGTCAGCGCGCCGAGGGCGCCGTAGGCCTCGATCGTGCGCGGGCCGACGAGGGAATGGCCGAGGAGATCGAAGGCGCGGGTGTTGCTGAAGACGACCGCACCCTCCGGCAGGGTCGCCACCGCGATGCCGACCGGCATCTGCTCCAGCACGGCCCGCAGCCGCGCCTCGCTCTCGGCGAGCGCCTCGGCGGCGGCCTTCTCCTCGTTGATCGAGCGGAAGAACACCGTCAGCCCCTGCGCGGAGGGATAGGCGTTGACCCGAAACCAGCTCGAGAGCGGCTTGTAGTAGAACTCGAAGGAGCGCGGCCTCCCCGACGCGACGGCGGCGCGGTAGTTCTCCCCGAGCGGACCGTCGTCGGCGCCCGGGAACGCGTCCCAGAGGCGCGCGCCGACGAGGTCGCGCCCGGCCGAGATCTCGGCTTTCGCCCGCGCGTTGAGGAAGGTGAAGCGCCAATCCCGGTCGAGCACGTAGACGCTGTCGGTCGTGCTCTCGAGCACGTCGACGAGCCGCGCCTCGGAGCGCCGCAAGGCCTCGATCCCGCGCCGCTCGTCGGCCGCGGCGGCGAGCACCAGCACGGTCAGCGAGGTGACGGCGGCGAATTGCTGGGCGAGGAACACCCGCCCGCCGAGCGCGGTGAGCGCGAGTTCGAAGGGCCCCAGCCCGATCGTCGCGCCGATCGTCGCCACCGCCGTGACGATCGCGAGCGCGGCGGCCGCGCCCCGCACGTGGAAGGCGAGCGCCGCCCAGATCAGGATCGGGAACACGCTCCAGATGCCGAAGAAGGTCCGTCCGGGCGCGAGGAAGATCAGCCACGAGGCCAACGCCGCGACGACGAGGAGCGCCGCGAGGTGGAGGCGGTCCGCGACCGAGAGCGGGCGTCCCCCGGCGCCGACGAAGGCGAGGATCAGCGATCCGACGACGAGGCCGCCGACGGCGTTGCCGGACCACCAGTTCACCGCGACGATCACGGCGGTGCCCGCGCCGAAGCCCGCCGACAGCCACAGGGCGAAAACGCCGACGCAGGCCGATACGGCGGCGTTCGCGGCGCTCGCCGCGGCGAGCGCCAGGACGTCGCGCACGCCGACGAGACGTCGGTCGAACCGCGTCGTGCGGCGCAGGACGAGGATCGGCAGGACGGTCCCGAGCGCGTTGCCGAGCGCGATCGCCGCCTCGACGGCGAGCGGGTGCTCGCTGCCGACCGCGATCCCGGCGAGGAAACGGCCGATCGCGATCGCCGGCCACAGCCGCACGCCGTGCAGGAGGAGCCCCGCGAGGCCGACGCCCGCCGCCGGCCAGACCGGCGAGCCGGCCCCGCCGATCGCCGCCCATTGCAACCCGACGAGCGCCGTCGCGAAATAGGCGATCGTCAGGCCGATGCCGACGACGAGGTCCCGGGAGAGACCGGATGAGCCGTTTTGCACGAGCGGTTTCCGCGTGGCGTTCGTCCGAGGCGACAGACCCTAACCTCGAACCGGACGCGAAATCTAGCGTGCCGATCCCCCGCCGACCTCGCGCGGAGCGATGGCGTCGATCATGCGGTCGCGCAGCGCCTGCCGCTCGGCGATGGTCCGCTGCAGCTCGATCAGGGTCGCCCTGTTCGAGCCGTAGGCGACGATGCCGATCAGGATCGCCGAGATCGCGAGCACGAAGCCGAGCCCGCCGAGCCGAACGAGCCCGACGAGGACGAGCGCGAGCGCGAGGCCGCCCGTCGCCATGCCGAGGCGGGCCGCCTGCATCAGCTTGGCGCAGCCGCTTGCGCGCGCGTCGAGCGCCTCGATCTCCTCCTCCAGCCGCGCGATCGCCTCGTGCGCGTCGCTCATCGGGATCTCCCGCTCGGATGTCGCCGTCCGTCTTAGAGCGCAAGGCGCGCTCGCGCTCAAGCGGGCTCGCCCGCTCACGGCGTCCGCGTCGGGCGCGGCGGCGGCAGGAGGGCGCTCTCGGCGAGGAGCGAGCCGAGCCCCGCGCGATCGGTCTCGTCGAGGGAGGCGAGGACCGGCGCCTGTCGGCACCGGGAGGGCCCCGCCCGCTCGCCGAAGGCGGCGGCGAGGCGGGCATCGCCGCCGTCGTCGAGGAGGACGAGCCGCTCGATCGTGCAGACGAGGTCGGCGGGCGTCGCGTCGGCGGCGCAGAGCCAGCCCGAAAGCCGCAGATCCGCGCCGCCGCGGAAGGCGAGGCAGGCGCGCACGGGGCCGTTCTCGAGCTCGAGCGCGGCGATCTCGAGGGGGCCGAGCCGGCTCTCGTGCCAGGCGGGCTGGCCGCTGCGCGCGAGCGCGAGCCCGGCCTCCGCCGCGACGAGCGCGGTCTCGACGAAGAAGGGTCGAGCCTGCGCCTCGGGCGCGTTGCGGGCGAGCATCAGGCGCAGATGCGTGCCCGGTTCGTCGAAGGCGCCGAAGACGAGGCTGTCCTCCAACGTCCCGTCGGCGCTCGCGCGCGCCACATGGGTCTTGGGCAGGCCGGCGAAGCCGGAGGCGTCGAGGCCGAGCGTGATCAGCGGGCGGTCGAGCGTGCGCCATTGAGCGGGCGGCGCGGTCAGCACCGGAGCCGGCCGCGCGGCGATGCCGCCGATGACGAGCGTCTCCTCCGCCGCACCGCGCTCGCGCGGCGCGTAGAGCGCGAGGAGCCCCACGACGGCCGCCGCGCCGGCGGCGCCGACGAGCAGGCGGGCGAG
>NZ_JBKBQG010000015.1:0-87980 GCF_046292825.1 Salinarimonas sp. | reverse complement strand
GGCGGTCGCGCCGCAGGGGACGTCCCCCGCGCAAGCGGCCGCGCCGAGCGCGCCTGCGACCGTGGCCATCCCGCTGCCGCCGCGCCCGCCGGCCGATCTCCAGCGCGTCGCCGGCCTCGCGCCCACGCCCGCGCCCGCTCCGGCCGCAGCGACGCCCGCCGCTCCCGTCGCGATCGCGCCTCCCGCGCCGATCGTCGCGACGCCGGCCGTGAACACCGCCTCGGCGGCTCCGACGCCGATCCGCGTCGCGGCCCCGGCGACGGACGCCGAGGTCGTCGCGCGCGCGAACGCCTTCTTCAACGGGATCAGCGCGCTCTCGGGCCGCTTCGTGCAGCGCGGCAGCGACGGCCAGCGGATGACGGGGACGCTCTACCTGCACCGCCCCGGCCGGATGCGCTTCGCCTACGACGAGCCGGCGACGATCGACGTCATCGCCGACGGCCGCTCGGTCGTCGTGCGCGACCGCCGCCTCTCGACGCAGGACATGTACTCGATCTCGCAGACGCCGCTGAAGTTCCTGCTCGCGGACACGATCCGCCTCGGCCAGGACGTGGCCGTGATCGGCGTCGAGCGCGCGGGCGACGAGGTCGACGTCCTCCTGCAGGACCGTTCGACCTTCACCGGCACCTCTCAGATCCGCCTGACCTTCGACGCCGCCATGGACCGGCTCAAGGAATGGCGCATCGTCGACGGGCAGGGCTTCGAGACGGTCGTCACGCTCTCCGACCTGAACCGCCACGCGAGCCTCGACCGGGACCTGTTCCGGATCAATTACGAGGTCATGCACGACCGGTGAGCGAGGGGGGACGCGGCGGCCCGACGCGTCCTCGCACGCGAGTCCAGACGGCTCTTCGCTGGAACCTCCACGCCGTCATTCCGGGGCGCAAAGCGAGCACGGAACGACGGGGAGCAACCGACGAACCCTCAAAGTTTGAAAATCTTTCGTTGCGGTGTCATCCCGGACGCCGAAGGCGATCCGGGACCCATATCCACGACGTCTCAGTCGCAGCCTGTAGGCTGCGTTTCTCTGAGGGAAGCCGCCCAAATGTAGCGGAACGAGCGCGGCATGCGCGCTCGGGCTTGTCGTCGAGGTTATGGGTCCCGGGTCCGCTTCGCGGCCCGGGATGACAACCTCCGAAACATTCACAGGCTCTCAGCGCAGCGACGAATACCCGATCGTCGAATCCGGGCCGAGCGGGGCGGCGCCGGGGAGGAGGGTCGCGCCGCGGCGGGGCGGCGGCACGGGCGCGGCGGCGGCGGGGGCGACGGGTGCGCTCTCCGTGGCGGCCGGGTTCTGGCGCGCGAAGGGCATGCCCGAGAACAGGCCGCCGAACATCCGCTCCACCATGTTGGGCTCGGCCGGAGCCGGGCTCGCGGCCGCGACGGGCGCCGACGCAGCCGGCTGGGGAGACGCGGGCGCGGGCGCCGCGGGCTGGGACGGCACTGCGGCATAGGCGGCCGGCGCCTGGGCCGGCGTCGCCTCGATCGGACGACCGCGGGAATCGACGGGCACGAAGCGCGGACCGGCGGCGAGCGCCTCGGGGCGGCTGACCACACCGAGATTGCGGCGCGGGCGCGGGGTCTCGAGCGAGGCGAACCGCTCGTCCACGAACGTCGCCGGCGCACGCGAGGCGATGCCGAAGGAGGGGTGGCCGCCGCCGTCCTCGAAGACGATCCGCACCGCCGGCTCCCCGGCGGCGACGATGCGCGCGATCTCCGAATCGTCCCGCATCTGCCGCTGCGCCACGGCCTGGGCGAGCATCGGGTCGACGGGCGCGCAATTGCGCGTGTTGAAGGAATAGCGGCCGCCGCAGACCTCGACCGCCGGCTCGCGGCGGGTCAGCGCGAAATTGTCGTAGCCTTCCTTCAGGTTGCGCCAGAAGGCGATATTCTCGTCGTAGCGCTTGCGCGCGAGATTCTGCGGCGTCATCCGGAAGGGGAAGGACTGGAACTGCACCGAGCGCTGACCGCCGGCGAAGGCCTCGCGCATGATCGCGTAAACCTCGGCGATCGCCTCGTCGGTCATGGCGAAGCAGCCGCGCGAGGTGCACGAGCCGTGCACCATCAGATGCGAGCCGGTGCGGCCGTGCGTGCGGTCGAAGGCGTTGGGGAAGCCCGTGTCGAAGGAGAGATAGAAGCTCGAATTGGGGTTCATGTGCGCGGGCGTGACCGCGTAGAAGCCCTCCGGCGCCTGACGGTCGCCTTCCCGGTGCTTGGGCCCGAGCTGGCCCGACCAGCGGCAGATCGGATAGGTCTGCAAGAGGGCGTATTGCCCGTCCGGTCCCTTCTTCCAGATCTCGAGTTCGGATTCGAGCTTGAACGAGCGGATCAGGATCGGATCGCGCGGGGACATGCCCTTCGAGGACATCAGGGCGAGCGTCGCAGGCGGGATCGGCTGGAGATGGCGGTTCGACTGCGGGAGGTCGCGATCCTGGCACGCGGCCACGGAAACGCCGAGCGCGGCCACGAAAGCCAGGCGCCGCAATGCGTTGCGCTTCACCATGGGGTCCCCACTCCTCTGCGGCACGCCGAACGCGTGCTCTCGCGGGCGACTTCAGAGACCATCCCGCCCCCGTAGCTGTAAGATCGTTATCCTTACCCGGTTCTTACCGCAAGGGGGCATTTCCGAGGCGCGAGCCGAGAGGGTAAACGAATTCCTAAAGCTTGCGGCCGATGGCGAGGAACTTGTCCGCACGCGCCGCCCGCAGCGCGTCCGGCGAGAGGGCGGAGAGCTCCCCGAGCGCGTCCGCGATCGCCTCCCCCGCCGCCGCGATCACGGCGTCGTGGTCGCGGTGCGCGCCGCCGACGGGCTCGCCGACGATGCGGTCGATCACGCCGAGCTTGAGGAGGTCCTGCGCCGTGATCTTCATCGCGGTCGCCGCATCCTGCGCGCGGCTCGCGTCGCGCCACAGGATCGAGGCGGCGCCCTCGGGCGAGATCACGGAATAGATCGCGTGCTCGAGCATCAGCACCTTGTTCGCGGTCGCGATCGCGATGGCGCCGCCGGAGCCGCCCTCCCCGATCACGAGGGAGACGTTCGGCACGCCGAGCGCGAGGCAGGCCTCGGTCGAGCGGGCGATCGCCTCGGCCTGGCCGCGCTCCTCGGCCTCGATGCCGGGATAGGCGCCGGCCGTGTCGACGAAGGCGAGGACGGGCAGGCGGAAGCGGTCGGCCATCTCCATCAGGCGCACCGCCTTGCGGTAGCCCTCCGGCCGCGCCATGCCGAAATTGTGCCGGATGCGCGATTTCGTGTCCGAGCCCTTCTCCTGCCCGATGACGCAGACCGGCTCGCCGCGGAAGCGCCCGAAGCCGCCGACGATCGCCTCGTCCTCGGCGAACTTGCGATCGCCGGCGAGCGGGGTGAAGTCGGTGACGAGGCGGCTGCAGAAATCGGAGAAATGCGGGCGCTGGGGATGGCGCGCGACCTGCGCCTTCTGCCAGGGGGTGAGCGCCGCGTAGAGCCCCTTGAGCGCCTCGCCGGCCTTGGCCTCGAGCCGGGCGATGTCGTCCGTGATGGCGACCGCGTCGCGTTCCGAGCCGAGCGCCCGAAGCTCCGCGAGCTTCGCCTCGAGCTCGGCGACGGGCTTTTCGAAATCGAGATAGGTGCGCATCGGACCACGAATGACGAGGAGAGCGGCCGACGAGGTGCCGGTCCGCGAAGCGCGCGGACACTGGCCGCAAGCGGGGGCGGAGTCAAGGCGAGGCGCCGCCCGCGCTATTCCCGAGGCGCGCCGGCGGGCGCTCGTTCGGGCGCTTCGCAATAGATCCGGTGCAGCGTCGCGATCACCTCGGCGACGTCCTCGCGGGCCAGAGCGTAGAGGCTGAGCTTGCCCGAGCGGCGCACGCGCACGAGGCCCTCCGCACGCAGGCGCGCGAGCTGTTGGGAGACGGCGGGCTGGCGCAGATCGAGCAGCCGCTCGATCTCGCCCACCGAGCGTTCCCCCTCGACGAGGAGGCACAAGATCGCCAGACGCCCCTCGTGCGAGAGCGCGCGCATCAGCTCGGCCGCGACGCCGGCATTCTCCCTCATGCGACGGGCGCGCTCCGGCAGGCCGGGCAGGGCGAGGGCGTCGCGCGTGCCCTCGCGGTCGATCCTCGCCGGTGCCGCCATAGCCTCGCCCCCTCGTCGACGAGCCGGACGGCTCGGGGATCCGGCGCCGCTCTCGACCTTCGTAGCAAACTAAAACCTTGAAAGAAATGTGAAATGCGCCCGCCACGCTCGGAACCGCCCGGAACCCCGACCCCCGCCCGCGCTTGACGTTCGACAAGGCGCGGAGGCCCCGAGCGAGGGCCCCGACGCAGGGAGTTTCGCCATGTCGACCACGACGTCGACCTCCAGACCCGCCCCGATGCCGATCCTTGCGGTCGACCTCGCGCCGCCGGGCATCCAGATCCCCGATCCGACCCGCGGTCCCGGCAAGCCGCCGCCGCTGCCCCCCGGCGGGATCATCCCCGACGAGACGCCGCCGCCGAGCGACGAGCCGCAGCCCGACCACGACGACGCGGAGATCCGCGATCCGGGCCGGCGCATGCCGCCCGACCACCTCCCCGGCGGCCCCTCCAACCCGAACCCCCATCACGCCCGAGAAGGATGAGCGCATGAGCGACGACGGCTTCCCCTCGCAACGGCAGGACCAACCCGGCCGCGAGCACGCGATGCGGCCCGCCCCCGACTACGCCCCCCGCTTTCCCGGCAGCGGCCGGCTCGCCGATCAGGTCGCCCTCGTCACCGGCGGCGACAGCGGCATCGGCCGCGCGACGGCGGTCCTGTTCGCGCGCGAGGGCGCCGACGTCGCGATCGTGCATCTCGCCGAGGACCGCGACGCGCAGGAGACGCGCGCGGCGGTCGAGGCGGAGGGGCGGCGCTGCCTCGTCCTGCGCGGCGATGTCGGCGATCCGGTCTTCTGTCGGGAGGCGGTGGGGCGCACGCACGAGAGCCTCGGACGCATCGACGTGCTCGTGAACAACGCCGGCGAGCAGCACGTCGCGCAGGACATCGAGGAGATCACGCCCGAGCAGATCGAGCGCACCTTCCGCACCAACATCTTCGGCTTCTTCTACATGGTGCAGGCGGCGATGCCGCATCTCGCGGACGGGGCGCGCATCGTCAATTGCGGCTCGGTCACGGCCGTGCGCGGCTCGCCGGGCCTGCTCGACTATTCCGCGACGAAGGGCGCGATCCTCGCCTTCACGCGCTCGCTCGCCTCGAGCCTCGCCGAGAAGGGCATTCGCGTGAACGGGGTGGCGCCGGGCCCGATCTGGACGCCGCTCATCCCCGCGACCTTCCCCGAGGAGAAGGTGGCGGAGTTCGGGACGAGCACGCCGATGGGCCGCGCCGGCCAGCCGAACGAGGTCGCCTCCTGCTTCCTCTTTCTCGCCTGCGCCGATTCCTCCTACATGACCGGCCAGTTCCTGCACCCCAATGGCGGCGACGCCTTCGGGAGCTGAAACGCGTGCGCTCCCGGACCGTTTCGGCGGCCCGGGAGCGCGAAGCTTGTCACGAGTAGATGATGCGCAGCGCGTCTCAGCTGCCGACGGCTTGCAGGGCGGCGCGGGTGAGCTTGTCGGGGCCGAGATCCTCGGAATCCTCAACCGCGAGGATCTGGATCAGCCGCGACCGGGCGCGGTTGACGCGGCTCTTGATGGTGCCGACCGCGCAGCCGCAGATATTGGCCGCCTCCTCGTAGGAGAAGCCGGAGGCGCCGACGAGGAGCAGCGCCTCGCGCTGATCCGGCGGCAGCGTCGCGAGCGCCGCGCGGAAATCCTCGAAATCGAGGCGCGAGCCCTGCTCGGGCTGGGAGCGCAGCCGCCCGGCATAGGAGCCGTCCGGATCCTCCACCTCGCGGCGCCGCTTGCGGTATTCGGAGTGGAACAGGTTGCGCAGGATGGTGAAGAGCCACGCGTTCAGGTTCGTGCCGCGCTCGAAGCGGTCGATGTTCGAGAGCGCGCGCAGCAGCGTGTCCTGGACGAGGTCGTCGGCCCGATCGACCTGACCGGTGAGCGAGATCGCGAAGGCGCGCAGGCTCGGCACCGCGGCGAGCAGAGCGTCTCTCAGAGCCGGTTCCGGCGTCATCGCTCGTTCTCCCGGTCCCCTTCGCCCGAGCCGCCGGAGGCGCCTTCCACGGCCTTGATCCCGGCGCCGTCGAGCTGGCCGAGAAGATCGCGGAAGCGGTCCGGCACCGGCTGGTCGAGCAGGTCCATGTACATCGCGCGCAGCTGATCGCCGATGCGCACCTGCGTGGCGCGATCGAGCTGCGGCTTCGCCCCGTCCGCTTCGTACGTGCGGTCCGCGAAAGCGGTCTCGATCCCCACGCGGCCGGCCCCCTTCCCCTTGTTGAGCTTCATCGATTGCTTCCTCTATGGCGAGGTGTTCATGACGGCACCGCGCGACGTCGTCGGCCCCGCCCCTCGGCCACGTCGGCCGTTGCGGGCGGTCCTCGTCGCGCGCTATCCTCCACACCCGGTGAGGCGTCTTCCTACCCCGATCGTCGTCGCACTCCTGCAATGCCTCAACGCGGACGGCCGCAGGCTGGTTCCACCGCCGTGCTCACATAGCGGAACTTTTCGTTCCACGCAGCGTTGGGGGGGAATAGCATGGAGCCGAAAGGCCGGAAAAAGCTCAAGGGGATGTGCATGTCGACAGCTCAGCTCGTCGTCCAATACCTGCCGTACTTGCGCCGCTACGCGCGCGCGCTCACCGGAAGCCAGACGGCGGGCGACGCCTACGTCGCCGCGACCCTGGAGACCCTCGTCAGCGAGCCCGAGACGATCGGCCGCCAGGGCAACATCAAGGTCGAGCTGTTCCGCGTCTTCACGCGCATCTGGAACTCGCTCGCGGTGAACGGTCGCGCCGAGGACACGACGCGAGACCTGCCGGCCGAGGTTCGGCTCGGCCAGATCACGCCGCTGCCGCGGCAGGCCTTCCTGCTCTCCTGCCTCGAGGGCTTCTCCGAGGAGGAATCGTCGGTGGTGCTCGACGTCTCGGTGGAGCAGGTCCGCGAGCTCGTCGACGAGGCGGGCCGGGAACTCGCCGCCGACATCGTCACCGACATCATGATCATCGAAGACGAGCCGCTGATCGCCATGGACCTCGAGGCCCTCGTCGAAGGGCTCGGCCATTCGGTCACCGGCGTCGCGCGTACGCGCTCGGAGGCCGTCGAACTCGCCTCGCGCAAGCGCCCCGGCCTGATCCTCGCCGACATCCAGCTCGCCGACGGCTCGTCGGGCCTCGACGCGGTCAACGACCTGCTCGAGACGTTCCAGGTGCCGGTGATCTTCATCACGGCCTATCCGGAGCGCTTCCTCACCGGCGAGCGGCCGGAGCCCGCCTTCCTGATCGCCAAGCCCTTCCAGCCGGCGAACGTCTCGGCGGTGATCAGCCAGGCTCTGTTCTTCCAGCAGGCGGCGCATCGCCGCAGGCCCGAGCGCGCCTCCGCCTGAGCGCGCTCGGACGGAACGCGAAGATCGACGGGGCCCTGCTCGCGCAGGGCCCTTTTTTCGTGTCGCGACGTATCCGCAGCCAGCGCACAAAAAAAGGGCCGGCTTCGCGCCGGCCCTGTAACAGTTTCTGGCCTGGTTCAAGGGGAATGCGGGGAGGACCTAGTGGCCAGGTGTCGAAAGAACGGGTAAGAATTCGATTGGTTCCGGGCCTACGAAAACTGCTTGACAGCCGCAAAGCGCCTCGTCTCACGCGAGCAGGACTGTGACGGGATCGCCGAACGGCCGCGTCTACGGCTCGAATGCGGCAAGATCGGGTCCAAGGGAACCGAGCTCGGCAGATCGCGGTTGTACGGGAGCGCCGCTCCTCCGGCGTGCGGATGCTTCCTGGAGACGTCCATGCTGCGGCTCTGCGCACTTCTCGGCGTCACCTACGTCGTGTCGTTCACGGCGACGAGCGCGCTCACCGCGCCCGGCGGTTTCGGCGACGCGCTCGAGCGCGTGACCCGGCTCGCGGCCTCCGCGTCGATCGCCTCCGCCGACATGCGCGTCGCGGCGGGCGAAGCGGCCGGGGCGCGGCTCGCGCGGAGCGACCGCTTGTCGCAGAGTGCGGCGTCATCGCCCCGCCCCACGGACCGGACGCTCCCCGCCGTCGAGATCGCGCTCGGCGATGCGAGCGCGCAGCTCGTTCTGCGCGACGGCGAGGGTCTCGTGGTGTTCCGGACCGATCCCGCGGCGCGGGAAACGCAGATCGCGAAAGGCGTCCTCGCCCCGCTCGTCAGCCTCGGCGTCGATGCGGACGGGGTCGGCGCGCCGGATCGGATACCGCCGCAGCCCTCCATGCCGGCGCCCCTGCCCGCGCGAGCGCCCGCGCCGGCCGAGCCGCTCGCGGCCGGCTGCGAATCGCCGCTCGGCCCCATCCTCGCCAAGGAGGCGCCGGAGCTCGGGCCGTCCTGGTGCGTCGCATCCTTGTGAGCGTCGGCGAGAAAGCGAAAGAGAAAAGGCGCGACCGCTCTCGCGATCGCGCCTTCGAGTTGCCGGCCCGTGGGGGCAGAATGAGCCGGTCGCGGGAATGAACGCGCCTTCGCGATCGGGGTTCCAGGACCATCCCGTTTTTTTTCGCGCTGCGGAAAGATTCCGGAAGCGAGGGGCGCCGAGATGCGGCGCAGGAACCGCGCACCGCGCGCCGCGTTGCTCCCAAAGATGGCTGACCCAGAGCGAAAGAGTTTGCCGGTCAACGGTTTAGGCGCAGCTCGCCGCATCCCCGGCGACGGCACGGCGCATAGAACGGAGGACGTCATGTCCGAGCGATACAGAGCCGTGATCGGCGTGCTTCTCGACCCGCGCACCCAGCGCGTGGTCGACATCTTCCGCGCGCTCGGCGATTTCGAGGCCGCCTACGACATCGCCGTCATCGACGTGCTCGAGCACCGGCTGACCGGCATCTGCGGCCCGTCCGGCGCGCGGGCGATCGTCTCCGACGCGCTCCTGTTCGGCTTCGCCCTGCGCAACAAGCGCACGGATCTCAGCTGGCCGCACGGCGACTGGGACCTCGCGCCGATCGGAACGCGCCAGGCGACCGCGCACGAATGCGCGATGCTCGCCCTCGTCGCCGGATGCGGCCGCATGGAGGAGGACCTCCAGCGCGACGAGGGGCTGGCGCTCGCGACCCTCGCCGCGACCCGGCTCGGCGTGCGGCTCGACGCGAGCCTCGCCTCGCTGGCGCGGGAGCTCGCGACCCGGATCGCGCGCGCGGGGATGCCGATCGATCGGCCGGACTGGCCGCGGCTCCTCGACAACCCGATCGAGACGGTCGGCGCCCGCCGCCCGGTCGCGTCCGCGTCGCAGCTCCTGCGATTCTGACGCGCCGCGCGTGGGCGCCCGCCCCGTTCGCCCGCCCCGTTTGCGCTCTCCGTTTCCTGGGGCGCGCGGAATCGCGTATCATGGATGGTACGCGCGGCGGATCGAACCGCTCCCGGCCAGGCTCGACGGCCGCATCCTTGCGGAGGACGCTCGGGGAGACCCGCCCTGCGACGCCGAAGGACATGCCGATGAGCGGCTCCCCGCGTGACGTCTTCACGGCCTCCGGCACGCCCCCGGTCGTGCGGCGCCTCGGACCGATCGACCGCAGCGCCTGCCTCGCCCACCTCCTGCGCCTCGAGCCCGAGACCCGCCGACAGCGCTTCTGCGGCGGCCTCGGCGACGAGGCCGTCGCCGCGATCGTCGAGGAGGCGTTCCGGGCGAGCGGTCTGATGCTCGCGCGACGCGTCCTCGTCGGCGCGACCGTGGGGCGCGACATCGTGGCGCTCGCCGATCTCGCGATCGACGGCCGGGAGGCGGAAGCCGCCTTCAGCGTCGAGGCGCCCTGGCGCCAGCGCGGCCTCGGCGGGACCCTGTTCGCGCGCGCTCTGCTCTACGCGCAGAATCGCGGCGTCCGCCGGGTGCACGTGCGCTGTCTCGTGCACAACAGGGCCATGTGCGCGCTGGCGCGGCGCCTGGGCCTGTCGCTCGTCTTCGAGGACGGGGAGATCCAGGGCACGATCGCGGTGCCGCCGCCGAGCCCGCTCTCGCTCCTGGCCGAGCGCGCCGGCGACACGCTCGCGCTCACGCGGGCGATGATGGGCATTCTCGGCCCGATCGCCCGCATCGCACCGCCGCGCGGGACGTGAGGCGGCAGGCGGGCGAGCTCACCCGTCGTCCGGTGCCTCGGCCGCGGCCGCCACGATGTCCCCCGCCTCGACCTCCGAGAGCGGCTTCTGCACCTTGAGCGCGCGGGTGCGCCGGCCCGGCGCCATCACCAGGATCACGCTCTCGAGGCCCGGGCAGGCGGGATCGGCGCAGACGATCTCGTTGACGGCGAGCGCGACGTCGTCCGCCAGAGCGAGCGCCTCGCGGGCGAGCGTCTTGACGCGGGCGATCTCGCCGCTCTCAGCCTTCTTGCGGCGCAGGCCGCCGAGGAGACCGGCGAGCGTCACGGCAGCACCAGGATGCCGGCTTGGCCGTCGTCGGCGCCGAAAGCGAGCCGCTTGCCGGTCGCGTCCCAGGCGAGCGCCGTGATCCGCGAGCCCTTCACCGCTCGGCGGACGAGGAGCTCGGAGGCGTCGGTGAGGCGCACGAGCAGCACGGCGCCGTCGTCGTAGCCCGCCGCGAGCACCGGCGCGCCGGGATGGCAGGCGACTCGCGTCACGGGTGCAGGCCGCACGCCGCATTCGTGCGGCTGCTTGCCGGTCGGCCCCTCCTTCGAATCGAAGGGCCAGAGGATGGCGGCGTCCGCGCCCGAGGTCGCGAGCCATTTGCCGTCGGCAGTCCAGGACAGCGAGCGCGTCTTGCCCGGATAGCCCGCCATGCGCATGTGGCCCTTGTCCGGCGCGAGACGCCAGCCGTGGAGCGCGTTCTCCTGCATCGAGGTGACCACGAAACGCCCGTCCGGCGACCAGACGACCTCGAGATGGGCGCCTTTCCACTCGAGCCGCTCGGGCGCGGTCTCGGTATTGGGGAACCAGAGCGAGACGCCGTCGATGTGGGAGATCGCGAGCCGGTAGCCCTTCGGCGCGAAGGCGAGGCCGCGCACGCTCGACGGCGCGGAGAAGCGCTTCTCGACGCCTTTCGGATCGCGCGCGACGACGCTGCGGCCCGCGCTCCAGGCGACGCCCCCGCCGGCATGGAGCGCGAGCGCGTCGATCCAGGTGCCGCCGCTGTCGGCGAGCGTGCGCGTCGAGCCGTCGGGCCCGGTCACCGCCACGCGGCCGTCGTCGCCGCCGGTGACGAGACGCTCGCCGTCCGCGACCGCGCAGAGCACCGCCCCGTCCGGATGCGCCGCGACGCGATGCGTCTCGAGCGCGCGCGCCCCGGCCGCCCCGTGCGCGAGGATCACCGCGCCGTCGCCGAGCGCGAAGGCGGCGACCTCCCCGAGAAAGGCGACGGAGGTGACGTGCGCGCCGGCATCGATCGTGCGCACCGCGTCGGCGAGAGTGGGCTGTGCCTGCGTCATGAGAGGGTTCTAGGCGAGAGCGCGACGCGACGGAAGGGGTGGCACCTCATAGCCCCGCCGGGCGCGGGGGCGGGAGGCGGCCGGGGCTCGTGGCGCGCGAGACGGGCGCCGCGGCGGCGGGCGCGGGGCGGCCGAGGTCGATCAGGGGGCCGCGCGCGGGCGGCAGGATGTCGAGCGGCAGGCCCGAGCCGAGCTCCGCCTGCCGGGTCGTGGCGGGCGCGGCGGGAGCGGCGGGCGCCGGACCGGCGACGGCGCCCGCGGGCAGGCCGAGATGAACGCGCACCGGCTCGGCGACGCGGCGCGCCGGCAATTCGACGACCGGCAGGCGCGGCCCCGCGGCGAAGCCGAGCGCGCCGGAGGTGACCCGCGACACGGCGACCGCGGCGACGTCGTTGTGGTCCTCGCCCTGGTTGCGCGGCCGGTTCGGATCGCAGACGATCGGTCGCAGGTCCGGCGGCGCCGCCTCGCGGGTGCGCGGCAGGTCGGCGAGGGTGCCGCCGAACCAGCCGGGCGCCGTGAAGCCGTATTCGAGAAGCGAGGCGGTCAGAGCCGTGCGCTCGTTGGCGGTCATCTGCCCGAGCACGACCGCGACGAGATTGCGCCCGCCGCGCTGGGCGGTGGCGACCACGTTGAAGCCGGACGAGCAGATATAGCCCGTCTTCATGCCCGTCGCGCCCGGATAGCGCCCGATGATCCCGTTGTGATTGTTCATCACGTTGTTGCCGTAGACGATCGACTGCATGCCCCACAGCCAGCGCTCGTTGGGGAAGTCGCGCCAGAGGGCCTGGGCGAGGAGCGCCATGTCGCGGGCGCTCGTGCGCTTCGCGGCGTCGGGAAGGCCCGAGGCGTTGGCGAAGCGCGTGTCGCCGAGCCCGAGCCGGGCCGCGGTCGCGTTCATCTCGCGCACGAAGGCCTCGTGCGAGCCGGAGACGTTCTCCGCGATCGTCACGGCGACGTCGTTGGCCGAGCGCACCATGATGATCTTGAGCGCGTTCTGCAGCGTGATCTGCGAGCCGGGCGGGAATCCCATCTTCGAGGGCGGCATCGCCGCGGCTTGCGCGGACACGTTCAGGAGCGAGCTCATGCCGAGCCGGCCCTGGCGCGCGGCGTCGAGCGCGACATAGGCCGTCATCAGCTTCGTCAGCGAGGCGGGGAACCACAGCCCCGCCGCGTTGCGCTCGAACAGCACGCGCCCCGTATCGAGGTCGGCGACGAGGAGCGGCGCGTTCTCGATCTGCGCGCGCGCGGGCGCGGCGAGGACGAGAGCGGCGCAGAGGATGGTGGCCAGGAGGGGGAACGAGCGGAGGCGGAGGCGGAGCGAGAGGATCGGCGCGCGCATTGTCTTTCCGGTTCGCGTCGAGGGGACGGGCGGCGGGCGCGGCATCGCGCATCGGGAACGGCGCGACCATACCCCGAGACGCGCCGATCCGAAAGAGCACGCGCCGCCGCGCTCACGCCTCCCGCGTGCCCCCCGAGGCCGGGCGGATGGTCGGCAGCGGGGTCTCGCCCTCGCCGGCCGCCTTCATGAGGCCGCGCAGGATGTCGATCGGCACGGGGAAGACGATCGTCGAATTCTGCTCGCCGGCGATGTCCTGGAGCGTCGAGAGGAAGCGCAGCTGCATGGCTTCCGGCACCTCGCCGAGCATGCGCGCGGCGCGCGTCAGCTCCTCGGCCGCCTGACGCTCGCCCTCCGCGCCGATGATTCGCGCGCGGCGGATGCGCTCGGCCTCGGCCTGGCGGGCGATGGCGCGCACCATGCTCTCGTCGATGTCGACGTGCTTGATCTCGACATTGGCGACCTTGATCCCCCAGGCGTCGGTCTGGGCGTCGAGGATCGCCTGGATGTCGGAATTGAGCTTGTCGCGCTCCGAGAGCATCTCGTCGAGATCGTGCTTGCCGAGGACCGAGCGCAGGGTCGTCTGGGCGAGCTGGCTCGTCGCCACCATGAAGTTCTCCACCTGGATGATCGCCCGGTCGGGATCGACGACGCGGAAATAGATCACCGCATTCACCTTCACCGAGACGTTGTCCTTCGAGATCACGTCCTGGGAGGGCACGTCGAGGGTGATCGTGCGCAGATCGGTGATCACGGTCTGCTGGACGAAGGGGATGACGACGATCAGCCCCGGGCCCTTCACCCCCGAGAAGCGGCCGAGCGTGAAGACGACGGCGCGCTGGTACTCGCGCGTGATCTTCAGCGCGCTCCCGAGAAGCGCGAGGACGACGAGGACGACGACGAGGATGGCGATGGCGTCGATGGTCATGGGGCGTCTCCGGGTGCGGCTCTGTCGTCGCGGGCGGCAGGTGGGGCGGCGTCGGGGGCGACGTCGAGGACGAGGCCCTCGCGGGCGATGACGCGCACTCGGGTTCCTGGCTCGAGCGGGCGCGCGGCGCGGGCGTGCCAGCGCTCGCCGTGGACCTCGACCTCGCCCGTCCCGCCCGCCCAGGCGACGACGCGCCCGCTCTCGCGCGCGAGTGCGCGGTCTCCCGCCGCGGGAGGCCGGCGGAAGGCACGAAGCGCCGCGCCGACCACGACGACGACGATGAGCGCCGTCGCCGCGCTCGCCGCGATCGCGACGATGGGGCTCATCTCGATGCCGGGCACGTCGTCGGGGAACAGCATCAGCGAGCCGAAGGCGAAGGCGACGGCGCCGCCGATGCCGAGAATGCCGAAGGAGGGCGTGAGCGCCTCCGCCACCATCAGCACGAGCCCGAGCCCGATCAGGACGAGCCCCGTCGCGTCGTAGGGCAGGAGGTTCAACGCGTAGAGGCCGAGAACGAGCGAGATCACCCCGATCACGCCCGAGAAGATCGTGCCCGGATTGGCGAATTCGAGGATGATCCCGTAGATGCCGATCAGCATCAGGATGTAGGCGACGTTGGGATTGGCGAGCATGCCGAGCGCGTCGGTCAGCCAATCGGCCGCGAAGGCGCGCGTCTGCGCCCCCTGCGCGTCGAGCCGCACCGTGCGCTCGCCGAGCCGCACGACGTAGCCGTCGGCACCGGCGAGGAGGCGTTCGACGTCGCTCGCGAGGATCTCCGCGACGTTGTCCTGCACCGCCTCCGCCGCCGTCAGGGTGGCGCCGTCGCGCACGGAGGCCTCCGCGAACTCGACGTTGCGGGCGCGCAACGAGGCGAGGCCGCGCATGAAGGCGACGGCGTCGTTGACGACCTTGCGCGTCATCGCCTCGTCGCCCCCGCCGAGACCGCCGCCGCCCATCGCGACCGGCGTCGCCGCGCCGAGCGCCGTGCTCGGCGCCATGCCGGCGAGATGGCTCGCCATGAGGATGTAGGTCCCCGCCGAAGCCGCCCGCGCCCCGCTCGGCGCGACATAGGCGATCACCGGCACCGGGCTCGCGAGGATCGCGCGGACGATGTCGCGGGTCGCGCTGTCGAGGCCGCCCGGCGTGTCGATGCGCAGGATGACCGCGCCACCGGGCTCGGCCGCGGCCGCCTCGATCGCGAGCGCGATCTTGCGCGTCGTCGCGGGCCCGATGCCGCCCTCGATATCGACGACGAGGGCGGTGCGGATGGCGTAGGTCTCGGCCGGGGCTTGCGTCTGCGCTATCGCCGATCGCGGCGACAGCTCGGCCAGCGCGAGCACCGCGAGGAGCGCGAGGAGCGTCGCCCCGACGAGGCCGGAGATCGCCCTCATCGCGCCTCTCCCCTCCCCCCGACCGCGACCTGCCCCTCGGCGGCGTCCTGCGTGTCGACCTTGGCCTCGCCCACTCCGTCGGCGACGGCGGCGCCGCGGCGGCCGAGCGGCGCTGCGGGCGGCAGCGTGGTGTCGTGCGCCGTCTGCAGCTCGGTCTCGGCATCGATCTCGGCCCCGACGAGCAGGATCACGACCGAGATCCACACCCACATCATGCCGGCCGCGATGGTGGCGAGCGAGCCGTAGGCGGCGGAGAAGTCGGCGAGATAGGAGACGTAATAGGAGAACGCGGCCGAGCCGAGCAGCCAGACGGTGGAGGCCGCGAGCGACCCGGGCGTGATCCAGCGCCATTGCGCCGGCCGCCGGCTCGGCCCGAACCGCATCAGGGCGCCGATCAGGACGTTGGCGACGAAGAACAGAACCAGCGCCGGCACCGCGCGCAGGATGATCGCCGCGAGCGGGCCGAGCGGGAAGAAGGCGAGGATCACCGGCACGAGGATGACGACGTTCACCACCACGATGCCGAAGGCGAGCGCCGCGATCGTGAACAGGAAGGAGCGCAGGTAGAGCGCCGGCAGCGAGCGCTTCTCCCGCTCGCCGAAGATGACGTTGAGCGCGTCGAAGAGGCCGAGCACCGCGCTGTTGATGATCCACAGGGCGAAGCCGAGCGTGATCGCGAAGGTGACGGTCAGCCCGTCCGTGCGCGCGCCGATCAGGCGCTCGAGCTCCTGCTCCATCAGCTCGAGCATCGCCTGCGGCACGAGGCCGGTGAGCTCGGTCAGCTGGCCGCGCAGGGTCGCCGGGTCGGCGACGAGGCCGAACAGGGAGACCATCGCGGCGAGCGTCGGCACGATGGCGAAGACGAGGAAGAAGGCCGCGCCCGCCGCGTTCGCGCCGATCCGATCGCGGCTGTAGCCCTCGACGACGCGCCAGAAGATGTCGCCCCAGCCGCGCCAGGGGATCTGGAAGGGGCTCTTCGCGTCGCGTCCGCGATCGGGCTCGCGCGCCCGCGCCTCGGCGACAGGCACCGGGCACGGCTCGCGTTGCGGCAACGGCTCGCGCCGCGCGATCCGCCCCGCCTGCGCCTTCGCGTGTCCCTGTCCGCTCACGGCCCCACTCCGTTTTTCGCGTTTCGCATGGAACCGATCGGGGTTCCCACGAGACCAACGCACGGCCAGGCTCGACCGTTCGCCCTGCGCGGACGCGACGCAGCTCGGCATTCGCGTCGCCGCGCGATGACAAAGCGCCTGCATCTTGCTAAAGCGCGTGCGCCGCGCGGATTTCCACGCGCGCGCGAAGATCCCGTAGCCAAGGGCCCCGCGGCGACAGCGTGATGTCCGATCCCCTCGTCCTCATCCCCGCCCGCATGGCCGCGACGCGGCTGCCGGGCAAGCCGCTCGCCGAGATCGCCGGGGCGCCGATGATCGTCCACGTCTGGCGCCGCGCCTGCGAGGCCGGCATCGGGCCGGTCGCGGTGGCGACCGACGCGCCCGAGATCGCCGCGGCGGTCGAGGCGGCGGGCGGGCGCGCCGTGATGACGCGCGCCGACCACGCCTCGGGCTCGGACCGCATCGCGGAGGCGGCCGATCTCCTCGATCCGCAGGGGCACCACGACGTCGTCGTCAACGTGCAGGGCGATTTCCCGACGATCGACCCGCGCGCGATCGCCGCCGCCATCCTGCCCCTCGCCGACCCCGCGGTCGACATCGCGACGCTCGCCGGCGAGATCGTCGAGGCGAGCGAGCGCGAGGACCCGAACGTCGTCAAGGCGATCGGCTCGCCGATCTCGGCGGGGCGCATGCGCGCGCTCTATTTCACGCGCGCGACGGCGCCCTGGGGCGAGGGGCCGCTCTGGCACCATGTCGGGCTCTACGCCTACCGACGCGCGGCGCTCGCGCGGTTCGTCGCGCTGCCGCCCTCCCCGCTCGAGATCCGCGAGCGGCTCGAGCAATTGCGCGCGCTCGAAGCGGGCATGCGCATCGACGTTACCGTGATCGATCACGTGCCCTTCGGCGTGGACACGCCCGACACCCTCGCGCGCGCCCGCGCCATCCTCGAGAGAGACGCCCGATGACCTTCAAGATCTCCTACCAGGGCGAGCCCGGCGCCAATTCGCACATCGCCTGCCTCGAGGTGTATCCGGACGCCGAGCCGATGCCCTGCCCGACCTTCGAGGACGCCTTCGCGGCGCTCGCCGAGGGCGAGGCGGAGCTCGCCATGATCCCGATCGAGAATTCGGTCGCCGGGCGCGTCGCCGACATCCACCATCTCCTGCCCGATTCCGGGCTCCACATCGTCGGCGAGCACTTCCTGCCGATCCATCACCAATTGATGGCGATCGAGGGGGCGAGTCTGGCGACGATCAAGTCCGTGCAGAGCCACGTCCAGGCGCTCGGCCAGTGCCGGCGGACGCTGCGCAAGCTCGGGCTTTCCGCGATCGTGGGCGCGGACACCGCCGGCTCCGCACGGCAGATCGCCGAGGCCGCCGATCCGTCGCGGGCGGCGATCGCCTCGCGGCTCGCGGCCGAGGTCTACGGGCTGCGGATCCTCGCCGAGGACATCGAGGACGAGGCCCACAACACGACGCGCTTCATCGTGCTCTCGCGCGAGGCCGCCCCCGCCGAGCCGGGGCAGGATTGCGTCACGAGCTTCGTCTTCCGCGTGCGCAACATCCCCGCCGCCCTCTACAAGGCGTTGGGCGGCTTCGCCACGAACGGCATCAACATGACGAAGCTCGAGAGCTACATGATCGAGGGCCAGTTCACCGCGACGCAGTTCTATGCCGAGGTCGACGGCCATCCCGAGGAGCCGCCCTTGAAGCGCGCGCTCGAGGAGCTCGCCTTCTTCTCGCGCGAATTGAAGGTGCTCGGCATCTACCGCGCGCACCCTTTCCGCGCCAACCTGCGCGACAGACACCCGGCGGAGTGAGGCTCCGCCGGGTGCGTGGCTCGGATCGCGACGCGGATCAGAACGCGTAGCGGTGCCGGTTGCGCTCGAAGGCGGCCGAGGGCTGGATCGGGCCGCGCTCGCGCTCGACCACCTCGATCGCCCGCTGGAGATCGGGCGAGCCGAAATTGAGCGGCCAGCCGGTGCGATGCAGCTCGCGCGCCGCCTCCAGCAGGCGGTCGTTGTATTCCCGCTCGCCGAGCCGCTCGCGCCGGCCCGCGATCGCGGCGGCGACCTCGTTCGCCTCGAACAGCCCGTTCTCGCCGCGCGCCCCCGTCGGGAGGCCGATGCGATCGGTGCCGTCGCGGAAGATCGTGCGGTTGAGCGTGCGCATCGGCGCGAGTTCGGGGCGCGCATAGAGGTTCGACACGTTGGCGCGGACCTCCTCGCTCGCGCCCGGCTCGTTGTATTCCGACACGAGGAAGTCGCTGATCACGACGAGGCTCGCGTTCGGATTGGCGTCGAGCCAGCGATTCCAGAGCGCGGTCATCCGTTCGCGATTCACCTCGCTGTCCTCGAGCGGCATGCGCAGCATCTCGAAGATGGTGTCCCGCGGCGGGTCGGCGACGAAGCTGTCGTTCATGGCGCCGGCCGCGAGCGAACGGCGGACGAACTCGGTCGCGCCGGCGCGGTTGCGGGCGATGTCGGCCGGCATCTCGTAGAATTGCGAGTTGTCGGAATTGCGCAGAGCGACGAAGCGGAAGCCGTTCTCCTCGTCGTCGACTGCACGCAGCCGGATCTTGCGCCAGGCGCCGTCCGGCCCGGTCGCGTCGAGCACGTCGTCGGCGAGATAGTCGCGCACCCGCCCGCTGCCGACGTCGCGCAACGCGACCGCGATGCCCTCACCGGCGAAATCGGAGATCGGGTTGCCGAGTTCGGTCGCGATCCGCTGCGCCTCCTCGGGGCGACCGAGCACGGCGTTCGCGACGAGAGCCCGGCGCGCGGCGTCGACGTCTCCCGGCGCGCGCGGCGCGTTGGCGACGCGCAGCCAGCTCGTCGCGGCGTCCTCGACGGAGATCGCACCGGACTCGATCGCGCGATCGACGACGTCGCCGATCGTCTTGGCTTCCGCGACCGCCTGGTCCGAATTGCCCCACAGGCCTGTCGTCCGCGGCAGCGCGACCTCCGGATCGAACAGACGCTCCCCGACCATCCGATCCACCAGATGGCTGTCGAGCGCCTGATAGCCGTCGATGAGCGCGCGCGCCGCCATGAAGGCGCCCAGCGGCGGCTTCTTCAACCCGAGCGCGATCATGCTCGCCATTCCCGCGACGTTGCTGCCGACGGAGAGGACGTTGCCGCCGATCTCCGCCGCCCGACGGGTGAAGCTGCCGTCGATGCCCATGCCGTCGAAGAGCTCCCCGATCCCGTCGAAGACGGCGCCGCCGAGGCTCGGCGACTGGCCCGAGAGCACGTTGAGGACGTCGCCCAGCCCGCTCGGCAGCTCGAGGACGGTGTTGCCGTATTGCAGCGCGAACGGACGATCCGGGTCGTTGTTCTGGATCGCGATCGAGGTGCCGGCGCCGACATTGGCGCGCTGGCCGCCGCCGATCGGGACGTTGTTGAGCAGGAAGCCGCCGTTGATCGTGCGATCGACGGGGACCGGCTCGCCGCGCTCGAGAGCGTCCTGCGCGCGCGCGATGGAGATGCGGTTGTTGAAGAAGACCGTCTTCGACGGCTCCATGCCGCCCTTGCCGTCGGGCTTCATGAAGATCACGGCCGCGCCGACGCCGATCTGCCCGTTCTGCAGGCTGCCGAGACCCTGACCGGTGGCGACCTGCCCCATCTCGCCGACGGGGGCGGTCATCACGAGCTGCGGGACGATCTTGACGTTGGCCGGCGTCTCCTTGCTGCTCAAGTGCCGATTGAGCTGATCGAGTTGCCTCAGGAGCGTACCGGCGATGGCGTCGCTCAGGGGACCGTCCCCCACCGCCGCGCCGACGATCGGCAGGACGGTGCCGGCGGAGACCCCGGCGGGATCGAGCGGCACGCCGAGGAAGACGGTGGGGTTCTGGTAGTTCTGGCGGTTGCCGAGCACGTAGGCCGCGGGCGCGCCGCCGATGCCGGGCAGCCGGGTCAACCATTCGCCGCCGGGTATCGGCGAGCCGATGGCGAAGGCGGTGTCCTCGATGGGCGTGAGACGCACGACGTTGTGGGTCTCGTGGACGTTTTGCGGCGTGAGCCGGGTCGGCGGGGGCGGAACGGTGGTCCGCTCGCGTGCGGATGCGACCTCGACGGCGCTCCCCTGGTTCGCCTGCGCGGTGGGCGCGGCCGGCGTGCCGGGGACCTGCGCGAAGAGGTTCGGGCGCACGGCGGTCGCGGCCGGAGCGGGGCTTTCGGTGCGGGTTTCCGACACGGGCTGAAAACCGCTGTCCGCTGCCGGGCTGCGCGGGGTCGCGTCGACGGGGCGGGTGGAGATTTCAAGGACATGGCGTTGCCTCCCTGCGTTTCGATCGCAGGGTGTATACGCAATCCGGCGGTGCGTGTCTAGCCTAAAGTCTAATTTCGCATCTATTATTCTGAAATGTAATCCACCACTCCGAGAGACATGATCATTCTTCGAGATAGATGCGCACCAGGTGATGCGCGATGGCGACGGGGGGCGGCACGCGCAGGCCGTCGGGATGCCGGTCCGCCAGCATCGCGGCGACCTCCTCGCGGGAGAACCAGCGCGCGTCTTCGAGCTCCTCGCGATCGATCGTCAGCGCATCGTCGAGCGCCTCCCCGATGCAGCCGATCATCAACGAAGACGGGTAGGGCCAGGGCTGCGAGAGGGCGTAGGAGACCGCGCCCACGCGCACCCCCGCCTCCTCGAAGGTCTCGCGCCGCACGGCGTCCTCGATCGTCTCGCCGGGCTCGACGAAGCCGGCGAGGCACGAATAATTGCCGGTCGGAAAGCGGGCCTGACGCCCGAGCAGGATGCGGTCCCCGAAGCGGATCAGCATGATGACGACGGGATCGGTGCGCGGGAAATGCTGGGATCCGCAGGCGGCGCAATCGCGGCGATAGCCGGACGCCGAGAGCGCGGTCGGCGCGCCGCAATTCGCGCAGAAGCGGTGGCGCGCATGCCAGGACAGGAGCGATTTCGCCTGGGCGAGGAGGCCGATCTCCGCCTGCGGCACGAGCCCCTGCACCGCCGTCGCGCGCAGGTCGTTCGCGAAGCGCCCGGGCATCGCCGCGATCGCCTCCGCCTCGCCGGCCTCCGCGCCGATCGCGATCACGGGCCGCCCGTCCAGTTCGCCGAGCACCACGCGCTCGCGCACGCGCACGTCGGCGAGGTCGCCGTTGCGGTGGAGCGCGCGCGCCGCCTCGCCCTCGCGGCGCAGGATCGGCACGTCGCCGGCCAACAGGATCGCGCCCGCCTCCGGATCCGCCGCATAGCGGGCGAGCGCGTCGTCGCCCCGCTCGCTCGAGTGCCGCACGATCGGGTTGAACGCGAAGCCGAGCGGCGGGTCGCGGCGGGATTGCGTCACGGAGGCGGCTCCTCGTCGGCGGCGAAGGCGGCGCGCAGGCGCTCGAGGAGCGCGCTCGCGGCGTGCGGGGGATAGGGCGCCCGCGTGCCGTGCCCCCAGACGGGACCCGGCCAGGCGGGATCGGACAGGAAGCGCGCGATCACGTGCACGTGCAGCTGCGGGACGACGTTGCCGAGCGCGCCGACATTGATCTTGTCGGGAGCGGCGACCGCCTGCAGCACCCGGCTCGCGACGCGGATCTCGCCCGCGAGCGCGTGCGCCTCGGCGAGCGACAGGTCGACGATCTCGCGCGCGCCCTCCCGGCGCGGAACGAGGATCAGCCAAGGAAAGCGCGAATCGTTCATGAGGAGCACGCTGCACAGGGGCAGATCGCCCACGGGCAGCGTGTCGCCGGCAAGGCGCGGATCGAGCGCGAAGCCGCCCGGCCCCCCGTCCTCTCCCGTCGTCAAGACAAGGTCTCGATGGCGTCGACCTTCTCGCGGTAGAAGGCGACGTGGCCGGCGATCGCGGCGACGGCAGGATAGGGCTCCTCGTAGGACCAGGCGGCGTCGCGCTGCTCGATCCCGTGGCCGGAGACCGTGAAATAGGACGCCTCGCCCTTGTAGGGGCAGTGCGAGCGGCGCGGCGAGGGGTCGAGCAGGTCCATCGCCACGTCCTCGCGCGGGATGTAGAAGACCGGCGGATAGACGCCTTCGCGCATCACGAGGGCGCGATCCGATTCCGCGACGATGGCGCCGCCGAGGACGACGCGGACCCGCTTGTCCGCGGGCTCGATGGCGATCGGATGATCGGGGCCGGGCTCCTTCATGGGGCTCCTCTCTCGGGGACGTGCGACGATTCTCGAGGCTTCGTCCTATCACGTTTCGCGCGGCTTGGCCTTCTCCCCCGCCGAAATCTCCGTCGTGCCGAGCGCCTCCGCGAGGCGCATCCTGGCGGAGCCCGGGCGCAGGGGCTTCTGTTGGCTCTCGTGGGGAGCCCAGCCGGTCAGCCAGACGAGGTCGAAGGTCGCGCGCACGCGCCCGTCCGCGTCGGCGAAGCGCTCGTGGTAGATCTCGGCCGTGCGCAGCAGGGTCTTGCGGCGAAGCGGCGTGCGGCGGCGCTCGTGCAGGGCGTTGGTCAGGCCCATCGCGCGCAGGTCCGCCATCAGCGCGAAGGCGTCGCGATAGCGCACGACGACGCTCTCGGCATCGACGACCGGCAGCGCGAAGCCGGCGCGTTGCAGGAGCGCGCCGAGGTCGCGCACGTCGGCGAAGGGCGCGACGCGCGGCGAGATCCCGCCCTCGATCTCGGCTTCCGCCGCCGCGAAGGACGCGCGCAATTCGGCGAGGCTGCCGCCGCCGATCAGCGCGCACAGGAGGAGGCCGTCGGGCGCGAGCGCGCGGCGGATCTGGACGAGCGCGCCGGGCAGATCGTTGACGCTCTGGAGCGCGAGGAGCGACACGACGAGGTCGACGCTCTCGGGAGCCAGCGGCAGCGCCTCCTCGTCGGCAACGATCGCGCCGGGCTCCGGCAGCGGGGCGAGGCGGAAGACCCGCTCGGCGCCCGCGCGGCGCGCGAGGATCTCGGCTGCCTGCCCGCTCGGCGTCCCGAGATCGACCGCGCGCGGGAAGGGCCGCAACACCCCCGCGAGCCGATCCTCCAGATCCTCGGCCGCACGCGCGACGAGAAAATCCGCGAAGCCCGCGGCCTTGGCGCGGGCGAGCCGGGCGCGGGCGAGACGTCTGTCGAAGACGAGCGGCGATTGGTCGTTCATCGGCGTCTCCTCGGTGATTGTCCCTCCCCGGAGGGGAGGGTGGACCCTGGAGCGGAGCGACAGGGGCCGGGTGGGGCCCGTGGCGCGGAGATCCTCCCTCGAGCGTCGGGCCCCACCCGACCTCGTTCGCCTGCGGCTCCGAGGCCACCCTCCCCTACGGGGAGGGATATCAGGAACGGTAATCCCCGTTGATCTCCACGTAGGCCTTCGTCAGATCGCAGGTCCATACCCGCGCCTCGCCGTCGCCGAGCCCGAGATCGGCGCAGATCACGATGTCCTCGCCCTCCATATAGGCGGAGGTGGCCTCCTCGCTGTAATCGGGGTCGCGGGCGCCGTTCTTCGCCACCCGGATGTCGCCGAAGGAGATCGACAGCCGGTCGCGGTCGGCCGGCTCGCCGGCCTTGCCGACGGCCATCACCACGCGGCCCCAATTGGCGTCCTCGCCGGCGATCGCGGTCTTGACGAGGGGCGAATTGGCGATCGAGATCGCGACGCGCTTGGCCGAGGCGTCGTCGACGGCGCCCACCACGCGCACCGTCACGAATTTGCGCGCGCCCTCCCCGTCCCTGGCGACGAGCTGGGCGAGCTCGACGAGGAGATCCTCGAGCGCGATGGCGAGGCTCTTCGCCCGCGGATCCTGCGCATCCGCGATCTCCGCGATCCCCGCCTTGCCGGTCGCGAAAGCGAGCAGCGTGTCGGAGGTCGAGGTGTCGCCGTCGACCGTGACGCAATTGAAGGAGCGCGCGTTGGCCTCCGACAGGATCTCCTGCAGGACCGCCGCCGCGACGGGCGCGTCGGTGAAGACGAAGGCGAGCATCGTCGCCATGTCGGGCGCGATCATCCCGGCGCCCTTGGCGATGCCGTTCAAACGGATCTCGGCGCCGTCGAGCTCGATCGTGCGGGTCGCGAGCTTGGGGAAGGTGTCCGTCGTCATAATGGCGCGCGCGGCCTCCTGCCAGAGGTCCGCCCGCGCGCGGCCCGCGCAATCCTCGAGCACGCCCTCGAACTTGGAGGCGTCGAGCGGCTCGCCGATGACGCCGGTCGAGGCGACGAAGACCTCGCCCGTCGCGCAGCCCGCCGCGCGCGCCGCGATCTCGGCCGTACGCGACACCGCCTGCGCGCCCTTGGCGCCGGTGAAGGCGTTGGCGTTGCCCGAGTTCACGACGAGCGCGCGCGCCGATCCGCCCTCGAGCGCGCTGCGGCACCAATCGACCGGCGCGGAGGGGCATTTGGAGCGGGTGAACACGCCCGCGACGCGGGTGCCCTCGGCGAGGCCGACATAGAGGACGTCGGTGCGGCCCTTGTAGCGGATGCCCGCCTCGGCGGTCGCGATGACGACGCCCTCGATCACGGGCAGGCTCGGCAGGGTTTTTGGCGCGAGCGGGGAGACGGGGTGCGACATGGGCTTAAGGCTCTTCCGGTTCTGCGTGCGCCGCGCTCTATCGCATGCCGCGCGAGGGGACGGAAGGGGTGCAGCGGCCGCTCCCTCAGGTTCCGAATGCGCGCGGATGCGCTCTGCGAGGCGCGTTTTTTGCCCCGCGCGCCTTGAATCCGCGCCCCCGAAGCGCCACAAGAGCCTCTCTGACCCGAAAGCATGACAGCTGGCTGGGTTCATCTGCTGGTTATGGAGGGCACGGGATGCGCCAGAACACCCGCCTTGCCAGATTGGGGATGGACTTCAACCTGCACGACGACGCAGGCGTTCGACCCAACGAGGTGAGCCACGATCGGAATTCCGCGAACGTGCGGAGCGAGATCGACGAGACGACGATCGCTCAGCCGATCGCGCACACGGCGCCGCAGGCGCGAGAGGAGGAGGAGCGGCTCGATCATTTCGTCGAGCGCGACGGTCTCCTGTTCGCCGGCACGCATCTGATCGTGGATCTGTGGGACGCCTCGCGTCTCGACGATCTCGCGGTGGTCGAGGACGCGCTGCGGCGCGCGACGGAGGCGGCGGGAGCGACGCTCCTCAACATCGACCTCCACCATTTCACGCCCAATGGCGGGATCTCGGGGGTGGCGGTGCTGGCGGAGAGCCACATCTCGATCCACACCTGGCCCGAGCGCGCCTATGCCGCGATCGACATCTTCATGTGCGGCGACGCGCGACCGCACGAGGCGATCAAGATCCTGCGCGAGGCCTTCGCGCCGGCGCACATCCAGCTCGCCGAGCACAAGCGCGGGATGGTGACGCCGTGAGGGCTCCGCCATGCTGAGCTTCACGGAAGCGCTGCACGACGGCTACGGGCAGATCCTGCGGGTCGATCGCATCGTCCATTACGAGCGCACCGACCTGCAGGAGCTCGTGATCTTCGACAACGCCTCCTTCGGCCGCGTGATGGCGCTCGACGGCGTCGTCCAGCTCACCGAGCGCGATCATCACATCTATCACGAGATGATCGCGCACGTGCCGATCCTCGGCCACGGGCGCGTCGCCGACGTGCTCGTGATCGGGGGCGGCGACGGCGGCGCGCTCGCGCAGATCCTGCGCCACGAGGGGGTGCGCGCGACGCTCGTCGAGATCGACGGGAGCGTGATCGAGACGGCGCGCGCCCATCTGCCGATGGTCTGCGAGGGCGCCTTCGACCATCCCCGCGCGGAGGTGATCGTCGGCGACGGGGTGGATTTCGTGGCGCGCAGCGAGCGGCGCTTCGACGTGATCGTCGTCGATTCGACCGATCCCGTCGGCCCCGCCGAGGCGCTGTTCACGCCGGCCTTCTACGCCGATTGCAAGCGTTGCCTGCGGGCGGGCGGGGTGCTCGTCACGCAGAACGGCGTGCCCTTCTTCCAGGGGCCGCAGATCGCGCGCACGCACGCCGCCCGCAAGGCGCTGTTTTCCGACGCGACGCTCTATCTCGCACCGGTGCCCACCTATACGGGCGGGCCGATCGCGCTCGGCTTCGCGAGCGACGATGCCGCCGCCCGCGGCGCGCTCGCCGAGGTGACGGAGCGGTTCGCGCGAAGCGGGCTCGCGACGCGCCATTACGCGCCGGACGTCCACGTCGCCGCCTTCGCGCTCCCGCCCGACGTGCGGCGGCTGATCGCGGGGTGAGGGATCGAGAATCTCTCGCCTCGAAACGCGACGCCGTCATTCCGGGGCGCGAAGCGAGCCCGGAACCCAGAACCCCGACGCTGGTTCGAGCGCGCATGCGCGCTCGTGCAACCGCCTTTGGACCCGGATGCAGCATTGGACGCAGCCTGCAGGCTGCTAATCCAAGGTCGGGAGTCTGGGTTCCGGGCTCGCTTTCGCGCCCCGGAATGACGGGAAGGGCAGATGCACTGGCTTCGTGTGCGAAAAAAAGCCGCTCCCGGTGGGGAGCGGCTCTGGAGTGTCGCGGCGCGCGCGGGAAGGGGTTACGCCGCGGGAAGGAAGCTCATGACCGAACTTCGCTCAGGTCTACGCGCCCCCCGCGCGGGCGGATCATCGCGCCCGTCGCCCTTTTTGGGTGCCCCGCGCATTTTCTTGCGTAGCCCCGCGGGTGCGCTTAATGTCCCGCGCGCCACAGCCGGATAGGGAAGAGACATGAGAGCGTCACGCATCGCGGCCATTTGCGTCCTTGCCGCCGCGTCGATCGCGGGGACCGCCCACGTCGCGCCGCTCGTCGCCCAGGAGGCGCGGGCCGGGATCGAGGTGCCGCAGCCGCTGCGCGAGCAGCAATTCCCGCTCGGCGTGACCTACGAGGCCGTCTCGGTCAACGGCCGCGCGGTCGCGGGGGACCGTCCGGCCCTGACGCTCGACAGCACCTTCCGCCTGCGCGGCTTCGCGGGCTGCAACACCTATTCCGCGGTGGCCTATCCGCTCCAGAATCAGGGCATCGCGGTCGGCCCCTTCGCGCTCACGCGGATGCAGTGCGACCGGGCGACGATGGAGCGCGAGCGCGCTTTCCTCGAGGCCGTGCGCGGCGCCCAGCAATGGTCGGTCGACAACGGCCAGCTCGTCCTTCGCGGCGGCCGCGGCGAGATCCGGCTCGAGCGGGCGCTGTGAGGGCGGCGATCTTCACCTAACTTTACGAACGCCGCGCATTCCCGACACGCGGACGCGTCATGGTGAGCGCAATCGCAGCGACACGCTGCCGATCGCGAGGACGAAGACCATGACGCAGAACGATCCGAACGGCGCTCCCGCCGCGCCCGCCTCCACCCCCCGCCGCCGCCGCAGCGGCGTGCTCGTCGCGACGATCGCGACGCTCGGGCTCGCCGTCGCAGGCGCCGGCTACGTCGCCGCGAGCGGCACGTCCGCCGGCCATAACGGCCTGCCCGTGGCGATGGCGGGCGGCCCGTTCGCCGGCTTCATGCACGCCCGCGGCGGCGACCGGATGGGCGGCATGAGCGATTTCGTGGAATGGCGCGTCGAGCGCACGCTGCGCGACGTCGGCGCGAGCGCCGAGCAGATCGCGCGGATCAAGGAGATCGCCGACGGGGCGCGCGCCGACGTGCTGCCGCGGATGCGCGAGATGCACGGCACCCGCGAGGCCGTTCGCGACATCCTCACCGCGCCGACCATCGACCGCGAGGCCGCCGAGCGCCTGCGTGCCGAGCGCTTCGAGGAGTTCGAGGCGGTCTCCGAGCGCATCACCCAGGCGATGCTCGACGCCGCCGAGGTGCTGACGCCCGAACAGCGCGAGGCGCTCGCCGCGCGCATGGAGGAGCGCCGTCGCGGCTGGCGCGGTCCGTGGTAATCTCGAGGCCGTGACGGGGAGGCGTGCGGGGCCATGGCGGAGGAGATCCTGATCGTCGACGACGACGCGCGCCTGTCCGCCATGCTGCGGGACTATCTCGCCCAGAACGGCTACGCGGCCCGCCTCGCCGGTACCGGCCAGGCGGGGCTCGCGGAGGCGGCGCGGCGGCCTCCCGCCGCGATCCTCCTCGACGTGATGCTGCCCGATCTCGACGGGTTCGAGATCCTCCGCCGTCTGCGCGCGAGTTCCGACGTCCCGGTCCTGATGCTCACCGCCAAGGGCGACGAGACGGACCGGATCGTCGGGCTCGAGATCGGCGCCGACGACTATCTCCCAAAGCCCTTCAATCCGCGCGAATTGCTGGCGCGGCTGCGCGCGGTGCTGCGCCGCCGCCAAGGCGCGCTCTCCGGGCTCTCCGCGCAGGCGGGCCCCGCCCCGCTCGTCTTCGGGCGGCTCGAGATCGATCGCGGGGCGCGCCGCGTGCGGCTCGACGGGCAGGCGCGGGCGCTCACCTCCTACCAGTTCGACCTCCTCGTCGCGCTCGCGGAGAATACCGGCCGCGTGCTCTCGCGCGACCAGCTGATGGACCTCGTGCGCGGCACCGAGCTCGAGGCCTTCGACCGCTCGATCGACGTCCACGTCTCGCGCATCCGCGCCGCGATCGAGGACGATCCGAAGGAGCCGCGGCGGATCATCACCGTGCGCGGCGCGGGCTACGTCTTCGCCCGCAACCCCGACGAGGCGCCGTGATGGCCGCCGTGCGCCTCCCCCGCCTGCGCGGGCTCTCGCTGTTCTGGAAGATCTACCTGACGCTCGTCGTCGCGGTGGTCGTGGTGGCGCTCGCGATCGGCGCGCTCGTGCGCATCGGCACGGCGAACGAGGTCGGCCCCTGGGCGGCGCGGGGCGCGCGCTTCTTCGCCCACGTGCTGCCGCCGCAGAACCCGCAAGCGGAGATCGATCGCCTGTCCGAGGCGCTCGACGCGACGATCGCCGTGCGGGACGCGAGCGGACGGCACCTCGCCGGCGATCCGACGCTCGAGCGCAGCCGGCGCCACAACACCTTCACGCTGCCGGACGGGCGCGTCGTCCTCGTGCGCTTCGGGCGGGAGGGGAGCCCGCCTTTCGACGACGGCCGCAATCCCCTGGTTCCGATCGCGATCATCGCCCTCGTCATCGCGCTCGTCGCCTATCCGGTGGTGCGCCATCTCACCCGCCGGCTCGAGCGGCTGCGGGCGGGCGTCGAGGCCTGGGGAGCGGGCGATCTCTCCGCGCGCGCCGATCTGCCGGGCTCGGACGAGGTCGCGGCGGTCGCCAAGAGCTTCGACCGCGCCGCCGAGACGATCGAGCGGCTGATCGCGGCGAACAAGGCGCTCCTCGCCAATGCGAGCCACGAGCTGCGCTCGCCGCTCGCGCGCCTGCGCATGGCGGTCGACCTCTTCCGCGAGGCGCCCACGCCCGCGCTCGAGCAGGAGATCGTGACGAGCCTCTCGGAGCTCGACGGGCTCGTCGAGGAGATCCTCGTCGCGAGCCGGCTCGAGCAGGTGGCCGACGCGATCCGCGCCGAGAGCGTCGATCTCGCAGGCCTCGCCGCGGAGGAAGGCGCGCGCGTCGGCGCGGAGGTCTCGGGCGCGGGGGCGACGGTGGTCGGGGATGCGCGGCTCCTGCGCCGGCTCGTGCGCAACCTCTTCCAGAACGCCGCCCGCCACGGCGCCCCGCCGATCGAGGCTCTGGTCGAGCCCTTGCCGGACGGCGGCGCGCGCCTCGTCGTGCGCGATCACGGGAAGGGGATCGGGGCGGCGGATGCCGAGCGCGTCTTCGAGCCGTTCTACCGCCCCGCCGGCCGCTCGGAAGCCGGCGGCGGCTGGGGGCTCGGGCTGTCCCTCGTGCGCCAGATCGCGCGGCGCCACGGCGGCGACGCGGTGTATCGCGAGGCCGAAGGCGGCGGGGCGGCGTTCGAGGTGCGGGTACGGGGGGTGTGAGCGCCTCGCGCGGCGGGCCCCCTGGCGGGGACGGTCTTCGCGGCAGCGGGCGGTCGGAGAAGTCGAAGGGTCGAGACGGCGTCTCGGGGTGGCGCGTCGCGCCTGTACCAGCTCGTGATGCGAAACGATCGGAAGTAAGCGAAGGCAGTAACGTGAGACGGCCGAAAAGGCCGGAACGCGGAAGAAAAGCAGGCGTCAGGCGAACATGTAGCCGAGGAAGCGCTTGGAATCGACCGGATCGTAGCCGAGCCGCCCGCGCAGCTTCTTGCGCAGCTTCGAGATGTGGCTCTCGACCACGGTCTCGTCGACGTTCTCGTTGAAGACGCCGTAGACGGCCGAGAAGATCTGCTCGCGCTGGACGCGCTTGCCCTTGTTCTTGACGAGGTATTCGAGGATCCGCCGCTCGCGGCGCGGCAGCACCAGGACCTCGCCGGCGACGATCGGATCGCGCCCGTCGAAGAACACCTCCAGCGCGTGGTCGCGCGGCGTGGCGGCCTCGGGCTCCGGCTTGTGCGCGCGGCGATTGAAGGCGCCGACGCGGGCCATGATCTCCTTGACGTGGACAGGCTTGCGGACGACGTCGTCGACCCCCGCCGCGAACAGGCCGAGCGTCTGCTCGAGCGAGCTCGTGTCGTTCATGGCGATCACGGGCGCGTTGCAGCGGCTCTTGACGAGGCGCGGCAGGGCCTCGCGCGCGGGACAATCGCCGATCAGGATCGCCTCGACCGCCCCGAGATCCTCGGCGGCCGCCCCGGAAATCCAGCTGTTGAAATCGTCCGGATCGAACCCGATCGCGGAGACGCCCTCACGGTCGAAGCCCGATCGGTAGCCCGACGTGACCAATTCTCGTTCATCGACGATGATGTACACGTTGCACCCCCATGCAGGTTTTTGGTGATGCTATTCGTAAGACCACGAGGGGGTGTGGGGCAACTCTTGTGTCGAGGATCGAGGAAGGGAGTTCTTAACACCGTCAAAGGGTCGTTACCGGCCGCAGGGCATAGTCGAAATTAAATTCGTCTCGATTTCTGGGTCTCTTCGAAACAGGTTGTCTCAAACGAATACGTTTCGGATGGCACAGAATTAACAGACTATGCACGCGAAGGCGGCGGCGCGGGGCTTCCGCGCCGCCGCCGATCGAAGGACGGCGTTTGCTTTGTCGGATCAGCGCAGCTGCGCGGGATCGACGAAGTTGAACTCCTCGACGAGGAGATCGCGGATCACCGGCTGGCCGAGGCGTTCGTTGACGGTGCGCGCGAGGCCGCCGAGGAAGCCGCGCATGTCGAAGGCGCGCAGATCGGCGAAGTCGATGGTCTCGTCGGAGAACAAAGCCTGGAAGGTCGCGTCCATGATGAAGCTTTCGGGCGGCACCCGCAGCTCCCGCAATTCCCGTGCGTCGGCCGTGTAGACGAATTGCGCCATCACGTAGCCGGCGATGCGTCCCTCGCGCACGATCGGCACGGTGACGGGCCGCGTCTTCTCGTAGGTGACGCCGCTGAAATAGGTGGGCTCGGCCGCCGCGCCCGCCGCCGCGCGCGCGCGCCAATCGGCGGCGAGGTGGGCGGAGAGGGCGACGACGCCGCACAGCCACAGGCCGCCGATGACGGTCGACTTCATCTCACAGGCTCCCGTGTCCGGGCGCGAGGGAGTAGGTCCCGTCCGAGTCCCGCGCCTCGAGGCTCGTGGCGATCGTCTGGGCGATGTCGCGCACCGCGTCGAGATGCGTCTCGAGGACGGCCTGGTTCCGCGCGATCGTCGCGCGCAGCCGCTCGAGCCGCGGACGCATGCCGGCACGGGCGGCGTCCTCGCCGTAGGCGCGCGCGGCGCGGGTGAGCTCGAGCAGGCACAGGCTCTTGCGCCGGTTGAGCTCCTTGAGTTCGGGCAGCGAGAGGCTCGCGAGCGCCTGCGTCTCCGTGTCGAGGACGATCTCCAGCCGCTCGATGGCGGCGAGGAGGGCGGCCGTCTCGGGCGCGGGCGGCGCCGCCGGCTGGGCGAGGGCGACGGGCAGGCGCGCGAGGGCGTCCTCGCGAGGCGCTTCCTGGAGCGCATCGTCGGTCGCGTCTCGGGCGGCGTCCTCCAGCGAAGCGAGGGCCGGCATCTCGGATTCGGTCATCGGCGGGTCCGATCGGTGAGTGGCGGGGTCAGGCGCGGTAGAGCGCGGTGAAGAAGCCGGAGGTCCGGCCCGGATCGGCCGCGGCGGCGCCCTCGTGCTCGGGCCACAAGGCGGCCTTGGCGGCGCTCACCCGGTCGAGCTCGGGATGGGTCCGCGCGACCATGTCGGCGATGCCGACGCCGCCGGCGCGCGCCAGCTCGGCGCCGATCTCCTGGGCGAGGAAGCCTTTCCAGATCGAGCCGGCCGAGCCGCCGCCGAACACGGATTCGGCGTCCGGCAGGATCGATTCGACCATCTGTCCGAGCACCATGGCCTCGAAGGCGCGCGCCGGCGTCTCCGCCGAAGCGGCCACGCGGCGCGGCGCCGGCAGATCGGGGCCGCGGCCGAGGCTCGCGGGCGCGCCGAGGACGTCGCGATTTGAGATCTCGACGCGGGCGCGGTCGGCGTCGAAGGGCCGGGCGGCTGCCGGGGCACGACGCTCGAGGCCGGCGAAGAGCGTGCCGAACGGCGCCCCCTCCCCGTCCCCGTCGCGGCCGCGGGCCCGCGCGATCTCCTGGAGACGGGTCGTCGCCTCCGCGAGCCGCGTGGGCTCGGCCGCACGGGCGACCTCGAGGATGATGTCGGACGGCGGGCTGATCGTCATGCGGCCTCTCCACCTCGGTTTGGCATGGCGGCACTCTCGCGCGCGCCGCTTACGCGGGGCTTGCGCCGGCACCGTCCTCCTCCGCCGCGGCGCTCTCGCGGGCGAGGAAGGCCTCGAGCATGTCGAGATCGGCGATGCGGCGCGCCTCGTCCTCGTACAGGCGGGCGGCGTCGCGGTGGAGCGCCGCCGCCGTCTTGGCGCGCACGGCCTCCGCGCGCACGGCCTCTCCTTGCGCGTCGCAGGCGCGCTCGAGCTCGCGCCGCCGCCGCGCGAGGAGCCCGAGACGCTTGGCCGTCTGCTCGACGAAGAGCCCGGCGAGGGGGCTCGAATCGGAATCGAGCGCGGCGAGGGTCGCGGCTTCCGCCTCCTGCGTCTCGCGCAGGCGGCGCCGCAGATCGATGCGCTTCCATTCAGCGAGCTTATGGCGCTGCTCCTGCACGCGCAGGAGGCGGGCGAGCGTGCGGGCGCGGTCTCGTGCGGCGCTCATCGGCTCACCCCGTCCGCAGCCAATCGGCGAAGCCCGCCACGAAGAGGGCGAGGAACTCGCGCGAGAGGAAGTAGAAAAGCATCAGCCCCGCCGCGAGCACGAAGGGCATCGCGACGAAGTAGATCGGGATCTGCTGGGCGAGCTTGTTCATCACGCCGAGCGCGAAATTGGCCAGGAGCGCGAAGATCACGAACGGGCTCGCGATGCGAAGCGCCAGCATGAACGCGTCGCCGACGCGGTCCGAGAGCTGGACGAGGGAGAGGCGCGCGTCGAAGCCGGCGATCGGCGGGATCGTCTCGTAGGAGACGACGAGCCCGCGCAGGATCTCCCAATGCAGGTCGGCGATGAACAGGAGCGCCACCGCCGCCATCGTCACGAGGGCGGCGAGCGAGGGGATCGGCTCGCTCTCGTCGACGGGCACGCCCGCCATCTGGCCGAAGCCGATCATCATCGCGCTCGCATGCACCATGGTCTGGAGCGCGAGATAGAACATGCGCCCGATGACGCCGATCTTGGCGCCGATCAGGCTCTCGGTGACGACGAGGCCGAGCACCGACAACGGCGAGGCGCTGGCGATCAAGGGCTCTAGCGTCGGCACGAGGAGCGGCGCGAGCGCGAGGCTCACCCCGATCACGATGAACAGCCGCACCTGCATCGGCACCCGCAGCGAGCCGAAGCCCGGCATCAGCATGAGGCAGGCGCCGATGCGGCAGAAGACGAGGAAGACGGCGAGGATCAGATCCGGCGAGAGCAGGAGCACGGCTCACCTCTCCGCCCGAGGGGCGTTGCGTCCCCTCTGGGCTTGCATCTCTCGCAGGTTGTCATCCCGGGCCGCGAAGCGGACCCGGGACCCATACCCACGAGGATCGTTCGAGCGCGCATGCCGCGCTCGTTCCGCGACCTTTGCGCAGCTTTCGTTCGAGAAACGCAGCCTGCAGGCTGCGACTGAGACGTCGTGGATATGGGTCCCGGATCGCCTTCGGCGTCCGGGATGACACCGCAACGAAAGATTTCCAAACTTCGAGGGGAAGGAGAGCGGCGGCGCCTCGTCGTCTCGTTCCCATGCCGAGGCTTCGCGCGACCGAACCTTCCTTGAGTCGCGGGCGCTCACCGGGACGACGCTCATGCCCCGCCCTCTCAGGAGATCGAACCGAGCGACTCGATCTCGATGCCGCGGGGGATCTCGACATGCGAGAGCACCGGCAGCGTCGGGAACAGGCGCTCGACGACGAGGCGGACGTAAGGCCGCGCGTCCGGCGCGGTGACGATCGCGAAGGGCTTGCCCTTGGCCATCCGCTCCTTGATCGCGGCGGAGGCGGCCTGGCCGAATTCCTCGACGAGGCGCGGATCGATGTCGAACTCGGCCACCTCGCCCTTGGCGTCGCGCTTGACGGATTGGTGGAAGACGAGGTCCCAGCGATTGCCGAGCCGCAGCACGCGCAGCGCGCCGCCCTCGGTGAGATCCCCGCAGATCTGCTGGGCCATGCGCATGCGCACGTGCTCGACGACCTGCTCGGAGCGGCGCACGTGCGGCGCGATCTCGGCGATGGCTTCCAGGATGAGGTTGAGGTTGCGGATCGAGACGCGCTCGGCGAGCAGCAGCTTGAGCACGCCCTGCAGGCCCGAATAGGAGATCTGGGCGGGCACGATGTCGTCGATGAGCCGCTTGTATTCCGGATCGAGCCGGTCGATCAGCGAGCGCATGTCCTTGTAGGAGAGGAGCTGCGGCAGGTTGTTGCGGATCACCTCCGAGAGGTGCGTGAGGAGCACCGAGAGGGTGTCGATCGGCGCGAAGCCCTCGCGGCGCGCCTCCGCCGCGTAGCTCTCGGCGATCCACATGGCGGGCATGCCGAAGGCGGGCTCGCGGACCTCGTCGCCGGGGACGTCCGGCTTGCGGCCGCCGCCGAGGATGACCATCACCTCGCCGATGCGCAGCTCCGAGGCCGCGATCGTGGTGCCGTGGATCTTGATCTCGTAGCCCTTGCGCGGCAGCGTCAGGCTGTCGGTGAGCCGGATCTCGGGCACGACGAAGCCGAACTGCTTGGCGAACTTGCGGCGCATCTTGGAGACGCGGTGAGCGAGCTCGCCGTGGGCGGTCAGGAGCTCGGCGGCGATCTGCTTGCCGAGCACGAGCTCGATCTCCGCGGTCTTGAGGTGCTCCTTGACGTTGTCCTTGGCCTCCTCCTCCTCGCGCTGCTTCTCCGCTTCCGCGATCGCCTCGACCCGGGCGCGCTCGCGGGCGAGCTTGCGCGGGATCGCCCAGGAGCCGAAGGCGAGCACCGCGGCGAGCATCACGAGCGGCAGGAAGGGCAGGCCGGGCGTCACCGCGAGCAGCATCATGACGCCGCCGGCGACGAGGAGCGCGCGCGGATAGAGCGCGAGCTGGCTCGAGACGGTCTCTTCCGCCGAGCCGCGCGTGCCGCCCTTCGAGACGAGGAGGCCGGCGGCGAGCGACACGATCAGCGCGGGGATCTGCGTCACGAGCCCGTCGCCGACCGACAGCTTCACGAAGGCGTCGGAGGCGTCGGCGAGCGCCATGCCGTGGCGCGTCGTGCCGATGATGATGCCGCCGACGAGGTTCACCGCCGTGATGATGATGCCCGCGATCGCGTCGCCGCGCACGAATTTCGAGGCGCCGTCCATGGCGCCGAAGAAGGAGCTCTCCTCCTCGAGCTCGCGGCGGCGGCGTTGCGCCTCCTTCTCGTCGATCAGGCCCGCGGAGAGATCGGCGTCGATCGCCATCTGCTTGCCGGGGATGGCGTCGAGCGTGAAGCGCGCGCCGACTTCCGCGATGCGGGTCGCGCCCTTGGTGATCACGACGAAGTTCACCGTGACGAGGATGATGAAGATGATCAGGCCGATGACGAAGTCGCCCGACATCACGAGGCGCGAGAAGCCGTCGATGATGTAGCCCGCCGCCGCCCCGCCCTGGTTGCCCTCGGACAGGATCATGCGCGTCGTCGCGATGTTGAGCGCGAGCCGCAGCATGGTGGCGATGAGGAGGATGGTCGGGAAGGACGAGAATTCGAGCGGCTTCTTGATCCAGAGCGCCACCATCAGGATCAGGATGGAGAGAGCGATCGAGAGCGCGAGCCCCATGTCGATCATGAAGGCGGGGATGGGCAGGAACAGGATCGTCAGGATGAGGACGATGCCGCCCGCGAACCCGATGTCGCGCAGCCCGCGGCTCGCCGGGATCGCTCCCGCCCCGCCCTGCACGACGCCCCCCGTCCCCTGCGCGACCGCCTTCGCCATGTGTCCCCGCCCCCCGTGAGGTTTCATCCATCACGCAGGATGGGGGCGGGACCTTGCGCGAGGGTGGTGGGGCGGTGGCGAGGGGGGGCAACCGCAGCCTGCGAGAAAAACCCGGGGAAAAGAATTCCTGATTTGTTCACATTCGCGGCGGTGGCCGCTATGAAGGGGCGGCGGAGCGGAGGGGGCGGGATGCGCGTCTCGGACGAAGAGTGGTCGGTGGGAGAAGCGGTCGCGAGCAGCGCCGCGCCGCCTCATGCCCTCGCCTATCCCGAGCTGCGTTACATGGGTTCGAAGCGCAGGCTGCTTCCCTGGATCCACGAAGTCTTGCAGAAGCTCGATTTCGAGAGCGCGCTCGATCCCTTCTCCGGGACGGGCTGCGTCGCCTACCTCATGAAGGCGATGGGCCGGCGGGTCACGGCGACGGATTTCCTCGCCTTCACGAGTCTGATCGCGCGCGCCACGGTGGAAAACGCGCAGAGCCGCCTCGACCGACGGACCCTCTCCGAGATAACCCGGCCGCGTCGGGACGATCCGGACTTCGTTGCGCGGACCTTCGACGGCATCTTCTTCACGGCGGAGGACCGAGCGTTTCTCGACCGCGCCTCCGCCGGCCTCACCCGCGTCGCCGATCCCGGCGCGCAGGCGATCGGCTATGCTGCGCTTTTCCGCGCCTGCTTGAAACGCCAGCCGCGGGGTGTGTTCACCGTGTCGGGCGATCTGTCGCGCTACGACGACGGCCGGCGGGATCTCAGGCTGTCGCTGGAGGAGCATTTCGGCGAGCAGGTCCAGGTCTTCAACGAGACCGTCTTCGACAATGGCCGTGAGAACCGCGCCTTTCGTTCCGACGTATTCGAAGTGGAGGCGGATGGATTCGATCTCGTCTACCTCGACCCCCCATACGTTCCTCGGTCCGACGACAATTGCTACATCAAGCGCTATCACTTCCTAGAAGGGCTCGCTTGCTACTGGCGCGGTCTCGAACTCATGGAGGACACAAAGGTCAAGAAGATCGCCAAGCGTTTCACACCTTTTAGCTACAGGCGCACCGCGGTCGATGCGTTCGACAGAATGTTCGCCCGCTTCTCGAATAGCACCATCGTTCTCTCCTATTCCTCGAATGGATACCCCGACCTCGAAACGCTGGGCGCCCTCCTCGCCCGATACAAAAAGCGCGTTGACATCTACGAGCGTTCGCACAGATATCATTTCGGCACGCACGCATCCGTGAGTCGCGCAGCCGTGACGGAATATCTGCTGGTCGGGCGGGGATGAAGAACGAAGATCAGAGTCTCGATGCGATCGTAGAGAGTCTCAGCCCGCTGGCCGTCGATTGGATGGACGACGTCGCCGCTGCAGTCATCGCGCGGCTGACCGCGCTACCGAAGAAAGCGAGCTACGGTCGCAGCGACATCGCCGATCTGCTGGAAGATGGCTTCGACGAGGGGATTCTCTGCGCCCGCCTTTTTCTCGGCCTCTCCAAAGACGCGATGGAGGCGGAGCTTCGGCGCGAGCTCGGTGGTGGAGGCGTCGGCGTTAAGCGCTTCGAACGCGAACGCGACGCCTTTCTCGATGCTCTCCAGCGGCTGGCGCTCGATGTCGCGATGACCGAGGCGGTCGGATACCAGCCGATCTGGAGCGACATCCTCGTCGAGAGACTCCGTTCCGGCCGCGGTTCGGCGATCCAAGGGCAGCGGCGCGGCCGCGGGTTGGAAGATTTCGTCGAGGCCATTCTCGTCGAAGTCTTCGGGCCGGACGGATTCGAAGTCCGCTGTGCCTTCGACGGCGTTCGCGGTCGAAGAGCGAAATGCGACTTCGCCGTCCCGGACCGAATCCGCCCGCACATCATCATCGAGACCAAGGGGTATGGCGCTACCGGCTCGAAGATGAGCGACATCATCGGCGATCTCGACGCGATCATCGAGGCCAAGCGGCACGATCAGATGCTGCTGTTCGTGACCGACGGCATGACCTGGAAGGCGCGCTTGTCCGATCTGAGGAAGATCGTCGAGCGTCAGAACGACGGCAAAATCGCGCGAATCTACACGATGCGGATGCGCGATCAGCTCGTCGCCGATCTCGAGGCTCTGAAGGCGCGTTTCAGCGCTTGACCGTGCGCGCATGCCGTCGAGACCGGGCGACGCCGCTCGGATGCGGGTCGGCGACGCGCGCGATCGCCCTCACGCCGGCGCCGGCAGCGCCGCGCTCTGCGTAAGGGAGGGCGGCGGGGGTGCGGACGGGGCTTCCGCGTCGACCGTGCCCGATCGAAACGCGTTCCACAAATCGACGACGAGATCCTCGAGACCCGGTGCGGTGCGGGGGGCCCAGCCGGGGCGGCGCTCGACGGCGACGGCGACCTCCGGCAAAGCCGGCAGCACGATGTCGGACGCGACCGGGCGGATGCCGCCATAGGATTGGAGCATCGGCAGGGCCGTCACCCCGAGCCCGGCTTGGACGGCGGCGCGCAGGGCGGCGAGCTCCTCGCTCTCGTGCACGCAGCGCCAGGGCCGCTCGGCGCGCTCCAGCGCCGCGATGGCGAGGCTGCGCATGCCGCAGGGCGGCCGGAACAGGACGAGGGGGATCTCGGACGCGGCGCGCCCCGCGACGGCCGCCTCCGCCCCGAACCACGCGAGCGGCGCCACGTAGAGCGGCGGCGGGCCCGAGCCGGGCTCGTGGGCGGCGATGGTGACGGCGAGGTCGAGCCGCCCGTCCGCGATCATCTCCGACAGGGTGCGGCTGCGCCCGACCTTGACGACGAGCTGGATCGCGGGGAAGCGCTCGTGGACGGCGGCGATCACGAGCGGCAGGAGCGATTCGGAGAAGTGCTCGGGCATGCCGAGATGCACGACCTCGCGATCGTCGTCGCCCGCGAGCCGGCGATGCACGTCGTCGTTGAGCTCGAGGATCCTCCGGGCATAGCCGAGCAGCATGTCGCCATGGGCCGTGAAGAGCAGCTTGCGGCCGTCGCGCTGGAACAACGGACGGCCGACCAGATCCTCCAGACGGCGCATCTGCTGGCTCATCGCCGGCTGCGTCATGGCGAGGCTGTCGGCGGCCTTGCCGAAGGTGCCGCTGTCGGCGATGGCGACGAGGCTCCTCAGGAGCTGCGTGTCGATGTTGACCCGGCGCATGCGTCGTCCTCCATGACGCCTTGCGCGCGGCCTCGCGCAAGTGATGCAATGGTAAATCGCTGCCATCCCGGCGTCAAGGCGAATGCCGCGCGATACTTCATCGGCGCTTCGATAAGCGCCATGCAAGCGAGCCATTCAGCTAATATTCTTTGATCGTCGGCTCGGTTGGGACAGTCTCCGCTCACGACATTTCAAGGAGACACCCAATGAAAGCTCGTACCCTGTCACCGCCGCTCACGATGCAGGGCGCACCCTTGCCGATGATCTTCATCGTCTTGTGGAGCTCCGGCTATATCGGCGGCGCGATCGGCATCCTCTATGCCGAGCCCTTCACGATGACCTTCCTGCGCTTCGCGCTGGCGGCCCTGATCATGCTGGGCGTGCTCGTCGTGACCCGCACCCCGATGCCGGGAAGCGTCATGCAGGTCGTCCACATGGCGATCGTCGGCATCTTCATGCAGGCGCTGCAATTCGGCGGGCTTTATGCCGGCATGCGCCACGGCGTTCCCGCCGGGCAATCGGCGCTGATCGTCGGCCTCATGCCGGTCGTGGTCGGGCTTCTCGCAGGGCCGCTCCTGGGTGAGAAGGTGACCTGGCGCCAATGGATCGGCCTCGGTCTGGGGCTCGGCGGCGTCGTGCTCGTCCTCTCGGAGCGGCTCGGCGAAGGCTACGGCGCGCTGCTCGGCTACGGCTTCACGGCGGCCGCGCTCGTCGGCATCAGCGCAGGCACGCTCTACCAGAAGCGCTTCTGCGGCGGCTTCGATCTGCGCACCACCGGCTTCGTCCAGATGGTGGTGGGCGCGACCGTCATGCTCGGCGCGGCCTACGCGACCGAGACGATGGCGATCGACTGGACGCCCGCCTTCGTCGGCTCGGTGATCTGGCTCGCCCTCGTCAACTCGATCGGCGCGCTCCTCGTGCTCTACGCCATGATCCGCCGCGGCGAGGCGACCAAGGTCGCGAGCCTGTTCTTCCTGATCCCACCGGTCACCCAGGTCATGGCCTCGGCGACGCTCGGCGAGATCCCCACCACCCTCGCGCTCGCCGGCTTCGTCCTGGCGGCAGGCGGCGTCTGGCTCTCGGTGAAGCCGGCGAAGTGAGGGCATCCGCGAGAGGCCGCCCGCCCGGGCGGCCTCGAGGGAGCGAGCGCGGCGCTCCATCCTTCTCCCGCGCGCGACAGATCCCGACCATCCACAGCCAATCGTTCGAACAGGAGACATCCCATGCGTGGTCCCCAGATCCTCACCGGCCTCCTCGACGGCCTCGGCAATCTCGACGCCCTCCCCTTCGAGAGCTATCGGCAGCCCGGTCGCGAAGGCGTCGAGATCTTCCGTCTCTACGACACGACCGACACCGGCCCGGTCGGCCCCTCCGCGGCCCTCGTGCGCTACCGGCCCGGCGCCAAGGTCGAGCGGCACATCCATCCCGGCTACGAGCTCATCTTCGTCCTCCAGGGCGAGCTGATCAACGATGCCGGGCGCCATCCCGCGGGCACGCTGGAGGTCTGCGAGCCGGGCTCCAGCCATGCCCTGTCGTCCGAGACCGGGTGCATCTTCCTCGTCGTCTGGGAGCAGCCCGTGCAGCTCGCGCGCGCGGCCGCCGCGGCAGCCGCCCTCGGGCAGGCGACGAGCCACTGACGCACCGACGAGGGGAGATCCGTCCATGCACATCGTCACCGCTCGAGAAGCAGCGGCGCTCGTTCCGGACGGATCGACCGTCGTCCCCGGCGGCTTCGGCTGCTGCGGCAATCCCGAAGCAATCCTCTCCGCGATCGGCCGGCGCTATCGCGAGACGGGGCACCCGCGAGGGCTCACCCTGTTCTTCGCCGCCGGGCCCGGGGATCGCGGGGAGCGCGGCCTCAACCATCTGGCCCAGGACGGCCTCGTCTCCTGCGCCATCGGCGGCTTCTGGGGGTTCGCCCCCAAGCTCGGCCGCATGGCGCAGGAGGAGGCGATCGAGGCCCACAATTGGCCCCAAGGCGTGATGAGCCACCTCTTCCGCGCGACGGCCGCGGGCCTTCCCGGCATCCTCTCTCGGGTCGGCATCGACACCTTCGTCGATCCCGATCAGGCAGGCGGGCGCATGAACGCCCGGGCACGCCCCGGTCTCGTCCAGAAGTTTCCCGTCGCCGGACGCCAGCATCTCTTCTTTCCCACCCGCAAGGTGGAGGTGGCGATCATCCGCGGCTCGCGCTGCGATCGGGCGGGCAACATCGCCATGGACCGGGAGGTCTCCTTCCAGGACGGCCTCGCCCAGGCGCAGGCCGCCCACAACAGCGGCGGCATCGTCATCGCGCAGGTGGCCGAGATCGTCGACGATCCCATCCCCCCGCACGGCGTTTCGGTCCCGGGATGCCTCGTCGACTACGTCGTCGTTGCCGAGCCGGAGGATCATTGGCAGACCTGGGCAGAGGCCTACAATGCGGCCTACGTCGAATCCGGAGAGCCGTCGGCCTTCGACGACGAGCCGCCCTCGGCGCCCGCGCGGCGCATCATCGCCCGCCGCGCCGCGCGCGAACTCGCCCGTCATCCGGGGGCGATCGTCAATCTGGGGATCGGGATTCCCGCCGAGGTCGGGCGCGCCGCCGCCGAACTCGGCATCGCCGATTTCACGCTGACCGTCGAATCCGGCCAGTTCGGCGGCGTCCCGGCGACGGGTCTCTCGTTCGGCGCCTCCGCCCATCCGCTCGCCAAGATCGATCAGGCCGCGCTGTTCGATCTCTACGACGGCGGAGGGATCGACGTGGCCTTCCTCGGCTTCGCGGAAGCCGACAGCCATGGCAACGTCAACGTCTCGCGCTTTCGGGGACGGACGCCGGGGATCGGCGGGTTCGCCAACATCTCGGGGGCCGCCAAGCGCGTCGTCTTCTGCGGGACCTTCACCGCCGAGGGGCTGGAGATCGAGGCCGGCGGCGGTCGGCTCGTCATCCGCCGCGAGGGCGCGACGCGCAAGTTCCTCAAGCGGCTCGACACGATCAGCTTCAACGGCCCCCTCGCCATGCGCGACGGTCGGCGGGTCACCTTCGTCACCGAGCGCGCGGTGCTCGAGCTCGTGGGCGGCTGCCTGCGGCTCGTCGAGATCGCGCCCGGCATAGACCTCCGCCGCGACGTCGTCGCCCATCTCGACGCGGCGATCGTCATCGGCGACGACATCGCTCCGATGGACCCGGACCTCTTCGCCTGAGCGTTGCGAGCGCACGGCCCCGCAGGGCGGGCTCGACGGCCGACCGGCTCGCCGGTCGGCCTTTTCGTCCATGCACCGAATTGCTCTCTTGCCGATCTCTAATAGCATCTATAAACATTAAATGGTTGTGCATCTTTTGTCGCAAGGATAAAACTCCTCCACACAAAGGAGGAACACCATGAAAGAGACAGTCATTGCGGTCGTCGGCGGAGGCGCTACGGCGGTATCTCTGATCGACTCTCTCGTTCGCGAGGCGAAAACGGCTCCGGGCTGCCCGCGACTGGTCGTCTACACGATCGATAATCGGCGTTTACGTGGTCGCGGGCTCGCCTACGACGACGACGTGGCCTCCAACCTCCTCAACACGCGGGCCGGATTCATCACGCCGTTCCCCGACCGCCCCGGCCATTTCTTCACCTGGCTGCGGGAGAACGGCGCCGTCTGGCGCCACGAATTCCCCGATCTCGTCGTCGAGCCGGAGACCTTCGTCCCGCGGCCGCTGTTCGGCCTCTATCTCGAATGCATGCTCAGCGCGCTCGGCGGGGAGCTCTTGCGGATCGGGGGATCTCTCGTCTCCGTCGGCGCCGAGGCGATCGACATCGAGCGCACCGCGGATGGTCGGTTCGTCGTCGGCACGGACACCGCTCTGACGATCCGCGCGGACCACGTGGTCCTCTCCTGCGGGAATCTGCAGGTCGACGAGCACGAGGCCCTCGCGAAGCGCCCCGGCTTCCACGCATCGCCCTATCCGATCCGCCGCATGGTCCACGAGATCGCGAGGGACGCGCGGGTCGCCGTGATCGGCGCGCGGCTGAGCGCGATCGACGCGATCATGGGGCTGTTCGCCGCCGGGCATCGCGGGCCGATCGCGATGGTCTCGCGCTCGGGCTATCTGCCGAGCGTCCGCGGCACCCAGGGGCGCTACGCGCCGACGCTCCTCACGCGCGCTCACGTCGAGGCGCACGTCCTGCGCCATGGCGGACTCTCGCTCGCGACCCTGGTCGGCTGGGTCGAGGAGGAGATCGCCCGCGCCGGAGGCGGACGCCTGCAGGCGGGCACGCCCATCCCGCCGCGTCCCCCGTCCGATCCCCTCGCCTTCCTCGAATCCGAAATCGCGCAGGCGCAGGCGCCGCGGCCGTGGCAGGCGGTGCTCTATGCGACGAACGGGATCGTCGATCTCCTCTGGCGCGCGCTTCCCGAGGCGGAGAGGCTCCTGTTCCTCGATCGCTTCCAGGCTGCCTGGATGGCCTATCGCGTCTCGATCCCCGTGGAGAACGCGCGTCGCATGCTCGATGCGGGACGCGAGGGACGCCTCGGCTTCCGCTCGGGCGCCAGCCACGTCGCCGCGCGCGACGACGGCGGCTTCGACGTGGCGATCGGCGAGGGGCCGGACGCGCGGGTGGAGCGGTTCGACGCGGTCGTCTGCGCCTACGGCTCCTCGCGCGACCCCCGGCGCCTCGCCTCGTGGCTGGTGCAGAGCCTCATCGCCCGCGGCCTGGTGCGTCCGCACCGCCATGGCGGTCTCGACGTGGCGACGGGCTCGGGTGCGGCGATCGCCGCCGACGGATCGGTCGTGCGCAACCTGTCGATCCTCGGAGAGCTGACCGCGGGCGCCAACTTCTTCACGAGCGCGCTCGAGATCAACGCGCGCCATGCCGCCGCCGCGGCGAAGGCGGTGATCGCGTCGATCGCCGTCGATCCGAACGACGACGCGACGCCGATCCTCGCGAGCGCGCCGCGCCTCGTCGGCGGCCGCGCGTCCTGACGCCGGAGCGCGTCTCGCCCCGACGAGACGCGGTGGCGCTCAGAACCCCCGCTCGATGCGCCCGTAGACCTGCTCGGTGAAGGTGAAGAGCTGCGCGCCGATGAAGGGGGCGGTGACGAGGATCATCACGAGGATCGCGACGATCTTCGGGATGAAGGTGAGCGTCATCTCCTGGACCTGGGTCAGGGCCTGGAAGAGGGCGATCGCGACGCCGACGATCATCGCGATGCCGATCGAGGGGCCGGAGGCGATCATCACCGTCCAGATCGCCTCCTGGACCATGTCCAGCGCGTCGACCGCGTTCATCAGGAGAGCCTCACGCCGGGGCCGATGGGCAGGCTCGCGCCGCCCTCGAGCGTCGCGACCGGGCCCTGGTCGGTGAGGCGCACGCCGGTGATCTTGCCCGACGCGAGCCCGTCGGCCGATGTCGCGGTGCGGCCGATGAGGTCGGAGGCGTTGGCGAGCGAGGTCGCCGAGAGGAGCCCGTCGAGCTTGCGATTGGTGATCATCGCCTGCTCGACCATCGAGAAGGTCGCGAGCTGGGCGACGTGGTCGCTCGGGTCCATCGGGTTCAACGGGTCCTGGTTCTTCATCTGGGCGATGAGGAGGCGCAGGAACGAATCGTAGTCCATGCTGCCCTGGCTCGCGCGCGCGCTCTCGCGCGGGGCGCCTGGCGCGGTGTTGGGGGAGGCGGCGGCGACGTCCATGCTCGATATCTCCTGAGGCTCTCCGCGCGGTCAGGCCGCGCGGATCGCTGGAACGGGGGTCGCTCCGAGGATCGCGTCCTCGGCGGGAAAGAGGGCGCGCAGGGTCTTGAGCGCGTCGAGGCGCCGATCGGCCTGCATCTGGCTCTCGAGGGCGGCGAGGCCCTCGAGGATCGCCGCGCTGGTGAAGGCGCGCCGCGCCCCCGCCAGATAGCGCTCGTAGAGGAGCGCGGCCTGGCCCGCGGCGGCGGGATCGACGAACATCGTCTGGATGACGAAGTAGAGCTGCCGCAGCGGGCTCGTCGTCTCCTCGGGCTGCATCACGTGGTGCTCGAGGAGGAAGGTCGCGTCGTTGAGGAGTTCGAGCGTGGTCTTGCGCTCGGCGCGCAGCACGGCGCCGTTGACGAAGATGCGCTCGCCGGCGCGCAGCGTCAGGCGAAGGGTCGAGCGGCTCATCGCAGGCCCTCCGCGATCATGACGTTGATGTCGATGATGTCCTGGAAATCCTCGGTGCGGCGCAGCCGCAGCGCCTCGGCCTCGCGCAGGACCCACAGCCCGATCGAGATGAGGTCCGCGCGCAGCTTGACGGGCAGGTCGTTCTCGCCCTGGGCGAGATCCTCGATCAGGATCGCCCAGAGCTGGCGCACGTAGTGCAGCGCCTCGATCGTCTCGCGGGAGGCGACGCCCGCCGCCTGCGCACGGCGCAGGAGCGAGATCCCGTGCTCGACCGCCTCGCGCTCGCGCGCACGCGTGTCGCTGAAGGTGTCCTGGACGACTTCGGCATAGGAGAATTGGTACATGCTCGCCTCGTCTTGTCAGAGGTAGCGGATCAGGCTCAGAGACCGGACCCGTGCCGTGACGCTGTAGGAGATCTCGATCTGGCTCATCAGCGCGTTGACGCGCGTCGCGGTCTCGAACGGATCGACGTTCTCGAGGCCGGTCACCTGCTTCGTGAGGATGTCGCGCTGGATCGCCATCCGCTCGGAGGCGTCCGCGACGCGGTTCTGCACCACGCCCAAGCGGGCCTGGATGGTGGTGAATTGCGGGATCGCGCTCCCGACCCCGTCGAGCGCGCGCTCGAGCACGGCCTGCATGGCCCCGCCGGTGAGCGCGCTGCCCTGGCCGATATCGGCGAGGAGCGTGTAGGCCATGAACAGATCGCGGACGCCGCGCTCGTTGGCGCTCACCGAGGAGGAGATGGTCTCGTTCGTCGAGATCCGGCTGACGATCGTCTGGTCGGAGGCCTGCGAGAACAGCGTGCCCCAGGAGGGATCGTCGAAGAGCGCGCCGAAGGTCGTGGCGACGAAGTCGTCGATGTCGGCGCGGCTCAGCGCGGCGGCGGCGGGATCGTTCGGCGGGAAGCCGAAATGCGTCTCGAAGGAGTTGCGCACCGCGTCCCGCGCCGGAGAGGGCGTGCCGAAATAATTGGCGAGCGGCGGCTCGTCGGTGTTGATGCCGGCGAACAGGTATTGGCCGGCGAGGTTGGAATTCAGCGTGCCGATCAGCCCGCGCAGATTGACCTCCGCCTGCTGGCCGGCGATCTCGAGCGCGTTCGGATTGTCGCGCAGCGCGATCAGCATGCCGAAGAACTCCTCGGCGGTGCCGCGCGCGCTGGTCAGCGCGGCCTGGACGGTGTCGAGCCGGCTCGCGACGAGGCCGTTCGTGTCCAGCATGGTGGCGATGCGGGAGAGATCGCCGCGCAATTCGACGCTGCGCCCCGTGCGCGCGCCGATGGCGAGCCCCACGTCCGCATGGCGGCCGGAGGACAATTCCTGCGATCCGCGCGCGAGCTCGGATTGCAGCTTGACGAGCGAGAGCCTCGTGGCGTTCGCGATCGCCTGGGTGGAGACGGCGGTCGTCTTCATGGGGGTCACCTCACCGCGTCGAGAAGGGCGGCGAGCATCGTGTCGACCGCCTTGATGATGCGCGCGGACGCGCCGTAACTGCGCTCGAGTTCGAGCATCAGGGCGAGCTCTTCGTCGAGATTGACGCCCGTCTTGTTCGACAAGGCCTCGGCGGTGCGCTCGAGGAAGGTCGTGTGGTAGGTCGCCTCGCGATCCGCGTGCTGGCGGGCGGCCTCGAGCCAGGAGACGGAGCTCGCCGCGAAGCGCGAGAGGCTCGCCGACGGGTTGACGCCAGCCCCCGGATCGAATGCCTGGGGCGCTTCGAGCGCGGCGAGCATGCCGCGCAGCCGGTCGGAGAAGGAGGCGGCGCCCGTGCCGTTGGCCACGTAGGCGGCCCCGTTGAAGCCGCCGTCGCGGATGAGCGCGAGCGCGCCGCCGGTCTCCGGATCGGCGAGCGGGTTGACGCGGATCGTGCTCGCGAGCCCGTCGATCGGCAGCGCCCCGGGAAGCGCCGGCCCGCCCGGCCAGCCGAACAGGCCGGCGAGATCGGGGCCGCCGCCGCCGGAGACGTCGCTCTCGGCGAATGCCATGATCAGGCCGCGCGCGATCTCGTCGATCTGGCGCTGATAGGTCGGCGCGGCGACGTCGCGCAGGGCCGCATGCCCCGCGAGCGCGCCGCTCTTGACGCGCATCGTCGCGTCCGGCCCGACGATCGGCACGCCGTCGGCGAAGACGTTCTTGCCGGGCAGCCCCGCCTGGTAGGCGAAGGTGCGCTCGAAGGTGACGGCGCGGGCGCTGCGCTCGAAGAGCGTCACGCCGCTGTCGGTATAGATCACCATGTCGTTGTCGCCGCGCGTCAGCGTGGTGATGCCGATCTCGCGCGACAGAGCGGTGAGGATGCGCTCGCGGGTGTCGAGGTGGTCGGTGATGTCCGCGCCCGTGGTCGTGCCGACCACGATCGCGCGGTTGACCGTCTCGAAGCGGGCGAGGAGGTCGTTGATCGTGTCGACCGAGGTCGCCATCTCGGCATCCGCGATGGCGCGGGCGCCCTGCACGGTCTGCGCGGCATTGCCGATGCGCTCGGCCAGATCCTTGGCGCGCGAGAGGCTGGCAGCGGCGAGAATCGGGTCGCTCGGCGTCTCGGCCTGCATCTGGAGCGCGTTCGAGAAGGCGCCGAGCGCGCCGGCGACGGAATAATCGTCCTGCGGATCGCCGATCGTCGCGGCGAGCCGCTGGAGCCCGTCGAGATAGGCGGTGCGCGCGGCGGCGTCGGACGTCGCCTCGATCATGCGGGTGAACAGGGCCCGGTCCGCCGCGCGCCCGATCGAGGCGACGAAGCTCGTCCCGAGCCCCGACGTCGCCACGAGCGCGGTCTTGCGGTTGAAGCCGGCCTCGCTCGCGCCGGTGATGTTGCGCGCGACGATCGCGGTCTGCTGCGCGTTGGTCGCGAGCCCGGACGTGGCGGAGTTGAGGGCGAGGGAGAGCGACATCTTCTGTTGTCCTCGTTGGCCGGAGCGCGCCGGCTCGGGCGCGTCCTACGCGCTCAGCGCTTCAGGTTGACGAGCACGTCGAGCAGCTCGGCGCCGGTCTGGAAGACCTTGGAATTCGCCGTGTAGCTGCGCTGGGACTCGATCATGGAGGTCAGCTCCGAGGCGAGGTCGACGTTCGACTGCTCGAGCGCCCCGGAGACGATCCCGCCGAGGCCGCCCTCGCCGGGCATGCCGAGGCGGACCTCGCCGGATTCGAGGCCGATCGAGAAGACGTTGCCGGCCTCCGGACGCAGATTGTCCGGGCTCGCCACGTTCGCGAGCGGCACCCGCCAGGTGGCGCGGCGCTCGCCGTTCTCGAAGATCGCCCAGACGATGCCGTCCCCGCCGATCTCGACGTCGCGGATCGCCGAAGGGGCGTTGCCGTCGACCGCCGCCGCCATCACCGTGTAATCCGCCGCGACCTGCGTCATGCGCGAGAGGTCGAGCGCGAGGGGCTGGCCGTTCGGGATGGCGATGTTGAAGCCGGGCGCGCCGGTCGCGGCGCCGGTCGTCGGGTCGAAGCCGAGCGTGACCGTGTCGAGCGGGCCGCCGGCATAGGGGAAGCCGCCGCCCGGGGCCGCGTCGGCGCGGTTGAAGACGCTCGCCTGCCAGGTGTTCGGCCCGGTCTTGGCGAAATAGACGTCGAGGATGACGGTGTTGCCGAGATTGTCGAAGGCGACGAGGGAGGACGTGGAGGTGTAGGTCGAGCCCGCGACGTTGTCGGCGGGCAGCGCGCCCGGGGCGATCACGTCCGCGTTCGAGTTCACGTTCGCCGCGAAGACGCCGGTGCGCGAGGGCGTCGCCTCGAGCGCCGTCTGGGCGACGTTGATGGGCTGGAGCCCCTGCAGCGAGTTGACCACGATGCCCGAGCCGCCGTCGATCGGCACGCCCATCAGCCGGAAGCCCGCGGCGTTGACGAGATCGCCCGCGCCGTTCGGCACGAAGGCGCCCGCACGGGTCAGGAAGGGGGTGCCGCCGGCGTCCGAGACCACGAAGAAGCCGTTGCCCTGCACCGCGAGATCGGTGGCCGATTGGGTGAAGGTCAGGGCGCCCTGCTGCGAGATCGCGTGCCGCACGTTGGTGACCACGCCGCCGGACGTGTACTGCCCGGAATTGTTGCCGAGGATCAGCGACGAGAACTCCGTGAAGGAGCGCTTGTAGCCGTTGGTGTTGGCATTCGCGATGTTGTCGGCGACCGTCGCGAGCTTGCTCGACTGGGCCGACATTCCCGACACGCCCGTGCGCATCACGCCGTAGAGGCTCATGGCCACGTCTCCTGAGTGGTTCGTCGCGGGCAGTTCACCAGCGCGACCTTGCGCGTGGCTTTCCCCGACGGCGGCGATGTCCGCTCGCACGATCGGCGGATCGCGCGATGGGCGGAGGGCGACAGGGCGGCACATCTGCGCGTGCGGTCCCGGTCTTGCGCCGAGGCGCGGGTTTGGCCAATGCTACGCGCGGGGAGGACGACCAAAGTCCATGTCGCTCGACGTCGTCGCCTTGCGGGCCTTCTATGCGAGCCCTCTCGGTGAAATCGCGCAACGTTACGTGAGCCGCGCGCTCGCGGGCTTCCTCGCGCCGCCGGCGGGCGCGCGGGTGATGGGGCTCGGCTACGCGACGCCCTATCTCGAGGCGGCCCGCTTCACGGCCGAGCGCGTCATCGCCTTCATGCCGGCGCGGCAGGGCGTCGTCGCCTGGCCGGAGGACGCGCGCGTGTGCTCCTCGCTCGCCGACTCGCTGATGCTGCCGCTGCCCGACGCCTGCCTCGACCGCGTGCTCATCGCGCACGCGCTCGAGACGAGCGAGGACCCGGCCGAGCTCTTCTACGAGACGTGGCGGGTGCTGGCGCCGGGCGGGCGGCTCGCGGTCGTGGTGCCGAACCGCTCGGGGCTCTGGGCGCGCATGGACACGACGCCCTTCGGCCACGGCCAGCCCTATTCGCGGGGGCAGCTGAAGGCGCTGATGCGGCGCACGCTGTTCACGCCCGAGACCTGGACCGAGACGCTCTACGTACCGCCGGTGCCGAAGCGGGCGACGCTCTCCGCGGCCGGCGCGCTCGAGCGGATCGGCACGCGGCTCTCGCTGCCCTTCGCGGGGGTGCACGTGGTCGAGGCCGTCAAGCAGCTCCACCGGCCGCTGATGGTCCGCCAGACCCGCCGCGGCGCGCGCTTCGTGCCGGTCCTGGTCCCGTCGCCGAGCGCCAACGGGGCGTGAGCGTCCCTCGGGCCGTCACCGAATCGGTCTTGCCGATCGCGACAAAGATCCCCGCTGGTGCCGCGTCGCGTCTTCCCGCGGGGCGGCTTCACCGGTGTCATCCCCGGCCGGAGGTCGCTTGCGACCGGAGGGGAAGGGGACCCAGCACGAAAATCGCTTGCGAAGCAAGCACTTGCTTGCGGCGACCAGCCGCCTGGTCGGCGGCGCGAGCGCTTGCTCCGCAAGCCTCTTCCTGTGCTGGGTCCCCTTTCCCTGCGCACGCTGCGCGTGCTCCGGCCGGGGATGACACGGAGAGAACCGATGGTCCTTACGGGGATGTCGAAGCCTCGCCTCAATCCCCCGCCTTCTTCTCCTCCTCGCGGCGGCGGCGGCGTTCGGCATAGGCCATCGCCTCGCCGACGATGCCGCGCCGGAAGAGCAGCACGACCACGACGAAGATCGCGCCCTGGATGACGAGCACCCATTCGCCGAAGCCGGCGAGGTAGTTCTGCATCGTCACGATCACGGCGGCGCCGACGACGGGGCCGAACACGGTGCCTATGCCGCCGACGAGCGTCATCAGCACGACCTCGCCCGACATCTGCCAGGCGACGTCGGTGAGCGAGGCGATCTGGAAGGCGATCGCCTTCGTCGCGCCGGCGAGCCCGGCGAGCGTGGCCGAGAGGGTGAAGGCGAGGAGCTTGTACTGGTCGGTCTTGTAGCCGAGCGAGACGGCGCGGGGCTCGTTCTCGCGGATCGATTTCAGCACCTGACCGAAGGGGGAGTGGATCGCGCGGTAGACCACGAGAAAGCCGAACAGGAAGATCGCCAGGACGACGTAATAGAGGTTCACGTCGTTGCGCAGGTCGATGATGCCGAAGAGCGGCCGGCGCGGGATCGCCTGGATACCGTCCTCGCCGCCGGTGAAGGGCGCCTGCAGGCAGAAGAAGTAGAACATCTGCGCGAGCGCGAGCGTCACCATCGCGAAATAGATGCCTTGTCGACGGATCGCGATCGAGCCGGCGACGAGCCCCATCAGCCCCGCCGCGAGCGTGCCGGCGAGGATCGACAATTCCGTCGACCAGCCCCACACCTTGACGATGTGGCCGGTGAAATAGGAGGCCCCGCCGAAGAACATCGCGTGGCCGAAGGAGAGGAGCCCGACATAGCCGATCAGGAGGTTGAACGCGCAGGCGAACAGCGCGAAGCAGAGCACCTTGATCAGGTAGATCGGGTAGAGCACGAAGGGCGCGACGAGCGCGAAGACGAGGAGCCCCGCGATCAGCGCCTTCGTCGCGGGCGAGAGCGGCTCGGCGACCGGCGCGGCGAGAACGGCGCGCTTCTCGCGCTCGACGGCGGATTTGGTGATCGTCTCGGTGGCCATGGCGCGCTTCCCTGTCACTTCGCGGTGCCGAAGAGGCCGGCGGGTTTGATGAGAAGGACGATCGCCATGATGACGAAGATCACGGTGTTGGAGGCCTCCGGGTAGAACACGCGCGTGAGGCCCTCGATGATCCCGAGCGTGTAGCCCGTCACGATCGCGCCCATGATCGAGCCCATGCCGCCGATCACCACGACCGCGAAGACGACGATGATCAGGTTGGCGCCCATCATCGGCGAGACCTGGTAGATGGGCGCGGCCAGCACGCCCGCGAAGGCGGCGAGCGCGACGCCGAAGCCATAGGTCAGCGTGATCATCAGGGGCACGTTGATGCCGAAGGCCTGGACGAGATCCGGCCGCTCCGTCGCCGCGCGCAAGTACGAGCCGAGCTTGGTGCGCTCGATCATGTACCAGGTGCCGAAGCAGACGACGAGCGAGGCGACGACGACCCAGGCGCGGTAGTTCGGCAGGAACATGAAGCCGAGATTCTGCCCGCCCGGCAGCGGGTTCGGATAGGGCTGCCCGGAGACGCCGTATTGGGTGCGGAACAGGCCCTCGATGATCAGCGCGAGGCCGAAGGTGAGGAGGAGCCCGTAGAGGTGGTCGAGATGGTAGAGCCGCCGCAGCATGGTGCGCTCGATGGCGATGCCGAGCGCGCCCACCAGGATCGGCGCGATCACGAGCGCGCCCCAGTAGGGAACGCCCGCCACGGTGAGCAGGATGTAGGCGACGAAGGCGCCCATCATGTACTGCGCCCCGTGCGTGAAGTTGATCACGTTCAGGAGCCCGAAGATGACCGCCAGGCCCAGACTGAGCACGGCGTAGAAGGCGCCGTTGATCAGCCCGAGCATCAGCTGCGCGAAGAAGAGTTGGGGCGGTATGCCGAGGAGCTCGAACACGGTCTCTCGTCCTGTCGGGCTTGGGGACTAGCCGGGCTTGGGGATTTGCCGGGCCCGGCGACTTGCCGGGCTCGGGGATTTCGGCGGGCGGATCCCCGCGGGCCGGAGGCCGGCCCGCGGGGACGCTGGTTCGGCCGGTAGGCTCAGTTCACGAGCGCGCAGCCGCCCTCCTCGAGGGGACGGAAGGCCTGATCGGCGGGGATCGTGGCGCGCAGGTTGTAATAGTCCCACGGACCGGTCGAGTCGCCCGGCGCCTTGACCTCGAAGAGATACATGTCGTGGATCTTGCGCCCGTCCGCGCGGATCTCGCCCTCGCCGAAGAGCGGATCCTCGGTGGGCATCTCCTTCATCTTCTCGACGACCGCCGCGCCGTCCTCCGGCGAGCCGACCTCGGCGACCGCCTTGAGATAATGGAGGACGCCCGAATAGACGCCCGCCTGGACCATGGTCGGCTTGTTGCCGCGGTTGGCGGCGGCGAATTCCTCCGCGAAGGCGCGGTTCTCGTCCGTCATGTCCCAGTACCAGGCTTCCGTGAACAGGAGGCCCTGGGCGTCGTTCAGGCCGAGCGCGTGGACGTCGGTGATGAACATCAGGAGCGCGGCGAGGTTCTGGCCGCCCTGGACGATGCCGAATTCCGCCGCCTGCTTGACCGAGTTGACGGTGTCGCCGCCGGCATTGGCGAGCCCGATGATCTGGGCGCCCGACGCCTGCGCCTGCAGGAGGAAGGAGGAGAAGTCCGAGCCCGGGAAGGGATGGCGCACGGAGCCGCGCACGTCGCCGCCCGATTCCTGGACGACCGCCATCGTGTCGCGCTCGAGCGCGTGGCCGAAGGCATAGTCCGCCGTGATGAAGAACCAGCTCTCGCCGCCCGTCTCCACGATCGCGCGGCCGGTGCCGTTGGCGAGCGACCAGGTGTCGTAGGTCCAGTGGACGGTGTTCGGCGAGCAGGCCGCGCCGGTCAGGTCCGACGTCGCCGCGCCGGACGAGATGAACACCTTGTTGCGCTCGCGCGTGAGCTCGTTGACGGCGAGCGCCACCGACGAGGTCGGCACGTCGACGATCATGTGCACGCCGTCGCGGTCGTACCATTGACGCGCGACGGTCGAGCCGACGTCGGGGCGGTTCTGGTGGTCGGCCGAGACGATCTCGACGGTGAGCCCGTGGGCGGCCGCGTCGAAATCCTCCACCGCCTTGCGCGCGGCCCAGACGGAGCCCTGGCCGGTGAGATCCGAATAGAGGCCGGACTGGTCGTTCAGGACGCCGATCCGCACGAGCGTCTGCGCGCTCACGCTCGAGCTCGCCATGAAAGCCGCGGCCGCCAATCCCATGAACAGCGTTTTCGTCGACATGGTTCTCCTCCTCCGTTGCGGCGCGGCTCAGACGCCGAGATATTCTTGCAGCTTGTCGAGGCTCGAGCCGACGTCCTCGTTTCTGATCATCTCCGCGACATGGCCGTGCTCGACGATGTAGTGCCTGTCGGCGACGGTGGCGGCGAAGTGGAAGTTCTGCTCGACGAGCAGGATGGTGAAGCCCTTCTGCTTGAGGCTGCGGATGATCTCGCCGATCTGCTGGACGATCACCGGTGCGAGCCCCTCCGTCGGCTCGTCGAGGAGCAGGAGCTTGGCGCCCGTGCGCAGGATGCGGGCGATCGCGAGCATCTGCTGCTCGCCGCCCGAGAGCTTGGTGCCCTGGCTGCTCTTGCGCTCGAGGAGCCGCGGGAAGAGGCCGTAGACCTCCTCCACGCTCATGCCGCCGGGGCGCACGACGGGCGGCAATTCGAGATTCTCGCGCACGTTGAGGCTCGCGAAGATGCCGCGCTCCTCCGGCACGTAGCCGATGCCGAGCCGGGCGATCTTGTCGGAGCGCATGCCGATCGTCTCGACGCCGTCGTAGCGGATCGAGCCCGAGCGGCTCTTCACGATGCCCATGAGCGCGCGCATGGTCGTCGTCTTGCCGGCGCCGTTGCGGCCGAGCAGCGTGACGACCTCGCCCTCCCCGATCTCGAACGACATCCCGTGCAGGATGTGGCTCTCGCCGTACCAGGCGTGGAGATCGTCGACCTTCAGGAGCGGCTCAGCCATGATGCGCCCCCGCGTCCTTGCCCAGGCCGCTGCCCATATAGGCCTCGACCACGGCCGGGTTCTCCGACACCTCCGAATAGGGCCCCTCGGCCAGGATCTCGCCGCGCGCGAGCACGGTGATCCGGTCCGACAGATCGGAGACGACGGAGAGATTGTGCTCGACCATCAGCACCGTCCGGTTCTGCGCCACGCGGCGGATGAGCGCCGCGACTCGGCCGATGTCCTCGCGGCCCATGCCGGAGGTCGGCTCGTCGAGGAGGAGGAGCTCCGGGTCGAGCGCGAGGGTGGTGGCGATCTCGAGCGCGCGCTTGCGGCCGTAGGGCAGCTCGCCCGCCGTCAGACGGGCATAGGGCGCGAGACCGACGTCCTCGAGCAGCTCCATCGCGCGGGCATTGAGCGACGACAGGCTCTCCTCCGAGCGCCAGAAGTGGAACGAGGTCCCCAGCGCGCGCTGGAGGCCGACGCGCACGTTCTCGAGCAGCGTCAGATGAGGAAAGGTCGCGGAGATCTGGAAGCTGCGCACCATGCCCATGCGTGCGATGTCCGCAGGCTTGGTGCGAGTGATGTCCTGACCGTTGTAGATGATCTTGCCGCGCGTCGGGTCGAGAAACTTCGTGATGAGATTGAAGCACGTCGTCTTTCCGGCCCCGTTCGGGCCGATCAAGGCGTGTATCGAACCACGACGAACCTTGAGATTGACGGCGGAAACCGCCGTAAATCCCTTGAACTCTTTCGTCAGGTCCTGCGTCTCCAGGATAACGGCGTCGGTCATCAGGTCCCCTCTTTGGACCATTTTTTTGCAGTTTGAGCGCGTTTCCGGTTCTCGGTCAAGCTGCGGAACCGGTTTTCTTCACGAATCTCGGCTGTCGGAACGATTGTCCCGTCCGCGCTTTGCGAGGCTGCGCGTCGATCGCGAACGCTGGCATAAGCTCATGGGAGAGCCTCGATGTTCTATGTGGACAACCGCCTTCAATTCCCCGTCCGGGTCGAAAGTCCCAATCCCGTTTTCGCCCGCGCGCTGCAGCAGGCCATCGGCGGCGTCGAAGGCGAGGTGCGCGTCGCGCTCCAATACATGTTCCAAGCCTTCGGCGCGCGCGGCGGCGACGGTCGCCATCGCGATCTCCTCATGAACACCGCCGCCGAGGAGCTCGGCCATATCGAGATGCTCGCGACCGCGGTTGCGCTCAATCTCGAGGGCGCGCCGCTCTCGATGCAGGAGGAGGCCGCGCAGGACCCCGTCGCCGGCCACGTGATGAACGGCATGAACCTGCGCCACATCCTCTCGACCGGGCTCGCGGCGCTGCCGGCGGATGCGGAGGGCGTGCCCTTCGACGCCTCGCACGTCTATGCGAGCGGCAACCTCGCCGCCGACATGCTCGCCAACGTCACGGCGGAAGCGACCGGACGCGCGCTCGCGACGCGCCTCTACGGCATGACGCAGGATCCCGGCATGCGCGAGATGCTCGCCTTCCTGATCGCGCGCGACAACATGCACCAGCAGCAATGGCTCGCCGCGATCGAGGACATGGGCGGGCTGCAGGCGGCAATGCCGATCCCCAATTCCTTCCCGCTCGACCAGGAGAACCAGGACTTCAGCCACGTCCTCCTCGGCTTCCAGGCCGACGGCAGCGCGCCGCCCGAAGGGCGCTGGTCGCAGGGGCCGACGATGGACGGCCGGGGCGAGTTCTCCGCCCGCCACATGGAGCCGCTCGGCGAGGAGCCCGAGCTCGCCCCGCCGCCGCCGGGCTCCGGCGCCCAGGAAGAGCAGATGTGAGGTCGGCCATGAAGACGGCGATCGACAGGCGCGCCGCGCTCGCGGCGCTCGGCTCCGGGTTCGCGCTCGCCGCGGGCGCCGGGGCGGCGCGGGCCGGCGCGCTCGGGCGGGACGCGGGAGGGGACGCGCGCCTCGTCGCGCTCGCCGAGAGCACGATTTCCGGTGGCGAGATCGTACCGAGCCCGCCGCCCTCCGGCACGCGCCTCGCGCTCGCCCCCGCCCCCGAGCGCCGCTTCTCGCGCGACAGCCTCGCCGCGCGCGACGGCGAGGGCCGCACCCTCGGGTATTTGGCCGGGCGCGACGCGCGGCTCATCGCGCCCCTCCTCGCGGCGGGGCTCCCGATCGAGGCGCTTGTGGTCGGCCGCGCCGGGCGCCGGAGCCTCCGCGTGCGGCTCGAGGCCCGTCTCGCCGGTTGAGTGCCCACTTCCCCGCGCGAGAAACGCGTCTCGCGTGGGGACATCCATCGCAATACGCGCATGGATGTTGCGCTGCCGCGCGCATCCCCGCAATATGGCTGTCAAAGCCTGGGGAGGACAGCGTGAACAAGGACCCTCGAACCACGATCGTCATCGCCGACGATCACCCCCTGTTCCGGGGCGCGCTGCGACAGGCGCTCGGCGGGTTCCTGGAGGATGCGACCGTGGTGGAGGCCGGCGGCCTCGACGAGCTCGTCGCCGTCCTCGCCCGGGAGCCGAGCGTCGACCTCGTCCTCCTCGACCTGACGATGCCGGGCGTCCAGGGCTATTCCGGCCTCATCTACCTGCGCGCGCAACATCCCGACATCCCGGTCGTCATCGTCTCGGCCAACGAGGATCCGGTGGTGATCCGCCGCGCGATCGGCTTCGGCGCCTCGGGCTTCGTGCCGAAATCCCTCGACATCGGCGCCATCGGCGAGGCGATCCGCGCGGTGCTCGCCGGCGACGCCTGGACGCCGCCGGACGTCGACCTGCATGCCCGCGAGGACGACGAGGCGGTCGAGATCTCGCGCCGCCTCGCGACGCTCACCCCCCAGCAGGTGCGCGTGCTGATGATGCTCTCCGAGGGGCTCCTCAACAAGCAGATCGCCTACGAGCTGAGCGTGTCGGAGGCCACCGTGAAGGCCCACGTCTCGGCCATCCTGCAGAAGCTCGGCGTCGAGAGCCGCACCCAGGCCGTGATCGCCGCCTCGAAGGTCGGCGCCACCGCGAAGGCTCCCGCCTCGATCGAGTGACGGGTCAGTCCGTGTTCAATCCTCGATCGGCGCGGCCGCGGCCTCGGCGATGCCGCCCGCCGCGAGCCTGGCGCAGGCGTCCTGCCAGATCGCGGTATCGAGATAGGCGTGGATCGAGACGACCGAGAACCAGCGCATGCGCACGACGTGCACGCCGCTGTTCACGTAGTCGGAGCCGTCCGCGAGCGTGGCGCGATCGGTCCACTCGACCGTCGCCGTGGTATCGCCCGGCCAGCCGGCGACGGCGATGCGGTGCACCTCGAAGCGTAGCGTGCGGTTCAATCGGAACAGGCGCTCGAACCAGCGACGCATGCCCTCCTTCGTATGCCGCGTGCCGCCGAGCGGATGCTCGCCCAGAAAGCGATGCTCGAAGCGCTCGGCCATGCCGGCGAGCGCGGGCTCGTAATCGCCCCGGTCGAGGCTCGCGAAGGTCGCGGCGACGCGGCGGCGGACGATGGCGTGATACATGGCGGCCTCCGGTCAGGCGCGGGCGAGGCGCGGGCGGCGGAACAGGCGCTGCAGGCGGCCCTGCTGCCACAGCGCGAGACCCGACAGCGCGACGAGCGGCACCAGCGAGGCGCGCGCGATCAGCGTCGCCGTCGGGTCGAGGTGGAGCGGCGAGCAGACGTAAGCGGCGAGGAAGGAGCCGACGACGATGTGGGTCCAGCGGATCGCGGTGCGGAGCGTCGTGGGGGACATGAGGGCCTCCTGAGAAGTTGACGATGTCAACATTGCATCATGTGTTGACGCTGTCAACATGTTCGTGCGATCCATCGCGCATGACCACGCACGCCCCGAAGAGCCGCCCCTATCACCACGGCGATCTGCGCGCCGCCCTCCTCGCCGCCGCCGAGCGGCTGATGGCGGAGACCGGCAGCGCGTCCTTCGGCCTGCGCGAGGTCGCGCGTGCGGCGGGGGTGAGCCACAACGCGCCCTACAACCATTTCGCCGATCGCCGCGCGCTTCTCGCCGCCGTCGCGACGCGTGCCTTTGAGGATTTGCGCGCCGCGCTCGAAGCCGCGCGCGACGAGGCCGGCGCCGACCCGGTCGCGCGCCTGCGCGCGATCGCGCAAGGCTACGTCGCCTTCGCCGGGCACGCGCCCGCCCGCTCGCGGCTGATGTTCGGCGCCGAGCTCGCGAACCATCCGGACGCTGCCCTGCGCGACGCGAGCGCGGCCGCCTTCGATATCCTGCGCGCGACGATCGCCGAGGGCGTCGCGGCCCGCCGCCTGCGCGCCGACCCCGCCGGCACCCACGCGCTCGCCGCCTGGGCGCTCGTCCACGGCCTCGCGACGCTGGCGATCGACGGCCGCACCGGCCCCTCCGACGCGCCCGCGCTCGCCGCGCTCACGGGAAGCGTGGCGGATACGCTGATCGAGGGCCTGCGCGCGCGGTGAGCAATGCGCGGGCGAACCAGGGGCTGTCATCCCGGGCCGCGAAGCGGACCCGGGACCCAGAGACTCGACGATTGGTCGAGCGCGCATGCGCGCTCGTTGCGCGACCGGGCAGCGTCGATCATGTGGCGCAACGCAGCCTACAGGCTGCGAAACCGCCGTCGTGTTCATGGGTCCCGGATCGCCTTCGGCGTCCGGGATGACAACCAAGGGGCGTATTGCCTGATTCCGTGGCTTCCGGCGTCGCCTCACATCGCCGGCAGGATCGCGATGTCGCGCACATCCCCGTCGAGACCCTCGACCCGGCCGATCTCGGTCGCCTCGCCGGTCCCCAGATCGACCGTCGCGAGACGCGCGTCCGCCATGAGATAGGCGACGTTCTCGCCCTCCTGCGGCGTGTGGATGTCCATCGCGAAGCCCGTCGCGTCGAGGCCGAGCGCGCCGACCGTGTTGAGGACGCCGTCGTTGGGCGGGTCCTGCAGGACGAGGGCCCCGGCCCCTTCGTCGATGTTGAAGAGCATCGTCGAGGACGGACGGCCGATCGCGTTCGTATAGGCGCCCGTGACGATCCGCGGCGTCGCCTCGGCGAACGCGTCGCCCGCGGCGAAGGCGTGGCTTCCGTCCACCACCACCTCGCCGGTGTCGACGTTCACGCGCAGGCTCGTGCCGTCCGAGCCCATCAGGCGCAGGCGGTCGGCGGCAGGGTTGAAGTCGACGATCGCCGCGACGCCCTCGGGCAGCATCGTGTCCAGCCGGGAAACCTCCGAGGCGGCCCCGGTCTCGGGGTCGATCGTCACGATCGTCCCGTCGGCGACGACGCCGTAGAGCAGACCGTCGCTCGAGCGGACGTCGATGCCGAGAAGGGCCCCGTCGAGCCCGCTCACCGCGACCTCGCGCACGGTTGCGAGGCGCTCGATGTCGACGATGGCGATCGTCGCGTCGTCGACGAGGGCCGCGAGCGTCAGCGCGCTCGCGGGCGTGCCGAGGGCGGTGGCGGCGAGAAGCGTCGCGGGAAGGATCATGCGGGTCATCTCGAGATCTCCTGTTCGTGGCGTCGCCGGCCTCGGCGAGCGGATCGATCGCGGCCGGCGAAGGCGAGGTACGTGCGGGGGGGCCGGCGGGTTACGACGGAGGCGATTTTTTTCCACGGCGGCAGCGGGTGGTTTTTTCCGGCCACGCCCTAGCTTCCCTCGCGCAAGTCGGAACGGGAGGGCTCCAGGTGTCGATCGAACGCGCCGCGCCGCGCGTGGGGCCGGAGGGGGATGAGGAGGATCTCGCCGATCTCCTCGCCGCGATCGCGCGCGAGGATTCGAGCGCCTGCGCACGCCTCTACGAGCGCACCGCCGATCGCCTGTTCGGGATCGTGCGCGCGATCCTGCGCGACCACGCGCTCGCCGAGGAGGTCCTGCAGGACGTCTTCGTCCTCGTCTGGCGCCGTGCGGAGCGCTTCGATCCCGATCTCGGGCGGCCGATGACGTGGCTCGTCACGCTCGCCCGCAACCGCGCGATCGACGTCGCGCGGCGCCGGCGCGAGGTCACGCTCGCGCCCGACGAGGAGGGCGGCGACCCCTTCGCCGCGATCCCCGACCCCACCGACGCAGCCGAGAGGCTCGCCGACCGCGCCGCGCTCGCGCGCTGCCTCGGCCTCCTTCCCGCCGACCTGCGCGCGATGATCGTCGCGGCCTATTGCGGGGGCTTCTCGCGCGAGGACCTCGCACGGCGTTACGATCGCAAGGTGGGCACCGTGAAGGTGCAGCTCCATCGCGGGCTCCAGAGCCTGCGCTCCTGCCTCGGTGATGCCCGATGAGCGACGAGCCGGACGACCTCGAAGCCCTGGCGGGCGAATACGTGCTCGGCACCTTGCCGGAGGACGAGCGGCGCGCCTTCGCCCGACGCCTCGACGAGGACGCCGACGCGCGGCGTGCGGTCCGCGCCTGGGAGGAGCGCCTTCGCCCGCTCGCCGACGCGATCCCCCCGCAGGCGCCGCCGGCTCGCGTGTGGTCGCGCATCGCCGCCGCGATCGGCGCCGATGCCGCGGGCCGATCGGGAGAGGGAGCCGCCCGCGCGGACCTCGTTCCCGCCGCGGCGCTTCTCGCCATGCGTCGCTCGCGTGGGCGCTGGCGCGCGAACGCGATCCTCGCGAGCGCGCTCGCGGCGCTGCTCGTCGTCTTCGTCGCCGCTCCCCGGGAGCCGGTGGCGCCGCCGTCGACGCCTGCCGGCGAGAGCTATCTCGCGATCGTCGATCGCGGGGAGGCGCTGCCGGCGCTCGTCGTGCGCATCGACCTCGCGGCAGGCCTCGTGCGCATCATCGACCTCGCGGCCGAGGCCCCGCCAGAGCGCACGCTGGAACTCTGGTACGTCGCCGAGGGCGCCGCGCCGCGCTCGCTCGGCCTCGTCGCGGACGGCGCGCGCCCCCTCCCCTTCGCGCTCTCCCCCGGCGCGCTGCTCGCGGTGAGCGTCGAGCCCGAGGGCGGCTCGCCGACGGGCACGCCGACGGGGGACGTCGTCTATACGGGGCGGCTCGTCAGGGAGGAGTGAGGGGTCGCGCATCATTCGGCACGCCGCCTGCCACGTCGGCGGGCCGCGCGCGGGGCGCGAGAAGCGCGCGCACGAGCGCGCCGTGGACGGCCTCCGGCAGCCAGCGCTTGAGGCCGTGGAGGAGATGCGCGTCGGGGCCGACGAGCACCCGCGCGGGCGGGTCTCGCCGCTCGACGACGCGCAGGATCGCCGTCGCCACGCGCTCGGGCGGGCTGCCGAGGCGGTCGACCGCGCCCGCGGTGCGCGCGAAGGCGGCGAGGCCGGCGGCATAGGTCTCGCGCCGCTCGGGCGGGAGCGCGGCGATCGCGGCCTGCGCCTGGGCGCCCGTCGCGCCGATGAAGGGCGTGCGGATGCCGCCGGGGCAGATCGTGGTGACGCGCACGTTCTGCGCGTAGAGCTCCGCGCGCAAGCCCTCGCCGATGCCGAGGAGCGCGAATTTGGAGGCGTGGTACCAGGCCTCCCAGGGCAGGCCGAAATGGCTGCCGACCGAGCCCACATTGACGATCTTCGCCGTGCGCCGACGCGATGCCGCGCGCGCGAGATCGGGCAGGAGCGCGCGTGCGAGCGCGAGCGGGCCCATCAGATTGACCGCCATCAGATGGGCCGCGTCGGCCGGGTCCGTGTGCTCGAAGGGCGCGACGAGGTTTCGCCCGGCATTGTTGACGAGGGCGACGAGCCCCTCCCCGGCCGAGACCTCGCGCACGCGCGCGACGGCGGCCTCGACGTCGGCGTCGCGCGTCACGTCGAGCAGGATCGGCGCGAGCGTTCCGGAGGCGTCCGTCGACAGCACCTCCTCCTCGAGCCCCCGCCCGTCCGCCTGCCGCCGCACGCCCGCGAACACGCGGTAGCCCTCGTGCGCGAGACGCAGAGCGGTCGCGCGCCCGATGCCGGTCGAGCATCCCGTCACGAGGATGAGACCCTTGTTCTGCTTCGATGTCGTCACGATGCGAACCTCCTTGTCGCGATGGAGGCGCGCACGCTAGACTGTGCACCAAGGTGCACGGTCAAGAGGCTTTTTCCGCGATGGCGATGACGATCCGCGATTTCGAGCAGGCGACGGGCGTCCCGCGCACCGCGATCCGTTTCTACGAGCGCAAGGGGCTGCTGCGGGCGGAAGAGCACCCCTCCGGCAACGGCTATCGCCTCTTCGGCGAGGAGCATGTCGAGCGCGTGCGGCTCATCCGCCTCGCCCAGTCGCTCGGCTTCTCGCTGCGCGAGATCGCCGGCTTTCTGGCCCTCTACGATCGCGGCGCGGTCACGCTCGCGACGAGCGCCGGGATCGTCGCGCAGAAGCGGCGCGAACTCGCCGAGAAGCGCGCCGAGATCGAGGCGCTGGACGCCTATCTCGCCGCGATCGAGGCCTGGATCGCGAAAGGCGGCACGGGGCCGAAGCCCGCGATGCCGAACACGCTCGGCGGCGATGCCTGCGCGACGCTGGAGGCGTCCGCGCGGAGCGCGCCACCGTTGCGGCGTCGCGCGCCCGCGCGCTGACGCACGCTCACCGAGCCGCGGCGTCGAAGGCGTGCGCGAGCCGGGCCACGGCATCGCGGGCGGCGGCGATCTCCTCGGGCGGGGCGTCGGCGAAGGCCTGTCCGATGGCGGCGCCGAGGCGCCCGTAGGCGGCGTCGGCGGCTCTCCTGGCGGAGGCGGTCAGGCGCGCATCGCGGCGGCGGCGATCGTCGGCCGCGGCCACGCGCTCGACATGGCCGGCCCGCTCCAGCCGATCGAGCAACGCGGTCACCGAGCCGCTCGCGAGGCCGAGCTCGCCGCCGAGCCGCGTCGGGCTCACCGCGCCCGCCTCCATCGCATTCACCGCGCGCAGGGCCGTGCGATCGATGCCGAGCGCGGCGGCGACGCGCCCGTCGAACCGCTCGATCGCGCCGTAGAGCGCGCGCACGGCGCCGAGGAGCGCTTCGAGCTCGGCCGTGTCGTCCTGTCGCATGTCCCGCCCCGACGGCTCCGCTTATATCTCGATCATCGAGATATTCGATCGTCGAGATGATAGGAGCGTCCCCGCCATGTGGCAACACCGCTTCACCCACGATACGGATCTTTCCGTCGACGCCATCTGGCCGGTGATCGCCGACGTGGCGCGTTGGCCGGAGGTCGACCACAACATCAAGGCCCTGGAGATTTCGGGCACGCCGGGGCCTGGGGTCGCCTTCGTGCTGAAGCCGAAGGGCGGGCCGCGCCTCGCCTTCACCATCGGCGCCTTCGACGCGCCGCACACCTATTCCGACATCTGCCGAATGCCGCTCGCCCGCATGGAGACGACCCACCGTCTGGCCCCGCGCCCGGAGGGCGGCACGCGGCTCGTCGTCGAGATCGCGATCACCGGCCCGCTCGCGCGCCTCTGGGGCGTTCTCGTCGGCCGCAAGCATGCAGCCGGGCTGCCGGCGCAGACGCAGCGCATCCTCGTGCGCGCCGCGGCGCAGGCGCGCAGCGCGGCCTAGTCGCCGCCGCCCTCGTTCAACACGCGCCCCTCGCGGCGCGGCGGCATCAGCGGCTCCGGCTGCATGGTCTTCTGGTGGAGGATGTCGAGGCCGGCCTCGATGCCCTCGAGCTTCTGGAGCGCGAGGCGCACGGCGTCGCGGCGGCGCACGTCGTCCTCGACGGAGGCCGCGCGGGCGGGGTCGATGCCGAGCGTCTCGAGCACCTCGCGACCGGCGCGGATCGCGCTCTCGAAGGTGTCGCGCACCATCAGCGTGACGCCGATCTCGTCGAGCGCGATGGCGTGGGTGCGGTCGTAGGCGCGGGCGTAGATCGTCAGGAGCGGATGCGTCTGGCGCAGCATGCGGCAGATCGCGAGCGACACGTCCGGATCGCGGATGCACACGAACACGACGCGCGCCTCCGCGATGCCGGCCGCGCGCATCACGTCGAGACGGGTGCCGTCGCCGTAATAGACCTTGAAGCCGAAGCGCGCGGCGGTCTTCACGCGCTCGGGCGCCTTGTCGATCAGCGTGGTCTCGACGCCCTCGGCGAGCAGCATCTGCGCCGCGATCTGACCGAAGCGGCCGAAGCCGACGAGGAGGACCGAGCCGCGCGCGCCCTCGAAATCCTCCTCGAGCGCCTCCGGACTGCCGCGGCGCGCGACGAGCCGCTCGCCGAGAGCCGCGAGCGGCGGCGCGGCGATCATGGACAGCGCCGCGATCGCCACCATCAGCGAGACCTCGCCCTGCGAGACGAGGCCGAGCTCGCCCATCAGGGGCGCGAGCACGAAGGCGAACTCGCCCGCCGCGAGGAGAACGAGCGCGATGCGGACCGATTCGCGCGGCGAGGAGCCCGCGAGCCGGGCGACGAGGGCGGTCGCGAGGGCCTTCACGAGGAGGTAGGCGCCGAGGAGACCGGCGACGAAGCCCGCCTCCCGCAGGACCGCCGACACGTCGACGAGCATGCCGACGCTCATGAAGAAGAGCGCCAGGAGGAGCCCGCGGAAGGGCTCGACATCGGCCTCGATCTGGTGGCGATAGGAGGACCCGGCGAGCATCATGCCCGCGAGGAACGCGCCGAGCGCCATCGACAGGCCGGCCGCGCGCGCGGCGAGCGCGGCGCCGATGACGACGAGGAGGGCGGCCGCGCTCATCACCTCGCGCGCGCCGGTCGCCGCGACGATCCGGAACAGCGGGTCGAGCCCGTAGCGCCCGACGAGGACGATGCCGGCGACGACGCCGATGGCGAGGAGCGCGTCGAGCCCCGGCGAGCCGGTCGCGCCTGCGCTCGCCGCCGCCCCGCCGATCAGGATCGGGGCGAGCGCGAGCACGGGCACCGTCGCCACGTCCTGGGTGAGGAGCGCCGCGAAGCTGCGCTGGCCGTAGGGGCAGGCGCGCTCGCCGCGCTCCTCGAGGAGCTGCAGCGCCACCGCCGTCCCCGACAGGGCGAAGGCGAAGCCGACGAGGCCCGCGGCGACCGGCGCGAGGCCGAGCGCGAGATGGGCGAGGAGCCCGATCGCGGCGCCCGCGGCGAGCATCTGCCCGAGCCCGAGGCCCAGGATGTCCCGGCGCAGCGCCACGAGCCGCGAGAGCCGCGTGTCGAGCCCGATCACGAACAGGAGGAGCACGATGCCGAGCTGCGAGAGCCCCATGACCGCCTCGGCATCGTCGAAGACGCCGAGCCCCGAGGGCCCGATCGCGAGGCCGGCGGCGAGATAGCCCACCGCCGTGCCGAAGCCGAGGCGCTTGAACAGAGGCGGCGCCACGATCGCGGCGACGAGGAAGGCGATCGCTTGCGGGAGAAAGGCGTCCATCGGCGGCTCCGGTCGCCGCCCAATGTCGGATGCGAGCAGGGCCGTGGCAAGGGCGGGAGACCGGAGGGCGGCGATCGCGTGCGTGCCGGTGGCGCGCGGATGAGGTGACCCTCACCCCCCGCGCCGCAGGATCTCCCCATAATCCCGCGCCTCGAAGGCGACAGGGCTGGTGCGGGCGGAGGAGGAGCTCGTGGCGAGACGGGCGATCTCCTCGTGGAGGGCCGGGGCGACGCCGAGCGCGGCGAGGCGCGGCAGGCCGGCGCGGGCGACGAAGGCCTCGAGCGCGCCGAGCGCCGCGTCCGGCGCGACGCCGAGCGCTCGCGCGGCCATCGCGTCGATCTCGCCCAGGCGGGCCTCGAGCGCCGAGCCGGCGGTTGCCGCCGCGCGCAACCGCTCGAGCACGGGGACGAGGAGCGCGCCGCAGACGGCGCCGTGCGGCGCGCGCGTCATGCCGCCGATCACGCCGGCCAAAGCATGCACGCCGCCGAGCCCCGCATGAGCGAGGGCCAAGCCGCCGCACAGGCTCGCATAGGCCATCGCGTCGCGCGCGCCCGGATCCTCCGTCGCACCGTCCTCGCCGGTCAGCCGCACGAGGGCGGCGAGCCCGCCCGGCAGCGCGGAGCGGACGAGCGCGTCGGTGACGGGGCTCGCGCGCAGGCTCAGGAAGGGCTCGACGAGCTGGCTCAGGGCGTCGAGCCCCGAGGCGAGGGTCACCGCGCGCGGGGCGCCGTCGGTCAGCGCCGGATCGACGATCGCGATCGCGGGCACCATGCGCGGATCGCGCAGCGAGACCTTGCGGCCCTCTTGCGGCACGCCGATCACCGCGTTGCGGGTCACTTCAGCGCCGGTGCCGGCGGTGGTGGGAAGAGCGAGCATCGGGAGAGGCGCGGCACCGAGCGGCAGGCCGCGCCCGACGACCTCCAGATGGTCGAGCGGGGCCCCCTCCCCCGGCGCGAGCGCCGCGAGCGCCTTGGCGAGATCGATCGCCGCCCCGCCCCCGAGCGCCACCACGACCTCCACGCGATGCGCCCGCGCGGCGGCGAGCGCCTCTTCGAGCATCGCGAGCGTCGGCTCGCTCGGGCACGCGATCGCGAGGAGCGCGGCGCCGGCGGCCTCGAGATCGGCGGTGAGCCAGGCCGCGCGCTCGCCTCGCGCGCCGTGGACGAGGACGATGCGCCGGCCGAGGCCGGTCGCGAGCCCGGCCGCCTCCCGCGCCCGCCCGCGGCCGAACAGGATGCGACCCGAGGGGCCGAACTCGAAGGGCGCGAGGACCTCGGCGGGCGCGCTCATCGGGTCTGCGTCCGTCGCACGGCGTCGCGCCAGCCGGCATAGCGGGCCTCGCGCGCGTTCTCGCCCATCAGCGGCTCGAAGCGCCGCTCGGCCGACCAGGTCTCGGCGAAAGTCTCGGGATCGGGATAGAGCCCCGCCTTCATGCCGGCGAGGAAGGCGGCGCCGAGCGCCGTCGTCTCGCGGATCGCCGCCCGATCGACCGGCGCGCCGAGGATGTCGGCGAGGAACTGCATGGCGAAATCGCTCTCGACCATGCCGCCGTCGACGCGCAGAACCGCCTCGCTCGCCTGCCCGAGATCGGCCGCCATCGCCTCGACGAGATCGCGGGTCTGGTAGCCGACGCTCTCGAGCGCCGCGCGGGCGAGTTCCTCCGGGCCGGTCGCGCGCGTGAGGCCGAACAGCGCGCCGCGCGCGTCGGGGTCCCAATGGGGGGCGCCGAGCCCGGTGAAGGCGGGGACGAGATAGACGTTCTGCGCGGGGTCCGCCGCCTCGGCGAGCGGCTGCGTCTCGCGGGCCGAGCGGATCATGCGCAGCCCGTCGCGCAGCCATTGCACGACGGCGCCCGCGACGAAGATCGAGCCCTCGAGCGCGTAGGTTGGGCGCCCGTCGAGCTGGTAGGCGATGGTGGCGAGGAGCCGGTTGCGGCTCTCGACCGGCGCGTCCCCGGTATTCAGGAGGGCGAAGCAGCCCGTCCCGTAGGTCGCCTTGACCATGCCCGGCCGGAAGCAGGCCTGCCCGACCATGGCCGCGTGCTGATCGCCCGCGACGCCGAGGATCGGGATCTCGCGGCCGAACAGATCGGGGCGGGTCGTGCCGAAATCGGCGGCGCAGTCGCGCACCTGCGGCAGCATCGCCATGGGCACGTCGAGGAGCGCGCACAGATCCTCGTCCCAGGCGCCGCGGCGGATGTCGTAGAGCATGGTGCGCGCGGCGTTCGTCGCGTCGGTCGCATGCACGCGCCCGCCGGTGAGCTTGTAGATCAGGTAGCTGTCGACCGTGCCGAAAGCGAGCCGACCGTCGCGCGCGGCCGCGCGGGCGCCCTCGACATGGTCGAGGAGCCAGGCGAGCTTCGTCGCGGAGAAATAGGGGTCGATCAGGAGGCCGGTGCGGGCGCGCACCAGATCCTCGTGGCCTTCCGCCGAAAGGCGCGCGCAGATCGGCGCCGTGCGTCGGTCCTGCCAGACGATGGCGTTGTGGATCGGCCGACCGGTCTGCCGGTCCCAGACGAGCATCGTCTCGCGCTGGTTGGTGATGCCGATCGCCGCGATCGCGGAGGGGCGGATGCCTGCGCGCTCGATCGCCTCGCGGGCGGTGCCGGCGGCGGTCGACCAGAGATCGTCCGGATCGTGCTCGACGAGGCCCGAGCCGGGGAAATGCTGCGGGAACTCCTCCTGCGCGGTCCCGACGCTGCGCAGCCGCGCGTCGAACACGATCGAGCGCGTCGACGTCGTGCCCTGATCGATGGCGAGGACGTGGGACAAGGCGGATGCTCCGGAAAAAAGGCCCGGGCCGCGCGGACATCGGCCCGGGAAGGTGGGGAGAGGAGGCGCGCCCCGCCGGAGGGAACGGGGCGCGCCGTGGGGGAGCGACGTCAGTTCGACTGCCAGCTCGCGATCAGCTCGTCGTAGCCGATCGTGATCGGCTGCGGCTTCTCGTTCTCGAGAGCGGGCTTGGGCGCGCCGGGCTGGGAGAGCCAATATTCCGGATCGCGCTCCTCGTTGAGGCGCGGGCCGAGATCGCCGAGGATGCCGGCGCGCTCGAGCCGGGCGAGGACCTGCTCCTGCTCGCGGCAGAGATTGTCCATCGCCTGCTGGGCGCTGACCGCGCCGGCCGAGGCGTCGCCGATCGCCTGCCACCAGAGCTGCGCGAGGCGCGGATAATCCGGCACGTTGGTGCCCGTCGGGGTCCATTGCACGCGCGCGGGCGAGCGATAGAACTCGATCAGGCCGCCGAGCATCGGCGCCCGCTCGGTGAAGCTCTCGTGCTGGATGGTCGATTCCCGCACGAAGGTGAGCCCGACATGGGACTTCTTCACGTCGACCGTCTTCGAGGAGATGAACTGCCCGTAGAGCCAGGCGGCCTGGGCGCGGTCGACGGGGGTCGACTGCATCAGGGTGACGGAGCCGGCGTCCTGATAGCCGAGCTTCATCCCCTCCTCCCAATAGGCGCCGCGCGGCGAGGGCGCCATGCGCCATTTCGGCGTGCCGTCCTCGTTCACGACGGGCAGGCCCTCGGCCACCATGTCGGCGGTGAAGGCGGTGTACCAGAAGATCTGCTGCGCGATCTCGCCCTGCGCCGGGACGGGGCCCGCCTCGGAGAAGGTCATGCCCGCAGCCGCCGGGGGCGCGTAATTGCGCAGCCAGTCGACGTAGCGCTCGACGGAATAGACCGCCGCCGGCCCGTTCGTGGCGCCGCCGCGGGCGACGCAGGAGCCGACGGGCCGCGAATTCTCGTCTACGCGGATGCCCCATTCGTCGACCGGCAGGCCGTTCGGCAGGCCCTTGTCGCCGGCGCCCGCCATCGAGAGCCAGGCGTCGGTGAAGCGCCAGCCGAGCGAGGGATCGCGGCGGCCGTAATCCATGTGGCCGAAGACGCGCCGCCCGTCGATCTCGCGGCCGGTGAAGAATCGCGCGATGTCCTCGTAGGCCGACCAATTGACCGGCACGCCGAGCGGGTAGCCGTATTCCGCCTCGAAGGCCGCCATGATCTCCGGATCGGTGAACCAGTCGTAGCGGAACCAGTAGAGGTTCGCGAATTGCTGGATCGGCAGCTGGTAGACCTTGCCGTCCGGTCCGGTCGTGAAGCTGATGCCGATGAAGTCGTCGAGGTCGAGGTTCGGGTTCGTGACGGAAGCGCCCTCGCCGGCCATCCAATCGGTGAGGTTGCGCACCTGCTGATAGCGCCAATGCGTTCCGATCAGGTCGGAATCGTTGACGTACATGTCGTAGATGTTCTCGCCGGTCTGCATCTGCGTCTGCAGGCGCTCGATCACGTCGCCCTCGCCGATGAGATCGTGCGTGACGCGGATGCCGGTGATGGCGGTGAAGGCCGGGGCGAGCACGCGCGATTCGTATTCGTGCGTGGTGATCGTCTCGGACACGACGCGGATGTCCATGCCGCGGAAGGGCGCTGCCGCGTCGATGAACCATTGCATCTCCGCTTCCTGCTCCTCGCGCGTGAGGCTCGACAGATCGCCGATCTCCGCGTCGAGGAAGGCGCGGGCGGCCTCCATGTCGGCGGCGGCCGGGCTCGCGAGCGCGAGCGCCAGCGCCAAGGCTGTCGTCGTCGTGTAGATGCGTCTCTTCATCGGGTGTCCTCCCTCGAGGTCGAAGCGCCGAGTTTCCCTCGAACGCGCGTGGACGGTCGGCGCCGCCGCCCGCGCTTGCCCGATCAGACGTAGCGGAAGACGAGCCCCGCATAGATCAGGCTGACGATCAGCGCGCCCCAGAGAGGCGGGCCGAGGATGCCGAGCCAGGCCAGGTTGATGAAGGCCGAGCCGAGCAAGCTGATGAACAGGCGGTCGCCGCGCGTCGTCTCGATGCGCAGGACGCCGACGCGCGGCGTCTCCGGGCGCAGGATCGCGAGCGCCGTCATCGCGACGAGGAGGAGCGCGATCACGGAAAAGAAGATCGCGGTGGGTGCGGTCCAGGCCATCCAGGTCATGGCGCCCTCCCTCAAACCCGCCCGAGGGCGAAGCCCTTGGCGATGTAGTTGCGTACGAACCAGATGACCAAGATGCCCGGGATGATCGTCAGCACGCCCGCCGCCGCGAGCACCCCCCAATCGAGCCCCGAGGCGGAGACCGTGCGGGTCATCGTGGATGCGATGGGCTTGGCGTCGACGGAGGTGAGCGTGCGCGACAAGAGCAGCTCCACCCACGAGAACATGAAGCAGAAGAACGCCGCCACCCCGATGCCGCTCGCGATCAAGGGCATGAAGATCTTCACGAAGAAATGCGGGAAGGAATAGCCGTCGATATAGGCCGTCTCGTCGATCTCCTTCGGCACCCCGCGCATGAAGCCCTCGAGAATCCAGACCGCGAGGGGCACGTTGAAGAGGCAATGCGCGAGCGCGACCGCGATATGCGTGTCGAACAGCCCCACCGCCGAATAAAGCTGGAAGAAGGGCAGCGCGAACACCGCCGGGGGCGCCATCCGGTTCGTCAGGAGCCAGAAGAACAGGTGCTTGTCGCCCAGGAAGCGGTAGCGGCTGAAGGCGTAGGCCGCCGGCAGCGCCACCGCGAGCGAGATCACGGTGTTCATCACGACGTAGATCATCGAATTGACGTAGCCCATGTACCAGGACGCGTCGGTGAGGATGACCCGGTAGTTCCGCAAGGTCGGGTTCTGCGGCCAGAGCGAGAACGACGAGAGGATCTCGGCATTCGTCTTGAGGCTCATGTTGACGAGCCAGTAGATCGGCAGGAGGAGGAAGACGAGATACAGCGTCATCACCACGGCCGAGGTGTCGACCCACGGCAGGAGGGCGGGACGGCTGCGGGCGTCCTGCCCGATCGCCGGAGCGGGGGCTGCGGTCTGCGCCATCACACGCCCTCCTTCTTGTCGAGGCTGGTCATGACCGTATAGAAGACCCACGAGATCAGCAGGATCACGAGGAAGTAGATCAGCGAGAAAGCCGCCGCCGGACCGAGGTCGAACTGGCCGATGGCCGTCTTCACGAGGTCGATCGACAGGAACGTCGTCGCGTTGCCCGGTCCGCCGCCGGTGAGCACGAAGGGCTCGGTGTAGATCATGAAGCTGTCCATGAAGCGCAGCAGGATCGCGATCAGGAGCACGCCCTTCATCTTCGGCAGCTCGATATAGCGGAACACCTTCCAGCGGCTCGCCTGGTCGATCGCGGCGGCCTGGTAATAGGCCTGCGGGATCGAGCGCAGACCCGCATAGGCGAGGAGCGCGACGAGCGAGGTCCAGTGCCAGACGTCCATCGCGACGATGGTGATCCAGGCGTGCAGCGGGTTCTGCGTGTAGTTGTAGTCGATCCCCATGGCGGTGACGGTGCGGCCGAGGAGGCCGATGTCGACGCGCGCGAAGACCTGCCAGATCGTGCCGACCACGTTCCACGGGATCAGGAGCGGCAGCGCCATCAGCACGAGGCAGACCGACACCCAGATGCCGCGCCGCGGCATGTTGAGCGCGATGAAGACGCCGAGCGGGATCTGAATCGCGAGGATGATCGTCGAGAACAGGATCTGCCGGTAGAAGGCCGCGTGGACGCGCTGGGAGGCCAGCACCTCCTCGAACCATTCGAGCCCGACCCAGAAGAAGACGTTGTTGCCGAACGTGTCCTGGACCGAGTAGTTCACCACCGTCATCAGCGGGATCACGGCCGAGAACGCGACCAGGATCAGGACGGGGAGGACGAGGAACCAGGCCCTGTTGTCGTAGGTCTTGTCCATCACGCGGCCTCCCCCTGTACGAGTTGATCGTTCTCGTAGATTCCGACCCGTGCCGGATCGAGGACGACACGGCTCATGTCCTCGGAGACGGGGGTGCCTTCGGGCAGGACTGCGTTGATCGGGCGGCCGAAGAACTCGGCGCGCACGATCTTGTGGCGCCCGACGTCCTCGACCCGGCGCACCTTCACCGGCAGCCCCGCCTCGCCGCGCGCGAGGCGCACGAATTCCGGCCGCACGCCGAGCTCGACCTTGCCGGACAGCGGGCGATAGCCCTCGCGCAGGCGGATCTCGACGCCCTCGACATAGGCGCGGTCGCCCTCGACGCGGGCGGGCAGCACGTTCATGCCGGGCGAGCCGATGAAATAGCCGACGAAGGTGTGCGCCGGCCGCTCGAACAATTCGGCGGGCGTGCCGATCTGCACGACGCGGCCCTCGTACATGACGACGACCCGGTCGGCGAAGGTGAGCGCCTCGGTCTGATCGTGCGTCACGTAGATCATCGTGTGGCCGAACTTGCGGTGCAGCGCCCGCAATTGCGTGCGCAGCTGCCATTTTATGTGAGGATCGATGACGGTCAGCGGCTCGTCGAACAGGATCGCGGCGACGTCCTCGCGCACCATGCCGCGCCCGAGCGAGATCTTCTGCTTGGCGTCCGCCGTGAGCCGCCGCGCCGGGCGATCGAGCACGTCGGCCATGCCGATCATGGCGGCGATCTCCTCGACGCGGGCGCGCACGTAAGCGGGGTCGGCGCCGCGATTGACGAGGGGGAAGGCGAGGTTCTCGCGCACGCTCATCGTGTCGTAGACGACGGGAAACTGGAACACCTGCGCGATGTTGCGCGCGGCGGTGGGCGCGTCGGTGACGTCGCGGTCGTCGAACAGGATCCGCCCCTCGGAGGGGCGGATCAGCCCCGAGATGATGTTGAGGAGCGTCGTCTTCCCGCAGCCGGAGGGGCCGAGCAGCGCGTAGGCGGCGCCGTCCTGCCAGACGTGGTCGAGGCGCTTGAGCGCGTAATCGGCCTCGCTGCGCGGGCGGGCGCCGTAGGCATGGGCGAGACCGGAGAGGGTGATGCGGGCCATCCTCGTTCTCCTCAGGCAGCGAGCGCGTAGGGCGCCGGCGCGGCGAGCGCGCCGTCCTCGCCGAACACGTAGACATGGGCGGGATCGACGTGGACGCTCACCGGGCGGCCGGGCGGCAAGTCGCGCACGCCGTGGACGAGCCCGACCCAGCGTTCGCCGCCGTGATCGATGTGGACGAAGGTCTCCGAGCCCGTGATCTCGGTCTCTGCGAGCGTCGCGGAGAAGACGAGCCCCTTCTCGCCCTTGGGCTCCAGCGCGAGGTGGTTCGCGCGAAAGCCCGCGAGATAGCGCCCGTCCGCGAGCCGAGCGAGCGCCCCGAGCGCCGCGCAGGACTGGCCCTCCCCGAACATCAGCCGGTCGCCCGCCTTGGCGATCGCGATGAAGTTCATCGGCGGATCGGAGAAGACCCGCGCCGTGATCGCGTCGGCGGGCCGGCGATAGACGTCGGGCGTGCGGCCGAACTGGGTGATGCGGCCCTCCCAGAGGGTCGCGGTGTTGCCGCCGAGAAGCAGCGCCTCCTCGGGCTCGGTCGTCGCGTAGACGAAGATCGCGCCCGATTCCTCGAAGATGCGCGGGATCTCCGCGCGCAGCTCCTCGCGCAGCTTGTAGTCGAGATTGGCGAGCGGCTCGTCGAGGAGCACGAGCCCCGCGCCCTTGACGAGCGCGCGGGCCAGCGCGCAGCGCTGCTGCTGGCCTCCCGAGAGCTCGAGCGGGCGGCGATCGAGCAGGGTCTCGAGCTTCATCAGCCGCGCCGCCCGCGCCACCGCCGCCTCGATCTCCGCGCGCGGGCGGCCCTTCACCTTCAAGGGCGAGGCGATGTTCTCGTAGACGCTGAGCGTCGGGTAATTGACGAATTGCTGGTAGACCATGGCGACGTCGCGGTCCTGGACGCGCGTGCCGGTCACGTCCTGCCCGTTCCAGAGCACGCGCCCGGAGGTGGGCCGGTCGAGACCGGCCATCAGGCGCATGAGGGTCGTCTTGCCGGAGAGGGTCGGCCCGAGAAGCACGTTCATCGTGCCCCGCTCCAGCGTCAGGCTCGTCTCGTGGACGTGGGCGTCGGCGCCGACTGTCTTGATCACGTGGTCGAGGACGAGTGTCATGCGCGTCTGTCTCCGTATCATTCCGCGGCCGCGCCCTGCGCGGCCTCGCCGTCGCGGCGCCGCGCCAGGCAGGCGGCGACTTCCGCTTCGACCGCCTCGGCCGCCTCGCGCGTCAGCCGCAGGCCGAGCTTGCCGCGCCGCCACAGGACGTCGGCGCCGGTGCGCGCGAATTCGGTCTCGACGAGCCAGTCGATCTCCCGCGCGGTGAGACCCGCGCCGAAATCGCGGCCGAGATCGGCCGGGCCGCGCGCCTCGCCGAGCAGGTCTCGCGCCCGCGTCCCATAGGCGCGCGCGAGGCGTCGTGCCTGACGCGCGTCGAGGAAGGGGTAGGCGCGCGCGAGATCGGCGACGAGGCTCTCGAAGCCGTCGACCGGGAAATCGCCTCCCGGCAGCGCCACGCCCGCCGTCCAGGGGCCTGTCGCGGCGGGGAAGAAGGGCGCGAGCTTCGCCAGCGCCGCCTCGGCGAGCCGACGATAGGTGGTGATCTTGCCGCCGAAGACGTTGAGGAGCGGCACGCCCTCGCTCGCCTCGAGCGAGAGCACGTAGTCGCGCGTCGCCGCCGTCGCCGATTTCGCGCCGTCGTCGTAGAGCGGCCGCACGCCCGAGAAGGTCCAGACGACGTCGGCCGGGCTCACCGGCGCGGCGAGATAATCCGAGACGAAGCGGCAGAGATAATCCACCTCCTCCGGCGTGCAGGAGACCGCGCCCGGCCCGCCCTCGTGATCGACGTCGGTCGTGCCGACGAGGGTGAAGTCGCCCTCGTAGGGGATCGCGAAGACGATCCGCCCGTCCGCGCCCTGGAAGATGTAGGCGCGATCGTGGTCGAAGAGCTTCTTCGTGACGATGTGCGAGCCGCGCACCAGGCGCACGCGCTCGCGGGTCGGCGTCGCGACGACGCTCTCGATGATCTCGCCGACATAAGGCCCGCCGGCATTCACGAGGGCGCGGGCGCGCATCGTGGTGCGCGATCCGCCCTCCGCGACGAGCCGGATCGTCCACAGCCCGCCCTCGCGCTCGGCGCGCTCGACGCGGGTGCGCACCAGGATGCGGGCGCCGCGGGTCTGCGCGTCGAGCGCGTTGAGCACGACGAGGCGGGAATCCTCGACCCAGCAATCGGAATATTCGAAGGCGCGGACGAAGGCGGGGGCGAGCGGCGCGCCGGCGGGGTCGCGCCGCAGGTCGAGGCTGCGTGTGCCGGGCAGGATCTCGCGCCCGCCCAGATGATCGTAGAGGAACAGGCCGAGCCGCAGGAGCCAGGCCGGGCGCAAGCCGGAATGATGCGGCAGGACGAAGCGCAGCGGCCAGGCGATGTGCGGCATCGCGGAGAGCAGCGTCTCGCGCTCGATCAGCGCCTCGCGCACGAGCCTGAACTCGAAATATTCGAGATAGCGCAGGCCGCCGTGGAAGAGCTTCGTGGAGGCCGACGACGTCGCCGCGCCCAGATCGCCCATCTCCGCGAGGGCGACGCGGAGCCCGCGGCCCGCGGCGTCGCGGGCGATGCCGCAGCCGTTCACGCCGCCTCCGACGACGAAGAGGTCGACGACGCGACCTTCGGTCTCGCGATCCTCGCTCCGCACGACGTTCCATCCCATTCGTGTTTTTTCTAGGATTTGCGAGGATGTTCGTTTTGTCAACCGTGGTTTTCGCTATTGATCGGTTCGCAGCAGATCAGCCGAAAAGACCGCTTTTCCGCCACCGCTCCCGGCGCGGCCGCGGCCGGCCTGCGGACATCGTGAGAACACCCGGGAATCGAGGGGCCTGGATCCCCTTCTCCGTCGCCTTCACGATCTCCGGCAGTCCGGGGCGGACGATGGGCGTCGCCGCTCTCGCCGGCTGTTCGCAAGCGGGCGGCGGTGCCGTCGCCGGGATGGCGCTGGCGATGGCGCCGGGGAACGCAGCGCCTGCTGCGGCGGCGCTTATGGCCTGCGCCGTCGTCGTTCTCGCGACGAAGGCCGCCGACTGGCGATGAGCGTCCCCGCCGAGGCGCATTACAACCAAGTGCGATTGTCGCTTGTTATCGCTTCCCTCCTCTGGTAGAGCGGGGTTAGGGAAAAAGCGAACCCAGAATGATTCGATGACGTTTGCTTCAACTTTTAGGGGTATACTTCGTAGCGTCATCGCTGGCTCGATTGTATGCGCAGCGCTGGGTTCGAGCAGCGAAGCGAACGAGCGCACCGATATCGTCCTCGAACGTTTCACCGACTGGGAATTGATCTGTCCGTCCGAAGACGTCTGTCGCATCGGCCAGCGCCTTGCGGCGCCGGAGACCGGCGACACCCTCTTCGCGATCACGGCGCTTCCCGCGCGGGAGGGCGGCCCGCTCGTCGGCATCGTCTCGGTTCCGCTGCGCGGCTATCTCGCGCCGGGCATCGAGCTGCGGGTGGACGGCGGGCGCCCGTTCCAGATCCTCTACGAGACCTGCGACCCCTCAGGCTGCCATGCCGGCTTCCCCATCGAGGGCGAGGTGCTCACGGCCTTCCGCCGCGGTCTCGACGCACGCTTCCGCGTCTGGACGGCGCAGGAACGGCCGGTGGACGTGACCGTCTCGCTGCGCGGCTTCACGCGCGCTCTCGACGCCCTGCGGGAGCGCTCGTGATGGCGCACGCGACGAAGGCGGCCGCGATCGCCGCGCTCCTCGCCCTTGCCTCCGCCCCTGCGGCGGCGGACGTCGTGCCGGACGGCGGCACGGCGACGAGCGCTGCGGTCGAGGCGGACGGGCGCATCCGCGTCGACATCGCGCCCGTCGGAGCGAGCGGGATCAGCCGCAACACGTTTCAGGCGTTCGGGGTGCCCGAGAGCGGGGTGGGGCTGAACAATACGGGCGTCGGCGCGCTCACGATCCTCAACGAGGTGACCTCGACCGCGCATTCGACCATTCTCGGCACGCTCGAGGTGCTCGGCCCCCGCGCCCACGTGATCCTCGCCAACCCCAACGGCATCACCGTCGACGGCGGGCGTTTCGTGAATACGGGCGCCGTCGTCCTCTCGGCAGGGACGGCGCGGCTCGAGGACGTCGGCGGGCGCACCGACGTCGTCGTCGGGACCGGGACGGGGGCGATCGAGATCGGCCCCGGCGGGCTCGCGGGCACGATGACGACCCTCCAGCTCGCCGCGGGGCGGCTGCGCGTCGACGGCGCCGTCGTCAACGAGAATGCGAGCCCCTTCGCCTCGATCGCGCTTCTCGCCGGCGCCTCCGAATTGCGTCTCGATTCGAGCGTGATCCCCGGATCCACGACGGGGCAGTACGCGACGCGCACCGATCTCGGCGGGGCGTCCGACGCGGTGCTCGTCGACGTCACGCCGCGCGGATCGCTGACCGCGAGCCGCGTCTCGGTCGCGGTCTCGGCGGCGGGCGCGGGCGTCTCCTTCGCCGGCGACGGGCGCGCCTCGATCGGCGAGATCCGGATCGATGCGAGCGGGCGCGTCGCCGTTCCGGGCGGCACGCTGCGGGGCGAGGCCGGCGCGGCCATCGCCGCCCGCTCGATCGCGATCCTCAACGCGCCGCAGCGGCAGGGCGTGGTCGAGAGCCTGTCGGGCGGCGTGACACTGATCGCGCAGGGCGGCGACATCGCCATCGAAGGCCGGATCACCGGCGTGCGACGCACGAGCGCCGACCCGGCGTCGCGCGGCGGCGTGACGCTCGACGCCGCGGGCTCGATCGAGCTCCTGAGCGAGGCGGCCGATCGCCTCGCGATCGTCTTCGCCTCGGAGGGCGATCTCGTGGCGCGTGCCGGCGGCGACATCCGCAACGGCAACGGCCGCCTCCTGTCGAACGCGACGGTCGACCTCATGGCCGGCGGCACCGTCGCGAACGAGACCTTCTTCACGCCCGCGCCCGGAGGCGGAGCGCCCGCGATCGTGCACGTGCCGGGGCGGCGCCATTGGTGGTCCTTCCTGTTCGGACGCAGCCGCACGACGATAACGAGCTGGAGCTTCGCGAGCCCGCTGTTTCCCGGGGAGCAGGCCTTCGTCACCGGGGCGGCGGTGGAGATCCGCGCCGGCCGGCTCGTCAACACGGGCGAGATCAACGCGCTCGACGGCGCCCTCCTGATCGCGGCCGACCGGATCGAGAGCCGCGCGACGCCGATCGGGACGGCGCAGCTCGTCGAGCGCTGCCGGATCGTCTGCTGGAGCCGCGGGTGGTCGGGCGTCGGCACGCTCGGCGGCACGATCAATTCCTCGCGCGGTCTCGCTCTCTCGGCGCGGAGCGTCCTCGTCGACGGCGGAGCGCTCCTCGCGCTCGGCAATCTGGAGATCGCGGCGGCCGAGCTCGTCGCGCGCGCGCACTTCCTGCCGCGCTTCGCGGTGCAGCCCGGCGGGCTGAGGACGCTCTTCTCCGGCCCGCGCACGATCGCCGGGCTCGAGCCCTTCGGCGGCACCGCGCTCGCCTCGGGTGGGAGCCTCGTCCTGACGAGCGCCGCGCCGGCGATCGTCGACGGCGGATCCCTCTCGGCCGACGTCGAGACCCGCGCGCCCGGCGGCATCCGCACCTTGCGCCCCGCCGTTCCGCTCGGCGGCGCGAGCGCGGTCCGCATCGGGATCTTCGAGAGCTGGCTGCCATGAGCGCGCGGCTCCCTCCCCTCCTCCTCGCCGCCTCCCTCGCCGGCCTCGCGGGCTCCGGGAGCGCCCTCGCGCAGACGGCCTCGGAGCCGATCGTGATCGCGACCCGCGCCGACGCGCGTCCCGTCGAGGGCGCGCAGAGCGAGCCCTGCTTTCCGGTCGACACGATCCGCATCGAGGGCGAGATCCTCGCCCCGCGCGAGGCGCTCCTCGCCCGCCTCGAGCCGATCGCCGGCGCTTGCCTCGGAACGCCGCTCGCGCGCGCCATCGTCGGGGAGGTAAACGAGGCGCATGCCGAGATCGGACTCGTCACGACGCAGGGCTATCTGCCCGAGCAGGACATCGTCGCGACCCGGACTCTCGTCGTCGCGGTGGTCGCCGGGCGCATCGACGCGATCGTCTACGCGGAGGATCGCGGCGAGGCGGCGCTGCCTCTGTCGGAGCGACTGGCGGCGGTCGGCGAGCGGATCGGGGCGTCGGACGGTCCGTGGTCCTTCCTGCAGAATCTCCTCGGCCTCCTCGACGCGATCGATGCGCCGGCCGATCGGTCCAGCCTCCTTCCCGCGAGCGCCTTTCCCGGTCTGAAGCCCGGCCTCGCCTTCGAGACGGGCCCGGGCGACGTCCTCGACATCGCCCGCATCCAGGAGGGTCTCGACGCGCTCAACGCGACGCCCTCCGCCCGCGCCGCAGCGCGCCTCGAGCCGGGCGCGGAACCGGCAACGTCGATCGTGCGCATCGAGAACGCGCCCGTCGACACGTTCCGCCTGTTCGTCGGCTACGAGCGCAACGCCGCGGCCCTCACCGGCGGCGCGCGGACCGTCGCGGAGCGGGTGCGCTTCGATCTCGCCAAGGACGACCTCGTCGGCATCGGCGATTCCTGGCGCGCGGCGCTCGCGAGCGGCGTGAACTCGAACGAGGTCTCGGCGGGCCTCACCCTGCCCTATCGACGCCTGTCCGTCTCCGTCGACGGCGCCTATTCCGAGAGCTTCCAGGCGATCACCCCCTTCGCCGGCCTGTTCACGCAAAGCGGCACCGTCACCGGCCGCGCGAGCGCGCTCGTGCTGCGCGGAGACGGCTTCCAGACGCGCGCCGAGGGCAGCCTCGCCTGGCGGGCGAACGACCGCTTCGTCAACGACGTCGCCCTGACGCCCCAGCGTTTCACCGTGGCGCGGCTCGGCCTGAGCCACGTGCAGGCGCTCGGTCCCGCCGCGCGCGCCTCCTTCGGCATCGGCGCGAGCCGGGGCCTGACCTGGCTCTCGGCGACCCGCGATCCGCCGCGGCCGGGGCCGACGCTGCCGCGGGCGCAATTCTTCAAGCTCGACGCGAACGCGGGGCTGTTCGTGCGGCTCTCCGACCATGTCCGGCTGCGCACCGACCTCTCCGCGCAATGGGCCGGGACGCCGCTCTACGCCGACGACCAGCTCTCGCTCTCCTCCGCCTCGACGGTGCGCGGCTTCTCGGACCTTCCGGCGCGGGTCGATCGCGGCGCGGTCCTGCGCAACGAGCTCTCCGCGAGCCTGCCCGTCGACGCGCTCCTCGGCGAGAGCCGGGAGCGCCTCGCCTTCCTCGCCGACATGCTCGGCGGCCTCGAGCCCTACCTCTTCGCCGACATCGGCTCGGGCCGCGATCTCGCGGCGGGACGCGGCGTCGATCGCGTCTCCGCCGGCTACGGCCTGCGCTTCGCGCACGGACGAGCCCGCTTCGACGTCGTCGTCGCCCATCCCCTGCACGGCCATCCCGCGCCGCGCCGCGCGCGGGGCGAGCTCTCCCTCACCGCCTCCTTCAAGATCTTCTGAACACGGTGCTCCGATGCGTTTTCCCCTCGCCGCCGCCTTCGCCCTCGCGACCCTCCTCTCCGCCGCATCCCCTGGCCTCGCGAGCCCCCTCGCCCGGGGCCTCGAGGCGCTCGAGGCCGATCGCTTCGAGGAGGCGATCGGCCATTTCGAGGAGGCCTTCTCCGGGACCGAGCCGGACGGCGGCTTCTATCTCGGGCGCATGGCCGAGCTCGGCATCGGCGTCGCGGCAGATTTCGAGGCGGCGCGGGTTCTTTATCTCGCCGCCGCCGATCGCGGCAGCGCGCGCGCGCTCAACCGGCTCGGCCTGATGCATTTCCGCGGCGAGGGCGTGCTGCAGGACCATGCCGCCGCGCGCGATCTGATCTGCCGCGCGGCGGAAGCGGGCGAGGCCGACGCGCAGTTCAATTGCGCGGGCCTCCTCGCCGAGGGCGTCGGCGGCGAGACCGATCGGGAGGGCGCGCTCGCGCTCTACCGCGAGGCGGCGCAGGCGGAGCATATCGGCGCGCTCAACGCGCTCGCCTTCGCCTATCGCGCGGGCGAGATCGAGGGCGGCGGCGTGGAAGAAGCGCTCGCTCATTTCGAGCGCGCCGCCGCCCGCGGCAACCCGATCGCGCTCTTCGAGCTCGGCGCCGCCTACGAAGCCGGCGAGGGGCGCGATCGCGACCTCGTCCAGGCCCATGTCCACTACAACCTCGCCTCCGTTCGCCGCCATCCCGCCGCACCCGAGGCGTTGGCGCGCGTCACCGCGCAGCTCGACCGGACGGAGCTGGCCCGCGCGCAGGCGCTCGCCCGCGACTTCGTCGCCCGCGATTGACGAAAGAGAGAGAGCGCCGATGTCGACCCCCCGCGCCGATCGCCCGCAGACGAGCACCCTCTCGGGCCTCTCCCGCTCCCGGCTCGCGAGCACGACCGCCCTCGCGGCGGCGCTGACGCTCGCTCTGCAGCCGCTCCTCGTGGGGGTCGCGCGCGCGCAGGTGATCGTCGATCCGACGGCGCCGATCGAGTTCAGGCCGGGGATCGGGATCTCGCCGCGCGGCGCTCCCGTCGTCGACATTACCGCCCCCTCCTTCGGCGGGCTCTCGCACAACAAGTTCGAGCGCTTCGACGTCGACACGAGCGGCGTCATCCTCAACAATTCGGGGCTCGGCGGCGACTCGATCCTCGGCGGACGCATCGGCGCCAATCCCAACCTCGTCGGCCGCCAGCCGGCGCGCACCATCCTCAACGAGGTCACCGGCACCGATCCGAGCCGGCTCGGCGGCCCGACCGAGGTGTTCGGCACGCGCGCGGACGTGATCGTCGCCAATCCGAACGGCGTCGGCTGCGTGGGCTGCACCTTCGTCAATGCGGGGCGGGTCACCCTCTCGACCGGCACGCCCGTGCCGGATTACGTGCGCGGCACCGTCGATTTCGAGGTGCGGCGCGGCACGATCGAGATCTCGGGGACCGGCCTCTCGGCGCCTGCCGGAATGCAGCCCATCGCCGACGTCGATCTCGTCGGCCGCCGCATCGGGCTCGACGGCGGGATCGTCGCGAGCGACCGGGTGCGGCTGCGCGCGGGCGCGATCACCTACGATCCGGGCAGCGATCGCGCCACCCCGCTCGTCGGCGCGGACGCGCTCGCGGGGCTCGCGATCGCCGGCACCGCCTCGGGCACCATCCGCGCGGGCTCGATCTCGATCCTGTCGCGCGACGTCGATCTCGGCATCGTGCTCGCGGGCGATCTCGCCGCGCAGGCGGACTCGATCGTCGTCTCCTCCTTCGGCGACGTCGCGCTCGGCGGCACGCGCGCGGATCTCGACACCCTCGTCGACGCGCGCGGCGACGTCGTCCTCGCCGGCACCCACGAAGCCGGCCGCCTCCTCGCCGTCCAGGGCACCGACGTGACGCTCGACGGCCGCGTCGCCGCGGGCCAGGCGATCGCGGTCGAGGCGCGCGGCACGCTCGACAGCGCCGCCGGCATCGCCTCGGGCGGCGCGATCGGCCTCCTCGGCGGGCAGGCCGCGCGCGTGTCGGGCGAGATCCGGGCGGGCGGCGCGCTCGGGATCGAGGGCGGAGACGTCGAGTCGCGCAGCCTCACGGCGGGCGCGACGCGGATCGGCATCGCCGCCCGCGGCGACGTGCGCCTCGACCGCACGCGCCTCGCCGCGCAGAGCGACGTCTCGATCTCCGGGCGCGACGTCGCCTTGGGTTTGGGCACCGCATTCGGCGCTCCGGGGCGGCTCGACATCGGCGCGCGGCGCGATTTTCTCAACGAGACCGTGCTCGAGCACCCGCGCCTCTCGCTCGCGATCGGCCGCTCCTTCCTGAACGGCGTCACCGGCGCATATCTCGACGACACGATCGCGCTCTCCCTCTCGGGCGATCTCGTCAATGCCGGCCTGATCCAGGCCCGCCTCCTCGCGCGCATCGCCGCGCGCGATCTCGTGGTCTCGGAGGACGGGGCGATCGATGCGCCCGATCTCGAGATCGCGCTGTCGGGACAGGCCGCCAATGCCGGCGTCCTGCAGGGGCGCGCGCGCCTCGCGCTATCCGCGGACGCGCTCCTCAACGCCGCGCCAGGCCGCATCCTCGGCGACGCGATCACGGTGCGCGTCGACGGCGGCCTCACCAATCTCGGCGCGATCCTCGCCCCCGAGACGCTCGCGATCGTCGCGGGAGGCCTCGTCGGCAACGACGGCACCCTCGCGAGCGGCGGAGCGCTGACGCTGACCGGCGCCTCCTACGCCGCCGGCTCGCCGGCCGCGCGCCTCGCCGGCGCCTCCGTCGAGATGCTCCTCGGCGGCGGCCTCGACAATGCGGGCGCGATCCTCGCGGAGGACGCGCTCGCGATCCTCGCCGCATCGGCGCGCAACCGCGCGGGCGCGGTCCTGCGCACGCTCGGCGATCTCGATCTGACGCTCGCCGGCAACCTCGTCAACGACGGCGCGATCGATGCGGGCGACGACGTCGCGCTGCGAGTCGGCGGCGATCTGAGCGGCGCCGGCGCGCTCGTCGCCGGGGGCGGGCTCGCGGCCCGGATCGATGGCGGCCTCTCCGTCGGCGGGAGCTTCGCCGCGATCGGCGATCTCGACCTCGTCGTGGGCGCCGACCTCGTCGTCGGCGGCCTCCTCGCCGCGCAGGGGCGTGCGGAGATCGACGCGCGCGCCCTCGTCATCGGCGCGGATGGCATCCTCTTCGGCGAGCGCGTCGACCTCGCTCTGCGCGGGAATGCGCAGGTCGCCGGCAGCCTTCTCGCCCGCACCGATCTGCACCTGAACGCCGCGGGCGCGATCCAATCGGCGGGCGCGATCCGCGCGGGCGGCGATCTCGTCCTCGCCGGCGCGAGCTATTCCGGCACGAGCGCGGCGGCGGAATTGTCCGGCGCCTCCGCCGACATCGCCGTCGCGGGCGCCTTCGCCACGCATGGCCGCGTCGTCGGCGAGGCCGGCCTCGCGATCGCCGCGGGCAGCCTCGTGCTCCATGCGGGCGCGCGCGCCTCGGGCGCGTTCGTCGACCTCGCGACCCGCGGCGACGCGACGATCGCCGGAGCGCTCGAGGCGCGCGATCTCGTGCTCGGCGAGATCGGCGGGGCGCTCGCGATCGCCGGCAGCCTGCGCGTCGCCGCGCAGACGGGCGACATCGGCCTGCTCGCGAGCGGACCCGTGACGCTGTTGGGGACGCTCTCCGCGCCGGGGCGCGTCGTTCTCGCGGCCTCTGCGCTGACGAATGCGGGCGGCCTCCTCTCCGGCGGCGACGTCGGCCTCTCCCTCGGGGGCTCCCTCGTCAATTCCGGCACGATCCTCGCGACCGGCGAGCTCTCGATCGGCGCCGGCGCGGTCCTCAATGCCGGATCGTCCGCCGCCCACGCGCATCTGAGCGGCCGCATCCTCGACATCGCGGCGCAGGACCGGGTCGACGCCGGCGCCTTCTCGGTGATGCAGGCGCGCGATGCCACCCGCATCCGCGCGCGCGCGAGCAATCTCGACCTGTTCGGCGAGCACGGCGTCGCGGAAGGCCGCTTCGCCTTCGGAGGCAGCCTCGCACTCGCTCTGCGCGAGCAGGGCCTCGTCGTCTCCGCCGGCCAGCGGATCATGGCGGCGGGCGATCTCACCCTCGCCTTCGGCGGCGAGATCTCCGTCCTCGGCACGATCGCGGCGGGCGGCGATCTCGCGCTCGCCTCGACCGGCGGCTCGATCGACCTCGGCGGCACCGTCGGCGGCGCCCTCCTCTTCACCCTCTCGGACGCGCGGATCGAGGCCGCCGGCGACCTCCGCCTCGCCTCCTCCGCGATCGAGGCGCTCGGGCGCATCGACATCGCGGCGGGCGGCGCGGTCGCGCTCGGCCGCACCGGCGGCGTGGTGCTCCAATTCTCGCGCACGGAATTCGTGCAAGGCGGCAATCTCTGGCAGCTCGACTATTTCAACCAGGTCGAGACCTCCCCGGCGAGCCTGATCCATGCCGGCAGCGATCTCACGATCACGGCCTGGAGCCTCGACAACCACGTCTCCACGATCTTCGCCGCAGGAGACATGGCGATTTCCGTCGGCGTGCTGACGAATCGCGTCCGCAACCTCCAGAGCCAGTACAACCTCTACAAGCTCACCGGCGCCGACACGGGCTTTCGCGGAACGGAGCCCGCCGGCACCTGGTCCGTCACCCCCGCCACCATCCAGGCCGGCGGCGCGCTCGTAATCGCCGCGAGCGAGAGCCTCTCGAACGAAGGCACGATGGCGGGCTTCTCCGTCGGCCTCTCCGCGCCGTCGGTGAGCGTCGGCATCGTCGATCCCAACGTCTACACCGCCCCGCCCGCGCTTCCCGATCCGGTGATCGACCTCTCGCGTTTCGCGGTCGCGACCCCCGGCTTCGTCGTGAATGCCGCGCCCGTCGCCCTCGTGCCCGGCGGCGCGCGCTACCTCGTCACCTCGCCCGTGCCCGAGGCGCCGCGCTTCGACGCGAGCGGCCTGCCGCTGCCCACCCGCGAGCCGACCTGGATCCTGCGCCAGGTGGGCGCGGTCGAGAGCGATCTCGTCTTCCTCGCCGATCCGATCTCCGAGCGCCGCCTCATCGCCCGCGCGCTCGCCGAGCAGACCGGCCGCGTCCTCCTGAACCCCGAATGGCGCGATCCGATCACCCAGCAGGAGGCGCTCTACGAGGGCACCGTCGCCTTCCTGCGCGCCAATCCGGAGATCAGCCTCGGCCGCGAGCTCACCGCCGCCGAGCGTGCGCGCGTCGAGGCGCCGATGCTCTGGTACGTCGAGCGCACGCTCGACGGGCAGCGCGTCCTCGTCCCCCAGCTCATCCTGCCGCCGGCCGATCTCGCCCGCTACGCCTACGATCCGGCGGGCTCCGTCCTCTCCGCGACAGACCTGATGATCACGGGCGATCGCGTCCGCAACGCGGGCAGCCTCGTCGCGCGCGAAAGCCTCGTCATCGACGCCGGCTCCTTCCTCAACGAGCAGCGTCTCGCGACCGCCCGTTTCGGCCCCCACACGATCTCGGCCGCGCAGGCGGGCGGCAACGTGCTCGCCGGCGATCTCCTCGTGCGCACGCAAGGAGACCTCGTCTCGCGCGGCGGCGTCCTCTTCGGCGAGACCGGCGTCACCCTGATCGCCGGCGGGGACGTGCGCCTCGAGGCGCAGGCCGCCTTCAACGACATCCTGATCCGCGAGCGGCGCTGGAGCCAGCGGACGGTGACCCTCGAGCACAGCGCCACCCGCGTCGGCTCGGGCGGGGATCTCACCATCGTCGCGGGCGGCGCCTTCGCGCTCGTCGGCTCGAGCCTCACGGCCGAGGGCGACGTCGCCGTCACCGCGCGCGACGGGATCACCCTCTCCTCGGTCGTCGACACGATCGAGAGCACCTTCACGCGCAGCTCGCGCGGCTTCCTGCGCTCCTCCTCGAGCCTCGACATGTTCGCCGCCGCGACCCATCGCGGCGCCGCGATCGGCGCGGGTGGGGACGTGACTCTGCTCTCGGGCGGGGACGTGCTCGTCGTGGCGAGCGACGTCGCGGCCGGGCGCGATCTCCTGCTCGCCGCGGGTGCCGGCGCGGGCGGCCGCGCGGACGCCTCCGTCACCATCCTCGCGGGCACCGACACGAGCGCGAGCCTCTCCGAGCGCCGCTCCTCGGGCTTCGGCCTCTTCCTCGGCGGCGGGCGCCTCGATTTCTACCGCTCGTCGCTGAACCGCGACGAGACGGCGACCCGCACCAACGCCCCCTCCACCCTGATCGCCGGCGGCGACGTCACCGTGCTCGCGCCGGGCGACCTCACCCTCGCGGGCTCGGTCGTCGGCGCGGGCGGGCTCGCGACCCTCTCGGCGGGGCGCGATCTCCTCCTCCTCCCCGGCAACGAGGGCTCGGCCCAATCCTCCCTCGCGCAGCGCACCGGCTTCGGCTTCGGCTTTTCCGCAAGCGGCGGCTCCGCCTCGCTCTCGTTCGGGCTCGCGCGCTCGTCGATCGCGGCGGAGGCCATGCGCGGGA
>NZ_JBKBQG010000014.1:0-90242 GCF_046292825.1 Salinarimonas sp. | reverse complement strand
CGTCACCTTCGACGTGGTGACGGGCGCGCAGGCCAAGCCCAAGGCCAACGCGCCGGCCTATACGAAGGTGTTCGGGCAATCCCTCATAGCAGAAGCCGAGCGCGACGAGAAGATCGTGGCGGTCACCGCGGCGATGCCGTCGGGCACCGGGATCGACCTGTTCGGCCAGGCTTTTCCCAAGCGCACCTTCGACGTGGGCATCGCCGAGCAGCACGCGGTGACCTTCGCGGCCGGCATGGCGTGCGAGGGCTACAAGCCGTTCGTCGCGATCTACTCGACCTTCCTGCAGCGCGCCTACGACCAGGTGGTGCACGACGTCGCGATCCAGAACCTGCCGGTCCGCTTCGCGATGGACCGCGCGGGCCTGGTCGGCGCCGACGGGCCGACCCATGCGGGCTCCTTCGACGTCGCCTATCTCGGCTGCCTCCCGAACATGACGATCATGGCCGCCGCCGACGAGGCCGAGCTCGTCCACATGGTCGCGACCATGGCCGCCCACGACACGGGCCCGATCGCGCTTCGCTATCCGCGCGGGGAGGGGGTGGGCGTCGAGATGCCCGAGCGGGGAATGCCACTCGAGATCGGAAAAGGCCGCATGATCCGCGAGGGCACGCGCGTCGCGCTCCTGTCGCTCGGCACGCGGCTCGCCGAGGCGCTCGCGGCGGCCGAAGAGCTCGAGGCGCGGGGCCTCTCGACGAGCGTCGCCGACGCGCGCTTCGCCAAGCCCCTCGACACCGACCTCGTCCTGCGGCTCGCGCGCGACCACGAGGTGCTGATCACGATCGAGGAAGGCTCGATCGGCGGCTTCGGCTCCTTCGTGCTGCACGCGCTCGCCGAACACGGCGCCCTCGACCGGGGGTTGAAGGTGCGCGCCATGGTCCTGCCGGACGCCTATATCGACCACGACAAGCCCGCCAGGATGTACGCGCAAGCCGGCCTCGACGCGCAGGGCATCGTCGCGAAGGTCTTCGAGGCGCTCGGCCGCGCGGACGAGGCGAAGGCGCGGGCGTGAGCGACGCCCCGGGGGCGCCTCACACCCCCAACGTCGCGCGCATCAGCGCGAGCGTCGCGGCGCCGGCGAGGGCGGCGGCGAGGTCGTTGCGGGTCGCGATCATCACGAGGGCGACGGCGCCGAGCGCGGCGAGCTCCTCGGGCCGTCCGCGGATCGCGGTCAGGGCCACGATGCCGGCCATCACCCCGAGCGGCGTCGCCTTGAGCGCGGCATCGAGCGCGTCCGAGCGCGGTACGAAGCGCATCAGGAAGAAGCCGCCCGCGCGGCACAGATAGGACACGAGCGCCACCGCGAGAAGCAGCGGCACGAGGTCGGCATCGAGGCTCATCCGCCGATCCCCGCCCGCACGCGCAGATAGGCGACCGCGCCGCCCGCCAGCCCCGCCGCGACGATCGCCCAGCCGAAGGAGGCGAGGCTCCCGACCGCGATCGCCGCGAGCGCGCCCGCCGCGATCACGAGGAGATCGGCCCGCGCCTTCGTCATCGCGAGCATCATCGCGCCGGCGAAGGCGACGAGCAGGAAATCGAGGCCGAGCACGCGCGGATCGGGCGCGACGGCGCCCGCGCTGACGCCGAGCGCGGTGCCCGCCATCCAGCCCGCGAAGATGAGGAGCCCGGAGCCGAGGAGAAAGCCCGCATCCTCTTCGCCCGCATCGTGCGCCTTCATCGAGAGCAGCCAATTGCCGTCGCCGAGGAAGTAGAGGCTGCCATAGGCGCGCCCCGGCGTCAGCCCGCCGAGCCAGGGGCGCAAGGCCGCCGAGAAGAGGAAGTAGCGCGCGTTCATCACGAGGACGGTGACCGCGATCGAGACGACGCCCACCCCCGCGGCTCCGCCGGCTTCCGCGAGGATGCCGATCATCGCGAGCTGCGCCGTGCCGGAATACACGAAGGCGCTGACGAGCGCGGCCTCGAGCAGCGAGAGCGAGATCTGCTGCGCCATCAGGCCGAAGGCGATGCCGTAGATGAAGGTCGCCACCGCGAGCGGCTGGCCGGCCTTCGCGCCACGCACGAGGCCGGCCCGCGTCAGGACTGTGCTCTGCGCCATCCGCCCTCTCCGACCCGTCCCGATTCGTCGCGGTCAGGATAGGTCGGACGCAGCGGCGGGCAACCGGAAATGCGCGCGGTCAGGCCGCGTAGCGGAACACCGCCGCGGCCTTGACGCCCTCGCGCAGATCCCCGCGCGGGGCGGCGAGCGCCGTGCCGCCGGTGCGCAGGGTGCGGCCGACGAGCTCGTCGAGGACGTCGTAGGTGGTGGCGCTCGCCTCCGCTCCCGGCACGAAGGAGCCGATCCCGGCCTCGAGCGTGCCGTAGACCGCCTCGTCGAGGCACACGACGAGCGCCTCGACCCGGCCCTCCTCGGCCGCGCGCGCGATCTCCGAAATGTCGAACGAGCCGCGGTTCTCGTTGCGCAGGGCCTCGGCGCGGGCGATCAGGGCCTCGACCCGCTCCTTCTCGTGGGAGGCGACGATGGCGCGGGCGCGCTCGGCGATCTCCTGGTCGTGCGTGTGCTCCTGGTTGCCGGAGATGGTCTCCTTCGTCAGGTGCGGGTAATGCGTCGCGTGGCGGAAGAAGGTCGTGATCGTGTCCACCCCCGCGACCACGAGCGGCGTGGACTTGTTCTGGAGGAAGGGACGCAGCGCCCGCTCGATCCCGTGGGCGAACTGCTCCTGGCGCATCTTCTTCTCGGCCGATTGCTGGGTTTCGGCCATGTCGGTGATCTCGGGCGTGCGCTCGCTCGTGATGAAGTCGTCGAGGGAGCGGGGGAGGTCGGGGACGTCCACCTCGCTCACGTCGCCTTCCGTCACCGCGAGGAGCCGCACGCGCTTCTGCGACATCTCGAGCACGTAGGCGTCGTGCGGGCGCGCGAGGATCGGCGCGAGCGGCTTGACGTGGAAGCGGTCGGAGATCTCCACCCGGCGCCCCACCTGCATCGGCAGGCGGAAGGTGCGCACGGCGTCGGGCGTCGCGAAGACGGCGAGCCCGTGGGCCATGTAACGCCAGAACTCCGGGTCGTCCTCGAGGGCGGAGAGCCGCTCGTCGATCGCCGCGGCGGCGCGCTTGTCGGCCTGCGCCTCTTCGAGCCGCCGCGCCGTGTCGCGCCGCAGCTCGCGGAAGGCGAGGGTGTCCTCGCGCCAGGAGGGGATGGTCGCGGGCTGCGTCGGCATGTAGAGCGACACGCAGGGCGCGCCCCGCTCCGCGTCGAGCCGGCGGACCTCCTCCACGGTGACGGGATCGAGATGCAGCATGGGGTTCTCCTGTGTTGTCGTGCGTCGTCTTGCTGTGTGCGTCGTCTTGCTGGTCCTGGCGGAGCGCGCGCCCCGCGATCCGGTCGGGGGATGACGCCCGCGGCGCGGCGGCGGTTCCGGTGCCGCGGGAAAGGAGCTTTGCCCGGGCGAGCGGGTGCGCGGGGCCGCCTCTTGCGCTACAGGGGCGGGGAGGGGGCGCGTCCGCCCGCCTGTCGCCGATCGAGGAGAGAGCGATGACCGACCTGACCCGCGAAGCCGCCCGCACCATCGTCGCGAGCGCGTTGTCGATCGCCCGCGAGAAGGGCTTCAAGCCGCTCGCGATCGCCGTCTACGACGCCCGCGGCGCCCTCAAGGCCTTCGAGGCGGAGGACGGGACCTCCCTCAAGCGCGGCGAGATCGCGATGGGCAAGGCCTATGGCGCGGTCGCGCTCGGGGTGTCCTCGCGCGCGCTCGGCAAGATGGCGGCGGAGCGCCCGCATTTCGTCGCGGCGGCGACCCATGCGGTGGGCGGCATGCTGGTGCCGGTGCCCGGCGGCGTGCTCGTGCGCGATTCCGCGGGGCGCCTTCTCGGGTCGGTCGGGATCTCGGGCGAATTGTCGGACAACGACGAGTTCGCGGCGGTCGCCGGCATCGAGGCGGCCGGCCTCGTCGCCGAGACCGGAGCCTGATCGCGGGCGATCAGCCCCCTGGCGCCGGGAAGAACGGCATCTGCATGCCGCCGCCCTGGCCGCCGGGCGCCTGTCCGCCCTGACCTTGCTGCGGCATCTGCATGCCCTGCTGGCCTTGCATGCCTTCACCGCCCGGCGGCGCCTGCATGCCCTCGGCGATGACGGCGATCTCGGCTTCGCCGGGCGTCACGCCGGGGGCGGCCGCGTCGCAGACCATCCGATAGACGCCCGGAGCGCCCACCTCGACGACGACCTGGCCGATCGCGCCGGGCGACACGACGATCGCCGGCGCGCCGGGCGTGTATTGCGCCGCGACCACGCTCGCGATCCGCTCGCCGGCGCCGAAGAAGTCGGGCGCGACGATGGCGGCGGCGTGTTCCGTGAGGTTGACGATCTGCAGTCGCACGATCGTGCCGGCCGGCAGCCGCGCCTCCGGCGGGCGGCAGGCGACCGCGCCGTCCTGCAGCGTCACGGCGACTTCGACCGGGATCGCCTGATGCGTCGCATCGGGTGGCGTGAGCGTCGGGAAGCCGGCCTGAGGCTGCGCGCCCGCGACGCCGGTCATGGAGACGAGAGCGATCGCGCCGGACAGAGCGGCGACGACGCGCCGGGTGCCGAGGACGGGGCTCGCGGGGGCTGCGCTCGCGGGGGCTGCACGCGGCGCGGCGGCGGAGGGTTTCTGGTCTCTCTTGGACATGCATTCTCAATGCTCGGGCGTCGAGGGCGGTTCCGGTGCGTGGCCGCCGACGGGTCGGGAGCGGATGGAACCCGAAGTCGTCGGCCGTATTTCTCTCCTCACAAGCGTTTGGCACCGCTCGCGTTTTCCGGCGCGACCGAGCGCCGGAGGGAGGATGCCGATGTCGTTGACGAACAGACCCCGCCGCCGCTCCGGCCCCGCCGAATACTGCGCGATCGTCGGTGGCGTCCTGGGACTGGCGATCCTCGCGGCGCCCGCGAGCGCCGAGCGCGGCCTCGACCCCGCCATCGCCGGGCTGTTCCTGCCGCTCTCCGTCTACGCGGCCGAGGCGAATGCCCCCGATCCGGAGGCGACGGGGGCCCTGATCGAGCCGCCGATCGGCGAGCGCCCCACGCCCGCGGAAGCCCGAGAGGCCGATCTCGAAGAGCGGATCCTGATGCGCCCGCCGGGCGGCGACGCGACCGGTGGTCGTCCGGACATGCCCGTCGAGCGCTGATCCGGCATCCGGTTACGCAACGAGATCGTTCTTCGTCGCGCCCGCAAGAGTCCCGCGGGGCGGAAAAGCGCAAATCGGCAGCTCTTTTTTTGCGCGACGTCTTTACAAGTGGGCGGAACTTCGCCACACTCGGCTTCGTATGGCGATTAATCGCCACCCGACAGGCCGAAATACACGCGTTTTGATGGATCCTAATCCCGCAAGAGCCATGATATCGGTCTGAGAGGGCCTGTTTTTCGGACCCGGCTCTTTGCGCTGCAAACGCGATGGCTCGAGTTCGTGAAGCAAGTGCCAGCGTGAACGTGAAGCTGCTACAGCGCGAGAGCGAGAGAATACATGGGTCGAGGTCGAGAGTTCCGCGATTCGGGCCGTCGTGGGTTCGATGACGATTTTGGTCAGCGCCGGTCTGACTTCCCCGAGCCGCGAGCGGACCGCGGCTCGTTCGGTGGTGGAGGGGGCGCCCCGATGGGTGGCGCTCGCCCGATGGGCGGACCGCCCGTCGATGCCACCGTCAAGTGGTTCAACCCGGAGAAGGGTTTCGGCTTCGTCGAGGTCGAGGACGGCTCCGGGGACGCGTTCCTCCACATCCGCGCGGTCGAGGCCGCCGGCCATGCCGAGCTCCAGCCCGGCACCCGGCTGCAGGTCCGCACCGCCCAGGGTCAGAAGGGTCCGCAGGTCACGGAAGTGCTCAGCGTCGACACCTCGACCGCTCAGGCGCCGGCTCCGCGCAGCGGCTTCGGAGGCGGCGGCGGCTTCGGCGGCGGCATGGGTGGTCCGGGCGGCATGCGCCGTCCCCCCCGCGCCGGCGGTTTCGGCGCCGGCGGCGGCCCCCGTCACAGCGGCCCCACGACGGAGCTCATGGGCACCGTCAAGTGGTACAACCCCACGAAGGGCTTCGGCTTCATCGTGGCCGAGGACGGCGGCAAGGACGTGTTCATCCATCGCTCGGTGCTGATGCGCGCGAACCTGCCCGACCTCGTCGAGGGCCAGCCGGTCCGCATGGGCGTCGTCGACGGCATGAAGGGCCGCGAGGCGGCGACCATCGAGCTGGCCGACTGAGGCCCACGCGCCGTCGTCGATCGGTCGTCGATCGTCGTCGCTTCGATCGTCAGACGGCGGGTCCTTCCGGGGACCCGCCGTTTCGTTTTTCGCCAGGGTCGCGATCGTAACCTCGCGATCGTAATCTCGCGATCGTAATCGCGTCCGCCTCAATTCCTCTGCTGCTGCCCCTGGCCGCCCTGCTGGCCGCCGCCGCCCTGGCCGGTCGTGCCGCCCTGCTGGCCGCCGCCGAATTGCGGGCCGAAGGTGCGGCCCTCCTGGAAGCCGAACATCTGCTGGTTGCCGCCACCGCCGCCGCCGCCCCCGACGGCGCCGGTCGCCTGCGCGTCCTGGATCTGGACGAAGACCATCTCGCCCTCGGGCGAGCGCGCGCGCAGCACGTTGTGGCCGATCTCTTCGATGTCCTGGTAGCCCGCCTGGCGCAGGGCCTGCACGAGACGCTGGTGGCCTTGTCCGACCTGCTGCTGCTGCTGCTGCTGCCCGCCTTGCTGCTGGCCCATCTGCTGTTGGCCTATCTGCTGCTGACCCTGGCCGATCGGCTGCTGCGTCCATTGCTGCTGGCCCTGAACCTGGCCGTCGGCGCGCCAGGGATCGCGTCCCTGCATGTCCCCGGACTGCTGGCCCTGCTGCCCGAATTGCTGCTGCTGACCGGATTGGCCCCATTGGCCGCTCTGCTGCGCGAGCGCGGGGGCCGCGCCGCCGATCGCGAGCGCCGCGGCGAGGGCGGGGAGAATGGTACGCTTCATGGTCGTTTCCTCTCGTCGTTGATGCCGAGGCCGGCTGCGCCACGCGGCGCGCGCGCCTCCCCTCCCAAACGCTCGAGCGGATCGGTGTTCCGAAAAGCCGCGGCCATGGTCGAAGCGCCGCTTATGGCTTATCCTCCCGCGCCACCGCCCGAGACACGAAGGCGGAAACGGGAGAGACGCGCAGATGGACGGCATGCTCCACGGCCTCATGCAGGATTGGCCGCTTCGCATCCACACGATCATCGACCACGCCGCCGCCCAGCACGGCGCCCGCAAGGTCGTCTCGCGCTCGGTCGAGGGACCGATCGTCGAGACCGATTACGCTGCGATCCGCACCCGCTCGTTGCGCCTCGCCAAAAGGCTCGCGCGCGAGGGCGTGCGCCCGGGAGACCGGATCGCGACGCTCGCCTGGAACACCGCGCGCCATCTCGAATGCTGGTACGGCATCACCGGAATGGGGGCGGTCTACCACACGGTCAATCCGCGGCTCTTCGAAGACCAGATCGCCTACATCGTCGATCATGCGCAGGACCGGATGATGTTCCTCGATCTCGGCTTCGTGCCCCTCGTCGAGAAACTCGCGCCGCGCCTGCCGAGCATCGAGCGCTACGTGATCCTCACCGATGCCGCCCATATGCCGAACACGAGCCTGCCCGGCGCCGTTCCCTACGAGGAGTACCTCGCCGAGGCGGATGCCGATTTCGCCTGGCTCGCGGTGGAGGAGGGTGCCGCGGCGGGCCTGTGCTACACCTCCGGCACGACGGGGGAGCCGAAGGGCGTCCTCTATTCGCACCGCTCGAACGTGCTCCACGCGCTGATGGCGCGGGCGCCCGACGCGTTGGGGCTCTCGGCGCGGGACGTCGCGATGCCGGTCGTGCCGCTCTTCCACGCCAACGGCTGGTCCTTCGGCTTCTCGGCGCCGATGACGGGGGCGAGCCTCGTCCTGCCCGGCCCGAAGCTCGACGGCGCTTCGCTCGCCGAACTCCTCACGCGCTTTCGGGTGACCATCTCGGCGGCGGTGCCCACCGTCTGGTTCGGCCTCCTCCAGCATCTCGAGGCGTCGGGCACGATGCTGCCGGACCTCCAGCGCGTCGTCATCGGCGGCTCGGCCTGCCCGCGGGCGGTGACGCGCACCTTCCGCGACGTCTACGGCGTCGAGGTGCTGCACGCCTGGGGGATGACGGAGTTGAGCCCGCTCGGCACGGTCTGCTCGCTCAAGCCCGATTACGGCGAGCTCGACGCGGAGGCTTGGCTCGACGTGAAGGAGCGCGCCGGGCAGTCGTTCTACGGCGTCGAGATGCGCATCGTCGACGATGCCGGCGCGGAGCAGCCCTGGGACGGCAAGACCTCGGGGCGGCTGCAGGTGCGCGGGCCGGCGGTCGCGCGCGCGTATTTTCGGCGCGAGGACGAGCCGATCCTGACGGGGGACGGCTTCTTCGACACCGGCGACGTCGCCACCATCGATCGCTTCGGCAACATGCAGGTCGTCGATCGCGCGAAGGACGTGATCAAGTCCGGCGGCGAGTGGATCTCCTCGATCGATCTCGAGAACGCGGCCGTGTCGCATCCGGACGTGGCGGAGGCGGCCGCGATCGGCGTGCCGCACCCGAAATGGGACGAGCGACCGCTCCTCGTCGTGGTGCCGAAACCCGGCCGCGAGCCCGACAAGGCCGCGATCCTCGCCCATCTCGCGCAACGCTTCGCCAAATGGCAGGTGCCCGACGACGTGGTCTTCGTCGAGGAGATCCCCCACACCGCCACCGGCAAGATCTCGAAAGTCGAGCTGCGCCGCCGGATCGTCCCACCCGTCGCCGAGTGAGATTCAAGGCTCACGCGGCGCGGCGGCGGCGCCAGCGGGCGATCGCGATCCAGGCCCAGGCGACCAGGATCGCGAGGCCCGCGAGGAAGACGATGTTGAACCACGGCACCGGCGTGTAGTCCGCCGGGACCCGGCGGATCGAGACCGCGTTCGGGAAGACCGAGAACATCTGGATGCGCCAGCCGTAATAGGTCACGAGCGCCGTCGCGCGCTCGGATGCGGCGGAGGCGGCGCGCGCCTGCACGTCGGCGGAGTTGAACTTGAAATAGGGCGGGAAGCCCCAGCCGGTGTCCTCGTTGCGGAAGACGCGCGGGGCGCCGGTCTCGGGACGCTCGGCGAAGATGTAGTACACGTCGCGGGTGCGGATGCGCCCCTGCGCGTCCGGTCGCTCGTCGATGCGGCGGATGTCGGTCGCGGTGATGCGCACGACCTCGTGGCTCGGCAGCACGTAATGCAGACCCGCCACGATCGGGGAGAGGAGGAGAAGGACGAGGAGCGCCCGCACCACGACGCTGCGCATTCCGCTCTTCATGCTCCCGTACTCCCTCGCCTCGTCCGCCTCGTCCGCCTCGCCGCCGCGGCGCGCGCCCTCGCACATGTCGGCGTGCGGCGCGTATCAGTCAAGGCTGAGGGGGGCCTTCACCGAGGGAGAACGGAGGTTCTGCGTCAGGAGATCGTCCGCTCGCCGGACGGCGCGGTCGCGGCGGCTTCACGAACGCGTGACCGTCCGGCCATGGCGGCGACGAGCGCTTCTTGGTCGAGCCGACCTGGTGCACTTTGCGGGACGAGGAAACGCGCTCGGTGGCGGAAGATCAACCCGATCCGTCGGCGCGGCATTCGAAATCGTGTATCGATTGCATCGCCCGATCGGCCCCGGCTCCCTCGCGAGACGTCATGACCCGCACGCCCCCCTCACGCACCCTCGCCCGCACGCTTCTGCGCGTCGCCCTCGTCGGGTTCGTCCTCTATGCCGGTTTCGTCGCGCTGCTCTATTTCGGACAGCGCGGGCTGGTCTTTCCCGCGCCGCAGGGGGTGGCGAGCGCGGTGGAGGCCGGGCTCGAGGGGTTTGCGGACGTCGTCATCGAGACCGAGGACGGCGAGCGCCTGCGGGCCTTCTTCCGCGCGCCGGAGCCGGGGCGGGTTCTCACGATCTATTTCCACGGCAATGCCGGCTCGAAGATCCAGCGTGCGCCGCGGGGCCGGGTGCTGGCGGAGGACGGGCGCGGCGTGCTGCTCCTCGCCTATCGCGGCTATTCCGGCTCGACCGGCCGCCCGAGCGAGGCGGGGCTCCTGGAAGACGGGCGCGCCGCCTATCGCTTCGCCCGCGCCCATGCCGAGCCCGACCGGATCGTCCTCTACGGCGAGAGCCTCGGCACCGGCGTCGCCGTCCCCCTCGCCGCCGAGGTCCCGGTCGCGGGCGTGATCCTCGACGCGCCCTTCACCGCCGCCGTCGACCTTGCGCGGCGCGCCTATCCGTTCGTCCCGGTCGATCTCCTGATGCGCGACCCGTTCCGCTCGATCGACCGGATCGGCGAGATCGAGGCCCCGATCCTCATCCTCCACGGCACCGCCGACCCGGTCACGCCCTTCGCGCATGCCGAGCGGCTCTACGCCGCCGCCCCCGAGCCGAAGCGCTTCGTCGTCCTCGAAGGCGAGGGCCACATCCGCAATTTCGAGAACGGAGGCCTGCCGGAGATCCGCGCGCTCCTCGACGCGATCGAGGCGGGGGCGGCGCCGTTCGGGGGATCGTGATCCCCTTCACGCCACCGCCAACCGCCGCCCCCGGTTCCAGGCGAGAAGGGGGAGGCCGGAGAGGAGGGCGCGCAGGGCGCCGGCGCTCTGGTGGAGGCCGTTGACGGAGATGCGGGGGAGCGCGTGGAGATGCTGCGCGTGGTCGGGCCAGAGATGGCCCGGGCGCGTCGTCACCGCAGTCGCGAAGCCGGCCTCGCGGGCGAGGGCGAATTCCCGCGCCCCGGCCGAGCCCGGATCGCCGACGGGGTAGGCGAGGTGGCGGACCTCGCGTCCGAGGCGCTCTGCGAGGATGGCCCGGCTCTCGACGATCTCGCGGCGCGCGGTCGCCTCGTCCCATTTGGCGAGCATCGGATGGGTAAGCGTGTGCGCGCCGAGCGTGAGTTCCGGGGTCGCGCGGCTCAGCGCGGCGAGCTCGTCCCAGTCGAGACAGGCGTCGCGCGAGAGGGCTGCGGGGTCGATGCCGGCGCTCTCGCAAAGACGCGCCGTCTCCCGGCGCAGATCCGCCTCCGAGCCCGCGCGCAGGCGCCAATAGATCGCCTCGAAGGCTTGGATCTTCTGCGCGTCCGTCTCGGCGGGCAGATCGAGGCCGAGCGCGCGCACCCGTGTCGAGGCCGCGACGGCGGCCTCGATCTCGCGCCACCAGAAGCGGCCGCGCCCCTCGGCGAAATCCGTCGTGACGAACAAGGTCCAGGGCGCGCCGCGGCGGGCGAGGATCGGGGCCGCGTGGTCGCGATTGTCGCGATAGCCGTCGTCGAAGGTGAGGACCGCGAAGGGCCGCGCATCGCGTCCGCCGTGCGCCTGTGCGACGCGCTCGGGGACGGCGTCGAGCGGCACGATCTCGAAGCCGAGCGCGTCGAGCGTGTCGAGCACGGTCTCGAGAAAAGCGGGCGTGATCTCGAGCAATCGGTTCGGCGCGAAGCCGGCCTCGGCGGCGGGGCGGACGTGGTGGAAGGTGAGGATCACGCCGCAGCCGCGGGCGAACCGCGCCCAGCGCTCGGCCCGCGTGCGATCGGCGACGGCGAGGCCGAGCTCGATGACGGTGCGCTTGATCGACACGGACGGCCCCCCGGTTGGCGTTCACGCCGACCGGGTGTAGCGCGGTTTTCCTTGCGGCACCGTTAGCGCGCCGTCATGCGGCCGCCTCGCCGCTGGAGGGGGACGCGCGGCCTTCCGCGGCGTCCTCCCCGGAGAGGGCGACGACGACGTCGGGCGCACCCGCCGCCCGCAGCGCCTGGTAGACCGCGACGAGATCGGGATCGTCCGGGCTCGTGCGCGCGGCGAGGATCGCCGTGTCGACCCGCTCGCCTACGAGCGCGAGGAGGGCCGGGTCCAGGGGATCGGCGAGGACGAGGAGGCTCGCCTCGTAGGTCTGGTCGAAGGCGCTGAGGGTGATCTCGAGCGCGTCCGCGATCTCGGGATCGGCGGGGTCGAGCGCGGGCTCGCCGGGGCCGATGCGGTGAAGGCGCGCGCCGGGGCTCGCGGCGATCGCCTCGAAGAAGCGCGCCTCGCCGGCGACGAGATCGGCGAGCCCGGCCGCATCCGTCGGTACGGTGCCGGGGGCCGCGTCGAGCGCGACGACGAGGACGGGGAGGCTGCCGGGCAGCTCGCGCGCGAGCGCCTCCGCGAGCCGCGCGGCCGAGATCGGATCGCCGACGGCCGCGCCGTCTTCGTCGCGACCGAGCGCGCAGACGAGCACCCGGCGGCCGCGCTCATCGACGTCGGCGCGCAGCATCCGCGCGACGAGGGCGGGGACGTCGACGCCGATCGCGGCGCGGCCGGGCTCGGAGGGCTGGCGGTCGCGGAGGAGACGTCGGCGCCCGGCAGGCCCGCCTTCCGGCGGATCGCCGTCGGGATCGGCGAGGGGCTCCACCGCGCCACGGGCGATCGCCGCGGGGGCGGGGCGGGCGGCGGGCTCGGGCAGCCGCGCCCGGGCGCCGTCGAACAGGAGGGCCTTGAGGAGCACGGTGCCGATCGCGAGCATCAGCGCCGTCGCGGTGGCGAGGATCAGGATCGGGCCCTTGCGCGGGAAGACGGGCTCGTCCGGCACCGCGGCGCGGGAGACGATCCGCGCGTCGGGCAGGGTCGCCTCGTCGGAATCGCGGGCGACGGCGTCGCGATAGCGGGCGAGGAAGACTTCGAGCTGCTCGCGCTCGGCCCGTGCCTCGCGCTCCAGCGCGCGCAGCTGCACCTCGTTCTCGTTGGCCTGCGAGGCGACGCCCATCTGCCGGTCGAGCGCCGCTTCGAGCGCCGTGACGCGCTCGCCCGCGAGCCGGGCCTCGCCCTCGAGCCCGCGCACGGTGCGCTCGGCGGCGCCGCGGATCTGCCCGTCGAGATCCGCGAGCTGGGCTTCGAGCGCGATGAGGCGCGGGTGCTGGGGCAGGAGGGTGCGGCTCTCGTTGGCGATCTGGGCGCGCAGGCTCACGCGCTGGGCGATCAGGCCTCGGACGAGGTCGTTGTTGACGACGTCGGGGATGTCGAAGGCGCGGCCCTGCGCGATCAGCTCGCGGATCAGGGCCGCGCGTGCGGCGGAATCCGATTGCTGGGTGCGCGCCGCGACGAGCTGGGCGTTCAGATTGTCGAGCTGCTGGCTCGTGAGCGTCACGTTGTTGGCGCCGACCAGGAGGCCGCGCCCCGCGCGAAAAGCCTCGACCCGCGCCTCCGCCTCGCGGACCTGCTCGCGCAGGCGGTCGATGTTCTGCGAGAGCCAGGTCGAGGCGCTGCGCGCGGTCTCGATCTTGGCGGCTTCCAGCGTCTCCAGATAGACCTCGGCGATGACGTTCGCCGCGCGCGCCGCGAGCTCGGGATCGGCGGAGCGGAACTCGATCGTGATCACCCGCGAGCGCGGCACGACGTAGACGAGGAGCCGCTCGTAATAGGCGCGCAGAACCCGCTCGACCGCCGCCTCCTCGCGGCCCGCGCCGCCGAGGCCGAGCATCATGCGCACGCGCGTGATCGGGTTCATCGGCCGCACGGTCGGGTCGAATTCGGGGTTGCCGACGAGGTCGAGCCTGCGCACCGCCTCGCGGGCGACGTCGCGGGAGCGGATCACCTGCACCTGGCTCGTGACGGCCTGTTCGTCGATGACGCGTGAGGTCTCGTCGGCGGTCGCGGCGATGGGGCGGGTGAAGCCGGTCTCGCGGCTCTCGAGAATCACCTGCGTCTCGCCGCGATAGCGCGGCTCGGCGGTGACCGCGAAGAGGAGGGCGCCGAGGGCGGCGAGCGCGGTGACGAGGAGAATCGCCTTCCAGCGGCGGGCGACCGCGAGGATCAGCTGCCCGAGATCGACGGTCTCGCTCTGCGGGCCGACGGAAGCGCCGGCCGTCGGCTCGTCGGTTCTCGTCACGGACATGGATACGCCTCTACCGCTCGCGATCGGGAGCACGGGGCGACTGTGTCCGATTAAGCTTGACGCGCGGTTAAGGGCCGGGCGAGGCACCCCCACCACCAGGGGCGCGCTTGTAACGGGTGTCCGCGCGCTCTACCGTCGCCGCCGATGCCCGAAATCCCGCTCGCCAGCACCATCCTGTCGCGTTTCGACGACCTTCCGCCGCAATTGCGGGCGGCGGCGCGCTTCGTCCTCGACTATCCCGAGGAGGTCGCGCTGCTGACCACCCGCGAGCAGGCGAAGCGCGCGGGCGTCTCGCCGGCGGCGCTGACGCGGCTCGCGCAGCGGCTCGGGCTCGACGGCTACGACGACGTGCGCCGGCAGCACGCGGAAGCGTTGCGCTCTCGCGGCGCGGGGATGCGCGGGCGGGCGCGCGATCTCGTCGCCGCGCGGCGCGAGGCGGGGGAGCCCGGCTTCACGCGCGCCTTCATCGAGGCCGGGGCGGAGAATCTCCACGCGCTCGCCCGCTCGGAGGAGAGCACCGCCGCGCTCGCCGCCGCCGCCGATCTCCTCGCGCGGGCGCGCACGATCTATTGCCTCGGCCGCCGCTCGAGCTTCGCGAGCGCCTTCCTCGCGAATTATCTCTTCGGCCTCCTCGGGCGCGCGAGCGTCCTCGTCGAGGGCCCCGGCGAAGGCGGCCTCGACCGGCTCGCCGCGATCGGCCCGCAGGACGTGCTCCTCGCCGTCTCGGTGCGGCCGAATGCGCGGCCGGTGCGGGAGGCGATGCGCTATGCCCGCGAGCGCGGCGCCCGGCTCGTCGCCGTCACCGACGGCCGCCACACGACGATCGCGCGGCTCGCGGACGTGGCGGTGCCGGTGCGCATCGAGACGCTCTCCTTCTTCCACGCGACGACGCCGACGCTCGCCGCGGTGGAGGCGCTCGCCGCGCTCGTCGCCGCCCGCCTCGGAGACGCCGCGCTCGAGGCGGTCGCCGAGAGCGAGGGCCGGCTCGCCCGCTTCGGCGCCTACGACGACGACGATTGAAGGCGCGCGCCGGCTGCCGCTCAGATCCCGAGGCCGGGCTCGGTGCGATCGAGGATCAGGGGGACGATCAGGTCCTCCTCGTCTTCGAGGTGGCGCAGGAGGCCGGCGAGCAGCCGATCGCTCTCGTCGGCATAGGCATCGGCGGCGCGCATCAGGGGATCGCCGGGCGCCGCCTGGAGGAGCGCGCCGGCACGCTCGGCGATGCACTCGAGCGCGTGGTGGATGCCGTCGTGGTCGCCCTCGAGCACGTCGAAGCCGCGCACGAGCCGCGCATCCGCCGCGCGGAAGAGCGGGAAATAGGCGTCGTCCTCGATGCGGTGATGCCCGTCGAGTTCGCCGAGGAAGAAGCGCAGCCGGGGCACGAACCAGGCCTTGTAGCGATCGGCCTCGACCCGCCCCTCGCGAAATTCGAGCGTCGCCCGCGAGAGCGCGCCGCCGAGTTCGCGGAACATGTCGTGCCGCTGCAGCCAGAACCGCGCGGTGGCGCCGAGATTGGGATGCGCCGGCCACACCTCCCGCGGGTACCGATCGAGCAGAACGCGCAGCTCCGGCGGCCATCCGACGCGCCGTGCCAGATCGAGATCGTCGCTCACAGGCCTCTCCGCTGCCTCGCCCCGCGCCGACATAGAGGCCCCGTGCCGCAGCGGCAAGGGCAACGGCGTCGCCTCTCCCCGCAGGGCTAGGAGGGTCGCGCATCGCGATCTGCGCATAGCCAGGGAGGACGAAGCGCCGCCCTTGTCCTTCCCCTCAGCGTTCGAGAATCTTTCTCCTAGAACCTCCCCGCCGTCATTCCGGGGCGCGAAGCGAGCCCGGAATCCAGACTCCCGACGTCGGGTCGAGCGCGCATGCGCGCTCGTTGCGCAACTTTAGGCAGCTCACGCGTCGAAGGACGCAGCCTATAGGCTGCTCATCAGACGTCGGGGTTCTGGATTCCGGGCTCGCTTCGCGCCCCGGAATGACGGGCGGGGAAAGATGCACGAGGTCTCGCCTCAGGGGAAGGAGAACGAGCGTCGTGTTTGCGTCGACGGCATGCAGGAACCACGAAGACCGTGGCTTGACGGATCATCTCCACCCGGGCCCCACCCGACCCCTGTCGCTTCGCTCCAGGGGCCACCCTCCCCTCCGGGGAGGGATTGTTGCCCTCGGCCGCGCGATCCCCTAACATGAGCCGCAATCCGAACAGATTGCGCGCGCGCAGGGCGGTTCTCGCATCGCCCGGCGGGCGCGCGCGTGCGCGGGAGGGAACGGAATGCGCATCGAGAACGATCCGAAGCTCGATTTCAAGGACGTGCTGATCCGGCCCAAGCGCTCGACGCTCGGCTCGCGCGCCGAGGTCGACATCACCCGCACGCTGCGCTTCATGCATACGGGCCGCAGCTGGACGGGCTTCCCGCTGATCGCGTCGAACATGGACGTGACGGGGACGATCGGCATGGCCCGCGCGCTCCACAAGCACGGGGCGATGGTGGCGCTGCACAAGCATTACCCCGCCGAGATGCTGATCGACTTCCTGCGCGCGCCGGAATCGGCCAACACCTTCTACGCGCTCGGCACGGCGGAGGCCGATTGGGACAAGCTCGCCGCGGTCAAGCGCCAGGTCGCGGTGCCGAACATCTGCCTCGATGTCGCCAACGGCTACACGGAAAAGTTCGTCGACATGGTCGCGCATGCGCGCGAGACGAACCCGGACGCGGTGATCATGGCCGGCAACGTCGTCACCGGCGACATGACCGAGGCGCTGATCCTCGCGGGCGCGGACATCGTCAAGGTCGGCATCGGGCCGGGCTCGGTGTGCACGACGCGCAAGATGACGGGGGTCGGCTATCCGCAGCTCTCGGCGACCATCGAATGCGCGGACGCGGCGCACGGGCTCAAGGGATTGGTTTGCGCCGACGGCGGCTGCACGGTGCCCGGCGACATCGCCAAGGCCTACGGCGCGGGCGCCGATTTCGTGATGCTCGGCGGCATGCTCGCCGGCCATGACGAATGCGAGGGCGAGCTCGTCCACGAGGTCCTGGACGGGGAGGAGCGCGCGACGAAGATGATCTTCTACGGCATGTCCTCGGACACGGCGATGAAGAAATATGCCGGCGGCGTCGCCGCCTACCGCGCCTCCGAGGGCAAGACCGTCGAGGTGCCCTATCGCGGCCCCGTCGACGCCACGATGCAGGAGATCATGGGCGGCGTGCGCTCGATGATGACCTATATCGGCGCGACGCGTCTGAAGGAGGTGCCCAAGCGGACCACCTTCGTGATGGTGGGGGCGCAGCTGAACACGGTGTTCGGGGGGTAGGGGAGCCCGGAACACCGCATCCCCCCCGGCGTTCGCCCTGCCGGAGGTGGAACCCATGCTGGAGATCGCGGCTGCGGCGGCGGGACTGGTCGCCGCGGGGGGCGGGGCGTCGGCGATCAAGGCCTATCTCGACGGGCGGCGGATCGAGACCGCGTCGCATCCGCCCCGCGGGCGCTTCGTCGAGATCGACGGTCTGCCGCTCCACGTCTGCGAGGCGGGTCCGCGCGACGCGCCGCCGGTGGTGCTCGTGCACGGCATCGGCGGATGCGTGGAGGATTTCATCGAGGGCGGGCTCGTCGACCATCTCGCGCGCGATTACCGGGTCTTCATGATGGATCGACCCGGCTACGGGCATTCGCCGCGCCCCGCCGGCCGCTTCGGCGTGCGCGAGCAGGTTCGGGTCCTGCGCAGGCTTCTCGCCCGCGAGACCATCCGCGCACCGCTCGTCGTCGGCCATTCCTACGGCGCGCTCGTCGCGTTGGCGCTCGTCCTCCATCCGAAGTCGGAGGTCGCGGGCGCGGTTCTCATGTCGGGCATGTATTATCCCGACGAGCGCCTCGCCACGAGCCTCCTCGCGCTGCCGACGGCGCCGCTGCTCGGACCGGCGCTGCTGTGGACGCTCGGCGCGCCGCTCGCGCGCCAGGCGGGTCCCCACCTGCGCGCGCGCAGCTTCGAGCCGCAGACGATCCCGCCCGCGCTCGCGGCGCGCTACCCGACGGCCTATGCCGAGCGTCCTTGGCAATTGCGCGCGCAGTTCGAGGAGGCGGCGTCGCTCGTGGCCGATACCGCCGCGCTCGCGCCGCTCTATCGCACCTGCAAGGTGCCGCTTGCGATCCTGCACGGGGACAGCGACCGCTCGATCGAGCCCGACCAGGCCGGGCGCCTCGCCGCGGCGATACCCCATGCGCGGCTGCGCCTGCTGGAGGGGCTCGGCCACATGACGCACGTCTTCGCCCACGAGGCGGTCCGCGAGGCGCTCGCGCCTGCGGCGCGCGAACGCGCGCTGCCTTCGCAGGTGCGGTGATCCTCCGCGCTCCGACCGACGTACACCTTGCATCCGACCGGCAGGTCGGCCCAATCTGCGCCGTGTACAGGGGTGCCAAAGAAGATGCGAAATCCGGAAGGGGGATCTCCGCAGCTGTCGGTGCGGGATGCGATCTCGTCGAGCGCGTTGAACGATCTCGAGGATGCCCGCGGGGCGCGGATCGCCATCGTCGGAGCCGGGCCGGGAGGCCTCGCCGCGGCGATGCTGCTGGCGCGCCAGGGCGCGCGCGTGACCTTGTTCGAGAAGGACCCCGTCGTCGGCGGCCGCACCAAGACGGTGACGGCGCCCGGCGGGTACAAGTTCGACATCGGCCCGACGTTCTTCCTCTATCCGCGCATCCTCGCCGAGATCTTCGAATTGTGCGGCGAGCGGCTGGCGGACCATGTCGACCTCGTCAAGCTCGACCCGCAATACCACGTCGTGTTCGAGGGCGGCGGCGACATCAAGGCGACGGCGAACGTCGAGCGCCTGGCCGCCGAGATCGCCAAGGTCGCGCCCGCGGACGCGCCGAACGTCCAGCGCTTCATGGCGGAGAACCGCAAGAAGCTCGAGCTCTTCCGGCCCGTGCTCGAGCAGGCCTTCGACAACCCGCTCGGCGTGATGTCGCCCGCGATGCTGCAGGCGCTGCCGATGATGCGCCCCTTCGCGAGCGTCGACGGCGATCTCAAGCGCTATTTCGCCGATCCGCGCGTGCGCCTCGCCTTCTCGTTCCAGACGAAATATCTGGGCATGTCGCCCTATCAATGCCCGTCGCTCTTCACGATCCTCTCCTTCCTCGAATACGAGCACGGCGTCTTCCACCCGATCGGCGGGTGCGGGGCGGTGTCGGAGGCGATGGCGAAGCTCGCGGCCGACATGGGCGTCGACATCCGGCTCTCGGCGGGCGTCGAGCGCGTCGTCTACGAGAACGGCCGCGCCTGCGGCGTCGAGGTGGACGGGCAGCGCATCGCGGCGGACGCGGTGGTGATCAACGGCGATTTCGCGCATGCCGCGCGCCGGCTCATCCCCGAGGAGCACCGCCCGCGCTGGAAGGACGCCAAGATCGACAAGGCGCGCCTCTCCTGCTCGACCTTCATGCTCTATCTCGGCCTCGAGGGCGAATTGCCCGATCTCGAGCACCACACGATCCTGCTCTCGGACGATTACGAGAACAACATCAACGAGATCTCCACCTGCCGGATGCCGACGAAGCCGTCGTTCTACGTCCAGAACGCCGCGCGCACCGACCCGTCCATGGCGCCGCAGGGCCATTCGAGCCTCTACGTGCTCGTGCCGGTGCCGAACCTGCGCTCGGGCACCGACTGGGCGGCCGAGACGCCGCGCTTCCGCGCGCAGGTGCTGGAGCGCCTGAAGGTGATCGGCCTCGACGACATCGAGAGCCGCATCCGCTACGAGCGGGTCATCACTCCGGCCGATTGGCAGGGCGAGTTCGCGGTCAACGAGGCGGCGACCTTCAACCTCGCCCACGATCTCGGCCAAATGCTCTATTTCCGCCCCCACAATCGGTTCGGCGGCGGCGTCTATCTCGTCGGCGGCGGCACGCATCCGGGCTCGGGCCTGCCTGTGATCTACGAGGGCGCGCGCATCACGGCGAAGCTGCTTCTGCAGGATCTCGCCGAGCGGCGCACGAGCCCCAAGCGCTCCCTGTTCCGGCGCAGGCCCGTCGCCGCCCCGGCGCAGGCGTGAAGAAAGAAGAACCCATGCTCTCCCGATACTCCCTCGCGGCGCTCGCGCTCCTCGCGAGCGCGGCCGGCGCGCAGGCGGCGACCCTCGTCGTGCGCGTCACCGACATCGAGGTCGGCCGCGGCCAGGTCTTCGTCGGCCTGTGCGATCGCGACCTCGTCCAGGAGCGCTGCCCGATCGGCCGCTTCGAGCGGGCCCGCAGCGCGACCATGAACTTCCGCTTCGACGGGCTCACTCCCGGCCGCTGGGCGGTCGCGGCCTACCAGGACATCAACGACAACGGCCGGCTCGACATGCAGCCGATCCTGTTCTGGGAGCTGCCGGCCGAGCCCTACGGGTTCTCCAACGACGTCGGCCGCTACGGCGTGCCGACCTTCAGCGGCGCGGCCTTCGATCTGCCGCCCGCGGGTGCTACGGTGGACGTGCGGCTCGCGCGCCTGCCGCTCGACGACGAAGCCGCCGTGCAGGATGCGATCCGGCGCCAGGGCCAGTAACCACAGGAGCGCGACGTGAGTGGGTCTACGAAGAAGGTGGCGGTGATCGGCGGCGGGCTCGGCGGTCTCGCGAGCGCCTGCGTCCTCGCCGCGCGGGGGCACGAGGTCGTGCTCTACGACAAGAACGCGTGGGTCGGCGGCAAGGCGGCGGTGCTGCACGAGGGCGGCTTCCGCTTCGACATGGGGCCGACCATCCTCACCGTGCCGCGCGTGCTGCACAAGATCTTCGCGGAGGCGAACCGCAAGGTCTCCGACTACATGGACCTCGTGCGGCTCGATCCGCAATGGCGCTGCTTCTTCGAGGACGGCAGCCGCGTCGACCTCGTCGAGAACGTCGACGCGATGGCGCAGACGATGGACACGTTCGCGCCCGGCAAGGGTGCGGGCGAGGGCTACAAGCGCTTCATCGCGCTCTCCGAGCACCTGCACGAGGTCTCCGAGAAGTTCTTCTTCTGGAAGCCGGTCGAGGATCTGTTCGACACGATGGATCTCGGCACCACCTTCAAGCCGGACACGCTGCGCGACGTGATGGCGCTGCGGATGGGCTCGTCGGTCGCAGGCACGATCCGCGCGCGGGTGAAGGACGAGCGCCTCTCGCAGATGCTCGACCATTTCACCCAATATGTCGGCTCGAACCCCTACGGCTCGCCCGCCGTGCTCTGCTCGATCGCGCATATGCAGGTGGCCGAGGGCATCTGGTATCCGATGGGCGGCACCCGCGCCTGCGCGGAGGGCCTCGCCAAGCTCGCGACCGATCTCGGCGCCAAGCTTCGTCCGAGCACGGACATCGTCGGCCTCGACATCGAGAGCGGGCGCGTCAAGGGCGTGCGGCTCGCGGACGGCACGGTCGAGGCCTGCGAGGCGGTCGTCTCCAACATGGACGCGATCCGCACCTATCGCGAGCTCGTCGGCGGCAAGGCCGCGGAGCGCTACGACCGCAAGGGCTTCGAGCCGGCCTGCTCGGGCGTCGTGCTCTATCTCGGGCTCAACAAGCGCTACGACCACCTTGCCCACCACGATTTCGTCTTCTCCCGCGATCCGGAGGAGGAGTTCGACTACATCTACGGCAAGGGCGAGCCGGCGCCGGACCCGACAGCCTATCTCGCCGCGCCCGCCGCGACCGATCCGTCCGTCGCGCCCGAGGGCGGGGAGGCGCTCTACGTCCTCGTCCACACGCCCTATCTGCGCCCGCATCACGACTGGTCGAAGATGTTCGCGCCCTATCGCGCCAAGATCATCGACAAGCTCAAGCGCACCGGCGGCATGGAGGACATCGAGGAGCGCATCGTCGTCGAGCGCCACCTCACGCCGCAGGACATCCACGAGCGCTACAAGGTGCTCAACGGCGCGATCTACGGGCTCGCGAGCCACGGCAAGTTCCTCGGCGCCTTCAAGCCGGGCAACCGCTCGCGCGACGTACAGGGCCTCTACCTCGCCGGCGGCGCGGCCCATCCGGGCCCTGGCATGCCGATGGTGATGATGTCCGGCTGGATCGCCGCCGACGCGCTCGACCAGGACGCCAAGAGCCCGGGCAGCGCCAAGAACCCCACCTTGCGCGCGGCGTCCTGACGCGGCCGCGACCTGCGCGAGCGCCGAGCGAGGCGCTTGCGCGGGTGAGGCATGCGCGGCAAGTTTTCGGCACCAATCCGACGGGTGTCATCCCGGGCCGCGAAGCGGACCCGGGACCCATACCCTCGACGCTCGATCGAGCGCGCATGCCGCGCTCGCTCCACGACATCGCCGAATGCGGCGTCGTCGAAACGCAGCCTACAGGCTGCGAACCAGCGTCGAGGGTATGGGTCCCGGATCGCCTTCGGCGTCCGGGATGACAGCCTTGAGATCGCCTCGTCGCATCCGAGGGGACGAGGTGTCGGTCGAACGACGTTTGTTGAAGTCACTGCGTATCGGGAGCGGTCATGAGCGACGTGACGGGGCGGCTCGCGAAGGTGTCGCGGCTCGCCGAGAAGCTGCCGGAGGGGGAGCGGCCGACGCGCTTGCGCGATCCGCGGCGGCTTGCCTTCTTCACCGCCTATTTCCGGCGCTACTTCAAGCGTCACATGAACGCGTTGCGGGTACCCCTCTGGGGCGAGCCGCAGATCGCCGACGAGCCCCGCCCGCTCGTCTTCTACACCAATCACCCCGCCTGGTGGGACGCGGCGACCTACATGATCGTCGGCGACCATTATTTCCGCGCGCGCCAGAGCTACGCGCCGATCGATGCCGAGATGCTCGCCGCCTACGGCTTCATGAAGCGGATCGGCGCCTATGGCGTCGATCTCGAGACGCCCAAGGGCGCCGCCGCCTTCCTCGCGGCCTCCGCCGACATCCTGGCGCACGACGACGCGGCGATCTGGGTCGCGGCGCAGGGGCGCTTCGTCGACGTGCGCGAGCGCCCCGTGGGCCTGCGCCCGGGCATCGCCCGCCTGCCGGAACTCGCGCCGCACGCGCTCTTCGTCCCGGTCGCGATCGAATATTCCTTCTGGGAGCAGCGCGGGGCGGAGGCCTTCATCGCCTTCGGCACGCCCGAGACCGGCGAGAGCCTCCTCGCGCTCCCCCGCGAGGCGCGCCGCGCGGCGCTCGACGAGCGGCTCGGCCACCTGCTCGACCGGCTCTCGGCGGACGTGCGCAGCCGCGACCCCGCGCGTTTCCACGCGATCCTCGACGGCAAGGCGGGGGTCGGCGGCATCTACGAGGCCTGGAAGCGGTTGCTCGCCGCCATCAAGGGCGAGCGCTTCGAGGCCGCGCACGGCAAGCGGCCGCAGCCGCGGAGGGTCGGATGACGTTTCTCGCCTGGATCGCCGTTCTCCTCGCCGCGCTCTCGGCGGGCCTCGCCGCGGCCAATCTCAAGCTCGCCCGCACGCCGGCCGCGCGCCCCGCGCCGGAGGGCACGCTCGTCTCCGTGCTGATCCCCGCCCGCGACGAGGAAGCCAATATCGGCGCGGCGGTCGAAGCCGCGCTCGCGAGCCGGGACGTCGCGGTCGAGGTCGTCGTGATGGACGACGGCTCGACCGATCGCACGCCGGAGATCGTCGAGCGGCTCGCCGCGCGCGATTCCCGCGTGCGCCTCGCCCGCTGCCCGCCGCTGCCGGAGGGCTGGACGGGCAAGGTCCATGCCTGCCAGCGCCTCGCGGACGAAGCGCGCGGCACGCATCTCCTCTTCGTCGATGCCGACGTGCGCCTCGCCCCCGATGCCGCCGCCGCCCTCGTCGCGCACCAGGCCGACAACGGGCTCGCGCTCGTGAGCGCCGTGCCGCGCCAGATCATGAAGGGGCCGGGCGAGCTCCTCACGGTGCCGATGATCAATTTCCTGATGCTCGGCTATCTGCCCTTCGCGCTGATGCGCAAGCGCCCCGATCGCGGGCTCGGCGCGGCCTGCGGGCAATTGATGTTCTTCGAGCGGGGCGCCTACGACGCCATCGGCGGCCACGGCTCGATCCGCCATCTCCTGCACGACGGCATCCAGCTCGCGCGCCGCTTGCGCGACGAGGGGCGGATGACGGACGTCGTCGCGGGTGCCGAACTCGCCACCTGCCGGATGTACGAGCGCTTCGATCAGGCCTGGGCGGGTTTCGTCAAGAACGCGCACGAGGGCATGGCGAATTGGCGCCAGCTCCCTGTGTGGACCGTGCTCCTCGGCCTCGGCCACGTGCTGCCGCCGATCCTCGTCCTCCTCGCGCTGATGGGCATCGGCTCGCTCCTGCCGGCGCTCCTCGCGCTCGCGCTCTCGCTCGGCACGCGCGCCGCGATCACGCGGGCGACGGGGGAGAGCCTGTGGACGATCCCGCTCCACCCGGCGACCGTGGCCGTCGGGCTTGCGATCCAATGGGCGTCTTTGCTCGGCCTCGCAGGACGCGCCGGTTGGAAGGGACGCGTCTATCCGGCACAATGAGCGCATGACGCCCGATCTCGCGGCCGACGCGCCGACCAAGACCCATCGCGACGAGAACTTTCCCGTCGCCTCCCGCCTGATCGCGCGGCCTCTGCGCGCGCCGGTGCTCGCCTTCTACCGCTTCGTGCGCGCCGCCGACGACGTCGCCGATTCGCCCGACCTCGCCCCCGAGGCGAAGCGCGCGCGGCTCGACGCCATGGAGCGTGCGCTCCGGGCCGGCGACCCGGGAGAGCCCCTCGCCGCCGCGCTCCACGCCGCCGATCGCCGCTTCGGCGCCGGGATCGAGCAGGCCTGCCGGCTCCTCGACGCCTTCCGCCAGGACGCGGTGAAGAGCCGCTATGCCGATTGGGACGAGCTCCTCGCCTATTGCCGGCTCTCGGCCGAGCCCGTCGGGCGATTCCTGCTTCGCCTCCATGGCGAGAGCGCGCGGGCGGATGCCTCGGCGGACGCGCTCTGCAGCGCGCTCCAGATCCTCAACCATCTGCAGGATCTCGTGAAGGACCGCGACGCGCTCGATCGGATCTACCTCCCCGAGCCCTGGCTCGCGGAGGCCGGAGGGGAGGGCGCCTTCTTCGATCCCGCCGACGAGCGCGCCGCCCGCGCCCGCCGCGCGCTCGTCGACGCCGCGCTCGACCGCACCGACGATCTCCTCGACCGCGCGGCCGATCTTCCCGCGCGCGTCTCGAGCCGCCGTCTCGCCGCCGAGAGCGCGGTGACGATCGCGCTCGCGCGGCGTCTGACCGCGAAGCTGCGCCGGGCGGATCCGGTCGCGACGCGGGTGGCGCTCTCCAAACGCGATTTCGCGCTCGCCTTTTCCGGTGTCCCGCTGGCGCTCGCGCGACGCGGCGCGAGCGACCGGGCGGTGGTCTCGCGGATCGTCGCGGGCTCGGGCTCCTCGTTCAAGCTCGGCATGGCGGCGCAATCGCCCGCGCGCCGCCGCGCGCAGCACGCGGTCTACGCCTTCTGCCGGGTCATCGACGACATCGCCGACGGCGCGGCGCCGCTTTCCGAAAAACGGGTCTTCCTCGATGTGTGGCGGCGCGAGATAGGCGCGCTCCCGGACGCGCCGACGCATCCGATCGGCCGCGAGCTCGCCCACGCGATGCGCGCCTTCGATCTGCCGGCGGAAGAATTCTTCGCGCTCCTCGACGGCATGGAGAGCGACGCGCTGCCGCGCGTGCGCATCGCGGACGAGGCGGGGCTCGACCTCTATTGCCGGCGCGTCGCGGGGGCGGTCGGCGCGCTTTCGATCCGCATCTTCGGCGCCCCGCACGCCCACGACTTCGCCCTCGTGCTCGGGCGCGCGCTGCAGATCGTCAATATCCTGCGCGACATCGACGAGGACGCGGCGATCGAGCGCGTCTACGTGCCGCTCACCCGCCTCGCCGCGCTCGGCATCCCAGCGGGCGAGGACGTGCCTGCGGCCGCGATCGTGACCGATCCGCGCTTTCCCCGCGCCTGCGAGGATCTGGCGGCGGAGGCGCGGGCGGGTTTCGCGCAAGCCGATCGGATGCTCGCCGGGCTCGACCGGCGCACGCTCAAGCCGGCGATCCTGATGATGGAGGGCTACCGCGCGCTCTTCCACAAGCTCGAGGCCCGCGGTTTCGCGCAGCGCGGCCCGCGCATGCGGCTGTCGAAACGCGAGAAGGCGCGGCTCGTCCTTTCGAGCCTGCGGAGCGCACCGTGAGCGCCGGGCGGCGCCTGCACGTCGTCGGCGCGGGCGTCGCGGGGCTCGCTGCGGCGCTCACCGCGCGCGATGCCGGGGCGGAGGTCGCCCTCTACGAAGCCGCGCCGCAGCCCGGCGGGCGCTGCCGCACGATCGTGCCGGCGACCGGCTTCCGCTACGACAATGGCACCCACGCCCTCGTCGGCGCCAATCCGCGCGCGCTCGCCCTCCTGTCGCGGGTCGGCGCGCGGGAGCGCTGGATCGAGCCGGAGCCGGAGGGTTTGCCGGTCTACGATGCCCGCGACGGGACGCTCTCGCGCGTCGCGCTCTCGCCGGCGGGATGGTGGCGGCGGGATCGGCGCCCGCCGGGGCTCGGCTTCGCCGACCTGCCGCGCCTCGCCCGCCTCGCGCTGCCGCTCGCCGACCGTCCGATCGGCCCGCTCTTCGCCGGTCGCCCGCTGCTCGAGGGCTTCGTCGAGCCGCTCACCGTCGCCGTCCTCAACACGCCCGTCGCGATCGCCTCCTCGGCGAAGCTCGGGCGGGCGCTGCGGCGGGTGGTGCGGCCCGGCGGCGCGCGGCTCTACGTGGCGCGGACGGGGCTCGGGCCGGATCTCGTCGAGCCCGCCTTCGCAGCGCTTGCGGCCGGCGGCGCCGTGGCGCGCACCGGGGCGCGGCTCAAGGCGATCGAGACGCGAGCGGGTCGCGTCTCGGCGCTCGTCTTCGGCGAGGCGCGGATCGCGATCGGGGAGGGGGAGGGCGTCGTCCTCGCGCTGCCGCCCGCCGAGGTCGCGCGGCTCCTGCCCGGTCTCGACGTGCCGGACGCCTACGAGCCGATCCTCAACGTGCATGTCGGTCTCGCGTCCGGGCCCGCGACGCCGCGCTTCGTCGGCCTCGTCGGCACGTTCTCGCAATGGGTCCTCGTGCGCGAGGACCACCTCTCCGTCACCGTCTCGGCGGCGGGCGAGGCAAAGACGGGCGATCCGGAGGGGCTCGTCGCGCGTATTCTCGGCGAGATCGCCCCTGCGCTCGCCGCGGCGGGCGTCGCGACGGGCGAGTACGGGGAGGCGCGGGTGGTGAAGGAGAAGCGGGCGACGATCCGCCAAGTTGCCGGCGCCGGGCCCGTCCGCGCGCGCGCGGGCGTCGGAGGGCTCGCGCTCGCGGGCGATTGGCTGAGCCCCCTTCCCGCCACCATCGAGGCCGCGATCGCGAGCGGCGAGGCCGCCGCGCACGCTCTGCTGCGGGATCTCCCCGCCCGCGCACGCACGCCGCTGCCTGCGCTCGACGCCGCGGAGCGCGCCCCGTGACGGCCCCCGCGGAGAAGCCACCGCTCACGGTGCTCCTCGCCGCCCCGCGCGGCTTCTGCGCCGGGGTCGAGCGCGCGATCGAGGCGGTGGAGGCGGCGCGCGCGGCGACCGATCGGCCGGTCTATGTCCGCCACGAGATCGTCCACAACGGCCGCGTCGTGCGCGCGCTCGAGGAGACGGGCGTCGTCTTCGTGGACGAGGTCGCCGCGATCCCGGACGGTGCCGTCACGATCTTCTCCGCTCATGGCGTCTCCCGCGCGGTCGAACAGGAGGCCGCCGCGCGCGGGCTCGACGTGATCGACGCGACCTGCCCGCTCGTGCGCCGCGTGCACACGGAAGGCCGCCGCCACGTCGCCGACGGGCGCACGCTGATCGTCATCGGGCACCGCGACCATGTCGAGGTCGAGGGGCTCGTCGGCCAGGTGGACGGGGCGGTGCACGTCGTCGAGAGCGTCGAGGAAGCGCGCATGCTCGCGATACCCGATCCCGAGCGCCTCGCCTACGTCACGCAGACGACGCTCTCGGTCGACGACACGCGCGACATCATCGCCGCGCTCAAGGCGCGCTTCCCCACGATCGTCGGGCCCGACCTCAAGACGATCTGCTACGCGACGCAGAACCGCCAGGCGGCCCTGCGCAGCATCGCCGCGCGGGCCGAGCGCGTCATCGTCTGCGGCGCGCGCAATTCCTCGAACACGAACCGCCTGGCCGAGCTCGCCCGCGTCCTCGGCCGCCCGGCGCTCCTCGTCGAGGATGCGGGGGAGATCGGCGAGGATTTCGTCGCGGGCGTCTCGACGATCGGGCTCACCTCCGGCGCCTCCGCTCCCGAAGCGCTCGTGCAGGAGGCGCTCGCGCGGCTCGCCCATTGGCGGCGGCTCGACCTCGAGGAGATCCGCGTGACGCAGGAGAGCGTCCGCTTCGCTCCCGTCGATCTCGGCGCGCTCGCGGGCTGAACGCCCGCAAGCAATTCGCAACGGATCGGCGCTACGCTGTCTTTCGCGTCCACAGGGACGTCCGAGGAGGCCAGCCATGAGCCGCATCGAGCATCGGCCGGTGGTCACGACACTCGAGCAGCTCGATTTCGTCGTCGTCGATCTCGAGACGACGGGCCTCGACGTGCGGCGCGATCGCATCGTCCAGATCGGGGCCGTGCGGATGCGCGGGGCGCGGATCGCGCATGAGGAGACGTTCTCGACGCGGGTCGACCCGCAAATGCCGATCCCGGCGCTGGCGAGCCGCATCCACGGCCTCTGCGACGCGGACGTCGCGGGCGCGCCGCCGATCGCGGAGGCCCTGCCCCAGCTCCTCGCCTTCCTCGGCGACCAGATCGTCATCGGCCACGCCGTTGGCTTCGATCTCGCCGTCCTGCGCCACGAGGCCGCCCGCGTCGGCGTCGAGTGGCGCGAGCCGCGCGCGCTCGACGTCGGCCTGCTCGCGGCGGCGCTCGATTCGAAGCGCGTCGATCCCTCCCTCGACGATCTCGCGCACGCGCTCGACATTCCGCTGGAGGGCCGCAACACGGCGCTCGGCGACGCGATCGCGACCGCGCAGGTCTTCGCCGGCCTGTTTCCGGAGCTGCGCGCGGCGGGCGTGCGGACGCTGCCGCAGGCGGAGGCGCTGGCGCGACGCCCGCGCGGCCTCGTCGCCCGGCAGGAGGAGGCGGGCTGGCACGACCGACCGGATTCGAAGCCCGATTTCGCCGATGCCGCCATCCGCCGCGGCGCCGCGCGCGCGATCGACGGATTCCTCTACCGCCACCGCCTCGCCGACGTGATGTCCTCCCCGCCGCTCTCGATCGATCGCGAGAGCACGCTCGCGGAGGCGGCGGCGCGGATGAAGACGGCGGGGATCGGCTGCCTGATCGTCGAGCCGCTCGTCGCGGGCAAGGCCGGCATCGTCACGGAGCGCGACGTCCTGCGCGCACTCGGCGCCCATGGCGCCGCCGCGGCCGATCTTCCCGTCGCGGCGGTGATGAGCGCGCCGGTGATCGCGGCCTCGGGGGACACGCTCCTGTTCCGGGCGCTCGGGGGCATGGCGCGGCGCAACCTGCGTTATCTCGCGGTGACCGCGCCGGACGGGCGCATCGACGGCGTCTTCACCCTGCGCACCCTCCTGCGCGAGCGCGCGCTCGCGACGCTCACCGTCGGCGACGAGATCGCCGCCGCGCGCAGCCCCGCCGATCTCGCGGGCGCCCATCACGCGCTCGCCCCGCTCGCCGCCTCGCTGATGGCGGACGCGATGACGGCACCCGAGATCGCGGCGGTGATCTCCGCCGAGATCGTCGCGATGACGGCGAAGGCGGCCGAGCTCGCCGAAGCCGAGCTCGTCGCCGCGGGAGCCGGGCGCGCCCCCGCGCCGTGGTGCCTCCTCGTGCTCGGCTCGGCCGGGCGCGGCGAGTGCCTGCTCGCCCCCGACCAGGACAATGCGCTCGTGATCGACGACCGCTATCGCGGCGATCTCGACGACGAGGCGGACTGGTTCGCGCGCTTCGGCGCGCGGGTGAGCGCGATCCTCGCGGAGGCGGGCGTGCCGCTCTGCAAGGGCGGCGTGATGGCGAGCGAGCGCAAGTTCCGCCGCCGCCTCTCGGAATGGGGCGAGGCGATCGCTGCCTGGGTGGCGCACCCGGAGCCGGAGGCGCTTCTGGACGTCGACACCTTCTACGATTTCGCCCCGGCCGCGACCTCGGACGCCGCCGGCGCGCATCTCGCCCACGTGCTGCGCGAGATCGCGACGCAGGCCGCGCGGGCGGCGCCGGGGCTCGCGCGCACGCTGGGCGCCCAGGCGATGGGCCGGCGCGCGCCGCTCGGCCTCCTCGGCGGCATCCGCACCGACGAGGCGGGCCGGGTCGACCTGAAGGCGGGCGCGCTCGCGCCGATCACGGCCGGCGCCCGCGCCATGGCGTTGCGCCACGGCATTCCCGCGCGCGCGACGCCGGAACGGCTCCTCGCGGCGACGCGCGCCGCCGGCACCGGCGCGGCGGATGCCCGGCTCCTCGCCGACATCCACGCCTTCGTCTCGCGCCTCGTGATCGCCCAGCAGATCGCCGACGTCTCCGCCGGCCGCCGCCCGAGCGCCAAGGTCGACCTCAAGGCGCTCGAGCCCGCCGAACGGGAGCGGCTGCGCGAGGCGCTCGGCCATGTCGACCTGATCGGCGAGATCACCCGCACCGTCCTCGCCGCGAGCGCGGCGAAGGGGCAGGAGTTCGTGGCGGGGTGAGGGGCGGGACGACGGAGTAGTCTCGATTCCTCCACGCCCGTCATTCCGGGGCGCGAAGCGAGCCCGGAATCCAGACTCCCGACATCGGGTCGAGCGCGCATGCGCGCTCGCTCTCCACCTGCAGGCGATTGATCGATGCGTCGAGGGACGCAGCCTATAGGCTGCTATTCCGAGGTGGGGAATCTGGGTTCCGGGCTCGCTTCGCGCCCCGGAATGACGGGGGTGGGGGATTCCCGAACGCTCAGAGCTTGAAAATCTCTCGTTGCGGTGTCATCCCGGACGCCAAAGGCGATCCGGGACCCAGAACCACGACGTGTCAGTCGCAGCCTGTAGGCTGCGTTTCTCCGACGGAAGCTGCCCAAATGTAGCGGAACGAGCGCGGCATGCGCGCTCGGACTTGTCGTCGAGGGTATGGGTCCCGGGTCCGCTTCGCGGCCCGGGATGACAACCTCCGAAAGATTCACAGGCGCTCAGCTGAAGCGCACGAGCTTCTCGCGGACGGGGAGGGCGTCGATGTCGGCGAAGGCGCCGAGATCGAGCTCCTCCTGAACCGCGATCTCCTCCTCAGCCGGCTGCTCGGCGACGTCCTCCACCGCCTCCTCCGCGGACGCCTCGGCCAGCGGCTCGGTCCAGGCGATCGGCTCGGCGGGGAGATCGTCGACGGGGGCCGGTTCGACCACCTCGATCGCGAAGGGCGTCGCCTCGACGATCAGGGCGTCGTCGATGGCGGTCTGGTCGAGGCCGTTGAAGACGTCGAGCTTGGCGGAGAGGTGCGGCTCGCCCTCGTCCTGCGCGTCGAGATCCCCGGCGTCCGCGCCCCAGACGTCGATCATCGCGTTGATGCGCCCCTCGAGGAAGCGCAGCGTCTCGATGATGCGGCGGGTGCGCTGGGCGGTGAGGTCCTGGAAGGAGCAGGAGGTGTAGATCTCGGTCGCGCGCCGGTCGAGCTCGTCGCACAGATCGGCGCGAGCGCCGTCCTCGCGCAGGGTCCAGGCGGCCTCCTGCACGTGTTCGGCGGCTTCGAGGATGTCGGTCGTCGCGCGCTCCGTCGTGCGCACGATCCCGTCGAGCGCCTCGGAGGCGACGCCGAGATCGGTGGGCGTGCCCTCGGCGGGGCGGATCGAGGCGATCTCGCGCTTGGTGACGGTGATGGCCCGCGCCATCTCGACGAGGTCGAAGCGCAGGCGATCGAGATCGACGATCTCGCGCTCGGAACGAACGGCGTTCTCGAGCCGGCCGATGGCTTCGAGGAGCATGCCGGTGTCGGCGGTGCGGTTGCGGCGCGCGTATTCGGCGAGGAACCAGCGTCCGCGCTGCGTCTCCATCACGGCCGCCTCGATGGCCTCGTAATCGGCCTCGTCGATCGGGGTGAGGGCTTTCGACTCGTTCATGCGGGGGGCGACCTCGGGTCTCGAATCGCGGGACGGCTCCGAGGTCGACCTTCGCCCACGAGGCGTTGAGGACCCCTTACCGAAGGGCACGATCAACGCGCAATTCGGCGAAAAGGTGAAGCTCGGGTCACCGAACGCGGTCGCATTCGCGGCATCGGGCGCGCGTGCTATAGGGAGAGCCCGCCGCCGCATCCCGCGCGATTCCCTCCGGCTCTCGATGTCCCTGCCGCTCTCCGTCCGCCTCGCGGCGCTCTCGGCCACGGCTTTCGCCGGGATCGGCATCGCCATGCCCTATCTGCCGGTCTGGCTCGAGAGCCGCGGCGTCGCGGCGAGCCTGATCGGGCTCTTCGTCGCGCTGCCGACGCTCGCGCGCATCGTCGCCGCCCCGCCGCTCTTGGGGCTCACCGATCGCGGGGTCTCCGCGCGTCGGCTGATCGTGTGCGCGCAGCTCGGGGTCGCGGCGGCCTATGCCGCCCTCGTCGCCGCGCCCGACCCGCTCGTGATCGCGCTCGTCGTGATCGCGGCGGCGATCGCGCAGGCGCCGATCGTGCCCGCGAGCGAGCTCGTGACGACGGACGCCGTGCGCGAGCATCGCGGCATCGATTACGGGCGCATCCGCATCTTCGGCTCGCTCGCCTTCCTCGCCACGACGATCCTGATGGGCTGGCTGCTCGAGGCGCTGCCGCCGGACGCGATCCCGATCGGCGTCGCGGCGCTCGCGCTCGTCGGCGCCCTCGTGGGGCTCGGCGCGCCCGCCACCTCCTCGGAGCGCGACACGGGCGTGGGGGCGACGGCGCGGACGCCCCGTCTGCCGCGCCCGCTCGTCCTCGCCATCGCCGCCGCCGCGATGGTCCAGGCGAGCCATGCGGGCGTCTACGCCTACGGCACGCTGCACTGGAAGGGGCTCGGCTTTCCGGGGCTCGCGGTCGGCTGGCTGTGGGCGGTGGGGGTGATCGCGGAGATCCTCCTCTTCGTGCTGGTGGGCCGGCAGGTGGGGAAGGTCGGCGGCTTCGGGCTGATCGTGATCGGCGGCCTCGCCGCCTTCCTGCGCTTCGGCGGCCTCGCGCTCGATCCGGGGCTCGGCGCGACCTTCCTCCTGCAGGCGCTCCACGGGCTCTCCTTCGGTGCGACGCATCTCGGCGCGATGGCGGCGATCGTGGCGCTCGCCCCGCCCGGGACGCGCGGGCGCGCGCAGGGCGCGCTCGCCGGCGCCTCGGCGCTCGCCATGTCCTTGGCGATGGTCGCGTGCGGGCCGCTCTACGCGGCGGGAGGCAGCCTCGCCTTCCTCGCGGTCGCGCCGCTCGGCCTCATGGGCGCGGCGATCGCCTGGCGCGCGAGTGCGGGTCGGCGATTGACGCAATCGTAAGGGAAGCGTGGCAGGCTCGCCCGGTGCCGAACAGCCCGTGGAGTGCCCCATGGACCACGCCGCCAGCCCCGAGAGCCGCGATTTCGGCTCGGTCGAGCCGCTCGCCGGCCTTGCGGACCTGCCGCTGACGCCCGAGGGCGTGCTCGCCCTGCGCGCGCGCATCTTCGGGCCCGACGACGCCATCACGCTCGCCGAGGGCGAGACGCTCTTCGCGCTCGCGCGTCAGGTCGGCGAGCGCGGCTGCCGGGAATGGCGCGACTTCTTCTGCGAGGCCATCGCCGACCTGATGGTCCACCAGCTCGAGCCGCGCGGCTATCTCTCGGACGCGAACGCCGACTGGATGATCGCCCGGCTCGCGGGCCGCCCGGTCCTCGCGACCGAGTTCGCCGCGCTCCTCCACGTCATGGAGCGCGCGCGCGTCGTGCCCGATCGGCTGGCCGCCTTCGCGCTCGGCCTCGTCGAGCAGGTGGTGCTGACGGGGGAGGGGGAGGCGATCACGGGCGAGCGGCATGCGCCGGGTCGCGTGACTTTCGCCGACGTGCAGGCGCTGCGCCGGGTGCTCTACGTCGCCTCGAGCGAGGGGTTCGGCCACGTCACCCGCGCCGAGGCCGAGGTCCTGATGCGCATCGCCGAGGCGACGGCGGGCGCCGACAACGATCCGAGCTTCGCCGATCTCTACGCCCGCGCGATCGGCAACCACCTGCTCGCCGGCCCCGGGCGCCACGCCCCCGCGCGGCTGCAGGTCCTCGACCGCAACGCCTGGCTCGACCAGCGCCGCTCGATCGGCTCGGGCGTCCTGTCCACCTTCCGGCAGATGGCGGCGCAGGCCTTCGGCGTGACGACCCGCCCCGTGCCGGCCGCGGTCGACGATTCGAGCGGCCTCAGCCCCGATCGCGTCGACGACGAGGAGGCCGCTTGGCTGCTCGGCCGGCTGGAGGGGCGCCGCGAACTCGGCGATCCCGAGCGCGCGCTCCTCGCCTTCGTCGCGAGCGAAGCCCTCGAGATCTCCCCGCGCCTGCGCGCGCTGATGACCCGCGTCGCGTGAGCGCGCGCTCGGCATTGCCGGGCAGCCGACGGCTCCGGACCGCGAAAAACACAAAACCCCGCCGAAGCGGGGTTTTGGGACAGCGACAATATCTAGGCTACTCGAAGCTTGTCATCGCTCGGTGAGCAGCCTGCCCAGCAAGCTGGGTCTTAATGCCCGACGACCGGGTACGCTGCTACGCCTAGAACACGCGCGCTCGTTCCGCAAGCCGACCCGCGTCGCGTGAGCGCGCGGGCGCCCGCTTGACCTCGCGCGCGCGATCCATCAGAACGCCTTGCAAGGTAATCGCCCGCCCCGGCCTTGCGGCCGGGGTTTTTCGTTCGGGCGGGCGAGCGTGGCCGTCGGCGTCGCGCCGGGTGGAGAGGGGAGTGCGATGTCGAACGTCGTCGTCGTGGGCGCCCAATGGGGCGACGAGGGCAAGGGCAAGATCGTCGATTGGCTGTCGAGCCAGGCGGACGTCGTCGTGCGCTTCCAGGGCGGGCACAATGCCGGCCACACGCTGGTGATCGGCGGCACCGTGTACAAGCTCTCGCTCCTGCCCTCGGGCGTCGTGCGCGAGGGCACCCTGTCCGTCATCGGCAACGGCGTCGTGATCGACCCGCACGCGCTCGCCGCCGAGATCGAGCGGCTGCAGGGCCAGGGCGTCGCGATCTCCCGCGACAATCTGCGCATCGCCGACAACGCGACGCTCATCCTCTCCGTCCACCGCGAGCTCGACGCGCTGCGCGAGAGCGGCGGGCACGGCACCAAGATCGGCACGACGAAGCGCGGCATCGGCCCGGCCTACGAGGACAAGGTCGGCCGCCGCGCGATCCGCGTCAACGACCTCGCCGATTTCGGCGCGCTGCGCCCGAAGATCGAGCGGCTCCTGACCCACCACAACGCGCTGCGCCGCGGCTTCGGGCTGCCGGAATTCGAGCTGGAGGCGCTCTACGAGGAGCTCTCGAGCGTCGCGCCGAAGGTCCTGCCCTATATCGATGCCGTCTGGCGGCTCCTCGACGAGGAGCGGCGCGCGGGCAAGCGCATCCTGTTCGAGGGCGCGCAGGGCGCTCTCCTCGACGTCGATCACGGCACCTATCCCTTCGTGACCTCCTCGAACACGGTTGCCGGGCAGGCGGCGACGGGCTCGGGCCTGGGCCCGAGCGCGGTGGGCTACGTGCTCGGCATCGCCAAGGCGTACACGACGCGGGTGGGGGAGGGGCCGTTCCCGACCGAATTGTTCGACGAGATCGGCGAGCGCATCGGCGAGCGCGGGCGCGAATTCGGCACGGTGACGGGCCGCAAGCGCCGCTGCGGCTGGTTCGACGCGATGCTGGTGCGCCAGACGGTGCGCACGAGCGGGATTTCCGGCATCGCGCTCACCAAGCTCGACGTGCTCGACGGCTTCGACACGATCAAGGTCTGCGTCGGCTATCGCCTTGATGGCGACGCAATCGACCACTTTCCTGCCGCGCAGGACGCGCAAGCCCGAATCGAGCCGATTTACAAGGAGTTCGAGGGCTGGTCCGGCTCCACTGCCGGCGCGCGTTCCTGGGCGGATCTCCCGGCCCAGGCCGTGAAATACGTCCGCTTCATCGAGGAGCTCATCGGCGCGCCGGTGGCCTTGCTCTCGACGAGCCCCGAGCGCGACGACACGATCCTGGTGACGAATCCGTTCGAGGCTTGACGTATCGTTCCTCCTGAGGACACTCGCAACGCGATGGCCGACTACTACCCCCTGATCGCCCGTGCCGTGCAGGGCCTGGCGGATCCTGCGCCCGCCATGCGCGGTGCGGTCTACGACCGTGCGCGCGCGGCGCTCATCGACCAGTTGCGGGCACTCGACCCGCCGCTGTCGGAGGCGGACATCGATCGCGAGAGCGAGGCCCTCGAATCCGCGATCGCGCGCGTCGAGGCGGATTACATGCAGCCGGAGGCGGCGCTCGACGAGCCGGCCTTCGAGCCGCGCGATCCTGTTCCGCCCGCGCCCGAGCGCGCGAGCTCCTTCGCGGATCCCGCGCCGCGCTACGAGCCGGAGCCGCGCTACCAAGCCGAGCCGCGCTACGAGCCCGAGCCGCCGCCTGCGCCGGTCTCGACCTTCCAGCCGGCCTACCTGCGCAAGGCTAACGCCGCGCCCCGCGAAGAGGCGGCGCAGGACCGGCCGCCGCGCGGCGAGGAGGCCTCCGGCTTCAGCCTGCCCGATCAGCGCCGTCGCCCCGCTCTCGACGAGGTCGCCGCGGCGCCGGCTCCGGCCGAGCCGCCCCGCGCGCGCCCGCGCGTCGAATCCCGGCAGCGCAAGAGCGGCAGCGGCGCGACCGCGCGCGTCGCGATCATCGCGGCGGCGCTCGTCGTCGTCGTCGGCGCCATCGCGGGGACGGCCTACAGCCTGCGCGAGACGCCCGCCGAGGTCGTCGCCCGTGCGAGCGCGCCGGCCACCACGGCGGCGCCCGCGGACGAAGGCAAGATCGCCGAGCGGATCGGCGGGGCCCCGGCCGACGCGACCGCCGCGCCGACCGTCGTCGCCTCGGCGCCCGCGGCCCAGGCTCCCGCGCAGGAGCTCGGCGGCGGCAGCGCGGCGGCGATCCCGGTGGCGCAGCGCGCCGTCCTCTACGAGGAGGATCCGGTCAATCCCGGCGGCGAGCCGCGGGCCGCGGCCGGCCGCGCCGTCTGGCAGCTCACCTCGGGCGGCCAGGGCGAGCCGGCGGTGCGCGCCACCGTCGAGATCCCCGATCAGAACCTGCGGCTCGAGATGGTGATCCGCCGCAATCTCGATCCGACGCTGCCCGCCTCGCACACGATCGATCTTACCTTCGCGACCGGCGACATCGAGTCGCGCCGCGTGCGCGACATCGGTCTGCTGCAGCTGAAGGACACCGAGACGATCCGCGGCGCTCCGGTCGCCGGCCTGCCCGTGCCGGTGCGCGACAACCTGTTCCTGATCGGCCTGTCGAACCTGCCGCGGGACGTCGAGCGCAACGCCCAGCTCCTGACCGGCCGCAATTGGATCGACCTGCCGATCCGCCTCGCGAGCGGCCAGCGCGCGATCCTGTCCTTCGAGAAGGGCAATGCCGGCTCCCAGGCGATGGCGGAGGCCTTCGAGCGTTGGGGCGCGGTCCGCACGAGCGGCAATTGAGGGCGCGCCTTCCCCTCGGCGGGGGAAGGCGGCTCTCGGCTCACGCGTCGGGGGGCACGGAGAGGCCGAGCTCGGAGAGCTTGGCGTGCACGTCCGCCTGCGAGCGCTTGGTCTTCATGCTGATGACGCTCGCGGGCACGTTCTCGCGCGCGAGCGCGATCAGCTCCTGCACCTGCTCGTAGGTCCAGGGACGGCTTTCCGAAGCGATGTCGTTCATCGTCGTCTCCCGTTCGTCCGGTTGCGTTGCGGGCGACGGGCGTCGCGTCGCCCGTGTCGAGAATGGGAGCGCCCCCGCCGCGGTTCAAGCTGTGGAGGGTCCGGACCCCGGGGCTGCATAAGGGCGGCCGACTTGCTAGGACGGGTCTCGGACGAGACGCGAGCGCGCGGGAGGATCGAGAGAGGCGGATGAGCGTCGGCATCGACATGGGCGAGATCGCGCCGCCGGGCGGGGTGGGCGATGGTGGGCGAATGCTCCTCGATCTCGAGGAACTCCTCGCGACGCGCCTCCTCGTCCAGGGCAATTCCGGCTCCGGCAAGTCGCACCTCCTGCGCCGCCTGCTCGAGCAGAGCGCGCCCTGGGTGCAGCAATGCGTCGTCGACCCCGAGGGCGACTTCGTCACGCTCGCGGACAAATACGGCCACGTCGTCGTCGAGGCGGAACGCTCGGAGGCCGATCTCCAGCGCGTCGCCGCGCGCGTGCGCCAGCACCGCGTCTCGGTGGTGCTGAGTCTCGAGGGGCTCGACGCCGAGCAGCAGATGCGCGCGGCCGCCGCCTTCCTCGGCGGCCTGTTCGACGCCGAGCGCGACCATTGGTACCCGATGCTCGTCGTCGTCGACGAGGCCCAGCTCTTCGCCCCGGCCGCGGCCGGCGAGGTGTCCGACGAGGCGCGGAAGGTCTCGCTCGGCGCGATGACGAACCTGATGTGCCGCGGCCGCAAGCGCGGCCTCGCCGGCATCATCGCCACCCAGCGCCTCGCCAAGCTCGCCAAGAACGTCGCGGCCGAGGCCTCGAACTTCCTGATGGGCCGCACCTTCCTCGACATCGACATGGCGCGCGCGGCCGATCTCCTCGGCATGGAGCGCCGCCAGGCGGACGCGTTCCGCGATCTCGCGCGCGGGCATTTCGTCGCGCTCGGTCCCGCGCTCTCGCGCCGTCCGGTCTCCGTGAAGATCGGCACCGTCGAGACCGCCGCCCGCTCCTCCTCGCCGAAGCTGATGCCCCTGCCGGAGGCGCCGGGGGAGGCGGTGCGCGATCTCATCCTCGCGCCGCTCGAACCCGAGCCGATGCGCCCGCGCCCCGAGCGCCGCCCCGCGCCGCCCCCGCCGCCCTCGACGAACGACCTCCTCGCCGAGCTCGTCCGCGCCCGCCCCGCCGGCACCGCGGCGCCGCAGGAGGAGACGCTGCCGGCGGCCGAGCGCGAGGCGGTGCTCGACGAGGTCCTGCGGGAGATCCTCGCCGATCCGGATGCGGCGTTCCGCTCGGTCGCGGTCCTGTACCAGGACTTTTTGGTGCGCCTGCGCATCCGGCGCGTGCCGGGAGAGGCGCCCTCGCTGCCCTCCTTCCGCAAGCGCCTCGCGGTCGCGCGGGCGGGAGTCGATGCGGGCGCCGTGGACGACGAGGCATGGGCGCGCGCCGAGGCCGCGGCGGCGGATCTGCCGGACGACATCCAGGGCGTCTATCTCATCCTCGCGCGGGCCGCGCTGGAAGGCGCGCCGTGCCCCTCCGACGGCGCCATCGCGCGCGCCTGCGGCAGCCGCTCGCCCGGTCGCGCCCGCCGGCTCGTGCAATACATGGAGACGCGCGGCTTCGTCGTGACCCGCGCGGACCTGCGCGGCCAGCGCATCGTCGCCCTGCCGGATCTCGGCGTCGAGACCGCCCCCGGAGACCCCGCCGCCGCCGACGAGCCACCCGACGCGCCCGAGCGCGACCTGTTCGCGGCGGGGTGAGCGCCATCCCTCCCCGGAGGGGAGGGTGGACCCTGGAGCGGAGCGACAGGGGCCGGGTGGGGCCCGGTCGGAGAACTCCCCGCAGGCGTCGTGCCCCACCCGACCTCCTCGCTTCGCTCGGAGGCCACCCTCCCCTCCGGGGAGGGACGTGCCCCGTTCGGGGGCATTCCCTTCGGCGCGATGACGCGTCATGCTGTGGACGGCATCCCGCGCGGGCGGGAGCGGGACGAGAGGCGCCGGGGTCGATGCACACCTTCTTCGAGATGATCCGCGACGCGCAATCGGGTGCGGCCGCGGACCTGTTCTTCCGGCAATTCGGGGTCTCCCCGGAGGAGACGGCGAAGGCGGTCTCGGCGCTGATGCCGGCCTTCGCGCTCGGCCTCGAGAAATCCGCGCAACGCCCGGACGCCATGGCCGAACTCACCCGCCTGATGACGAAGAGCGGCTTCGGCGGCCTGAGCGCGAGCCCGCAGGCGATCTTCTCGCAGCAGGCGATCGCGCTCGGCGAGGAGGTGATGGGCAAGCTTTTCGGCTCGCCCGCCCTCGCCAAGGCGATCGCCGAGCAGGCGGCGGCGATGTCGGGCGTCGCTCAGGAATCGGTCGCCAAGATCATGCCGGTGATGGCCGCGACCATGATCGACGCCATGGCCCAGGCCGCGCGCTCGGGCGCGGAGGCGAGCGCGCGCGCGCAGCCCGCGTCGAAGCCGGCGTCGAAGCCCGCCGCCAAGCCCTCCAATGCCGAGAACCCCTGGGAGGCGATGTTCGCCACGATGATGGGCGCGCCCGAGAAGCCCGCCCCCGAGCCGGAGCCCGAGCCCGAGCCGCGCGACCCCGCCCACGCCGCCGCCGAGGACGCCTTTGCCGCCTATGCGAAGCTCGTCGATGCCGGCCGCGAGATGCAGGACGCGCAGCTCAAAATGATGAAGGCGATGATGGACGCCTATCTCGGCAAGAAGGGCTGAGCGCGCGGCCCGACACCGACGGCTGTCATCCCGGGCCGCGAAGCGGACCCGGGACCCATACGCTCCACGACCGTCCGAGCGCGCATGCCGCGCTCGCGCTGCACCCTCGCAGCGGCGCTCGTCGGAGAAACGCAGCCTACAGGCTGCGACTGAAGCCTCGTGGGTCTGGGTCCCGGATCGCCTTCGGCGTCCGGGATGACAGCGTCGGACGTCGGTTGTCGAACCCGACTCGCCGCTCGCCCGCGGCACCTCACCCCTCCGGCATCACCCCGCGCAGCCCCTTGGCGCGCAGGACCGCGCTCGCGTCCTCCACCTTGGCGAGCGCGCCTTCGAGCGCGGCGCGCTCGGCGGCGTCGAGGCCGGCGACGAGCTCCGCCTCGAGGCGCAGCGCGAGCCGGGAGATGTCGAGGAACACGCGCCGACCCTCGCTCGTCAGCGCGATCGCGGCGAAGCGCCGGTCGCGCCGCGCCGATTCGCGGCCTGCGAGGCCGAGCTCGACGAGGAGCCCGATCGCGCGGCTCGCGGCGAACTGGTCGAGCCCCGCGGCCTGCGCGATCTCGCCCGCGCTCGCGCCGGGGCGCGCGCCGACGACCGCCATCGCCCGCCAGGCGGCGAGCGTCAGGCCGTAGCGCGGCGCGTAATAGCTCTGGAGGATCTCGGCGATGCGCGTCGCGACGCCGAACAGGCGGTAGGGGAGCCACGTCTCGAGGACGATCGCCGGGTGGCCCTCTCCTGCGCCCGCGCCCTCGTCCGGTCCGCTCGGCTCCGCTCTCGGAGGTTTCGCCATCGTCCACCCACGCGTTTCCCCGGGGCTTCGTGTCGCGCATATGCCGCGACGGGGCAAGAGGCGGCAGGCGGGCCGCTTGCCAGATCGCGCGAGACCCGTCATGAACGAGCCATGGCCGAACACGATCAGGACGAGACGCTCGCCGAAGCTGGGCGCAAGCTGTTCGCGCGCGAGGCGCGCTTCACCGCCGCCGTCGACAAGGTGGAGCGGCTTCCCCCCATGAGCGGGCTCGAGATCGCCTTCGCCGGGCGCTCGAACGTCGGCAAGTCGAGCCTCGTCAACGCGCTGACGGGGCGCAACGCGCTCGCGCGCACCTCGCACACGCCGGGCCGCACGCAGGAGCTGATCTTCTTCGACGTCGGCTCCACCTTCACCCTCGTCGACATGCCCGGCTACGGCTATGCGGCGGTCGGCAAGGAGAAGGTGCGGGCCTGGACGCAGCTGATCCGCGATTACCTGCGCGGGCGCTCCAATCTCGTGCGCGTGCTGCTGCTGATCGATTCGCGCCACGGCGTGAAGCAGAACGACGAGGAGATCCTCGATCTCCTCGACAAGGCGGCGGTGCCCTACCAGATCGTGCTGACCAAGGCCGATGTGCCGAAGAAGGCCGAGCTCGACGCCGTGATCGAGGCGACCCGCGCCGCGATCGCCCGCCGCCCGGCCGCCTTCCCCGAGATCGTCGTCACCTCGAGCCGCGCCAAGGACGGCATCGCCGACCTGCGCACCGCGATCGCGCGGCTCCTCTCCGAGCGCGGGGTCGCGCTGCCGACGGTCGAACCGAGAGGCGAGGGGGCGTGAACGTGGGCGTGCGGCTCCTCGTCGCCGCCTCGGGGCTCGCGGGCCTTCTCGGGGTCGCGGCTTCCGCCATGGCCGCGCACGTGACGGGCGGCGGCTCGCTCGCGATCGCCGGCACCTTCCTCCTCATCCACGCCGCCGCGCTCCTCGGCCTCGCCGCCCTCGTCGGACAGGGCCTCGTCAGCCGCCGCTTGGGCCTCCTCGCCGGCGCGATCCTGGTGGCGGGCCTCGTCCTGTTCTGCGGCGACATCGCGCTTCGCGTGGGCGCGGGCGTGACGATGTTCCGCTGGGCCCCCCCGACGGGCGGGTTCCTCATGATGGCCGGATGGGCGCTCGTCGCCACGGCGAGCCTGCGCGGGCGCGGCGCGTCGGTGGGGTGAGCCCCCGGGTGCGTACTTCGTGATCAGCCGCCGCCGCTCTCCTTCCCCTCAGGGGAAGGTGGCCCGGCGGCGAAGCCGACGGGTCGGATGGGGTCATTCGCCGCGACAGCGGCGAAGGGGCGTCGTCTTAGAGCCCCTTACGTTCGGAGAAGCCCAACGCCCCTTCGACCCTTCGGGTCGAAAGACCCCATCCGTCTCCGACCCCTGTTCGGGGTCGGAGCCACCTTCCCCTGAGGGGAAGGAGAGGGAGCGACCGCTGCCCCCTAACCCCGCCGCACCACCATCTGCCGCACGTCCGTGTTGCGCGTGGCGAAACCCGTTTCGCAATAGGCGAGGTAATAATCCCACATCCGCCGGAAGCGGGCGTCGAAGCCGAGCGTCTCGAGCCGCGGGCCGGACGCGCGGACGCGCTCGCGCCAGATGGCGAGCGTGCGGGCGTAATCGGCGGCGTAGGAGCGGTCCTCGACGGTGTCGAGCCCGGCGCGGGCGGGGAGTGCCGTCAGGATGCCGTCGGAGGGCAGCATGCCGCCGGGGAAGACGCGGGCGCGGATGAAGTCGATTTCGGTGCGGTAGCGCGGATAGCGCGCGTCGCAGATCGTGATCGCCTGCAGCCCCGCGAGCCCGCCGGGCACGAGCCGATCGTGCAGCACCCGGAAGAAGCGCTCCCAATAGGCCTCGCCGACGGCCTCCAGCATCTCGATCGAGACGATCCGGTCGAACTGTCCCGCGACATCGCGATAATCCTCGAGCCGGATGTCGATGCGCTCGGAAAGCCCCGCCTCGTGGACGCGGCGGCGGGCGACGTCGGCCTGGGCTTGGGAGATCGTCAGCGCCGTGACGCGGCAGCCGATCTCGCGGGCGGCGAAGAGCGCGAAGCTGCCCCAGCCGCAGCCGATCTCGAGCACGTGCGCGGAGGGCTCGATGCGCGTCGCTTCGGCGAGCCGCCGGTTCTTGCGCGTCTGCGCCGCTTCGAGATCGTCGCCCTCGGCGAAGATCGCGCTCGAATAGGTGAGGTCGCGGTCGAGCCAGGCGGCGTAGAAGGCCTCGCCGAGGTCGTAATGGTCGGCGATGTTGCGCCGCGCGCCCGCCCGCGTGTTGCGCCGCAGCGCATGCCCGATCCGCCGCAGCAGGAGCCGCGGCCAGGGTTCGGAGACGATGCGCGCCTCCCTGGGGCGGCTCGAGGCGAAGAGGAGGAGGAGCGCCGCGAGGTCCGGCGTGTCCCAGAGCCCATCGACATAGGCCTCCGCGAAGCCGATCTCGCCGCCGAAGACGACGCGCCGCGCGAACGCCGCGTCGCGGATCGCGAGCCGTGCGGCGGGGCCCGGCGCCTTGCCCGCGAAGAGGAGCACGCGCCCGTCCGGCAGAGCCACCTCGAGCCGTCCCGCCTCGATCGCGAGGCCGATCGCGAGGAGCCGGCGCAGGAGGAAGGGCAGCCCGCGCGCGACGCGTGCGAGGGTCTCGCGCGTGACGACGATCGGGGTCTCCTCGCTCACGCCGCTGCGTCTCCGATGCGCTCGCCCGCGCGCGTCCCGGTGCCCTTGCGCGGATGGGGGTGGACGCGGATGCCCTTGGCGAGAAGACGCAAGGCCTGCCAATGGATTGCGACGACGACCTTGAGCGTCATCAGAGGCGTGCGGGCGAGCGCCGCGAGAAGCGTGCGGCTCGACAGAGCCCGCCGCGCGCCGGCGAAGATCGCGGTGAGGATCGGCCCCTGCGCGTCGCTCTCGACGATCGACACGCGCGCTTCCGCCCCCGGCGCTTCGAGCCCGAAGCGATAGGAGAGCTCCATCGGCAGAAAGGGCGAGACGTGGAAGGCCTTGTCCGCGCTCGCGCGGGCGCGATCCGCGGCGAGGGCGAGCGGGTAGGTGTGGCGCTCGCCGAAGGTGTTGCGCACCTCCGCGAGCGCGCCCACGAGCCGACCCTGCGCATCGGTGCCGTAATAGACGCTGATCGGGTTGAAGGCGTAGCCGGCGATGCGCGGATAGGCCATCAGCCACACCCGCTCCGCCGCGATCCCGGCGCGGGCGAAGGCGGCGCGGGCCTGATCGGCGAGCGGCGCGGTCGCGTCGGCCTCGCCGTGGTCGCCAGGGTGGAAGGCGACGAGGTTGAACCGCCCGACCGAGAACAGCGGCGAAGCGCGGTCGAGCTCGGGCAGGCGATCGAGATCGGCGAGGAGCGTGAAGACGCGGTAGCGGAAGCGGTGGGCGCGCGGGCGCAGGCGCGCATGCATCACGCGGCCCACATAGAGCGCGCCCGCCGGGCCGTCCGGGCTCATTCGGCGGCTTCCGCGAAGCTGCGCGGGTCGATCCGCCAGGGGATCGTCGCGCCGAGCGCCTCGGCGGCGAGGAGGCCGGAGACGAGCCCGTCCTCGTGGAAGCCGTATTTGGTCCACGCGCCCGCGAAATGGACGCCGCCGCCGCCCTGGATCTCGGGCAGCCGCGCCTGCGCGGCGATGGCCGCCTGGTCGAATTGCGGATGGGCGTAGGAGAAGGTGCGGAAGACGCTGCCGGGCGCCGGCGGGCGCGGCGGGTTGAGGCTCACGAAGAGCGGCCGGGAGGGATCGATGCCCTGCAGCGCGTTCATGTGATAGGTGACGCAGACCTCGTCGTCCGAGTGCTTGATCACGTTCCACGCCGCCCAGGAGCGCGCGTCGCGCGGCATCAGGCCGCGATCGCGGTGCAGATAGACGTCGTTCTCGCGGTAGCGGATGGCGCCGAGCACCGCCCGCTCGGCCGCGGAGGGGGTCTCCAGGAGCGCGAGCGCCTGATCGCTGTGGCAGGCGAGGACGACCGCGTCGTAGCGCTCGCTGCCGCGCGCCGTGACGATCTCCACGCCCTGCGCGTCGCGCCGCACGGCGCGCACCGGATCGTCGAGCCGCAGCCCGTCCGCGAAGCTCGCCGTCATCGCCGTCACGTAAGTCCGCGAGCCGCCGGTCACCGTGCGCCAGGTCGGCCGCTCGATGCGCAAGAGGCGGTGGTTCTCGAAGAAGGACAGGAAGGACGCCGCCGGAAAGTCGAGGATGTCGCCCGGCGGCATCGACCAGATGGCCGAGCCCATCGCGACGACGTAATCCTCGCGGAAGCGGCGGGAGAAGCGCCGGCTCGCGAGGTAATCGCCGAGGCTCAAGCCCTCCAGCCGGCCCGCATGCAGATCCGCGACGCCGCTCCTGTTGAAGCGCACGAGATCGCGCAGGACGAGGAGGTGGACGGGGGAGGGGATGCCGATCCCGTTCGGCACGAGCCCGCCGAGGAGTCGCGAGGGCCGGCTCGTCCAGGTCAGCCGCGCGCTCCCCGAATCCTCCCAGTCCGAGACCGAGAAGCTCATGTCGGAGGCCTGCGTGCCGATGCCGAGATGGGCGAGGAGGCGCGTGAAATTGGGGTAGTTCGGCTCGTTGTAGACGATGAAGCCGGTATCCACCGTGATCGGCGCGTCGTCATACGCGACATCCACCGTCGCCGCGTGCCCGCCCGCGCGCCCATCCGCCTCGTAGACGGCGAGACGGTGGCGCGAGCCGACCGCCAACGCCCATGCGGCGCCGTTGCCGGCGATGCCGGTGCCGACGACGGCGATCCGCTTCTGCGCGCTCACGATACGCTCACCTCGCGCGCGATCTCAGGCCGCGGCCCGTTTCATCGTGGCGAGCGCCTCGAGCGCTCGATCGCGGGCCTTCTCATGAACGACGATGGGCAACGGATAGGTCTCCCCGAGGCGAATGCCCGCCTCTTCTAGCACGTTCCGCGGCGCTTCCCAGGGGGCGTGGAGGAAACGTGAAGGCAGGCGGGCGAGCTCGGGGACATAGCGACGCACGTAATCCCCCTTCGGATCGAAGCGCGTCCCCTGGGCCACGGGGTTGAAGATGCGGTAATAGGGCGCGGCGTCCATGCCCGACCCGGCCACCCATTGCCAGGAGGCGGCGTTGTTGGCTGAGTCCGCGTCGCACAACGTGTCCCAGAACCAGTCCTCGCCGCGCCGCCAGTCGATCAGGAGGTGCTTGACGAGGAAGGAGGCGACGACCATCCGCACGCGGTTGTGCATGAACCCCGTCGTCCACAATTGCCGCATGCCGGCATCGACGAGCGGATAGCCGGTGCGCCCGCGCTGCCAGGCTTCGAGCGCGGCCTCGTCCTCGCGCCAGGGGAACGCGTCGAAGGCGCGCTGCAGGTTCGTGCGCGCCATGTCGGGGGTCTCGAAGAGAAGCTGGTGGGAGAAATCGCGCCAGGCGAGCTCGGAGCGCAGCGTGTCGTAATCGCCCGCGCCGACGCTGCCCGAATCGCGCGCGTGCAGGGCGGCGTGGACGATCTGGCGCGGCGAAATCTCGCCGAATCGCAGATGCGGGGAGAGCATCGAGGTCGATTCGACGTCCGGCCGGTTGCGCCGCTCCGCATAACCCGCGAGCGGCCCGTCGACGAAGGCCGCGAGCCGCGCCCGCGCGCCCGCCTCGCCGCGGGTGAAGGTCGCGCGCAGGCCGCCCGCCCAATCGGGCGCCGTCGGCTCGAGCGCGAGATCTGCGATCGCGAGCGTCCGCGCGAGAAGCGCGTCGGGGATCTCGGCTGCGGGGATGCGGCCGGGGGCGGGGAGGGGGCGCGGCGGCGGATCGAGCGCGACGCAGGCGTTCTTGAAGGGGGTGAAGACGCGGTAGCTCCCGCCGGTCTTCGTGCGCACCTCGCCCGGCTCGCAGAGAAGGCGGGCGTTGAAGCTCGCGGCCTTGACGCCGTCGGCCTTGAGCGAGGCCTTCAGTTCGGCGTCGATCGCGCGCTCGGCGCCGTAGCGGCGGTTCCAGAAGACGGCGCTCGCTCCGAGCGCGGTCACGGCCTGCGGGATCGCCTCGCGCGCCGCCCCGCGCATCACGAGAAGCCGCCCGCCGCGGCTCTCCAGCGCCTCGGCGAGCGCCGCGAGCGAGCCGGCGAGCCACCAGCGCGATGCGCCGCCGAGCGGGCGGATCTCGGGAGAGGTCTCGTCGAGAAGGTAGAGGCAGGCGACGGGCGCGCCGCTCTCGATCGCGGCGGCGAGGGCCGGGTTGTCGGAAAGGCGCAGGTCCTCGCGGAACCAGACGAGCGCGGGACCGGACACGGGGGACACCTCTCGAGCGACGCGAAATGCCGCCAGGATATTCACCTTCGCCGCCCCGTTGAACCGCGATCGGCGCGACTTCGGGCCGCAGGCGGGGGGGGCGTCAGAAGACGGCCATATCGCGGATCAGATGGAGGCCATCACCGCTTCGGGCTGGCGCCGATCACTTCGCGTCCGTTGAACTTGTATAGAACGACCCGGAGATCGGTGGTCAGCTGGCAGAAGACGGTCCCGGTACTCGTCGGCATCGCGATCGTAATCAGATCCTGTCCTTCGAAGGGTCCGGCGACTTGCCGGATCACCGCCTCCTGAGAATAGCCTAACGACCGATCAGGAAGCGAAGCTTCGACGAATCCACGCTCAACGGCCGCATCGTCACAGGCATGCCAAGCTTCGCTGAAGTCGACCTCGGCCAGCGTGGGGCTGGTACTCGCCACGGCCATGATCGCCGCGAGCATGGCCTGTTTGAATTTCATTCTGCGTCTCCATGGTTGCGCCTGGCGCGACGCGACGTGCCCGCACGAGGCGACAACATGGTGCAGCGAAACGGGTCGGCGAGCCGAGTGTAGGCAACGCGCCTGAATCCGCCGCTCCGCATTCTGCGTCGTCACCGCCATCGACGAAGCGAACGCAGTGCCGCCGGCACACGTCACACGCGACAAGCCCGAGTATCTGATCGTGGCGGAAAAGGTTGGCTCCCCGAGTAGGACTCGAACCTACGACCGAGCGGTTAACAGCCGCTTGCTCTACCAACTGAGCTATCGGGGACCACGAGCGGGGATATATCGGGTGGCTTCCGGGGATGCAAGCCCGGTTTTTCGGGTCGGGCGGAAAAAATCGGCGGGGCGGCCGCGCGTCACAGGAAGGAGAACAGGAACGCGATCACCGTCGTGCCCGCGAGCGCGAGGAAGCCGATCCACACGAGCGCGATCGCGGTGCCGGCGAGCATCAGGAGCCCGTCCTTCTCGATCATGCCGATCGAGAGCACCGCGACGCCGATCGCCGGCACGGTGTTGGTGAGCGGGAGCGGCGTGAGGATCGACAGCGAGGCGATCACCATCGCGAGCCCGAACAGCTTCTCGGCGACCCGCGACGAGAGCGCGGAGAGGCGCGGGCGCGCGAGCAGCTCGAGGCGGCGCAGCCACGGCCCGCCGCGGGCGGCGAGCGCCCGCAGATCGTCGCGGCGGATGGTGCGCGCGCGCATCGGATCGGGCAGCCAGAGCGTCTGGCGGCCGATCAGGATCTGCGTCGCGACGAACACCATCGGCAGGGAGAAGACCTGCGGCACGCCGTAGAGGAACGGGATCGCGCAGGGCAAAGCGAGGATCAGGAGGACGAGGCCGAAGGCGCGCTCGCCGAGCACGTCGACGATCTGCCCGAGGCTCACCCGCTCGTCCGGCGCCGCGGCGGCGAGCCGCTCGAGGAGATCGGAGGCGCGGGCGGCGTGCGCCGGCTCGGCGGCGGGCAGTTGCGAGGGAGCGGCGCTGGACATGAGGCGAGGGACCCGGTGGGCGGATGGGACGAGAGCCGCGACATCGGTAGCGCCGCCCGCGCGCGAAGTCCAATCCCCGGTAACGGGATCTGAACGCACAGCCGCTAAGCGAGACCCGCATGACGCCCCTCGCAGCGAACCTCGCCAGATTGTCGACCGACCTGCGCGACGCGGGCGCGCGCGTGCTCGCCGCGGGCGGGGCGTTCGCCCTCTGGGCCTTCGCGATTCGCGTGGCCGCCGCGCTCGTCGCCTTCGTGGCGCAGATCGCGATCGCGCGCATCGTCGGCGAGGGCGAGTACGGGCGCGTCGCCGCGGCGGTCACGGTGCTCGGCGTCGCGGCGGCGCTCGCGGTGTTCGGCCTTGATGTCGCGGCGCAGCGTTTCGTCGCGCGCTATCGCCAGGAGAACGATCCGCCGGCGCTCGCGGGCTTCCTCCTGTTCTCGCGGGCGCTCGCGCTCGCGGTCGGGGGGGCGGTCGGCATCGTCGGCGCGCTCGCGCTCGCCCCCCACGATCCCGTTCTCGCGCTCGCCTTCGCCATGCTGCCGGCGATGGCCCTGATGATGGTGCAGGAGGGGATCGCGAAATCCTTCGACTGGCCGATCCTCGCGCTCGCGCCGAGCTATCTCCTGCGCCCGCTCCTGATGCTCGCCCTCGTCGGCGCGGGGCTCGCGCTCGGCATCGGCCGGGGCGCGACCGAGGTGATGCTCGCGATGCTCGTCGCGACGAGTCTCGTCTGCGGCGTCCAGGCCCTGATGCTGCGCCCGCGGATCGCGCCGATGCTGCCGCCGGGCGGCGCGCGCCGGATCGAGGGGCGCCACTGGCTCGGCGTGTCGGTGCCGCTCCTCGTCGGCGATGTCGGCGCGCTCGTGGCGGTGAGCGCGGACGTGATCGCGCTCGCCTGGTTCCGCTCCGCCGAGGAGGCGGGGATCTATTTCGCCGCCGTGAAGAGCCTCGCCCTCGTGCCCTTCGTGGCCTACGCGATCTCGAACGCGATCGCCCACCGCGTCTCGGCGCTGCACGTCCGCGGCGATCGCGAGGCCTTGCGGGCGATGGTGCGGCGCGCGACGCTCGCGACGCTCGTGCCCTCGGTCGTCTTCGCGGCGGCGCTCGTGGCGCTCGGCCCCTTCGTGCTCGGCCTCTTCGGTCCCGGCTTCGTCGAGGCCTGGCCGGCGATGGCGATCGTCGCCGCCGGCACCGTGGCGCTCGCGGCGGTCGGGCCGGCCGAGCGGGTGCTCGCCATGGTCGGGGCGGAGCGGACCTATGCCCGCATCTATGTCGGCGCGGGCGTCCTCGCCTGCGTCCTCGCGCTCGCTTTGGTGCCGGCCTACGGCGTGATCGGCGCGGCGAGCGCGCTCGCGCTCACCATGCTCGCCGAGGCGATCGCCCTCGGGCTCGCGGTGCGCCGGGTGCTCGCCCGCTGAGGACATCGCGCGAGCGCATCCCGCGCGATCGCCCGCTTGACGCTCCCGCCCCGCCGCTCGAAGCTCGCGCGACGAGACGCGGAGCGGATCATGGATCAGGACAAGCTCGCCCGGCTGCGGGCGAAATACGCGAACGCCAAGGGCGGGGACGTCTTCGACCCGGCCTTCAAGGCGGTGGCGGACACGCAGTTCATGAGCGGCGAGCGGCGGCGCTGGCCCTTCATGGAGCCGGCGACCTTCCTCGCCGCGCCCTATCGCCCGGACGCCGCTTCAAACGGCTTCGCCGGGCTCGACGTCGCGATCGTCGGCGTGCCGATGGATCTCGGCGTGACGAACCGCACCGGCACCCGCTTCGGCCCGCGCGCGGTGCGCGGCATCGAGCGGATCGGCCCCTACGAGCACGTGCTCAAGGCGCTGCCGACCTACGAGCTGCGCGTGGCGGACGTGGGCGACGTGCCGCTCGAGAGCCGCTTCTCGCTCGAGCGCTGCCATGCCGACATCGAGGCCTATTTCCGCGATCTCGTCGGCGCGGGCGTGCGTCCCCTCGCGGTGGGCGGCGACCATTCGATCTCGCTTCCGATTCTCAAGGCGGTCGGCGCCGAGCGGCCGGTGGGCATGATCCATATCGACGCCCATTGCGACACGTCCGGCGAATACGAGGGCGCCAAGTTCCACCACGGCGGCCCCTTCCGCCGCGCCGTGCTCGACGGCGTGCTCGATCCCGAGCGCACGATCCAGATCGGCATCCGCGGCTCGGCCGAATGGCTGTGGGAATTCTCCACCGAAAGCGGCATGACGGTGATCCACGCCGAGGAGGTCGACACGCTGGGCATCCCCGCGATCGTCGAGCGCGCGCGCGCGATCGTCGGCGAGGGGCCGGTTTACGTCTCCTTCGACATCGATTCGATCGACCCCGCCTTCGCCCCCGGCACCGGCACGCCGGAGGTCGGCGGGCTCACGCCGCGCGAGGTGCTCGCGCTGATGCGCGGGCTCGCCGGGCTCGACGTGATCGGAGGCGACGTCGTCGAGGTCGCGCCCCAATACGACGCGACGACGAACACCGCCCACGTCGCCGCCCAGATGCTCCTCGAGATCCTCTGCCTGATGGCGCGGGCGCCGTCTTTCTCTTCCTCCCGTTGACCGAGCGCGCCCGGCGGGCTTCACTCGCGCGCATCGGGGCCGTAAACGAGCCCCTCCGGGCGGCGCGCGCCGTCGCCCGCGATCATTCACGACGCCAAGGATGAAACCATGACCATTTCCAAGACGATCGGCCTCGCTCTCGCCGCCACGGCCCTCGCCGCGAGCCCCGCGCTCGCGCAGGAGCGCATCACCATCGCCACCGAGGGCGCCTACGCGCCGTGGAACTTCTCGCAGCCCGACGGCACGCTCGACGGCTTCGAGATCGACCTCGCGCGCGACCTCTGCACGCGCATGGGCGTCGAGTGCGAGATCATCGCGACGGATTGGGACGGCATCATCCCGAGCCTCGTCGCCGGGCGCTTCGACGCCATCATGGCCGGCATGTCGATCACCGAGGAGCGCGAGGAGGTGATCTCCTTCTCGAAGGCCTACACGCTCTCGCCGAACGGCTTCCTGGTGCCGAACGATTCCGACATCGCCGAGCTGCCGCGCTCGGGCGAGCGCTTCCATCTCGAGACGAACCGCGAGGCCGCGATGGCCGCGCTCGAGGAGGTCCGCCAGGCGATCTCCGGCAAGACCATCGGCGTCCAGCGCGCGACGACGCATGCGGTCTTCGCGCGCGAGTTCTTCGAGAACGACGTCGAGATCCGCGAATACGCCACCACCGAGCAGCACGACCTCGACTTGCAGGCGCAGCGCATCGACGCGGTGCTCGCCGACCTGCCCACGCTGGAGGCGACGCTGACGAAGCCCGAGTTCGAGGGCGAGTTCACGATCACGGGTCCGGGCTTCGTCGGCGGCATCCTCGGCCGCGGCGTCGGCGTGGGGCTGCGTCAGGGCGACGAGGAGCTGCGCGCCCGCTTCGACGAGGCGATCCAGGCGGCGATCGACGACGGCACGGTGCGCACCCTGTCGATGCAATGGTTCGGCCTCGACCTCACGCCGGTCGAGTGACGGCCGACCCGCTCCTCTACCGCACATAGCGCGGGCGAGAGGCAGGTGCGACGCAGCTGCCCATTTCCGCGCCGAATGCACAGCGTCGGCGCGGAAAAGAAGGGCTTGCAGGGGCCGCTCGCTGCCTTTTACTTAGGCGTGTCGGGCGCCTCGACGCGTCCGCGCTCCAGTTCCGCCGGGAGAGCGGAAACCTCCAGAGGGGATCTACTCGCATGATCAATCTCAAGGCGCTCGGGCTCGGGATCGCTGGCGCGGCCTTCGCGCTCGGCCTCTCGACGGCCCATGCCCAGGACGTGGTGCGCATCGCGACCGAGGGCGCGTACGCTCCGTGGAACTTCTCGAACCCCGACGGCAGCCTCGCCGGCTTCGAGGTGGACCTCGCCGAGGATCTCTGCCGCCGCATGGAAGTGACCTGCCAGGTCGTCCAGCAGGACTGGGCCGGCATCATCCCCGCGCTGCAGGCCGGCCAGTACGACGCGATCATGGCCGGCATGAACATCACCGACCAGCGCCTCGAGGTGATCAACTTCTCCCGCCCCTACGCGGGCACCCCGCACGGCTTCGGCGCGCTCGCCGACAGCCCGCTGATGGAGCTCGCCGGCACCGGCGAGACCCTGTCGCTCGACACGGATGCCGATGCGGTGACCGCGCGCGTGGCGGAATGGGAGCCGATCCTGCGCGGCAAGGTGATCGGCGTGCAGGGCTCGACCACGAACTCGAACTTCCTCCAGCAATATCTCGGGGACATCGTCGAGATCCGCGAATACGGCACCACGGAGCAGCACGATCTCGATCTCCTGGCCGGCCGCCTCGACGGCATCTTCGCCGCCCATTCGGCTTTGACCGCGACGAAGATGCAGCCCGATTTCGCCGAGATGGAGATCGTCGGCACCGGCCTCTCCGGCGGCGTGCTCGGGCGCGGCGTCGCGGTCGGCCTCCGCAAGGAGGACACGGCGCTCGCCGAGAAGTTCTCCGCCGCGATCGAGGAGGCGCTCGCCGACGGCTCCCTGCAGGAGCTCGCCGTGAAGTGGTTCGGCGTCGACATCACGCCTGCGAACTGACACGGTGAGAGCATGGGACGCGACCCCGCGCGCCGCTCGACGCGGCGCCGGGGCCAGACGGTGAGGCGATGACACCGGTCGGATTCTTCGAGCTGTTCGGCTTCGGCCCGCGCGGGTGGGGCGGAGCCATGCTCCTCGCGATGGTCGTCACCCTGGCGGTGGCGACGACCGGCTTCCTCGTCGGCAACGTCGTCGCCGCCTGCATCGCGGCGATGAAGCTCTCGCGCAGCCGGGTCGCCCGCACGATCGGCGACACCTACACCACCGTGCTGCGCGGCATCCCGGACCTGCTCGTCATCTACCTCTTCTTCTTCGGCGGCTCGCTCGCGCTCACCAATCTCGGGCGGATGCTCGGCTACGAGGGCTTCATCGGCCTGCCGGTCTTCGTCACCGGCGCGCTCGCGATCGCCGTCGTCAACGCCGCCTATCAGGCGGAGGTCTATCGCGGCGCCTACCTGGCGCTGCCGAAGGGCGAGCTCGAGGCGGCGCGCTCGGTCGGCATGGGCCGCTGGCTGATGCTGCGGCGGATCGTGTTTCCGCAGGTGATGCGCTTCGCGATCCCCGGGCTCGGCAATTGCTGGCAGCTCGCGCTCAAGGAATCGGCGCTCATCTCGGTCATCGGCCTCGTCGAGCTCCTGCGGCAGGCGCAGATCGGCGCCGGCTCGACGCGCCAGCCCTTCTATTTCTTCCTCGCGGCGGCGGTCCTCTACCTCGTCCTGACGACGCTCTCCACCTGGTTCTTCGCCAAGGCCGAGGCGCGCGCCATGCGCGGCGTGAGGAGGGCGACATGATCGATCTTCCCTTCATGTGGGACGCCTTCCAGCGGCTGCTGCCGGGCGTGCCCCTGATGCTGCAGCTCGCCGCGTGGTCGCTCTCCTTCGGCGCGGTCTTCGCGCTCGCGCTCGCGATGATGCGTCTGTCCGGGATCGCGGTGCTCGATTGGACGGCGCAGGCCTACATCTTCGTCTTCCGCGGCACGCCGCTCCTCGTGCAGATCTTCCTCGTCTATTACGGGCTCGGCCAGTTCCGGCCGCAGCTGCAGGAGCTCGGCATCTGGTGGTTCTTCCGGGAGCCCTATTATTGCGCGATCTTCGCGCTGACCCTCAACACCGCCGCCTATGCCGCCGAGATCATCCGCGGCGGGCTCCTCGCCGTGCCGCACGGGCAGATCGAGGCGGCGAAGGCCTGCGGCATGTCGGGGCTCCAGCGCTTCCGCCGCATCGTGCTGCCGATCGCGGTGCGCCAGGCGCTGCCGGCCTACGGCAACGAGATCATCCTGATGGTCAAGGCGACCTCGCTCGCGTCCGTCATCACGCTGATGGAGGTCACGGGCCTCGCGCACCGGATGATCTCGCAGACCTTCCGCGCGGTGGAGGTGTTCGTGGTGGCCGGCGCGATCTATCTCCTGATCAATTTCGCGGTCACGCGCGCGATCCAGTTCTTCGAATGGCGCCTGTCGCCGCATCTGCGCGAGCCCCCGCGCGCAGCCGACAAGCCCGTCCTGACGCCCGATCCCGCCGGCGCGCGCGGCGCCTGAGAGAGGAACGATGACCGAGACCGCCGTCAGCATCCGCGATCTGCGCAAGAGCTTCGGCTCGCTCGAGGTGCTCAAGGGCGTCTCGCTCGATGCGCGCGTCGGCGACGTGATCTCGATCCTCGGAGCGTCCGGATCGGGCAAGTCGACGATGCTGCGCTGCATCAACATGCTGGAGACGCCGGATTCGGGCGAGGTCAGCATCGGCGGCGAGACGATCGCGCTCAAGAAGACCCGCCACGGCATGCAGCCCGCCGACCAGCGCCAGGTCGACCGCATCCGCTCCAAGGTCGCGATGGTCTTCCAGAGCTTCAATCTCTGGTCCCACATGACCATCCTCGAGAACGTCGTCGAGGCGCCGATCCACGTCCAGGGTCGGCCGAAGGCGGAGGCGATCGCGGAGGGCGAGGCGCTGCTCGAGAAGGTCGGCATCGCCGACAAGGCGAAGCATTACCCCGCTCATCTGTCGGGCGGCCAGCAGCAGCGCGCCGCGATCGCCCGCGCGCTCGCCATGCGGCCCAACGTGATGCTCTTCGACGAGCCGACCTCCGCGCTCGATCCGGAGCTCGTCGGCGAGGTGTTGCGCGTCATGCGCGCGCTCGCCGAGGAGGGGCGCACCATGCTCGTCGTCACCCACGAGATGGGCTTCGCCCGCGACGTCTCGAACCGCGTCGTCTTCCTGCACCAGGGCGTCGTCGAGGAGGAAGGCCCGGCCGCCGAGGTCTTCGCCGCGCCGAAATCCGAGCGTTTCCGGCAATTCGTCTCGAGCCATCGCTGAGCGCTGGGAACTGCGTCTCGCAATCGTCGTCATGCCAGTCGCGCCGATCGCGATAGAGGTTGTCGCGGGCTACGCCGCGGGCGTCGCCTCGAGCTGCCTGGTCGGCGGCATCAGGAGCGTGCTGCGCACGCGTCTTTCTGCGCTGGGTCCCCTTCCCCTGCGCACGCTACGCGTGCTCCGGCCGGGGATGACACCGTTGGAGCACTCCGTCGGTGTCATCCCCGGCCGGGGGTCGCATGCGACCGGAGGGGAAGGGGACCCAGCGTGAGAAATTGCTTGCGGAGCAAGCTCTTGCGGCGGCGACGAGCCGCCTGGTAGCCAGCCTTGCGAGCGCCTTCGGCTCAAGGCCGGGTGCTCGCGATTCTCCGATCCACGATAATCGTAACGCTCACCCCGCCTCCAGCTCGCCCCCCGCGATCGCCGCCGCGACCAGCGCCGCGACGCCGCGGTCGAGGACGCTCTCCGGGTCCTCGCACAGGCCGCCGAGGCGCCCGGAGGCGGCGAGCGTCGCGATGCCGTGCGAGAGCCCCCACACCTGCAGCGCGAGGCTGCGCGCGTCGTCGAGGCGCGCGCCGCGGGTCGCCACGCTCGCGGCGATGGCGTCGACGAGCATGCGGAAGGCGTCTTGCGCCTCCGGCGGCCCCTCGGGCCCCTCGGGCAGGGCGGCGGAGAACATCGCGGCGTAGTAGCCGGGCTCCTCGCGGGCGAAGGCGAGATAGGCGCGGCCCATCGAGCGGAACGCCTCGCCGGGCGCCGCGCCGCTGCCGGAGAGGCGCGCGACGAAGGCCGCGAAGCCGCGCCGCGCCACCTCCGCCAGGAGCGCCTCGCGATCGGCGAAATGGCGGTAGGGCGCCGCCGGCGAGACGCCCGCGCGCCGCGCCGCGTCCGCGAGCGTGAAGCCCTGCGGCCCCTTCTCGGCGAGGAGCGTGCGCGTCGCCTCGACCAGCGCCTCGCGCAGATTGCCGTGGTGATAGCCGCGCCGCCCGCCGATGCCGACGCCGTCCGTCGCGCTCATCGGCCAAATCCCGTGCGGCAGGCGCGCGCGCTGCGCTGGGGCGCGGCCGTGCTAGGGTCGCTCCACGAGCCATACCGGGAACGCGACGCCATGCTCTCTCTCCTCGAACTCGCAGCCCGCATCGACGCGGGCACCCTCGCGCCGTCCGACGCGCTCGCCCTCTCGCGCGCGGAGATCGACGCCCATGACGGCGAGATCCGGGCCGTCGTCCATCTGGACCGCGCCGCGCATGCCGGTCAAGCGAAGGGGCCGCTCGCCGGGATCGCGCTCGGGGTCAAGGACATTCTCGACGTCGCCGGCCTGCCGACCCGGATGGGCTCGCCGATCTACGACGGGAACGTCGCGCGCGCGGATGCGAGCGTCGTCGCGCGGGCGCGCAGCCTCGGCGCGGTGCCGCTCGCCAAGACGGCGACGACGCCCTTCGCCTTCCTCGACCCCGTCGAGACCCGCAATCCCACCGCGCCGGGCCGGACGCCGGGCGGCTCCTCGTCCGGCTCGGCGGCGGCGGTGGCGGCGGGCATGCTGCCGCTCGCGCTCGGCACGCAGACGGGCGGCTCGGTCATCCGCCCCGCCGCCTTCTGCGGGGTGGTGGGCGTCAAGCCGTCGTTCAAGCTCCTGCCGAGCGTCGGCTGCAAGACCTTCTCCTGGACGCTCGACACGGTCGGCCTGTTCGCCGCGGGCGTCGCGGACGCGGCTTTCGCGCTCGCCCATCTCGCCGAGCGCCCGCAGCTCGCCCTGCAGCCCGGCGATCCGCGCGAGATCTATGCCGGCCTGCGCATCGGCGTCGTCGCGCAGGCCTATGCGGGCGATCCGGAGCCGGAGGGCGCGGCGGCGCTCGAGGCGGCGGCGCGGGCGGCCGAGCGCGCCGGGGCGCGGGTGGTGCGCCTCGCCGAGCCCTCCGCGCTCGCCGACGCCTTCGCGATGCACCCGGTGATCCAGGCCTTCGAGGCGCGCCAGGCGCTCGCCTGGGAATATGCCACGCATGCGCGCGCGCTGCCGCCGCTCCTGCGCGCCTGCCTCGACGAGGCGCAGGCCGTGTCTGCGGCGGATTACGACCGCGCCCGGCGGGTCGTCCACCAGGCGCGCGGGAGCCTGCGGGAGCTGTTCGGGGCCTGCGACGCGATCCTGACCCTGTCCGCGCCCGGGCCGGCGCCGCAGGGGCTCGGCTCGACGGGAGATTCGCGCTTCAACCGGCTCTGGACCCTCATGGGCGACCCCTGCGTGAACGTGCCGGGCCTGCATTCGGCGGACGGAGCGCCGATCGGCGTGCAGCTGATCTCGCGCTTCGGACGCGACGAGCAGGCGCTCGCCGCAGGCGCCCTCGTCGAGTGTGCGCTTGCGGGAAGTCGTTGATCGGCGGCGCCTATTCTGCCGCGCGCGCAGTCGCGCAGACCCCTTTAACCGACGATTAGGCTCGATCGTCGGGAGCGTGGCCGGACACTAGCCGTCGAAGCACTTGCGCGACCACGCGCACTTGCTACATTGAAGGTCGGTCCTCGCCAGGGAGGTGTCCATGAACCGCTTCGCGAAGATGCACATCGTACCGAAGCTGAACATCGCAGCCTATTGCGCGGCGCTCGCCTTCGTCGGCGCCATCGTCGTCGGGGTCTTCTGATCCCCGGCACGCACCAGAACCAACCTGACGAGCGGCCGCCGCCGGGATACCCGGCGGCGGCTTTTCCGTTATAGGAGCCTGCGCCGGTCCCACCGGCGGCGGCTTTTTCCTATCGGGAGCCTGCGCCGAGGAGCCTCATGAGCGAGCCGATCGCCTTCGACACGCGCTTCGACGCGCCGCACGGGGTCGCGGTGACCCTCTCGCCGCTCCTGCGCCGCGTCGTCGCCCCCAATCCGGGGCCCGTCACCTTCACCGGCACCTGCAGCTACGTGGTGGGGCGCGGCACCGTCGCGATCGTCGATCCGGGGCCGGACGATCCCGCCCATGTCGAGGCGCTGCTCGCGGCGGTGGCGGGGGAGAGCGTCGGGCACGTCGTCGTCACCCACACGCACCGCGACCATTCCCCCGCCGCCCGCGCCATCGTGGCGGCGACCGGCGCGCGGCTCGTCGGCTGCGGTCCCCACCGCCCCGCGAGCGTCTTGCCCGACGGCGTCGCGAACCCGATGGAGGCGAGCGGGGACCGCGACTACAGGCCCGATCTCGAGATGCGCGAGGGCGACGCGATCGCCGGCGCCGGCTGGAGCCTCGTCGCGGTCGAGACCCCCGGCCACACGGCGAACCACCTCGCCTTCGCGCTGCCGGAGGAGCGCGCGCTGCTCTCGGGCGACCACGTCATGGCCTGGGCGACGACCTTCGTCGGCCCGCCCGACGGGGCGATGGGGCCCTACATGGCCTCGCTTTCGAAACTCCTCGCGCGCGAGGACGACGTCGTCTACTGGCCCGGCCATGGCGGCCCCGTCACCGAGCCGCGCCGGATGGTGCGCGCGATCCTCGCCCATCGCCGCCAGCGCGAGGAGGCGATCCTCGCCCGCCTGCGCGCCGGCGACAGCGCCGTTCCCGAGATCGTCGCGAACGTCTATCGCGGCCTCGCCCCCGCGCTCCACGGCGCCGCGGCGCTGAACGTCCTCGCCCATCTCGAGGACCTCGCCGCGCGAGAGGTGGTGCGGGTCGAGGGGCCGTTGTCGCTCGCGGCGCGGTTCGCGATGGCTTGAGGGGGTTGTGCCCGGCGCCGTCCCGCGCTAGGCACGCCGCAAGCAAGAAGCACCGAGGAAACGCGAGGAACGGGCTCCGCAGGACGCCGCAGGGCAGGCACGGAGAACGCGAACCCATGGGTCTCATCGGCATCGTCGCGGGCCTCGCGCTCCTCATGGCGCTCGCCTTTCGCGGCTGGACGATCCTTCTGCTCGCGCCCGCGGCGGCGCTCGTCGCGGCGGCGTTCTCGGGCGAGCCTCTGCTCGCGCATTGGACGCAGACCTTCATGAGCGCGGCGTCGGGCTTTGTCGCGCAATTCTTCCCGCTCTTCCTGCTCGGCGCCCTGTTCGGCAAGCTGATGGAGGATTCGGGCGCGGTCGACGCCATCGCCCGCTTCATGACCCGCACGCTCGGGCCGACGCGGGCCATCCTCGCGGTCGTGCTCGCGGGCGCGCTCGTGACCTATGGCGGCGTGAGCCTGTTCGTCGCCTTCTTCGTGCTCGCGCCGATGGGGCTCGCTCTGTTCCGCTCGGGCGCGGTGCCGCGGCGGCTCCTGCCCGCGACGATCGCGCTCGGCACCTCGACCTTCACCATGTCGGCGCTGCCCGGCACGCCCGCGATCCAGAACGCGATCCCGATGCCCTTCTTCGGCACGACCGCCTTCGCCGCGCCGGGGCTCGGCACCATCGCGGCGATCATCATGCTCGGCTTCGGCCTGTTCTGGCTCGAGCGCCGGCGCATCGCGGCGAAGAAGGCGGGGGAGGGGTTCGAGGGGCCGCTCGCCGAGAAGAAGCCGGTGGCCGACAAGACGGTTCTGCGCGAGCTCGCCTCGACCGCCCGCGAATTCGACCCCGCCGAGATCGAATCGGGTGCCCGCACGCCCGGCCGCCCGCCGATCGCCCTCGCGCTCCTGCCGCTCGTGGTGGTCGTCGCGGTCAATCTCGCGATGGCGCAGGTGGTGCTGCCGATGATCGACACCGCCTATCTCCAGGAGGCGCGCTTCGGTGGCGTGTCGCTCTCCGCGGTGGGCGGCGTCTGGGCGGTGGCGACGGCGCTGCTCGCGGGGATCGTCGTGCTGCTCGCGACCTCGTGGGCGCGCTTCGCCAAGCTGCGCGAGAGCGTCGACGCGGGCGCGAACGCCTCCGTCCTGCCGGTGCTGAGCGTCGCGAGCCTCGTCGGCTTCGGCGCGGTGGTCGCCGCGATGCCCGCCTTCGAGGCGGTGCGCGAATTCGTGCTCGGCATCGGCGGCGGCCCGCTCGTCTCGCTCGCGCTCGCGACGAACATCCTCGCCGCGCTCACGGGCTCGGCGTCCGGCGGCATGACGATCGCGCTCGACGCGCTCGGCCCCACCTTCATGCAGATCGCCGCCGAGACCGGGCTCGACCCGGCCCTCATGCACCGCGTCGCCGTGATCGCGTCCGGCACCCTCGACAGCCTACCCCACAACGGCGCCGTCGTGACCATGCTCGCGGTCTGCGGCTGCACCCATCGCGAGAGCTATCTCGACATCGTCATGGTGGCGGTTGTCGGCGCCCTCATCGGCCTCGTCGCGGTGATCGGGCTCGGGACGGTCTTCGGCAGCTTCTGACGTCCCCGCCTCGGGCGCGGGAACCTCCGCGGCGCCTCCCGCGTCTGTCGCAGGAGGCCCCGAAGCGGAGGCGGACCCGTGTCGCGCGCCATCGTCATCCACAATCCGTCGGCGGGCGCCGACGACCACGGCCGCGAGAGCCTGATCGCCTCCCTGCGCGAGGCCGGCTGGGAGTGCGTCGCCTTCCGCTCGAGCAAGGAGGACGATCTCGCCCGCGTCCTGCGCGAGCCCGCCGACATCGTCGTCGTGGCCGGCGGGGACGGCACGGTGGCGCGGGTGATGCGCGCCATGCCCGACGGCGGGCCGCCGATCGCGATCCTGCCGCTCGGCACCTCGAACGGCATCGCGCGCTCGCTCGAGGCCGCGACCCACGTCTCCGCGTTGCCGAGGCAATGGCACCGTTTCCACCCCCACGCCTTTCGCCTCGGCGAGGCGTCGGGCGCGCTGGACGGCCTGTTCGCCGAGGCGGCCGGGGCCGGTGCCATCGCGCAGGCGATCGCCGAGGCCGATGCCGCAGACGCGTCGCTCGCAGGCGACGCGCGGCTCGCGGCCGGGCGCGCGCGCATCGCCGCCATCCTCGCGCGCGGGGACGCCGCGCCCCTGACCGCCTATGCCGACGGGGTCGCGCTGCCCGAGCCGCTCGTCCTCGTCGAGGCGCTGATCGTGGGCGTCACCGGGCCGCGCCTGTTCCTCGCCCCGCAGGCGGAGCCTGCCGCCGAGACGCTCGACGTCGTCTATCTCACGGCTTCGCGGGCGGGGGCGTTCCGCGATTGGCTCCAGCGCGACGACGGCACGCCCGCGCCGCTCGCCCATCTCACCTCCCGCGAGCTCGTGATCGCGGGGGAGGGGGCCTTCGTGCGCCTCGACGACGAGCCGCGTCGGTGCTCGGGACCCGTCTCGATCACGCTGCGACGCAGCGCGCGGCGCGTGCACGTGCTCGCCCCCGCCCCGACGCCGCCGGACCACGGAGACCCGCCATGAGCCGCCGACCCGAAAGCCGCTACGCCAACCATTCCGATCGCCGCGCCCGCGCCGAGACGGCGCTCGGCCACGACGCCATGGTCGCGATCGAGCGCACCGCGATCGTGCTCGCCCGCCTCGCCGGCGCCGAGATCGTGTCCGCGCTCGGCGGGCGGCGCGACGTGCATTACAAGTCGATCGAGGAGGGCGCCTATCTCGACCCCGTCTCCGAGGTCGACCACGCGGTCGAGACTATCATCCGCGCGATCCTCGCCGAGCGCTTCCCCGATCACGACATCATCGGCGAGGAAATCGCCGAGCGCCCGAGCCACGGCCACGACGTCGTCTGGGTGATCGACCCGGTCGACGGCACCGCGAATTTCGTCAACGGCTTTCCCCTCTTCTCCGCCTCGATCGGCGTCGTCTGGCGCGGATGTCCGATCGCGGGGGCGCTGTGGTGCTCGACGAGCCACACGCTGCGCTCGGGCGTCTACCATGCCCGCGCGGGCGGCGGCCTCGGCTTCGACGAAACGCCGGTCGAGTCGGGGCCCGATCCGGCGGTGCGCCGCCGCCTCGTCGGCGATCCGCGGGGGGATCTGCCGCAATCCTCGCCCTTCGAGGCGCGCAAGACGGGCTCGGCGGCGCTCGAATGCGCCTTCGTCGCCGCGGGGCTCCTCGCCGCGGCGCGGTTCGCGCGGCCGAACGTGTGGGACGTGGCGGGCGGGATCGCGCTCGTCGAGGCGGCCGGCGGGGTGGTGGCCGAGCACGGCCCGGACGGCGCCTGGCGGCCGTTCGAGGCCTTTCCGTCCGACCTCGCCTCGTGGCGCGCGCAGCTCGCCATCGCCGGCAGCGAGGGCGCGCTCGCCGATCTCGGCGTCGACGGCGGCTGAAACACCCTTCGCCCGCCACGCGGGCACCGCGAATTCTCGCCGACCCGCCGGAACTCGCTACCCGACGGCGCATTCGCCCGTGGTGGTACCACATGCGGGAGGCGCGAATGGCACGGGACCCTGGACGAGAGAGGGTCGAGGCCGGCCCCGACCCGCGACACGGCGATGCCGCGCGGCACGGCCGGCGCTACCGCGCCTATCTCTCCGGCACCGGCAGCGCCGCGGCGATCCGCGGCCACCCGCTGCACCCGATGATCGTGCCCCTGCCGATCGGCGCGCTCGTCGTCGCCTTCGGCTTCGACATCGCCTTCATCATGACGCAGGACCCCTTCTTCGCGCGGGCGGCGATGATCCTCCTCGGCGTCGGGCTCGCGACCGGCGCGCTCGCGGCGGTGCTCGGGCTCATGGAGATGATGAGCCTCTCCCGCGCGCGCACGCTCGGCATCGCCTGGATGCACGGCGTCGGCAATCTCGTCGCGATCTTCCTCACGCTCGCCAATTTCCTGATCCGCCATCCCGACCCGGCGGGAGGCGTCGTCCCGGCCGGCGTGGCGATCTCGGGGGTCGTGTTGCTTCTCCTGCTCGTCGGCGGCTGGCTCGGCGGCGAGATGACCTATCGGCATGGCGTCGGCGTCTCCCCCGGCGTCGGCTCGGAGCGGGAGGCGGCGGACACCGACCATCTCCCGGACGGGCGCCCCGACATCGGCAAGTCCTGAATGCGGCCGGGGCGATTTCGTCAGCGTGGGCGTGGGAACACGGTCCGCGGCGCGTCGTTCAACGGGCGTTCCCGAACGGAACGCGCTTGAAGTCAGCGATGGAGGAACGAGACCATGAGAGCCACTCCCGTCCTCGCGGCCGGAGCCGTCGCGCTCGCCATGGCCATGCCCGCCAACGCCCAGCAGGTGATCGCGACGACCGATCTGAACCTGCGCGAGGGCCCCGGCACGCGCTTTTCCGTGATCACGACGGTTCCCGGCGACCAGCGGCTCGACGCCGTCTTCGGCTGCCTGCCCGATCGCGATTGGTGCGAGGTCCAGTTCCGCGGCGCCCGCGGCTGGGTCTTCGCCGATTATCTCGAGGTGATGGGGGACGACCGCCGCCTCGGACCCATCGGCCAGGTCGGCCCCGGCATGGGCCTGCCGACGGCGCGCTTCGAGGAGGCGGACCGCCAGCGCTGGGAGCAGCGCTACGAGGGCGTCCAGCCGCAATTCGATCAGCGCTATCAGCTCGGCACGAACGTGCCGGGTGCCACGGGCGCGATCCCCGGCGTCCCGGCCGGGCAGCAGCCCGGCTGGCAGGGTCAGCCCCAGCAGCAGCAATGGCAGCGTTGAGCGCCCGCGCCGCGCCCTCGACCGACGCGTCGGGGGCGTCGCGGAAAGACGAAGCCGCCGCGACCGGCGGCTTCGTCATGCCCTACGACGTGCGGACGCCGTCCCGGGCGATCTCCAGGACGAGCCGGTCGCCCCCGCGCGGCGCCGTCCCCGCTCGCGCATAGCCCGCCTTCTCGAGCACCTTCAGCGAGGCGTGATTGTCGGCGTGGACGATCGCGAAGAGCGTCGCGAGTTCGCCATGCGCGGCGAAGGCGTGGCGCGTGGCGAGCGCGACCGCGTCGCCCGCGATCCCTTGACCCCAATGCGACGCGCCGAGCCAATAGCCGATCTCCGCGCGCCTGCGCCCCTCGTCCGGATCGAAGGCGAGGCGGACCTGGCCGACGGGCGCGCCCTCGACCACGATCGCGCGGACCTCGTGATGCGTCCCCTCGCGCGCGATCTCGATCAGGTCGCGCGCGATCGCTTCCGTGAGCGGCGCGGGATAGGTCTCGGGGAGGTGGCGCCACACGCGCGGATCGTCGAGGAGCGCCACGAAGGTGGGCAGATCGTCGAGCCGCCAGGGCCGCAGGAGGATGTCGCCCTCGGCGGCGCAGGTCGCGAGATCGTCCGCGCAGGCGAGCGGGATCCAGCCGTGCTGGAGCGGATCGTAGGCGAGGGGAACCGCCTCGGCGCGGCAGGCGGCGAGGGCGTCGGCGACGAGGGGGCCGGCGGAGCGCGGCCGCGCCGGATCGATCACGGGCGCGTGGGCGAGCGGGAGGCGGCGGGCGGGCAGATCCATGGTTCCCTTCCGATCCAACAAGTGGGGGCGAGCCTATCACGGCCGACCTGCGCGATTCCCGGGCCGTTTCGTGTGTATGAGCGCCCCTGCGCCGGAGTGTCGGCACGAAAAAGCCCCCGATGCGGGTGCATCGGGGGCTCGGGTCGAGGATCTCGGTCGCGTCAGCGGATGGGCTCGTAGCGCTGATCGACGCGCGGCTGCACGCCGTCATATTGCTGGCGCCAACGCTCGTCGTCCCAGCGATCCCGCGCGACGGCGCCGGTCTGGGGGACGTCGCCGCGCTGCGGAGCGAAGCGCTGATCGACGTTCGGCTGCACGCCGTCATATTGCTGGCGCCAGCGCTCGTCGTCCCAACGGTCGCGCGTCCCGGCGACCGCGTCGGGGACCTCGCGCTGGGGCGCGAAGCGCTGATCGGCGCGCGGCTGCACGCCGTCATATTGCTGACGCCAGCGCTCCTCGTCGAAGGCGACGGTGGGCAGGCCCATGCCGGGGCCGACCTGGCCGATCACGCCCAGACGCTGTCCGCCCTGCGTGACCTGCAGGTAATCGGCGAAGACCCAGCCGCGCGCGCCGCGATACTGCACCTCGCACCAATCGCGATCGGGCAGGCAGCCATAGACCGAATCGAGCCGCCCCTCGTTGGGGATCGACCGGATGACGTCGAAGCGCGTGCCGGGGCCCTCGCGCAGGTTCACGTCGGCGGTGGTCAGCACTTCCTGCGCATTCGCGACGCCGCCAGGCATCGCCATGCCGAGCGCGAGCGCACCGGCCGCGATCATCGAAGCATATCGCATCGGTACTTCCTTTCCGTCTGTTCACCCGTGTTTGCTGGACGGGTGAACGACGCTTCGGGAAGTGTGTTCCGACAGCCGAGTTTGCGCTGGGGTAGGGGGAGGGTTGCTGGGCAGGGATTACAGTATAGGACATGCGGGGAGTGTAGGCCGGAACCGACCAGTGCGCTGCACAGGAGCGGCCTGCCGGCGGGCCATCCGCGTCGGGCGCTGCAGCCGGCTTTTCGCGTGGGCGCACCGGCCCGATCCGATCACCGAAGAAACGTCGATCATCCCCTTGACCGGGTACTGAAGGAGCTGGGGTTCGACAGGCGCCTCGCCCGGCCATCCCATCAGTTCTTGTCGGCCCGTTGCCGCTTCCCGGTTGCGGCCTGTCCGATTTCAACGAGTACGCCCAGCGCGATGGCCAAGATGATGGTGATGATGGCTTTGTCGATGGACTGACCGGAGGAGTCGGTTCCCAAATACTGGACCGCCGCTGCGGCTCTCGCGGCAGGGTCGTCGTAGCTCGCAACGAACAGCCCTGTTCCGAGCCTCAGAACGCCGAAGATCAGCATCAGCCACGCAACGATGAGTCCCAGCCGAACAAACATGTGCACCCCCGTTGGCGCAGCATAGTACGCGAGAGCGGCTCGGGGTCTCGCTCTCGACCTGGTCGATTCACCACGACGATGGACCGCCCGTCTGTACCACCGGGTCGGCCTCATCACCTTGCTCTGCCTGGAATACTTGCGGCTCAACGCTTCCTCGAAGCGTTGGTGCCCAGGAGAGGACTCGAACCTCCACGGCTTGCACCACTGGTACCTGAAACCAGCGCGTCTACCAATTCCGCCACCTGGGCCCGCTCGCGCGGTGGAGGGTTCATAAGGGGGGGCGGGCTTGGCGTCAATCGGTTTTCTCGGCGTGCGTCGGTTTTCTCGCCAGGGCTCGACGGCGCGCGTTCCGCCCGGAAGTTTCCCGCGCCGGGGGATGAACCAAAGGGCGGCCGCTTGCGTAGAAACCCATATGACTCGAACCCGGGAGGCGCAGATGCGCTCCTTGTGGCATGAGCCGCTGATCCGGCTCTTCGTGGTGAACGGGCTCCTGGGTGTCGGTTTCGGGCTCGCGATCGCGGCCGTGCTCGTGGCGGTGGATTTCCGCGACGTCGGAACGCTCGCGGCGACCCAGGACAACGGTTTCGTCGCCATCGTGATGCTCGCGATGGGCCTCGCGGTGACCTGCGGCGGCGCGGCGATCGCGACCGCCGTCATGCTGCTGCCGTGGGAGGACGACGACGCTTCGGGCGGCGGCTCGGGCGGCTCGGGCGGCGGCGGCGGTCGCGACGAGCGGGCACGGCGCGCGGTGTCGCTCGTCCCGGTCCGCGTGCGCGGGCGCCACGGCGTGCCGCGCATTCCGCCTCGGGATTGACGTCGCACCGTTCGAGGCGCGCGCGTCCCCGACGCCATTTCCGTTTCGCGCGGAAATGCTCTAGATACGCCGCGACCGGGGCGCCTCGGACGGTGCCCGGTCATGCGCGCGTTTCTTTCGAGGGTGATGACGATGCAGGCGTCGGGCTGGCCACAGGCGAAGCTGATCACGGTGTTCGGCGGTTCCGGGTTCCTCGGCCGCCATGTCGCCCAGGTTCTCGCCCGGCGCGGCTACCGGGTGCGGGCGGCGGTGCGGCGGCCCGATCTCGCCTATCACCTGCAGCCGCTCGGCACCGTCGGCCAGATCAACGCGGTCCAGGCCAATCTGCGCTTCCCCGAATCGATTTCGGCGGCGCTCGAGCGCTCCGACGCGGCGATCAACCTCGTCGGCATCCTCCAGGAGGGCGGCAAGCAGCGCTTCGACGCCGTGCAGGCGGAGGGCGCGGGGCTCGTCGCGCAGGCGGCGCGGGACGCCGGCATCCCGCTCGTCCACGTCTCGGCCATCGGCGCCGATCCCGATTCGCCGGCGCTCTACGGGCGCTCCAAGGCCGAGGGCGAGCGCCGCGTGCGCGAGGCCTGCCCGGACGCCGTCGTGTTTCGCCCCTCGATCGTGTTCGGCCCCGGCGACGGCTTCTTCAACCGCTTCGGCGGCCTCGCGCGCGCCCTGCCGGTGATGCCGATCGCCGCCGCGCAGACGCGCTTCCAGCCGGTCTGGGTGATGGACGTCGCGGAGGCGATCGGCCGCGCGATCGACGGGGACGTGCCGGGCGGGCGCGTCTACGAGCTCGGCGGGCCGGAGATCTACACCTTCCGCGAGATCGTCGAGATCGTCCTGCGCTATACCGAGCGGGAGCGTCCGATCCTCGCGATGCCCGACGGCTTGGCGCGCCTGCAGGCGACCGTGACGGAGACGCTCGACCGCTTCTCCTTCGGCCTCTTCCCCAAATCGCTCGTGCTCACGCGCGACCAGCTCGCGATGCTCGCGACCGACAACGTCGTCTCCGAGGCGGCGAAGGCGGAGGGGCGCACGCTCGAGGGGCTCGGCATCACGCCCACCGCCGTCGAGGCGATCGTGCCCGCTTATCTGCGCCGCTTCCGCAAGCTCGGTCAGTTCGAGAAGCGCCGCCTCGAGGAAGACGAGGCGGCGTGAGGCGGCGCACGCCTCAATAGGAGCGCGGCAGGCCGAGCACGTGCTCGGCGAGGTGGGCGAGGATCAGGTTCGTCGAGATCGGCGCGACCTGGTAGAGGCGCGTCTCGCGAAACTTGCGCTCGACGTCGTATTCCTCCGCGAAGCCGAAGCCGCCATGCGTCTGCACGCAGACGTTCGCCGCCTCGAAGGAGGCGTCGGCGGCGAGCATCTTGGCCATGTTCGCCTCCGGGCCGCAGGGCGCGCCCGCCTCGTAGAGGCGCGCGGCCTCGCGCACCATCAGCTCGGCCGCGCGCATCTGGGCATAGGCCTTGGCGATCGGGAACTGGATGCCCTGATTCTGGCCGATCGGCCGCCCGAAGACGACGCGCTCCTTGGCGTAGCGCGTGGCCCGCGCGAGAAGCCATTTGGCGTCGCCCACGCATTCGGCCGCGATCAGGATGCGCTCGGCGTTCATGCCCGACAGGATGTAGCGGAAGCCGCGCCCCTCCTCGCCGACCAGGTTGTCCGCCGGCACGCGCAGATCGTCCATGAAGATCTCGGTCGTGGCGTGGTTCATCATCGTGCGGATCGGGCGGATGGTCAGCCCCCGCCCGAGCGCCGCGCGCATGTCGACGAGGAAGACCGAGAGCCCGTCGGTGCGCTTCGCCACCGCCTCGCGCGGGGTGGTGCGGGCGAGAAGCAGCATGAGGTCGGAATGCTCGGCCCGGCTCGTCCAGATCTTCTGGCCGTTGATCACGTATTCGTCGCCCTCGCGCCGCGCGACCGTCTTGAGCGCCGTCGTGTCGGTGCCCGACGTCGGCTCGGTGACGCCGAAGGCCTGGAGGCGCAGGCGCCCCGCGGCGATCTCGGGGAGGAAGCGGCGCTTCTGCTGCTCCGAGCCGTGGCGCAGGAGCGTGCCCATCACGAACATCTGCGCGTGGCAGGCCGCGCCGTTGCCGCCCGAGCGCTGGATCTCCTCGAGGATCGCGGCCGCCGCCGAGAGCGGCAGGCCGGCCCCGCCGTATTCCTCCGGAATCAGAGCGGCGAGGTAGCCGGCCTGCGTCAGCGCCGCCACGAATTCCGTCGGATAGGCGCCCGCGCGGTCGCGCTCGCGCCAATATTCGTCGGGAAAGTCGGCGCACAGGCGGGCGACGGCCTCGCGGATTTCGGGATGATCGACCTCGTGCGTCGCGATGGACATGGCGGAGCGCTCCTCTCTCGGGGCAGTGCTAACCATTCGACCGCCGATCGCAAGGGCTCGTCGGCGGAGGAGGGCGGCGCGTCCGCGCAGGGCGGATTGGCTGTATGCAGAGGAATACGTTGAGCCCCGCGGATGGCCGTGCTTCAATAGTCGCAAGGCGATGCGTGTGCATAACAAAAGAAAATATCAGGTAATTGTTCTACGTATCCCGTGATGACGGGCGTTCGGTTATAGTCAAGCTTACACGATCTCGTCGCACGCGCGGCCTCCGGCCGGTGCGGAATCGGTCGGTCCTCGCGGGTGACGCGCGGACGGCGCTGCGAGATCGAAGGGCACGAAGGGTCGGCGAAAAGTCGACGAAGGGGAGCGAGCATGAACGCGCAGATCTTCGACGCGCGAACGGCGCTGGCCACCGGCCAGGTGTTCAACGTCTTCCGCAGACGCGATTCCGACCTCGCCTGCGCGGTCCCGCTCGACCGACCGGTGCCGCATTTCATCGGCGATGCTTGGCAATATTGGGGAGAGGCGGATCTCGCCTTCGGCCCCGCCGTGCTCCAGGTCGCGGATGCGGTCCGCCGGGCCAATCGGTTCGGTTTCTACTTCTTTCGTATGCCGCATGCGCGCCCGATCGAGCGGATCGAGGCCGTTCCCGTCGGCTGAACGCCAGATTTTCCCAGCATTGTTGCGCGTGCGAAGCGAATTTGTTGCGTCGCAATATTCACATTCGTAGCATGCCTATTAGCCGAACGTCTGCCTTATCAACATCTCTGCCGTGGAGATAGTGTCGCCGCGCCCGGAATCGTGAAGACGACCGGGCGTCCGCGTTGCGGTCCACACGCGCCTCGTCGCACTCCGACGCAAGGGAAGCGGGGATCAGGACCGTTCCGACGCGCGGGGGAACCGAACGAACCCGAAGGTGGGCGCCAATGGACCAAAACGAGAGAGACCAACAATACTGGAAGGCCAATCTGAGCCTCGTCCGAAACTGCATGATCGTCTGGGCCGTCGTGACCTTCGGCTTCTCGATCCTGTTCCGCCCGCTCCTGTCGGGCATCCAGTTCGGCGGCACGGACCTCGGCTTCTGGTTCGCGCAGCAGGGATCGATCATCGTATTCCTGTTGCTGATCTTCTTCTACGCGTGGCGCATGAACGCGCTCGATCGCGAATTCGGCGTCGAGGAGTGAGGTAAGCGCCATGGACCAGCAGACCCTCATCTATCTCGTCGTCGGCGCGACCTTCGCGCTCTACATCGGCATCGCCATCTGGGCCCGCGCGGGCTCGACCGGCGAGTTCTACGCCGCCGGCCGCGGCGTGCACCCCGTCACGAACGGCATGGCGACCGCGGCGGACTGGATGTCCGCGGCGTCCTTCATCTCGATGGCCGGCCTGATCGCCTTCACCGGCTACGACAATTCCTCGTTCCTCATGGGCTGGACCGGCGGCTACGTGCTGCTCGCGATGCTGCTCGCCCCCTATCTGCGCAAGTTCGGCAAGTACACGGTGCCCGAGTTCATCGGCGACCGCTTCTACTCGCAGACCGCGCGCATGGTGGCGGTCGTCTGCCTGATCATCATCTCGGTCACCTACGTCATCGGCCAGATGACCGGCGTCGGCGTGACCTTCGCCCGCTTCCTGCAGGTCGACACCTCGACGGGCCTTTTCATCGGCTCGGCGGTGGTGTTCGTCTACGCGGTTCTCGGCGGCATGAAGGGCATCACCTACACGCAGGTGGCGCAATACGTGGTGCTGATCACGGCCTACACCATCCCCGCGATCTTCATTTCGCTGCAGCTGACCTCGAACCCGGTGCCGATGTTCGGCCTGTTCTCGACGCACGTGGAAAGCGGGATGCCGCTGCTCGCGCGCCTCGACCAGGTGATCACGGATCTCGGTTTCGCCGCCTATACCGGCCACCACACGAGCACCCTGAACATGGTTCTGTTCACGCTCGCGCTGATGATCGGCACGGCGGGCCTGCCGCACGTCATCATCCGCTTCTTCACCGTGCCGAAGGTCGCCGACGCGCGCTGGTCGGCCGGCTGGGCGCTCGTCTTCATCGCGATCCTGTACTTCACCGCTCCGTCGGTGGGTGCGATGGCCCGTCTCAACCTCGTCGAGACGATCCAGATCGGCGACGTGGGCGCGCCCGATTCGAACCTCGCCTACGAGGACCGTCCGGACTGGTTCCGCACCTGGGAGCAGACCGGCCTCATCCGGTTCAACGACCTCAACAACGACGGGCGCATCCAGTTCTACAACGACCGCAACGCCACCTTCGCCCAGCAGGCGCAGGAATGGGGTTGGGCCGGCAACGAGCTGACCGTGAACCCGGACATCCTGGTGCTCGCCAATCCCGAAATCGCCAATCTGCCCGCCTGGGTGGTGGCGCTCGTCGCGGCGGGCGGCCTCGCGGCCGCGCTCTCGACGGCGGCGGGCCTGCTTCTCGCGATCTCGTCGGCGATCTCGCACGACCTGATCAAGAGCACGCTCAACCCGCGCATCTCGGAGAAGGGCGAGCTGATCGCCGCGCGTATCTCGATGGCGGGCGCGATCGCCCTGGCCACTTGGCTGGGCCTCAACCCGCCGGGCTTCGCGGCACAGACGGTGGCGTTGGCCTTCGGCCTCGCGGCGGCGTCGATCTTCCCGGCCTTGATGATGGGCATCTTCTCGAAGCGGGTGAACAATGTCGGCGCGATCGCGGGCATGCTGACCGGCCTCGTGGCGACCTGCCTCTACATCTTCACCTATCTCGGCTGGTTCTTCATCGCCGGCACGAACATGGTCGAGAACGTCCCGGCCAATTGGGTGTTCGGCATCTCGCCGGCCTCGTTCGGCGCGGTCGGCGCGTTGCTCAACTTCATCGTCGCCTACGCGGTCTCGAAGGCCACCGCGGCGCCGCCGAAGGAGATCCAGGACCTCGTCGACAGCGTCCGCGTGCCCCGCGGCGCCGGCTCGGCGGTCGCTCACTGACGGCCCGTCGGCGGGGGTCCGCAAGGACCCTCGCTCGACGCGCCGGACGCCTCGGCGCTACCATCCGGAGCCCGCCCTCAGGCGGGCTCCTCCCCATCCGGGTACAAGGCGAGAGCCATGGCCGAAGCCTCGATACGCCGCAGCGGCTCGACGAGCGCGCTCCGCCTCGACGGCGAGCGCATCGAGGGCGAGCGTGCGGCCCGTGCCGTCGCCTTCCTCGCCCGCCACCACCCCTTCGACCTCCTGCCGCAAGAGGCGCTCGAGGGTCTCGTCGCCGCCGCGCGCGTCGTCGACAGTCCGGCCGGGACCGTCGTGCTCGCCGCCGGCGAGCGGGTCGAGGCCGTCCATATCCTTCTCATCGGCGCGATCGACGCCTTCTCCGTCGAGGGCGAGCACGTCAGCCGATACGTCGCCGGCGAGCCGATCGGCGTGCGCGCGCTCCTGCGCGACAAGCCCTCCGCCGTCCGTGCGCTCGCGGTCGAGCAGACCCGCACCCTCGCGCTCGCGCCCGCCGATTTCCTGGCGCTGCTCGCCGCCCACCCGGCGGTCGATGCCTATTTCGACCGGCTGCGCAGCGCCGAGCGGCGGCGCGGGATGCCGCGCGAGGCGGATGCCGGCGCGCTCTTCGCCGCGCCTTTGGCCGACGTGATGACGCCCGCGCCCGTCGCCGTCGCGCCCGATGCGAGCGTGCGCGAGGCCGCCGCGCTCATGCGCGAGCGCCGCATCTCCTGCGTGCTCGTCGAGGAGGCGGACGGCGCGCTCGCCGGCATCCTGACGACGGGCGACCTCACCGGCCGCGTCATCGCCGAGGGTCGCGCGCTCGACACGCCCGTGCGCGCCGTGATGACGCCCGCGCCGACGACGCTCCCGCCGGACGCGCTCGTCTTCGACGCCATGATCCTGATGTCGGAGCGCGGGATCGGCCATCTGCCGATCGCGGAGGGCGGGCGCGCGCGGGGCATCCTCACGCGCACCAATCTCGTGCGCCGGCAATCCGTGTCGGCGATGTTCATGATCGGCGACATCGCGAAGGCCCGCACGATCCAGGATCTGCGCGCGGTGCTCGGCCGGCTGCCGGAACTCCTCCTCCAGCTCGTCGGCGCGGGCGTGCGCTCCCAGCGCGTCGGCTTCGCCATCACGAGCGTCACGGACCAGCTCACGCGGCGCCTGATCGAGCTCGCCGAGGAGCGGCTCGGCCCCGCGCCGATCCCCTATCTCTGGCTCGCCTGCGGCAGCCAGGGGCGGCGCGAGCAGACGGGGATCTCCGACCAGGACAATTGCCTCATCCTCGACGACGCCTACGATTCCGGCAGGCACGGGGACTATTTCGAGGCGCTCGCCAAATCGGTGGTCGAGGGGCTCGCGGCCTGCGGCTATTATCTCTGCCCCGGCGACATGATGGCGACGAACCCGAAATGGCGCCAGCCGCTGCGCGTGTGGCGGACCTATTTCCGCGGTTGGATCATGCGGCCCGACCCGATGGCGCAGATGCTCGCCTCGGTGATGTTCGACCTGCGCCCGATCCAAGGGGAGAGCGCGTTGTTCGGCGATCTCCAGGAGGAGACGTTGCGGCTGGCGCGGGCCAATTCCATCTTCCGGGCGCACATGATCGCCAACTCCCTCAAGCACACGCCGCCGCTCGGCCTGTTCCGCGGCTTCGCGCTGATCCGCTCGGGCGAGCACAAGGACACGGTCGATCTCAAGCATTCCGGCATCGTGCCGATCGTCGATCTCGCCCGCGTCTACGCGCTCGACGGCGCGATTCCCGCAATCAACACCCGCGAGCGCATCCTCGCGGCGCGGGAGGCGGGGACCCTGTCGGAGAGCGGCGGGGCGGATCTCGTCGACGCCTACGATCTCATCGGCGACATCCGCCTGCGCCATCAGGCGGCGCGCATCCGCGCCGGGGAGAAGGCGGACAATTATCTCGCGCCGAGCACGCTGTCCGCGCTCGAGCGAAACCATCTCAAGGACGCGTTCGGCGTCGTCAAGAGCCTCCAGTCGGCGCTCGCCCACGGGCGCAGCGCCGGTTGAGGGTCCGGTTCAGGGAAGAGACGCAAGGTCATGATCTTCAATCTCATCGCCGTCGTCGTGATCGGCATCGCGGTCGCCGCGATCCTCATGATGGCGTTCAAGATGGCGGGCCGCCCCGCGCCCAAATGGCTCCTGCCGATCGGCGCGGGCGTGGCGATGTTCGCCTTCGTGCTGTACAACGACTACACGTGGTTCTCGCGCACCGTCGACGCGCTGCCGGACCACGTGGCGGTCGCGGGAACCTACACCCAGACCCACCCGCTGCAGCCCTGGACCTACCTCGTCGCGCCGGTCAACCGCTTCGCCGTGGTCGACCGCGAGCGCGTGATCGCGAGCCCGCAGGATCCCGATCTGATGCTCGCGGAGGTGTCGATGGTCTCGCGCTTCATGCCGACCGGCAGCGCGACCTTCCTCATCGATTGCGAGACGCCGCGGCGCGCGGACGCGACGCAGGTGACGGGCTTCGACGCGGCGGGAGAGCCGATCGGCGCGCGCTGGATCCCCGTCGCGGCAGACGATCCGGTCCGCCGGATCGTCTGCGCGACGCCGCGGCCGGCGACGTCCTGAACCGCGCGGCGGGCGTTGTCGATGTCTGCCTCCGACCCGGGTCAACCGGGCGGGGAGCGCTGGAATTTCGGGGAGACGATCTGACAGGAGGAGGCACCATGGCGCTCGAAGTGCTCGTCGCCGACGACGAGGAATGCGCCGCCCAGGCACTCGCGCGGCTCATCGCCCGCGAAGGCTGCGCGGTCGCGACGGCCGAGGACGGGGAGGCGGCGCTCGCCGCGCTCAGGGCCTGCCCGCCCGACATCGCCTTTCTCGACATGGACCTGCCGCGCCGGGACGGGCACGAGCTCGCTTTCGCGATCCGCGCCGATCCCGCGCTGTCGCATGCGCGCATCGTGCTCATGAGCACGCGCGCGCGTCCGGTCGACGGCGAGAAGGCGCGCGCGCTCGGGGCGGACGCGGTCCTGGTCAAGCCCTTCGGGGCGGACGCCGTGCGCGCGACGCTCGCGGCTCTCGCGCGGACGCCGGAGGCCGTCGCATGAGGCACGAGGGCGGCGCCCGTTCCGTCGCCTTCCGGAAGCCGGCCTCCTGGCCGCTTCGCCTGCGCGTGTTCCTGTTCTTCGCGTTGATCGCGCTCGGCGCGATCGTGGTCATCGTCGGAGCGCTCGTCTATCTCGCGAACGCGCTCGCGCCCGAGCGGATCGACCCGCTCGTGCTCGCCGGGGTCGCCGCGGTCTTCGGCATCGTCGGCGTGACGACCTGGGTCTGGCTCAAGTTCGACGAGAACGTCGCCCGCCCCCTCGTCGCGATCGCGGCCGACGTGCGCACCGCCGTCCACGCCCGCATCTCCGGCACGCCGCCATCCGTCGCGAGCGGACGCTATCTGGGGCTCCTCGCGCCGGCCGTCGCCGAGTTCACCGCGGCCCTCGATTCCGCCCGGCGCGAGGTCGACGCCGCAGTCGCCGCCGCGACCGCGGAAGCCGAGCGCGAGCGGCGCCATCTCGAAGCCGTGCTGCGCGATCTGCACGACGGCGTCGTGATCTGCACGCTCGACCACGAGGTGCTCCTCTACAATCGCCGCGCGCTCGAGATCCTCGGTCGGGAGGGCGAGCTCGGGCTCGCGCGCCCGCTCACCGACAGCCTCGAGCCGCGCGTCCTGGAGCACGCCCTCGAGCGCCTGCTCGACCGCTTCCACAAGGGCCGGCACGTCATCCACCGCGACGGGCTCGGCCTCCTCCTCGTCGGCGCGACGCGGCGGGAGACGGCGCGGGTGCGCGGACGCATGACGCTGATGCTCGATGCGGACGGCGCCGCACCCGTCGGCTACGTCGTCTCCTTCGACGACGTCACCGAGACGCTGGCCGCCGGCATCGCGCGCGACCGGCTCCTCGCCGACACCGTCTCCGACATCCGCGAGCGCGTCGCCGCGCTCTCCCTCGCGGGCGGGCTCGTTGAGACCGACGCGCCTCCCGCGCCGGAGGACCTCGCGGTGGTGCGCCGGGCGCTCGCCGTCGAGCCGCAGGCGATCGGCGCCCGGCTCGACCGGCTCGAGGCGGTCGCCTCCGACATTCTCGCGGGGGCCTGGCCGATGGCGGTGACGCAATCGACGACCCTGTTCTCGCTCCTCGAGAAGCGACGGAGCGCGGATGCCGCGCCGCGCCGCTTCACGGTCGACGGGGCGCCGGTCTGGCTCGTCTGCGATTCGGCCTCGATCGTCGATCTCCTCGACCGGCTCACCCAGCGGATCGCGGCCGCGAGCGAGGTCTCGCGCTTCCGCCTGTGCGCGCAGACCGACGACGGGCAGGCGCGGCTCCTCGTGCGCTTCCCGGCCCCGCCCCCGCCGCCCGCGCAGCTCGCCGCCTGGCTCGGCGAGACCGTCTGCGAGGGGCCGGGCGCCGTCACCGGCGAGGACGTGCTCGCCCGCCACCGTACCGAGATCTGGTGCGTCGCCGACGGCGAGGGCGGGGCGCGGCTCGAAATGCCGCTCGCCCGCGCGGCCGAGGACGAGACGCCGATCGCCAAGGCCGCGACGCCGCTCGCCGAACGCCCGGAATTCTACGATTTCGGCCTGCTGCGCTCCTTCGTGCCCTCCCGCTTCGACGATCGCGCCTTGCGCGCGCTCACCTTCGTCGTGTTCGACACCGAGACGACGGGGCTCGATCCGGGCGGGGGCGACGAGATCGTCTCGATCGCGGGCGTGCGCATCGTCAACAACCGCGTCCTCACGGGCGAGATCTTCAACCGCCTCGTCGATCCCGAGCGGCCGATCCCGGCCGTCGCCACCAAGGTGCACGGCATCACCGACGCGATGGTCGCCGGCGCCGAACCGGCGCGCCACGTGCTGCCGCGCTTCCGCCGCTTCGTCGGCGACGCGGTGCTCGTCGCCCACAACGCCGCCTTCGACCTCGCCGCCTTGCGCAAGCGCCAGGGGGAGGCGGGGGTGACCTTCGACCGGCCGGTGCTCGACACGGTGCTGCTCGGCGCGCATCTCTTCGGTCAGGACGCGAGCCTGACCCTCGACGCCCTCGCGACGCGCTTCGGAATCGTGATCCCGCTCGAGGCCCGCCATACGGCGCTGGGCGATTCGCTCGCGACCGCGGAAGTGCTCCTCAAGCTCGTGCCGCTCCTCGAGGCGGACGGGGTGCGCACCCTCGCGGATGCGCGCGCGGTCTCCGACAAGCAGGCACGGTTGCGCCGGAAGATGGCGGCGCAGGTCGGCGGGTGACGCTCCTCCGGGTTGCAATTCCACATGAGGCATTTGCCAAACGTCGCCTTTCGTGGTGTGCTGATGCTCGACGGGGGGCGTCGAGGGGTTATAACCGGCTCGCGGGGAATCGTGCGGGCACGGCGGAGTGGGGAATGCGTTCGAAGCGTAGGGAGCGGTGGCGCGGCAGGATGCTCGCGGTCGCCGTCGTCGCGGCGCTCGGCCTCTCCTTCGGGAGCGGGCCTGCGCGCGCGCAATTCGACCTTCTCGGTCTCCTCGGCCTGCGCGGCGAGGAGACCCCCGAGCCGTCCCTCGAGGCGCTGCCCTACGAGGTGGACATCGTCTATGTCGGCGAGGACCCCGATCTCGAGGCCGCCTTCGAGACCGCCTCGAACCTCATCCGCCTGCGCGGCGAGCCGCCGCCCGACGCCGAGACCCTGGCGCGGCGCGCCCAGGCCGATCTCGTGCCCTTCATCGACGCGCTCTGGGGCGCGGGCTATTACAACGCGCGGGTGACGATCGAGGTCGCGGGCGTGCCGCTGACCCTGCGCGGCGAGAACCTGCAGGCGGCGGCCGCGGCGGCGCGGCCCTTCCGCGGCACGGCGCTCGTGCCGATCCGCATCGTCGTCGAGACGGGTCCGCAATTCACGATCCGCGCGCTGCGCCTGATCGGCCCCGACGGCGCGCCGCTCGCGGTGCCGGAGGACGCCTTCCCGCTCGGGCCCGGCGATCCGGCGACGAGCGCCTCGATCCTCGGCGCCCAGGCGAACCTCGTCGACTATTACCGCGCGCAATCGCGGCCCTTCGCCGAAGTGGTCGACGTCGATCCCGTCGTCGATCACCCCTCCGCGGCGATGGACCTGACGGTGCGCGTCGCGCCGGGTCCCGTCGCTGGGATCGGGCCGATCGCGGTCTCGGGCGCGCCGAACATCCGCGAGCCGGTGATCCGCTCCTTCATCTATACCGAGCCCGGCGATCCCTACTCGCCGCGCGCGCTCGCCGACATCCGGCGCGCGATCCAGCGGATCGAGGCGGTCTCGGCGGTGCGCGTCAACGAGGCCGACGCGCTCGACGCCGCCGGCAATCTGCCGCTCGAGGTCGTCGTCAGCGAGCGCCTGCCGCGCGTCTTCGGCGTCGCCGCACGCTGGTCGACGACGGAGGGGCCGGAGGCGTCGATCTCGTGGACGCACCGCAACCTGTTCGGCGGGGCCGAGCGGTTGCGGCTCGAGGCCTCGGTCTTCTATCTCGCGCGCGACGGGGGGCGGCCGGACCTGCGCCGGCAATGGACGGACGAGCTCGGCGGGCGGGCGAGCGTGAGCTTCCTCAAGCCGGCCCTGTGGGGCACCCGCAACGACTTCGTCTTCGACGCGGCGATCGCCCGCACCCGCACCGACGGCTACACGGCCGATTTCGGCAACGTCGTCGCCGGCATCCGCCACCGCTTCTCGGACCGCTTCAACGTGCAGGCGGGCATCGAGTACGAGCGCGGCACCGCGCGCGACGTGCTCGGGCGCATCGACTACCAGCTCGTCGGCTTTCCGCTCGCGCTCGAACTCGATACGACGCTCGACCGGCTCGACCCGCGCGAGGGCTTCCGCCTGCGCGCCGGATTGACCCCGTTCGTCTCCGCGCTCGGGTCCGATCCCGGCTTCACGCTCGCGCGGGCGGACGCGTCGGCCTATTTCCCGCTCGACGCGCGCCAGCGCTTCGTGCTCGCCGGGCGCCTCGGCATCGGCTCGATCGTCGGCGCCGAGCTCACCGAGATCCCGCCCAATCGCCGCTTCTTCGCCGGCGGCGGCGGGTCGGTGCGCGGCTACGAGTTCCGCAGCCTCGGCCCCCGGGTCGCCGGCCAGCCGATCGGCGGGCGCTCGCTGATCGAGGGCTCGCTCGAGGCGCGCCTGCGCGTGACCGACACGATCGGGATCGTGCCCTTCGTCGATGCCGGCATGGCCTTCGCCCAGAGCTATCCGAGCTTCGACGAGACCGTCCGCTGGGCCGCCGGGCTCGGCCTTCGCTACCACACGCCGATCGGACCGCTGCGCCTCGACGTCGCCTTCCCGCTCAATCCGGGCCGCGGCGACAATCGCTACGCGATCTATATCGGCATCGGACAGGCTTTCTGACGATGACGCGGCTGCGCACGGTCCTCTTCGCTCTCGCGCTCGTCGGCGCCGTCCTCGCCGGCCTCCTCGCCGTCGGCTCGCCGACGCGCGCCCAGGACGAGGAGGAGGATCGCGGCGTCCTTGCGGGGCTCATCTCGAACCTGCTCACGACGCCGACCCAGCGCATCTCGATCGGCGCCGTCGAGGGCGTGCTGTCCTCGCGCGCGACGATCCAGGGCATCACCATCGCCGACGAGGACGGCGTGTGGCTCTCCGTCGACACGATCGAGATCGACTGGAGCCGCACCGCGCTCCTCCTGCAACGCCGCCTGGAGGTGACCCAGCTCACCCTCGGCACCGTCACGCTCGCCCGCCTGCCCGAGCGCGAGCCGGCGCCGCCGGGGCGGGTCGAGGAGGGGCCGATCTTCCCCGAATTGCCGCTCGAGGTGCGCATCGACGCCTTCGGGCTTGGGCGGCTCGTCCTCGGCGAGCCGGTGCTCGGCGAGGCGGCGGAGCTCTCGGCCGAGGGCCTCGCCCGCATCGGGGACCCGGAAGCGGGGCTCGTCCTCGATTTCCGCGCCGAGCGCCTCGATGCGCCGGGCAGCTTCGTCGCCGACGTCGCCTATCGCCCGATCCCCAACGAGCTCTCCCTCGACATCGCCTTCGAGGAGCCCGCCGGCGGCCTCGTCGCCCGCCTCCTCGACCTGCCGGGCCTGCCGCCGGTCACGCTGACCCTGCAGGGCGAGGGCCCGCTCACGGCCTTCGCCGCCGAACTCGCCTTCGAGGCGGGCCCGACGATCGGCGCGGAGGGCCTCGCCACCGTCAACCGCACGGCGGACGCCTACGTCGTCGACGTCGATGTCGGCGCGCGGCTCGCGGGCCTGCTGCCGCCGGCGATCGAGCCGGTCTTCGAGGGCGTGACGCAGCTGCGCGGCCTCGTCACCGTCGGCGACGACGGGCGGATCGGGCTCGAGCGCGTCGCGCTCGCGACCCCCGTCGCCGCGCTGACGGTCTCCGGCGCCGTGGGCCCGCAGGGCGTCATCGACGTCACCGTCGCCGGTCGCGCCCTGCCGACGGAGAACGGCGCGACGCGGGCGGGTGCCGCACGCATCGAGGACCTCGCGCTCGACCTCGCCGTCGCCGGGACCCTCACCGCGCCGCGCATCTCGGGCTCGATCGAGGCCGCGGGCGTCGACGTGCCGGGTCTCGCGGTCGAGAGCCTCGATCTGACCATCGCCTCGGAGCCGATCGGCACCGAGGAGCCGCCGGAGCGCTTCTCCTTCGATCTCGACGCGACCGCGCTCGGCATCGTGCTCGAGGATGCGGCGCTCGGCGCCGCCATCGGCCCGCGCGTCGTCGTGCGCGCCTCGGGCGAGGTCGGGCTCGACGGCCTCGCGGAGATCGCCGAGGCGCTGATCGAGACCGACACCGCCTCCGCCCGCTTCGCGGGCGAGGTGGGTCCGCAGACCCTGATGGGCGATCTCGTCGCCGCGATCCCCGACCTCGCCCCCTTCTCCGGCCTCGCCGGCACGCCGCTGACGGGCGCGGCCGAGCTCGATTCGCGCCTCTCGGGCGATCCCTCCGTCGGGATCGTCTCGGCCGCGCTCGATGCGCGGCTTGCGGGTTTCACCAGCGGCATCGAAGCGCTCGACGGCCTCCTCGGCGAGACCGCGACGCTCCAGGGCAGCGTCCAGCGCCTGCCGGACGGCTTCCAGCTCACGGGCTTGCGGCTCGACGGCGCCAATCTCGCGATCCTCGCCGACGGGCGGGCGACGGAGGAGGATGCCGACGTCACCTTCGAGGCGCGCGTCGACGAGTTGGCGCGCCTCGATGCGCGCGTCACGTCCGGCTTCGCCCTCGTCCAGGGCCGCCTCACGGGCACGCTCGCGCAGCCGAACCTCGCCGCGACCGCGAGCATCCGCGACGCGACCGCGATGGGCAGCCCCGTCGAGCGCCTCGACCTGCGCATCGAGGCGAGCGACCTCACCGGCGCGCTCGACGCGCGGGTGGCGCTTTCGGGCCTCGTTGCCGGGGAGAGCGCGGAGGGCCGCGCGCGCGTGCGCCGGCCGCTGCCGGAGCCGGGGCTCCTCGTCGAGGGGCTGGCGCTGACGGTCGGCACGGTCGATCTCTCGGGCGACCTCGCGATCGGCGATTCCGGGCTCGTCGCGGGCGAGATCGCGCTCGCGGCGGTCGACCTCTCTGACGTCGCGCCGCTCCTCCTCACCGACCTCGCCGGGTCGCTGCGCGCGCAGATCGCGCTCTCGGTCGTCGACGGCGGGCAGAACGCGGCGATCTCCGCCTCGGGCAACGCCCTCGTCTTCGGCGAGGCCGCCCTGTCCGATTTCGCGGCCGAGCTGACGGTCGCCGACCTCTATCGCGCGCCGGTGATCGACGGCGAGGTGCAGGCCGTGGCGCTCGCCGTCGCCGGCCAGACCTTCCAGGCGATCCGCGTCGCCTTCGACGGCACCCCCGCCGCGAGCGCCTTCGACGCGACCGCGACGGCGGAGGGCTTCGACCTCGCCGCACGTGGGCGCATCGAGCCCGTCGACGAGGCGATCCGCGTCGCGCTCGACGCCTTCTCCGCCACCCGCGCCGGCCGCACGCTGGCTCTGCGCGCGCCGGCCGCGATCACGATCGCCGACGGGACGGTGGCGATCGACGGGCTCGTCCTCGACGCCAACGGGGGCAGCCTCTCCGTGACCGGCACGATCGGCGAGACGCTCGCGCTCGACGCGCAGGTGAGCGCCTTCCCGCTCTCGATCGCCGAGGTCTTCGTCCCCGATCTCGGGCTCGCCGGCACGCTCGACGGAACCGTCGCGCTGACGGGAACGGCGGCGGCTCCGCAGGGCACCTTCCAGACGCAGGTGACCGGGTTCTCGCTCCCGGCGACCCGCGAGGCCGGCCTGCCGCCGCTCCAGGCGAGCGCGCAGGGCACCTTCGACGGGACCGCCGCGCAGATCGCGGCCGACATCGCGATCGGCCCCGGCACGCTCGCGGTCTCGGGTCGCGTGCCCTTCGACGAGGCGGGCGCCCTCGCGCTCGAGGCGCAGGCGAGCGCCTTCCCGCTCTCGCTCCTCGACGCGGTCGCGCCCGATCTCGGCCTCGAGGGCACCGCGAGCGCGACCGCCACCATCGGCGGAACGCGGCTCGCGCCGACGGGGACCTACACCGCCGACGCGACGGGCGTCTCCGTGGCGCAGACCCGCGCGCTCGGCCTGCCGGCGGCGACGATCGGCGCGTCGGGCACCATCGCGGGCGGGCGCATCGGCATCGACGCGACCGTCGCGGTCGGCGCGGTGGGGACGCTCGGGGTCGCAGGCTCGGCGCCCCTCGGCGATGGCCCGCTCGACATCACCGTCACCGGGCCCGTCGCGCTGACCCCGCTCGCACCGCTCCTCGATCCGGGCCAGCGCGTCGAGGGCCAGGCGCAGATCGCGCTCGCGGTGACGGGACCGGCCGCCTCGCCGCAGATCTCGGGCACCGTGGCGATCCGCCAGGGCGCCTTCTTCGACGACCTGCGCGGGCTCGCCTTCGTCGGCATCAGCGCGGATCTCGCGCTCGACGGGCAGACGCTCACCGTCGCCGCCTTCTCGGCCGCGACGCCGAACAACGGCACGATCACCGCGTCGGGCACGGTCGGGCTCACGGGGAACCTGCCCGCGAATCTCGCGATCGCCGCGCGGCGCGCGCAGATCCTCGACGATCCGGTCGTGACGCTGGTCGCGGACGCCGATCTCACCATCACCGGCCCGGTCGCGACCGCCCCGACGATCGCGGGCAACGTCGCGATCCTGACGCTCGACGTGAACATCCCCACCGCGCTGCCGACGACGCTCGAGCCCCTTCCCGGCACGCGCCACGTCTCGCCGCCGCCCCAGGCGGCGGCGCGGCTCGCGCTCGCCCGCGAGATCGCCGCGCGCGCCGAGACCGGCCCGCCCTTCGCGGCCAATCTCGACCTGACGATCGTCGCGCTCAACCGCATCTTCGTGCGCGGGCGCGGCGTCGATGCCGAGCTCGGCGGCTCGCTGCGGCTCACCGGCACGACGCTGGACCCGATCGCGATCGGCGCCTTCGACCTCATCCGCGGGCGGCTCGACATCCTCGGCCAGCGGCTCGACTTCACCTCCGGCCGCCTCGCCTTCGCGGGCGACCTGACGCCGTTCGTCGACTTCGTGGCGCAGACCCAGGCCGCCGACATCACCGCCATCATCGCCGTGCGCGGCCCTGCGGACAGCCCGACCTTCGAGCTGACCTCGATCCCGGAGCTGCCCGAGGACGAGATCCTCTCGCGCGTCCTCTTCGGCCGCGAGGCGGGCGGGCTGACGGCGGCGCAGGCGGTGCAGCTCGCTTCCGGCCTCGCCTCTCTGGCGGGCGGGGACGCGGGCGTGTTCGAGCAGTTCCGCCGCGCGCTCGGCGTCGACGGGCTCGACGTCACCTTCGGCGAGGGCGGCCCGGCGCTCGGGATCACGCAATACATCGCCGACAACGTGCGGCTCGGCGTGCGCGCCGGCGCGCGCCCGGAGGATACCGGCGTGACGGTCGACATCGACCTCTCCCGCCGCCTGCGCCTCCAGGGCCAGGTCGGCGCCGACGGCCGCTCGTCGGTGGGGATCGCGTACGAGATCGAGTATTGAGCCGTCGAAGAGTGTCGTGCCCTCGCTGTCATCCCGGGCCGCGAAGCGGACCCGGGACCGATACGCTCCGACGTCCGTCCGAGCGCGCATGCCGCGCTCGCTCGAAGGCGCTGCCGGGGGGCGGGAGAGACACGCAGCCTACAGGCTGCGACTGACGCGTCGAGTTTATGGGTCCCGGATCGCCTTCGGCGTCCGGGATGACAGCCTACCCCCGTCCCGCTAAGCTCCCACCGCCCGCTCCATATACACCCGCCGATAGGGCGGCTCGCCGCCCTCCGCGGTCGTCGCAAAGCCGAGGCGGGCATAGAGCGCGCGGTTCTCGTGCATGAGGACGTTGGTGTAGAGGCGCAGGCGCGGCAGAGCGCGCGCGCGGGCCTGCGCCTCGGCGAGCGCGATCAGCGCCCGGCCGAGCCCCGTCCCCCTGAGATCCTCGCGCACCGCGACCGTGTCGACGAGGAGGGCGTCCGGCTCGGGGACGAGCCGCGCGATCGCGGCGAGGCCGCCGTCCGGGCCGTCGATCGCGAACACCTCGCCCGCGGCGATGCAGGCGGCCCAGTCGAGCGCCATCGGCGCGGGCTCGGCGCCGATCCGGGGGGAGTAACGGGCGAAGGCCGCGCGCACGAGCGCCGTGATATCGGCAGCTTCGTCCGGACCCGCCGGGCGGGAGAGGGCAGGGGGAGCGTTCATCGCGCGATGATGCGCGCCCGCACCGAGCGGTGCAATCGCGGCGTCGGATTCACCCGTCCTTAACCAAGTCGCCGCAGGCTCTGCCCATGGTCGTCAAGAAACGTCTCCGCGCCGTCCTGATTCCGCTCGCGCTCTACAGCGTCTCCGGGCTCGCCGTCGGCTATTTCGTCCACCACGCGCAATCGGGCCAGCGCGGCCTCGAGGCCAAGCGCGAGCTGCAGGTCGAGAAGGCCCGCATCCAGGCGAGCCTCGACAAGCTGCGCGAGGAGCGCGAGGATTGGGAGCGTCGCGTCGCGCTCGTGCGCTCGGACCAGATCGACCGCGATCTCCTCGAAGAGCAGGCGCGGGTGATGCTCGGACGTGTGCACCGCAACGATCTCGTCATCGTTCTCGATCCGGCGGACCGCTGAGCGCGTCTTTCGATCAACTGAAAAGCAGTTGATCACGATTCTTTCCGTTAATTCAAAGCTGTAACTCCTCACGTGCGACACGGTTGCGCTCTCGCTTTCCCACTTTAGTTGGGCTAAGAGTGGCGACGAGGAAACCGTGTGGAGGGTTGCATGGCCACGGCTGCGCGTCGGACGCAAGGCTCGTCCGGTTCCAGGGCCACGAAGGCCGCGAGCACCAAGGGTGCCCGGTCGGCTCAGAAGGGGGCGGTCGCGAACACGCCCACGCTGAGCAAGGAAGAGGAGCTCTACGCCTATCGCGAGATGCTGCTCATCCGCCGTTTCGAGGAGAAGTCCGGCCAGATGTACGGCATGGGCCTCATCGGCGGCTTCTGCCATCTCTATATCGGCCAGGAGGCCGTCGTCGTCGGCATGCAGATGGCCGCCAAGGACGGCGATCAGGTCATCACCGGCTATCGCGACCACGGCCACATGCTCGTCACGGGCATGGATCCGAAGGGCGTGCTCGCCGAGCTGACGGGCCGCCGCGGCGGGTATTCGCGCGGCAAGGGCGGCTCGATGCACATGTTCTCCAAGGAGAAGAACTTCTACGGAGGGCACGGCATCGTCGGCGCGCAGGTCTCGCTCGGCACCGGCCTCGCCTTCGCCAACAAGTATCGCGGCGAAGATCGCGTCTCGATGACCTATTTCGGCGACGGCGCCGCCAACCAGGGCCAGGTCTACGAGAGCTTCAACATGGCGGCGCTGTGGAAGCTGCCCGTCGTCTACGTGATCGAGAACAACCGCTACGCCATGGGCACGGCGGTGACGCGCTCGGCCGCGCAGTCGGACTTCTCGAAGCGCGGCCTCTCCTTCGGCATTCCGGGCGAGCAGGTCGACGGGATGGACATCCGGGCGGTCCGCGCCGCCGGCGCCCGCGCCATCGAGCACGCCCGCTCGGGGGAGGGGCCCTACATCCTCGAGATGCTCACCTATCGCTATCGCGGCCATTCCATGTCCGATCCGGCGAAGTACCGGACCAAGGACGAGGTGACCCGAATGCGCGAGGAGCACGATCCGATCGAGCAGGTCCGCCGCCGCCTCCTCGGCGAGTGGCAGGTGCCGGAGGAGGAGCTCAAGGCGATCGACGGCAAGATCCGGCAGATCGTCAACGAGGCGGCCGACTTCGCCACCAACGATCCCGAGCCGGACGTGTCCGAGCTCTACACCGACATCCTCCTCTGACAGCGACGACCGAGCGCGGCGCGCCTTCGCCTCTCGAGCGGAGCGCGCGACCGGCGCCACCAGGGAAGAGCGGCCCATGCCCATCGACGTTCTGATGCCCGCCCTGTCTCCGACGATGGAGCAGGGCAAGCTCGCCAAGTGGCTCAAGAAGGAAGGCGACAGCGTCAAGTCCGGCGACATCCTCGCCGAGATCGAGACGGACAAGGCGACCATGGAGGTCGAGGCGGTGGACGAGGGCGTCCTCGCCAAGATCCTCGTTCCCGAGGACACCGACAACGTCGCCGTCAACACGCCGATCGCGATCATCGCGGCCGACGGCGAGGACGTCTCGGCGGCGGCCGCCGGCGGATCCGCGCAGCCGAAGGCGGCCCCCGCCCAATCGGGCGCCCCGGCCGACATGGTCGCGGAAGGCGCGAGCGCGCAGCCGGGCTCCGGCCCCACCGCGCCGACCGCCCCCGTGGCGACGCCGGCCGCGCCCGCGATCATGCGCCCGGTCGACGTCTACGACGCGACGGCCGAGATCCCCGCCGGCACCGAGATGGTCAACATGACGGTGCGCGAGGCTCTGCGCGACGCCATGGCCGAGGAGATGCGCCGCGACGAGAGCGTCTTCGTCATGGGCGAGGAGGTCGCCGAGTATCAGGGCGCCTACAAGGTCACGCAGGGTCTCCTGCAGGAATTCGGCGCGCGGCGCGTCGTCGACACGCCGATCACCGAGCACGGCTTCGCCGGTCTCGGCGTCGGCGCCGCCTTCGCGGGCCTGCGGCCGATCGTCGAGTTCATGACCTTCAACTTCGCCATGCAGGCGATCGACCAGATCATCAACTCGGCGGCGAAGACGCTCTACATGTCCGGCGGCCAGCTCGGCTGCCCGATCGTGTTCCGCGGTCCCAACGGAGCCGCCGCCCGCGTCGCCGCCCAGCACAGCCACGATTACGCCGCCTGGTACTCGAACGTGCCGGGGCTGAAGGTGGTGATGCCCTACACCGCGGCAGACGCGAAGGGGCTCCTCAAGAGCGCCATCCGCGATCCGAACCCGGTCGTCTTCCTCGAGAACGAGATCCTCTACGGCCAGTCCTTCCCGGTGCCGAAGATGGACGATTACCTCGTCCCGATCGGCAAGGCGAAGGTCCACCGCCAGGGCACGGATTGCACGATCGTCTCCTTCGGCATCGGCATGACCTACGCGCTGAAGGCCGCCCACGAGCTCGAGGCGGAGGGCATCTCCTGCGAGGTGATCGACCTGCGCACCATCCGTCCGATGGACACGGACACGGTCGTCGCCTCGGTGATGAAGACCGGGCGCTGCGTCGCCGTCGAGGAGGGCTTCCCGCAATCGGGCGTCACCGCCGAGATCGCGATGCGGATCATGGAGGCGGCGTTCGACTATCTCGACGCCCCGGTCGCCCGCGTCACCGGCAAGGACGTGCCGATGCCCTACGCCGCCAATCTCGAGAAGCTCGCGCTGCCGTCGGTGGCCGAGGTGGTGCAGGCGGTCAAGGCCGTCACCTATCGCTGAGGGGAGGGCGCGATGAGCGACGACGAGCGCCCGCTCCTCCACACGATCGAGACGCCGCCGGACGCGATCGCGCGCGGCGGGCACGAGGTGTTGCGCGCCTTCGTCGTGGACGGGGCCGTGTCGGTCGCGCTCAGGCGCTCCTTCGACGACCCCTTCACCTGGGGCGTGCTCCTCGTCGACATCGCCCGCCACGCCGCGCGCATCTACGCGATGGAGGGCGCGCTCGCGGAAGAGGACGCCTATCGCGAGATCCTCGCGGGGCTGCAAGCCGAGATCGAGAGACCGACGGACCCGGGCTCCACCGGGCCGCTCAACTGAAGATCAACGACATATCGGGGATACGCCGCCGATGCCGATCAACGTCCTGATGCCCGCTCTGTCGCCGACCATGGAGAAGGGCAACCTCGCCAAGTGGCTCAAGAAGGAAGGCGACAGCGTCAAGTCCGGCGACATCCTCGCCGAGATCGAGACGGACAAGGCGACCATGGAGGTCGAGGCGGTGGACGAGGGCGTCCTCGCCAAGATCGTCGTCGCCGAGGGCACGGCGGACGTCCCCGTCAACGACATCATCGCCGTGATCGCGGAGGAGGGGGAGGACCCCGCCTCCGTGTCCGCGCCCGCCGCCGGGGGCGCGCCCGCGCCGTCCCCGAAGCCGGCCGAGGCGGCGCCCGCCGCGAGCGCCAACGTCGCGAGCGCAGGCGGCGGCGAGACGGGCCATATGGGGCACGCCCGCGTCGATGCGGCCCCGGGCGGCGCGCCCGCTCCGGCTGCCGCGCCCGCGCCGGCCGCTTCGGGCGACCGCGTCTTCGCCTCGCCCCTCGCGCGCCGGATCGCCAAGGAGAACGGGCTCGACCTCGCCGGCGTGAAGGGCTCGGGCCCGCACGGGCGCATCGTCGAGCGCGACGTCAGGGCCGCGCTCGCGGGCGGTGCGCCGAAGGCGGCTCCTGCCGCCGCTCAGGCCTCCGCCGCCGCGCCCGCGCCGAAGGCCGCTCCCGCTCCGGCGCAGGGCGCCGCGATGGCGCAGGGCATGTCGGCCGCGCAGGTCAAGGCGATGTTCCCCGAGGGCAGCTATCGCGAAGTGCCGCTCGACGGCATGCGCAAGACGATCGCCAAGCGCCTGCTCGAGTCGAAGCAGACGATCCCGCATTTCTACCTGACGCTCGACGTCGAGCTCGACGCGCTCCTCGCGATGCGCGAGCAGCTCAACGCCGCCGCGCCGAAGGACAAGGACGGCAAGCCCGCCTACAAGCTCTCGGTGAACGATTTCGTCATCAAGGCGCTCGCGCTCGCGCTGCAGCGCGTGCCGAAGGCGAACGCCGTCTGGGCCGAGGACCGCATCCTCGAATTGAAGCATTCGGATGTCGGCGTCGCGGTCGCGATCGAGGGCGGCCTGTTCACGCCCGTCATCCGCCAGGCCGAGACGAAGACCCTCTCCGCCATCTCCGCCGAGATGAAGGATCTCGCCGCCCGCGCCCGCAACCGCCGCCTCAAGCCCGAGGAATATACGGGTGGCACGACGGCCGTCTCCAATCTCGGCATGTTCGGCATCAAGACCTTCTCCGCCGTCATCAACCCGCCCCATGCGACGATCCTCGCGGTGGGTGCCGGCGAGAAGCGCGTCGTGGTGAAGGGCGACGCGCCCGCCGTTGTGCAGGCGATGACGGTGACGCTCTCGTGCGACCACCGGGTGGTCGACGGGGCTCTCGGGGCGGAATTGCTCGCGGCGTTCAAGGGGCTGATCGAGGCGCCGATGGGGATGCTGGTGTGAGGTGAGGGGGCTCCGGGCGCGAGCCCGGAGACGGATGGGGGTCGTCGAGGAGGCACCGTCACGGTTCCTCCTGCACGACCCCCACCCCCGGCCCCTCCCCCAAGGGGGAGGGGAGACCCGCGCGCTCTTCAACGACGATGGAGAGTTCGCGGAGGGGTAGCGGCAGCTTGTCCTTCCCCCTTGGGGGAAGGTGGCTCCGGGCGCCAGCCCGGAGACGGATGGGGGTCGTCGAGGAGGCACCGTCACGCCAGATCCGGCACCA